>DAINQU010000077.1:0-1350 GCA_036742455.1 Steroidobacteraceae bacterium | reverse complement strand
GGCAGTGTCCGATCTCAGGCATACAACGCGGTAGATGAGTTCGCCGGACGCTTACTTTGGTTCATCGACGGCGACTGGACACAGTGCATTCGGCACCGGATTTGGTTTAGCCGGTAACGTGTTTATCAAATCTGCCACCGGCACCGCGATTTATGTGACCGAAGAGTGAAGCGAATTAAATTCGAGCCCGCACATCTGTCCGCGATTAAAATCTGTTAGGTGAAGGGACGCGCCAACGGAACGTGCTTGGCTGGTAATCTCCCCACAAAAGTGGGTGCCTGCGAGTCGGAATTTTCCAACTGCGGAGTTCCACTTGGCGAAGTTGATATGTAGGGACAGGCAGATCCTGGCGGCGCTGACGCCGGCGTAATCTAGGGTGGCGTTACCTCACTCACAGAACCGCACTAGCCGGTTGGCCACCCGGACCATGGCGAGCGGGTCGCCTTCGGCCGATGTGTCACCCGACGGGTTGTGGGCAATCCGCACGCCGGTGAGCCCCCCCGGGAATAACCCTACTAAATTTTCGCCCCAACCCTCCATCTGCGGGATGTAGAGATGACAGCCCTCGGTCGCGTCATAGCGCATCTCCCAGAACGCATTGAAATAGGTCGTCTCACCGGCCGGTGTGTGCACGCCGGTCGGTAGTCCCCGCGGCGCCGTGCCGGCTCGAAGTTCGTCAATGCGCGGCGCGTACAGTAGCTGTCGGCCATGGTGCTGGCCGCGCGCGTGGTAAAGCCGCGCGACTTTGACGAGGTCATCGAGGGTCGCGTAGTAACCGTACGCGGTCATCGCCAACCCGCGGCTGCCGTCCGGTTCGATCGTGTGGTTGATCGGTGCGTGGTGGATCCCGATCGGGCGATAGACCTCGCGCTCCATCATCGACCACAGGTCGGCCGAAGGGCCCTCCTTGCTCTTTAGGAACCGGTCCATCGCCTCGCCGAGGAGGAACATGTCCTGGTCGCGATAACGGGTGACCTCACCGGAGCGCCACGGGTAGACCTTGGCGATACGAATGAGCGCTGAGAGCTTGTCGGCGCGGGAGGGTGCGTCGGCCCATTCGTTATAGGTCTCGTCGATGTAGCCGTCGCTCGCGTCGTTGGGTTCGCGCACGGGGCTGCCATTGCCCAGACCGGTCGCCATGTTGATGCAGTCGTCGAAGCGCACGTTCTCCCATGCCTTCACGGCCGCCACCTCAGGGACGTAGTCGCGGATCTTGAGCGTGAACACTGACGGGCCGTACTTTTGCGCGAGGTGCAGCAGCGCGACCTCATTGGCAAAGGCCTTGGTCACCGACCAGATCCCGAAGCGCGTCCGTTCGCACCAGGGCAGCGGACCGGCCGCGCTCGTGCA
>DAINQU010000076.1:0-1493 GCA_036742455.1 Steroidobacteraceae bacterium | reverse complement strand
GTTGCGGCACGGGCTTATGAGGCCGCGTCGATTGCCGCGCCGTCCTCGCGGCGGAGGCCCGTCGGGAAACACGTGACCCAGATGACCCTGACAGGTCGCGCAATGCACCTCCGTGCGGCGCATTCCGTAACTCGAATCGAGCGACGTGCCGATCGCCGCCGGCAATGGCGAGAAGAAGCTCGGCCAACCGGTGCCACTGTCGAACTTGGTGGTCGACTCGAAGAGCGGCGTATCGCAGCCGATGCAGCGATAAATCCCCTCGCGGTATTCCTTGTCGAGCGGGCTTGAGCGCGGCGGCTCGGTGCCGTGCTCCCGCAGCACACGCTGTTGTTCGGGCGTCAGAATGCCGCAGTGGGCACCGAGGGGCGTGTCGTGGTCGGACATGGAAACTCCGTCGCGATGCTGATGATGCCTGCAAGGATCGGTCCGGAAGCAGCGCGTTGCAAGAGCCCGCCTCGCCAGTCGTCGACCGGACCGCTACGATGTGCCGATGACTCGAGCATCGGTGATCGTCTTCGTTCTGGCGTTTGCGCTGGCCACACGAGCAAGCGGCGCGGTCCTGCCGGACGCCCGGCCCGTACCGGGCGGCATCGCCATCGTCGATCTCGGGCCCGTGACCGAGGCGCCGCCTCACGTCACGCTGGACGGCACTGCGGTGCTTGTTCTTCCGGACGCGGGGCACTACCACGCCGTCGTCGGAGTCCCGCTCGCCACCCCGCCGGGTATCGTTCGTCTGGTCGTTGCGGGCGGAGCGGGGTCACGCACCCTCGCGGTCAATGTCGCTGCGCACAACTATCCCCGTCAGGCGCTCAAAGTCTCTCCCAAACACGTCGATCTGTCGGCGAACGATGCGACACGCTACGCAGACGAGAAGCACCATCTCGATGGGGTTTTCGCGACGCACACGGATGCGCCACCGAACACCCTGAGACTCGCATCACCCGTCGCCGGCGTCCGCGCCCAGTCGTTCGGATCGCGACGTGTCTTGAACGGTCAGGCCCGCAACCCGCATACCGGCATGGACATCGCCGCCGCACAGGGACTCTCCGTCCGCGCGCCGCTCGGCGGGACGGTCGTCGATACGGGCGATTATTTCTTCAACGGCCAAACGGTGATCGTCGATCACGGCAGCGGCTTTCTGACCATGTACTGCCATCTCTCGAGGATCCGCGTGCACACGGGCGATACCGTCCAGACCGGCACCATCCTCGGCGACGTCGGCGCGACGGGCCGGGCGACGGGCCCTCACCTGCATTTCGGCGCCATGCTCAACCGCGCGTGGGTGGATCCGGCGCTGCTACGCGAACCCGCCTAGAGCGTCTCGCGCAGCACCGCCGCCAGACGGAAGCCCGCGGCTGCGAGTCGTTCGCGGACCACGCGCTCTGCCTGCGTACGGTACGCCTCGGGCAAAAACTCGGATGCTGGCTGGGCGCCTCCACACGAAAACTGGGGAAGATGGCCATACGCCACGTCTCGTGCCAACCCATAGGATT
>DAINQU010000075.1:0-1495 GCA_036742455.1 Steroidobacteraceae bacterium | reverse complement strand
GCCGAGCCCGAAGGCGTCCCGCCGTACGGCTTTCTCAACGACCTGTGGATCCTCACGCCCGAGTCGCTCGCCGTGCGGGCGCGTTACGCCGGTCAAACCGTCACGGTGCCGCATCCCCTCAATCACAACGAGCTGCAGGTGCCGTTGGGTACCTTGTTCGGCGAGGCCGATGCGACGTCCGTGCCGATGACGGTGTCGTTCGATCGCTGGGGGCACATGACGGTCACCGCGGAGGGCTTACGCCTGACGCTGAAGCGCGTGTCTCCGTCCACCCAGTCACCGCCGGCCGTACCCATCGCCATCGCGCTCTTGAGTCTCGTCGCCGCGCCAGCTTCTGCCTCACCCTGACGACCGCTCACAGGCCGAGATCCTGATCGGCCTCGGCCCGTTCGGTACCGACCGCGGCCGTGTCGGCCGACGCTGCCGCAGGCTCGCGCTGCGCCGCACGGTACGCAAGCCACGCTTCCCGTCCGGCCCGCGCTTCGGCGTCCGGGTCGTAACGTTGGCTGTTGCGCCAACGCACCCAACCCGCAAAATCAGTCGGCTCGCCGTCGTCGGGCGGTGGTGCTTTCTCCGCGTCGGGGGTCGGCGCGTGCGCGGGCGCCGGGGTCGTCTGGGGGCCCGCCGCCGTCACGGTGGTGATTGCCGTCGGCGTCGCCGCGGCCGCTTGTCGCGTGCGCTCGGCATCGGCTTCGCGTTGCGCCAGCAGTCGCTGGTACTCCTGTTCGATCGCGATGGCTTTGAGGTCCAACTCGCGGCGCTTCAACTCGATCGCGTAGCGGTTGAGCTCGGCGGTCACGACCGGGCTTTCGTGACCGGCGCGGATCACGCCTTCGACCGCGCGACTCCAGCCGGGTTTGGTGGGCAACGTGAGCCCAAACGCGTCTTGGCGTTCGGCCGAGAGGCGCTCGGTCTGACCGGCCGCGGCGAGCGCTTCGTTCGTGTACTCGACCCAGCGCAACCGCCACTCGGTCATCTGCTTCGGGACGCTCGGTTTGCCCTCGGCCTGCAAGTCTTTCCAAGGGCGCACGTAGTCGATGCGCGCACCGAACCCGACGGGCTCGACCTGGCGCGCGCTCACCACGAGGTGCGCGTGATGATTGCGCGCATCGCCCTCGGGCCGCGGTGCGTGCACTGCGAGGTCCACCGCACCGCCGTAGCGCTCGGCGAGGGCGGTCGCGTAGCGACGGCTTAACGCGATCCGTGCCTCGGCGGAGAGTTCGTGGGGGAGGGTGACCATCCACTCGACGGCGTAACGACTGCGTTTGCCGGGGTCGGTGCGCTGTGCCGCATTCCAAAGCGTCTGCCGATCGAGCGCCCAGTCCGCGCCCGCGGCGCGGGTAGGCAGCAGCACGTCGCGGTGCACGACGTCGGCGCGCTCGGTGTGATCAAAGGATTTACCGAGCCGCTCGTCGGTCAGGCGCTCGCCGGCCCGATAGGCGGCGAGCGAGACGACGCTCGGGTGCTTGGAGGCACCGATTGCACTGATACGCAG
>DAINQU010000074.1:0-1737 GCA_036742455.1 Steroidobacteraceae bacterium | reverse complement strand
ATCACGAGCGTGCCGACCTACGTGACCGACGCACTCGCGCAAACGGGCGGGGCGTTGCAGGACTCGGACCTGACCGAAGTGCGGCTGACCCGTAATGGTCACACCGTGACCTTGGATCTCGACCGGCTCTATTACGAGGGCCTGCAGGGCACGAACCTGCGCTTGCAGCACGGCGACGTGCTCACCGTACCGGATCGCCAGTCCGAGAAGATCTACGTCTTGGGCGAAGTCACGGCGCCGAAGTCCTACATCCTGCGTCGCGGGCTTGTGACCTTGGCCGAAGCGCTGGCCGATGCCGGCGGCCCGAACTCGGTGGCGGCGAGCACCGCGCACATGTACGTGCTTCGGCTCGATGCCGACGGTCATCCGCTCGTCTATCACCTCGACGGACGAGCGCCGGAGTCGTTCTTGTTGAGTCAGGCCTTCCCGGTGCAGGCGGGGGATGTGGTGGTCGTGAACCCGACCGCCGTCTCGCGCGTCTCGCGACTCGTGAATCAGTTCTTCCCCCTCTTGAGCGAGACCGCCTTGGTCCGTTCGTTACGCTGAGGCGCGCACCATGGCCACGCCGCTTTCTGAGACGCGCTCTCACTACGAACTCTCCGACGCCGGGTCCGAACCGGGGTCGGTGTCGTTTGCCGAGCTCATCGACAACCTGCTCTTCTTCTGGCCCTGGTTCGTTCGCGTTTGCCTGAGCGTCATGGCGCTCGGTCTTGCGTGGACGTTCTTGCAGACGCCCATTTATGAGGCGACCGCGCTCGTCCAGGTGGAGCCGCAAAAAGGCTCGTCGCTGGGCGCTTTGAAAGACATCAGCGCTTTGCTGGATGCCTCCGCCGGCGGTGCGCTGCAGTCACTGGTGCCGGGCGAGATCGAGATTTTGAAATCCCGCACCGTGCGCCTTGAGGCGATGCGTCGCAGCGGCGCCGACATCGAAGTGCGCGTCGCCGGGCGTATTCCGCTCGTCGGAGGGTTCTTGGCGCGCACGCTGCCGACCGGGGACGAAGGGCTCGTGAAGCCATTCCTGCCGTTCCAGCTCGCCTACGGCGGTGAAGTGCTGACGGTCGACTCGCTCGAGGTGCCCGAACGGGCGTTCGGCGAGCGCTACGTCCTTGAGGTGGTGGAAAAAGATCGCTACCGGCTGTTGTCGCCCGATGGAGAAGTTCTGGGTGACGGTCGCGTGGGTAAGCCGTTCGCCGCGGCCGGCGTCAAGCTGACCGTCGCGGAACTGCGTGGACGGCCGGGGAATCGGTTCACGTTGCGGAAATTTGAACCGCGGGCGCGGATCAAGACGCTGGCCGATGAAATCACCATCGCCGAGGCAAGCCGTAACTCGAACGTCATCAAGATCACGTTCGCGGATCGTGATCCGATGCACGCCCGTGATTTTGTGAATGCGCTGGTCGATGCCTACGTAGAGCACAACGTCAGCCATCGCTCGGAAGAGGCCGCGAAGAGCCTCGCGTTCTTGCGCGCGCGCTTACCCGAAATGCGTCGGCAATTGACCGACGCCGAGAGTCGCTTGAATGCGTTCCGCAACACCGAGCAGATCCTCGACGTCAACGAACAGACTAAAGCGCTGTTGGATCGGGCGGTATCGCTTGAGACCGGGCGCCAGACGCTCGAGTTGCAGCGCGCGGAACTGAGCTTGAAGTACGAGCCCGCTCACCCGGCACTCAAAGCCGTGGACGCGCAACTGCGGTCGCTGCAAAAGAACATCTCGAAGGCGGAAATCGAGATCCG
>DAINQU010000073.1:0-1752 GCA_036742455.1 Steroidobacteraceae bacterium | reverse complement strand
CATCGTCGCGGCAGAGGATGCCGTAGCGCGACCGGTTGACGCCGAGGTTCGACCAGTTGTTCACATAGAACCGATTCAGGAACTCGGCCGCATCCTTGCCGACAACTTCGATCTTGCCGAGCGTCGATGCGTCAAACATGCCGACCGACGTGCGCACCGCAACGCACTCGCGATCGACCGCGGCGTGCATATCTTCACCGGCCTTCGGGAAGTAACGCGTACGTTTCCAGTTGCCGACGTCTTCAAAGACGCCGCCTTGCGCGACAGCCCACTCATGGCTCGGGGTACGCCGAACGGGATCAAATTGATCGCCACGCGCAGCACCCGCGAACACACCAAAGGTGACGGGCGTGTAAGGCATGCGGTAGGTCGTCAGACCCACTTTTTCGATCGCTCGATTAGAAGCATCAGCAACGATACCCAGCGCATTAAGACCCGAAGTCTTGCCCTGATCGGTTGCCATACCCGTTGTCGTGTAGCGCTTGATGTGCTCGATCGACTCGAAGCCTTCGCGCTGCGCCAGCGCGATGTCACGGGTGGTGACGTCGTTCTGAAAGTCTACGAAGGCTTTCTTCGGCGGCACCGGAGCCGCCAACTGAGGCAGGGCGCCAGGGCTGCCGGCCAGTCCCGACTCCACGGCTCGCGCGCTGAACTCGCGCGTCGCTGCGCTAAAGCCCGTGGCGGTCGCAGCGGCTGCACCGACGGCAACACCGTCGGCCAATGCCGCTGCGAGACCCTGTACACCACGGCTGAAGCCTGCCGAACGGGTGCGCTCTGCGGTCGTCGAGGGGATAAACGCGCCAAGCGCAGCGTCATAACTCAACTTGCCGCGCGACTGCGAGTGCAAATGCACACTCGGCGTATAGCCACCCGATGTGACTAGCGCATCGCAGGCGATCGTTTCGCCCGCAACGACGGTGCCATCCTGGCCGACGATGCCGAGCTTTACGCCCGTTACGCGTAACTTGCCCGTCACGCCCAGCGCAGTCGCATTCGGTAGGATGCGCAGGCCCGCGGCGCGTGCCGCCGCAAGACCGGGCCCGTCGACGGATCCTGCAGGGCGGACGTCCGCAATCACGGCGATCGTTGACCCTGCCGCACTCAAGTCCAACGCTGCTTCAAACGCGGCATCACAACCCGCCAAGACAGCAACGCGCTCACCGACGCGAACACCATAGCGATTGGCGTAGGTCCGCGCGGCCGAGGCCAACATCACACCGGGCAGATCATTGCCGGGGAAAATCAGTGGGCGTTCGATGCCGCCCGCAGCGATGACGACTTCCGTCGCTCGCACTTGCCAGAGGCGTTCACGGGGCAAATGCGCCGGTGGCGACGCCAAATGCTCGGTGATTCGTTCGCACAGGCCAATGTTGTTGTGCGGAAAGTAGCCAAACGCCGTCGTGCGTGAAAGTACGCGGACACGCGGGTTGGCCCGCAACGATTCGATGGATCGAGCAATCCATTCGCTCGCAGAGACGCCATCGATGACGGCCGAGCGTTCGGACAGCAGCGAACCGCCGAATTCGACTTGTTCGTCGCAGAGAATCACACGTGCGCCTGATTGCGCTGCCGTCAACGCAGCGGCGATGCCGGCGGGGCCTGCGCCCACCACCAACACGTCACAGTGTGCATATTGCTGAGCGTAACGATCAGGGTCTGCGCCCTTGGGCGCGGTGCCAAGGCCTGCGGCCGCGCGGATCTTGGGTTCATACACTTTGAACCACCAAGAACGCGGCCACATGAACGTCTTGT
>DAINQU010000072.1:0-1752 GCA_036742455.1 Steroidobacteraceae bacterium | reverse complement strand
CATCGTCGCGGCAGAGGATGCCGTAGCGCGACCGGTTGACGCCGAGGTTCGACCAATTGTTCACGTAGAACCGATTCAGGAACTCGGCTGCGTCCTTGCCGACAACTTCGATCTTGCCGAGGGTCGAAGCATCAAACATGCCGACGGAAGTGCGCACAGCAACGCACTCGCGATCGACGGCGGCGTGCATATCTTCGCCAGCCTTCGGGAAGTAACGCGTACGTTTCCAGTTGCCGACGTCCTCAAAGACGCCGCCGTGCGCGATAGCCCATTCATGGCTCGGTGTACGTCGAACAGGATCAAACTGATCGCCGCGCGCAGCACCCGCGAACACACCGAAGGTGACCGGTGTGTACGGCATACGGTAGGTCGTCAGACCCACTTTCTCGATGGCCCGGTTAGACGCATCGGCGACGATACCCAAGGCATTAAGACCGGAGGTCTTGCCCTGATCCGTTGCCATACCGGTTGTCGTGTAGCGCTTGATGTGCTCGATCGACTCAAAGCCTTCCCGCTGCGCCAGAGCGATATCACGGGTGGTGACATCGTTCTGGAAGTCGACAAAGGCTTTCTTCGGCGGAACCGGAGCCGCCAGTTGCGGCAGGGCGCCGGGGCTGCCTGCGAGCCCAGACTCTACAGCGCGTGCCGTGAACGCGAGCGCAGTCGCATTAAAACCGGTTGCGGCGGCAGCCGCTGAACCGACGGCGGCGCCGTCCGCTAATGTCGCCGCCAGCCCTTGAACACCACGGCTGAAGCCGGCCGAACGGGTGCGCTCGGCGGTTGTAGAGGGGATAAAGGCGCCGAGGGCGGCGTCATAGCTCAACTTGCCGCGTGACTGCGAGTGCAAGTGCACACTCGGCGTGTAGCCGCCCGACGTCACTACCGCATCGCACGCGATGGTTTCGCCGGCAATCACAGTCCCGTCGTGACTGACGATGCCTAATTTGACTCCGGTTACGCGCAACTTACCGGTGACACCCAGAGCCGTTGCATTCGGGAGTATGCGCAAACCAGCGGCGCGTGCTGCTGCGAGACCGGGTCCATCAACGGAACCCGCTGGGCGAACGTCCGCGACCACGGCTATCGTTGATCCAGCGGCGCTCAAGTCCAGAGCCGCCTCAAACGCCGCATCACACCCGGCCAAAACAGCAACGCGTTCGCCGACGCGAACGCCATAGCGGTTGGCGTATGTCCGCGCCGCTGATGCCAACATGACGCCGGGTAGGTCGTTACCCGGGAAAATCAGTGGACGTTCAATACCACCGGCGGCGATGACGACTTCCGTCGCTCGAACTTGCCAGAGGCGTTCACGGGGCAAATGCGCCGGCGGCGATGCCAAGTGCTCGGTGATTCGTTCGCACAGACCGATGTTGTTGTGCGGGAAGTAACCAAACGCCGTGGTGCGTGACAGAACGCGTACACGCGGATTAGCCCGCAGTGTTTCGATGGACCGAGCAACCCATTCGCTCGCGGCTACGCCGTCGACGGAAGCAGAACGCTCGGACAGCAACGAGCCACCGAATTCAGCTTGCTCGTCACACAGAATCACACGAGCACCGGCTTGAGCGGCGGCGAGTGCGGCCGCGATGCCCGCTGGGCCTGCGCCGACCACCAATACATCGCAGTGGGCGTATTGCTGGGCGTAGCGATCGGGATCCGGACCTTTGGGCGCCGTGCCGAGGCCGGCGGCTGCGCGAATCTTGGGTTCATACACTTTGAACCACCAAGAACGCGGCCACATGAACGTCTTGT
>DAINQU010000071.1:0-1852 GCA_036742455.1 Steroidobacteraceae bacterium | reverse complement strand
AAATCCCAAAACCGTCGTGCACCAGCACCTTCATCCGGTTCGCGCGTTTGTTCGCGAATAGATACGCATGATGCATCCTCGCGTAACCAAACACGCTCACCACTCGAGCCAACGCCGTATCGACGCCGGCACGCATGTCCAACGGCTCTGTCGCCATCCAGACTTCATCGACCCGGATCAACGCAGCAACTCTCGAAGCCACACCACACACGCCGCAGGATGCGTCGTGGGCCACTCGATCGTCACTTCCGTCGCGCCTTGGCGCAACTGGATCCGGATGGGCGGTTCAGCCGACAACGCTGGTTTCGGCTTCGCGATCCGAACCGGAACAAAAGATGGCATGACCGGCAGCTGCGCTGCCGGTCGAGTTCGGCCTTCCGCCTCGATCACCCATCGTCGCAGTAAGTTCGCGTTCAGGCCTCTTGCCAAGGCCACCGATGCGATCGAAACGCCAGGATGCTGGCACGCTGCAATCGCTTCGTCTCGAAACGCCTGGCTGTGCCGCCGTCGTCGCCGGGGCTCATCAATAATCAACTCGCCGCTCTTAGTGTCCACGTGTCCACCTCGTAAGTGGACACGTGTCCACTTAAACCTAGCGGCAGTGTCTAATCTCAGGCATAGGCGCGGTAGATGAGTTCGCCGGACGCTTACGAAGAAGCTAATTCGCGGCGCGTCGTACCTCACAGGTGAGTTTGCTATTCACACGGGCTCTTACCTTTTTATGATTTTTGAGTTTTTTTTGACGGATGAGATGCGGGACACCCGCCAAGCATCCGGCGACCAACGGGTGTCAAATACGGAATAAATAACCGTCGCGGGAGCCTGACTTCGGGCGTCCCTTCGACGTAACTTGCGACCGCATAACGATTAAATCGAACGGTAATTTGTGACGGGCCGATATCCCAGAAGTCGAGATCTGAAACGTACCGCCTGATTTCGTCCAGACCGACTCCCGATTCGGTCACGCTGTATTGCTGTTTCCTTAAGCTCTCGAGGACGTAGACGGCAAGGGCATCGATACCGTCAGGCGTCAGAATTCGACTCACGGACAAAAGGCCCTCAGCGGGAGCGTAATAACTGTACGCCACGGTCTCATCGGGGTGCGCCGCCAGTCCCTCGGCGGTCAATCGTGTGGTCACCGCGCGGAAAATCGGCGAACCGGGCACGCATTGCCGATAGACGGCGCTCACGCTTACTCGTTCAGCAATGAGCGGCCCGGTGATAAGTACTTTCGCTACCATGAGTCCGGGCGACCTCGATCGCAGCCAGGCGTTAAGCCGTTCACGTAGTGAGCCATCCGATGACCCGTCGGGGGCATCGACTTGGTCGATGGTCTTCAGCCCCATCGTCCCGTTGCGGGACATACGCTGATATACGAAGAAGCCGGTACCCGGTAACGACCGCGGTCTGGTTTGATCCAACTGGTCCGCGTATTCATTCTCTGCGCACGATGCGTATTCCCGGGGGGGGCCTCCGTATTGCCTTCGCCGTTCCTCGCAATAGGCGGGCCACCACCGATTAAATTCAGCCATCCCCTCTGCCTGGTGTACGGCGGCCCCTGGACTCAGTCGATTAAGAATTAATGCATTTGCCGCGTCTAATCGTTGCGCGAGGCCATCTAACTTTCTATCTCGGCATACCGTAGACGCCATCGCGACTGGCACCATTGATTGAAATCGACACTCGTGCATCTTAGGCGACGCCAGTAGGAGCGACCATGCGAGCACTAGCATGCGACTCGCTCCGACGCTTCCGCCAGAAACCGCCTGCCGTCCACTAATGTCCGTTCCAACACAGAAGTCTCCAAAGTCGCTGACGGTCTATCTGTACCCACAGCGCCTCAAAGACGCCA
>DAINQU010000070.1:0-1941 GCA_036742455.1 Steroidobacteraceae bacterium | reverse complement strand
AATCGGTTCGGACGACGGTGGCGCGTACCAGTCCCACCGAGATGACGGCCACTCGCCTGTTCGACAGTCCGCTGCCGCGGGTCTATGAGGCGTGGCGGAATCCAGAATTCTTCCGACAGTGGTGGGTGCCCCGCTCCATGGGTCTCGAACTCAAACGTTGTGACATGGACGTCCGATCGGGTGGGTCCTATCACCTGAGTTTTGGTGACGGTCTCGATTTTTTTGGCCGCTACACGGACGTCGTCCCGTTCGTACGGATCGTCTGGACAAATGAAGAGAACGGCGAGAGCGGTTCGGTGACCACCGTTACATTCGAAGATTTGGGCGCTAGGACGCGCCTTGTCATGAGTGAGCGCTACCCATCGCAAGAAGCGCTCGACGCTGCAGGGGCTGGCTCTCTCGATGCAACGCACGAGACATTCGCACAATTGGATGCGCTTCTCGCGACGAACACGATCTGAACGAAGCACTGCAGCCGCGCAGGGGAGCGCGCTCGGGTTAGGCCAGCGCGTGCTCACCCGGTGCCGTGCCGAGCGGGGCGCGGGACTCGACGATGACCTTCGCTATGCGGTCACACGTCACGCCGAGTCAGCGGCGTCCCGCGTTCCGTTAGAGAAACGAACGGAACCAGTCGACGACGTTGCCGTGACCGACGGTCGACGCCGCATTGCCGTAGAGACTCGAGATGAACGCGCCGCGATGGCTGCCGTTGGGCACGCCGATGCCCGTCGCATGGGAGCCTGCGGCCGTCAGAGCGATGCGCATACTGGACGGATGCAATGCGTCGTCGGCTAATCCGTAATAGAACCGGATTGGGAAATCGTAGGACTGATAGGCCGGTGTGTTTCGTCCCAAGTGGGCGACGAACGCACTATTCGATTCCGCCGTATACCCGCTGAGAATCCCATCAATCAGTAAGTCTCCCGCCGAGGTCGGTGCGCGCGACAGATCAAAACCATCGAGGGCGTAGGTTGACCAGTACGTCTCGGCGAACTCCTGATACTTGGGCTTAATGGCGGTTTTGAACAGATCGGGCAACCCATAATAGGCCCGGTAACTGCCCAACAGGATAACGAGCGCGACCGACGTCCAGCCTGGCACCGGCGGATAGTTCGTCGAGTCGTTGAGGGGCAATTGCCCAGTCCAATAACGCACCGACTCGACGAGGTTATTGAATGCGCATTGGGTGGCTGCAGCGGTCACCACGATCTTCCGATCGCGCAATGCCTGTGCCAGCCATTGCGTATTGAGGCCACCCTGCGACCAGCCGTTTAGGAACAATTGCGCGGGGGCATGGCCGAGATCGCGCAACGTCGCCAGTCCGGCATCGAACACATCGAGGCAGGTTTGAACGGTGGCGTCGCGAACGGCATAGGCTTCCGATCGTTCCTCGCGATACGGCCCTTTCCCGAGGTAATCGGCGGCAATGATCGCGAAGCCTTGGCCAGCGAGTCGCTGGAGATTGAAGAGCGTTTCGAGCGAATCCGTTGCATCGCTCGGTTGGTAGCCGGCTTCAGCGAAGCGCGTCATTTTGGACGGAACTTGGTCAAAGCCCAACACGGTACCGTGCTGCCACAACACGACGGGTAACGGACCTGACACGCCGACAGGAATGGCGACGAGACCACTGACCTTGACCCGCTCACCCGTTTCCGGGACCCGCGTGTCTGTCACGATTCGGCGTAATTCGACGTCGTATCGTGCCGCGTGCTTTTCTCGCGAAAAAGGCGGTTGATGGTTTCCGTGATTGAACGCCGGAAAAAATGTTTCGACCCAATGATCCAACGCGTTGGCGGAGAGTCGAACCGGTTGGCCATCCGTCGCGTTAGGTTTCGCATGGGAGTGAGCACCGCTCAAAGACGGCACCGCACCGAAGGCAGACGCCGATGTCCACACGCCGGCGAGCCCCAGCGCACGCAGGACGCTGCGCCGCGTCGTTCG
>DAINQU010000069.1:0-2052 GCA_036742455.1 Steroidobacteraceae bacterium | reverse complement strand
CCAAGACGAGCGGCCAAGACCATAGGTACGCCGGGCCTGCCGTGCCGAAGCCGAAATAAAACAGCTGAAAGGTGCCCGTGAGAATGGAGATGTAACTTACGCCCGCGGCGAAACTACCAAACGCGCCGATGCTCCGGTCCAGTGACTCTCGGTATCCAAAATGCTCCATACCGCTGTCGGATTTCGTGGTCGCGGATTTCGTCATACGCACAGCCCCTCAAATACGCGTGATCTTATTCGTGTGGTCAGCCCTACGCGCCGCTTCAGCCTACGCCCGAGCAGCCACGCAATATGCCATGAATCCGTGGCCCTGCTGCGTACCGATAGCCGATCACCGGCACCCCGTGGGTGCACCGCAGCGTCGCTTCAGTGCCGATCGGGCATGGCAAGTGCCGGCGGTGGTGCCGATTGACGCGCCGTCAGCCAGTCCGTGAGTGCCGTGAGCACGGCCGGATCGGCAGCGGCGTAGCGTACTTCGCCACCCGCACGCACTTCGAAATAGCGCGCTCGGATGGCGCCCACCGGCGCCGTCTGGAGGGTCGCGAGCCACGACGCGTCACGGCGCACGCCAACCGGGGTGGTAAATTGCCGCTCACCCAACGCGTCCACTTCTTTCTGTAGCGCCGCGCGCACTCGGCCAATTTGGGTTGCGTCTGACGTGTCGTTCGCAACAATGCGTTCAATCACCCCGGATCCACTCGACACGACCGTCATCGTCACAGCCTTCGGATCGTACTGATCCGATTCCGGGGTCACCTGCTGCTTCTTGTCCGAGTCGGAACCCGCATGGTTTTGGGACTGGCGATTACCGCCACCGTGCGGACCCGCCGCCCAAGCGGGAACCGTGAGGCAGAAAACCGACGCGATCAATATCCAACGATTGAGCGACCCTATCGCCATAGACCCTCCCGACAAACACATCTTGACCGAGGCGCAGAAGATCGACCTTCCGGGCCGCACGATCTCATAAGACGGTGACCGCGTGCCGAAGTTCACCTCGAGCGTCGCTTGCCGGTCGTGACGAATCCGAGTCGGCAATCTTGGTCTTCGCGGCTATCGATAAGACTTCCTGCCGTGACCGATGCCGCTCAAGCGACACCGCACACGGAGTATCGCTTAAGAGAGCCATAACAATGCGTCGGGAAATGGCGCGCCCGGAAGGATTCGAACCTCCGACCACCTGGTTCGTAGCCAGATGGTCATGACAGCAATCTTGCGGGCTGGCCCTTGCCGGCAATCAAACTGACTGCCTCTTTATCAAAAGACACGAATGTCTCGCCACCGAGTTGCTGACCTTCAAAGGCAATCAAACCATCAGCGAAGTCCCCACCCGCACGGAGCACTTCCAGGCCCGATTCCACCGCGACGCGGTTAACCGTCACGTTAGCGGCCTGAACCAAAGCCTCCAGAGTTGTCGCGACTTCGGGCGCAGAAATTGCGTACACGCGCCGCAAGACCCAAACCAGTTCGCACAAAACCGGCAGCGGCACGGCGATCACATCTGCGTCGCGAAGCACTCGAATAGCGGCACGGCTCTGCTTTTCATGGTCACGCACAACCGCCCGAACGAGCACATTGGTGTCGACCGTGACCTTCACGGACGTGCTGACCAGCCGGCCGATGCAGCTTCGCTGATCTCCTCGAGCGTTGCCGTTTTCCTCGTCTTACCTGCCAGACAACCGATGAAGTCTTCGATCGTTCCGGTGGGCGCGGCAGCCCGAAGTGTGACCCTCCCGCCAGGCGACTTGACGACCTCGACCTGCTGCCCTGGCTCAATACCCAGATGCCGCAGCAAGTCTCTTTTAAAGGTCACTTGTCCTTTCGCTGTCACCGTCAAGGTAGACATGATGATCCTCCTACAGCGATCATAAAAAGTAATGTAATTTTACATTACTTGCGACTTGGGACAAATCGAAACGATTCCGGGAGTGTGCAACCGGTGCGCGAGCGTTCCTCGCCCCGACGCCCGTCTGGCAAGCCGCTGAAAACGCTGTGTGAAATGGCGCGCCCGGAAGGATTCGAACCTCCGACCACCTGGTTCGTAGCCAGGTA
>DAINQU010000068.1:0-2341 GCA_036742455.1 Steroidobacteraceae bacterium | reverse complement strand
CCGTTCAGGTAATAGCGAACGTCTTGCTGCGCCATCGAAAAGTGGGTCTTTTCGAGGAGCCCCTTTAACGCCGCCTGATCCAAATCAAAGGCGAGCTGCGGGTTGACGCCTTCCACAGCAGGGAAATCCGCCGCCGGGAGCGTCGTCAAGGTAAAGCGGCTCTTGCCCGCTCGAACGGTGACTTTGTCGCCTTCGAGGGTAAAGGTGACCGTCGCCTTCTCCGGAATCGCGCGGACGATATCCAGAAACTTGCGGCCGGGTACCGTGATATCGCCAGGTGTCTGCACCGTGACTTCGCCGCCGGCGACCAATTCGACTTCTAAGTCAGTGGCGGTTATCGATAACTGCCCGTTCTTCGCAGATAGAAGCACGTTCGCCAAAATTGGCATCGTTTGTCGACGCTCTACCACGCCGATAACGGCCTGGAGAGGTTCGAGAATTCGTTCGCGTTCACTAGTGAATTTCATCGTGACACCTGTGGCCTTACGCCGATCCAATTCCGAGAGCGTTCTTAATCTTAAGTCTTGATTCTCTAGGAATTCAGATTACTGCTATTGCAGTAGAGGACCTGAATATCACTGGAAAACCCCAAAAATTCTTTTAATTTCAAAAGACTACGAGAAGTACAAACTCGCCTGAAGCCAGTCGGTAACCCATTCGCATCGTGTGAAACACCTGTGGATATCTTGCCATGCTTTTCGCTGCTGAAAAGACCGCACAAGTTATCCACATCATCCCGTCAATGTTCTCAACAGGTTTGCATAATCCTCATCCATCCGTCGCTCCTCATCACGGAGCTCCCGAATGCGTTTGCAGGCATGCAGTACTGTTGTGTGATCACGACCGCCAAACGCATCGCCGATTTCCGGCAACGAATGGGTTGTGAGCTCCTTCGCCAACGCCATAGCCACCTGGCGGGGCCGAGCGACCGATCGGCTGCGTCGTTTGGAAAGCAGCTCCGCCACCCGCAACTTGTAATACTCCGCCACGGTTTTCTGAATGTTCTCGATCGTGACCAACTTTTCTTGGAGAGCGATCAGATCCCGAAGCGCTTCTTTGGCGAAATCCAGCGTGATCGGCCGGCCGGTAAATTGCGCGTTGGCGGACACTCGCCGAAGCGCACCTTCCAACTCACGAACGTTAGACCGAATACGTTTTGCGATAAAAAATGCAACCTCGTCCGGCAAGGCCACGTTCGCCAGATGCGCTTTGCTCATCAGAATCGCAACACAGGTCTCCAAGTCCGGTGGCTCTATCGAGATCGTTAATCCCCACCCGAACCGAGACTTCAAGCGCTCTTCCAGACCATTGACCTCTTTTGGGTACCGATCGCAGGTCAATATCACCTGCTGCTGGCCTTCCAGCAGCGCGTTGAAGGTGTGAAAAAACTCTTCTTGCGAGCGATCCTTACCGGCAAAGAACTGGATATCGTCGATGAGCAATGCATCCAACGATCGATACGCGGCCTTAAAGTCGGCAATCGTGTTGTGCTGCAACGCCCGAACCATATCGCCAACAAATCGTTCCGAATGAACGTACGCGATCCGGGCATCAGGCCGTCGGCTCTTAATTTCATTGGCAACGGCGTGCATGAGGTGGGTCTTGCCCAAGCCGACGCCGCCGTACACGAATAGGGGGTTATAGGCGACCCCTGGATTGTCGGCGACCTGCCGCGCCGCCGCTTTGGCCAACTGATTGCTCTTACCTTCCACAAAATTGTCGAAGGTAAACTCAGGATTGATCCGCGCGCCGATGACGGTGGGAGTCGGTCGGCTACCCGACCTCGGTCCAAAATTGGTCGCTGGAATCGCCGACGGGACCGCTGCCGGCGCCTCTGTGACCGGAACTCGCACCTCACGGCTGCCCACCTCGACGGATACGAGCGGAAGCACCTCATTTTCAGGCACTTGCGCCGATATGACCTCGACGATGCGCGACAGCACGTTTTGTCGGACCCAGTCGACGACAAACTTGTTGGGCGCCAGCAGTCGAACGTGCGACTCGTCCCCGGTCGCCTGCAACGGGCGAATCCAGGTGTTGAACTGCTGTTCGGCAACCTCCGTCTCCAGATGGCGCAGACATAAATTCCAAAGTTCGTCTGCGGATGCCATGAAGAGTGCGAGCTGCTGAGTGAGGGCGTGGACGGCGAGTCTATAACGGCATCAGCCCCCCCTCCAGTCCCTTTGACCGGTATCGGTCGTTGACAAGCCATCCGCACGCAGATAAATTGTGCGGCTCGCGCCGTGAAACGGCACTAATTTGCATATTCGGACGATTTCGCCATGAAGCGCACTTACCAGCCGAGCACGATCCACCGCAAGCGTACCCACGGTTTCCGTGC
>DAINQU010000067.1:0-2529 GCA_036742455.1 Steroidobacteraceae bacterium | reverse complement strand
TCAGGACTACCTCAAGAAGCATCCGGACGCCGGTGGATTGCAGCAAGCGGACGATAAGCTGATGTCGGATGCCGATCCGCTCATGCATACCTACAACGCGCTGAAAAGTCCTCAAGAACGAGCGGAATTCCTCAAGCGTCATTTCGACTCGCCCGAGCAGGCGAAAGATTTCATCAATCGCAAACGCGCACACGATCATGTCGGTGGCCTAAATGAGTGATGCAGATGATGCCGCGCTGACGCTTGCGTATGCCAGCACGCCCAAGAGCAGCTCGAAATCATCCAAGCCTTCGGGCGATCCCGATGCCGATGCCCTTGCGGCGGCGTACGCCCCCCAAGACAAGCCCAAGAGCGATCGGCTGACGGGCGAAAGCAAAGAGCAGTTTGCTCATGGCAACTTGAAATTGCCGTGGCTTGACTTCGGTGTAGGCCCGAAAGCCCCGCCGAAGGTCTATCCGAACGACCCCACTGCGGGTGGCGGTAACCTCAATGTGGCCGGCTACGACACCGGCATTCACATCCCCGAAACGCCGTATCGCTTTTTGGCCGGCACGGGATACGGAATGAATTCGGCGTTGCAAGGCATCGGTCAGGTTCTAGGCACGGTCTCTCGCGAGGACGTCAAGAACACCCGCGAATTGGCCGAACCGTTGCTTGCCACGCCAGCCGGTAAGCTGGGTAACTTGGTCGGCAGCGGGGTTGCGTATGCACCCGCTGCTATGATCCCCGGCGCAAACACCGCTCTCGGTGGCGCCCTGATCGGCGGCGGTGTTGGCCTACTTGCCCCATCGGCCAGTTCGACGGAAACCGCCGGAAACGTCCTCGGCGGCGTCGTGGGTGGCCCTGTGATTAATCGAGCAGGGGCAGCCTTGGGCGCCAATGCTTCGATGGCTCGAGGTGGCCTAGACGGTATCGCTCCGTCGCTGACCCAAGGTGCTGCCCATTGGTCGCAACAGCCGACCTCGATGGGTGCCGCGTCGGCGTCGGGTGGCAACGTGGTGGCTGCAAGCCCCGATTTGCAGGAAGCCTATCGAGCAGCCGTGGCGCAGGGGCAGACTCCGAAGCCCGAAGTGCTGTCGCGCCACGCCGAAGCCGATTCGCTCCCGGTACCGATTCGTCTTACCGAAGGTCAGGCGACTCAAAGCCCCGCCATTCTTTCTCGCGAGATGAATCGCCGCGGCGTGACGGGCTTAGGCGATTTCCACAACGCCCAGGACGAAGCGCTCAAGGCGAACTTGCAGCACCTGCGCGATCAGGTCGGCCCCGACGTATTCACGACCAACGCCACCGAGCATGGCGACACGCTCATTCAGGCGTACAAGGATCACGACGCCCCGATCGTCGCCGACATCAACGCCAAGTATCAGGCGCTCAACGATGCCGCTGGCGGCAATTTTCCGGTCGACGGGCAGACGTTTGCCGAGAACGCCCGGGCGGCGCTCAAGAAAAGCCTCAAGAGCAACTTTGTGCCGGCTGGCATTGAGTCGGATCTGAAAGCCTTTGAAAGCGGCGAACCGATGTCGTTCGAGCAGTTCGAAGCCATGCGGACGAACCTCGCGAGCGAAGCCCGCGACAACCCCAGCGGCAACGCTCGGGCCGCGGCGTCGATCATTCGGCAGCAGCTCGAGGACTTGCCGCTTAAAGGTCAGGCCGCCGAGCTGAAGCCGTTGGCCGACGCGGCTCGTTCAGCCGCTCGCAGCCGGTTTGAGGCACTGGAAGCCGACCCGGCCTACCGAGCAGCGGTCGAAGGCACGGTGCCACCGGACAAGTTCGTCCCGAAATTCGTCACCGGCGGCAACCGCGATCAGGTGGCACTGATGCGCCAGAACCTTGGCAACAACGATCGGGCGCTGCAAACGATGGGCGTGGCGACGTTGGACGATCTACGCACGGCTGCCGGGATCGACTCGCAGGGCAACAACGCGTTTAATCAAGCGCGGTTCAACAAGCGGTTAGAAGCCTTGTCGCCCAAGATGCAACACCTGCTGCCCGGCGAAGAATCGCAGACCCTGCAAACGCTTGGGAATGTCTCGCGCTACGTCAAAGCGCAGCCGGTCGGTCACGTCATCAACAACAGCAACACCCTCACGGGTGCGCTGGCCGAAGGTGCGGGCAATCTGGCGACCACGATGGTCGACGCCAAGACCGGCGGCCTTGCGTCGTTGGGTCGCAAGGGTTGGCAGATGATCAACAAGGGCAAGGAATTGCAGCAGACCACCAAGCCGTTGGCTGGTGGCTTTGAGGAACCGAAGTAAGCGCGTCAGCTCAGTGGTGACCGTTGGTAGAAACCCAGAACACCACGAACGCCAGTATGACAAGGGCGGTAATCAAAACGACCTTGCGGAACGGTTCGTGAAAGACGGCCAATACCAGCACGACCGACGCAAACATCCAGACCATAGCCAACTCCTTGGCAGGAACACATGACGACTTTAGTACCCTCACTTTTTTACCGCGATTGGGACGCAAATGGAAACCCTCTCGTCGGAGGTCTGGTTTACACGTATTTGGCCGGCACGACAACCCCGG
>DAINQU010000066.1:0-2585 GCA_036742455.1 Steroidobacteraceae bacterium | reverse complement strand
CCGGGGTTGTCGTGCCGGCCAAATACGTGTAAACCAGACCTCCGACGAGAGGGTTCCCATTATTATCCCAGTCCCGGAAAAAGAGGCTTGGGGTTAAGGTTTCGGTGGTCATTATGAGTCCGTTAGGTTCCTATTGGGCGATGATGCTGCTGTGGCGGCTGGTCAAGCAGTCGCGCAAAAGCGGCGTGGCCGCTATTCGGACGGTTCAAGTGTTTGTCGTAAGGTCGTACGCTTTCTTGCCGCACTCAAAGCGGCAGATTCCGATGCACCGGAAGCCGCTCGCGCTCCCAAATTCTCGCCAAGAATAGTGCCGATGCCGGGGGCTCCGAACATGGAGCCTATGGCTTCACCGCCGACCATTGAGCCCTTGTGGATCAAGCCCGGCAAGACGCCCGCCTTGGCCAAGTTCGCCGCCTGAGCCGCCGCACCGGGGTACGCCGCGTTGTGCGACAAGATCTTCCCCGCTTCGTTGGCGGTATACAGCCGGTGCAACAGCTCGGGCTTATCCTGAAAGACGGTATTAAGCGTTTCGCTGTTGTTGCGCAGGAACGTGTTGTGCCCTCGAGCGTTCCACTGATCGCCGGCCAAGCTGTTGCCGGTTTGCTGCGCCCGTGACGCAAAGTGCGCTTGAATGTTGTTAATGGCATCCCGAGCCACCGGTTCGAGGTCGCCGTGCATTTCGCGCAAAACGCCCATGATGTGCGAGAGCTGATCCGGATCCATTGATTCCAATCGACCCATAACGTCTTCGTAAGGCGTCTTGCGATTGATGCCGTTTGGCCCATCGTTCGCCATGATGGCGTTGATGCCATTCGGGTTTTCGAGCGTATCTTTCCGCAGCTTGTACAGCGCTCGCGCTTGACTGTAGATGTCCTCGCCCGACTGGGAGAACACGTCCTGATCGATCGCGTCGCGAATCTTGGCTCGCAACGGGTAGGCGCCGTCGCCCGAGTTGATGAATTGGCGCAGGGCTTCGCTGTTGCGAACGGTGCCAGGGACAATATTGCCGTCCCCGTCCATTAGGCCCAGACCCTGCATTTTCTTTTTGAGACCCGTCAACAACCGTTCGCCGCCGTCGAAGTTATGGAACTCCGACTCGTCGCTCAGAATGCCGGCAAGGTTGTCCATCTTGGGCAACGCCCGCCCTTCGGCCGTTTCGTCGGCCGCTTGGTACAGCGCTCGGTTCTGCGCCTCCAGCTTGTCATCGAGGGCACCCAATGCCTTGGGTACGGTGCGACCGCGAGCCACCGCGTCGGTCTGATTGCCGCCGGGAACGGAGTCTGTCCGACCGCCCGTCTGACGTACGGTGTCGCTGGCGTAATTGTCGAGCGTCGCTCGTTCGTTCTGGATCACGCCTTTAAGATGCCGACCTGCGTCAGTGTCCAGACGCGAAATCTGGGCGTCGGTCCCGGCCGCCAACGGATCGCCGGTGACGGCGCTTTGGCGAATCGTGGTCGGATCGCTAAACCCAACCGACCGCAGCACACGCACCCGACGTTGCTGTTCCTCTTGCGGCAGCTCGAGCCCGGGCTTGGATTGTGGGGCCTCGTCGGCAAATGCCGCCTGTTCGCGACCGGCGCTGAATGCCGGGTTGAACGGCTCCGGTGCCGACGTTACGCCAGGGACAACGCCCGATGCAGCCGGTGCCGCTTCTGGCAATTTGACCGGCTGACCTTGCAACACTTCGTGTTCGACGGCGCCAAGCTTCTCGGGAACGGGGACGTCGCCGGGTACGACCTTGACGTCTTCCAAAGCGGCGGCAGCCATCGGCCCTCGAGCGGCCAGACCGCGCATACCTGCGCTCATGCCTCTGCCCAACGCCAACGGTGTTGCCAATTGCCCCAACGTACCGACGACGGTTCCGGCGAGCGGACTGCCAGTGAGGTCGGTGACTTTGCCGCCGGCCCATTCAGCGGGCATTGCCATCGCTTCAAAAGGTGCAGCAATACCGCGAGCAGCAAGCTGACCCTCCACACTGCGAGGCGCGTACGTCAGTCGACCGGCCGTATTCCGCACAGCCGAAGCGGCGTCGGCGGCGGTATTCGGGTTGCCAGTCAGCCAGCCTTTGCCCAATTGGTAAAGGCCGTGCAAGCCGCCGGCAATGGATCCACCGATACCGGTGACTGCCGACGTGACGCCTTCGCCAATACCTGCTTGGTCGGCCAGACGGTCGGATTCCATCTCCCAACCGATGTTGCGGTGCATCTTCTGGTTGGCGCCATCTGAGGACTTGGCCAACGCGAGTGCAGCGGCATCCAGATCGTTAGATGGCGCCGCGGTCGACTTCTTGGGCGTACTCGGTGCGCTATCGGTACTGGCCAGCTTTAGCGCGGCCGAGTCCAGATCGGTGTCAGAGTCAGCCTTATCAGTCATTCAAGCCACCCACATGGTCGTGAGCCTTCTTGCTGTTGACGAAATTTCGACGTTCTTCGTCGGTGTTGAAATGACGCTTGAGGAACTCCGCACGATCTTGAGCCGTGGGCAATGCGTTGTAGGTGTGCACTAACGGGTCGGAGTTCGACATGAGCCGATCGTCCGCTTGCTGCAATCCACCGGCGTCCGGATGCTTCTTGAGGTAGTCCTGA
>DAINQU010000065.1:0-2781 GCA_036742455.1 Steroidobacteraceae bacterium | reverse complement strand
GTGCGTATTCCGGACCATGTTGACCGCTAATTCCGTTTGAACGTGACCGGTCGTTCCGACCGAACGTGACCGCCGATTCTGATTGAAGGTGACCGATTTTCGGCTTTGGCCGGAATCCTCGGTCACGATCCCGGAATGGCCGGTCACGTTCGTCCGGAACCAGGCCGAGTTTGCGCTGGAACGTACATTTTCCTGGCTAAGCTGCCCGCTTTTTACCTCGGGGGAGCCGATGCCAGCCAAACGGAGTGCCATGCGCAAGATCAAAGAGGTTCTGCGCCTCAAATTTGAGGCGAAACTCAGTCACGAGAAGATTGCCGCGGCGACCGGAATGTCGAAGGGCGCGGTGACGAACGCCGTGCAGCGGGCGATGGGTCAGGGGCTGGCGTGGCCGTTGCCGGCGCGGCTCGATGAAGCCGGTCTCGAGGCGCTGATGTACCGGAAACCCGCGCCACCCGACCGCTATGCGCAGCCGGACTACGCGCTGATCCACCAGGAGCTCAAGCGCAAGGGCGTCACCCTGCAGCTGCTGTGGGAGGAATACGAGAAGGCGCACGGGCAGAGCGCGTACCGGTACAGCCAGTTCTGCCTGCACTATCACGAGTACCGAGGCCGGCTGGCCCGCTCGATGCGCCAGGTGCACCGCGCCGGGGAGAAGGTGTTCATCGACTACAGCGGCGACACAGTTGCGGTAATCGATCCGAAGAGCGGCGAGATCCTCACCGCCGAGATCTTCGTCGCAACGCTCGGCGCCTCGAAGTACGCGTACGCGGAGGCGACTTGGACGCAGAAGCTGCCGGACTGGATCGGCTCGACGATCCGGATGCTGGAGTTCTTCGGGGCGGTGCCGAGCCTGTGGATCCCGGACAATCTGAAAGCAGCGATCAAGAAGGCCTGTCGCTACGAGCCGGAGGCGACCTCGACTTACCAGGACTGCGCGAGTCACTACGGCGCGGCGATCCTTCCAGCGCGCCCCTATCACGCGAAGGATAAAGCATCTGTCGAGATGAGCGTGCTGGTCGTACAGCGCTGGATACTCGCGCGTCTTCGCAACCGCCAGTTCTTCTCGCTGCGGGAGCTGAACCTGGCGGTCGCCGAGCTGCTGACGGATCTGAATCGCCGGTCGTTCAAGAAACTGCCCGGCAGCCGACTCACGGCCTTCGAGTCGATCGACCGGCCGGCGATGAAGCCACTGCCACCAACCCGGTACGAATACGCCGACTGGTCCAAGGCAAAGGTCGGCATCGACTACCACGCAGACGGGGATGGGCATTACTACAGCGTCCCGCACACGCTGGTGGGCGAGCACGTGATGGTGCGTCTCACCGACACCACCGCCGAGTGCTTCTTCAAGGGTCGTCGGGTCGCCGCCCACGTGCGCAGCTACCAGAAGGGCCGGCATACGACGCTGCCCGAGCATATGCCGAGTGCGCATCGCAAGCACATGAAGTGGACGCCGGGGCGGCTGCTGAACTGGGGCCAGAACATCGGCGCCGGCACCCGCGCCGTCGTGCAGTGGCAGCTTGAGAACCGGCCCCACCCCGAGCAGGGCTACCGCGCGTGCCTGGGGTTGCTGAACCTGTCTAAGACTTACGGCGAGGAGCGTCTGGAGGCCGCATGCCGCCGGGCGCTCGCCATCGGCGCCCCGCACCGCAAACGCATCATCGCGATCCTGAAAGCCAAGCTCGATCAGCATCCGGACCTCTTCCCCGCAGCCGACACGGCGGCTGCCACGGCCTCGCGCACGCACGACAATGTGCGCGGCGCCGATTACTTCCGTGACTCAACGACCAAAACCGAAAGCACCGATGAAGGAGACGATGACTCATGCTTATCCAACCCACGCTCGATACACTAAACCGACTGAAGCTGCACGGCATGGCGACGGCGCTGGCCGAGCAGACGACAACCAATGCCGCCCAGAGCCTCGCGTTCGAAGAACGACTCGCGCTGCTGCTGGAGCGCGAAGAGATCACCCGCGACAACCGGCGGATGACGCGCCTTCTGCAGCTCGCCACCCTCAAGTACCGCGACGCCGTCATCGAGGATCTCGATTATCGGTCGCGCACGGGTCTCGACCGCTCGCAGCTTGCGAGCTTGACCTCCTGCGAGTGGATCCGCTCAAACCAGAGCGTGTTGATCCACGGTGCCACCGGCAGCGGCAAGACCTACCTCGCGTGTGCGCTCGGGCATCAGGCGTGCCGACAGGGACTGAGCGTGTTGTACGTGCGCGCCCCACGCTTGTTCGAGGAGTTTACCCTCTGCCATGCCGATGGCAGCTTCCGCAAACGGCTCGTCGCGATCGCCAAGATCAGCGTGCTCATCATCGATGACTTTGCGATCGCGCCGATCGGGCCCCGTGAGCGCAACGATCTGCTCGAACTCCTCGACGACCGCGTCGGAAGCCGCGCCTGCATCGTGACCAGTCAACTACCGGTCAACGACTGGCACGACTACATCGGCGATCCGACACTGGCCGACGCCATCTTGGATCGGCTGATCCACCGGGCGCACCGAATCCACCTCACTGCAAAGGAATCCATGCGCGAGCGAGAGGCCGCCAAGCTCGTCGCCACGGCGAAGGCCGCGGCAAAGTCGTAAGCCCATACTTCAGTCGGTCCGTCTGTCCGGCGCTTGCAGCCGATGACGCGGCAGACTGCGTCTCGCCGAAGAATCTTGACTGAACGTGACCGATCCGAGTAGAAATCCACTACAGCGCCGACTCGGCGGAATCGCCGGTCACGTTCCGGCGGAATGGCCGGTCAACTTCGCCGGAATACGCAG
>DAINQU010000064.1:0-2796 GCA_036742455.1 Steroidobacteraceae bacterium | reverse complement strand
TACCTGGCTACGAACCAGGTGGTCGGAGGTTCGAATCCTTCCGGGCGCGCCATTTATCAAAGCATTTTGAGTGGGTTATCTCCCGAGATACCACATGGGTTCGGTTTGAACAGCACGTGCCCGCCGTGGCTGCCGTAGCGTCATTATCCCGTCGGTTCTTCGTCATGAACCCGGTAGAGGGTCGGCGATAGCCGCGAGTGCGGTTTAAGACGTTGGCGCGATGCGCTCTATGGCGTCAGGCGACTCTGCTCGAGAGTGTTCTTAAAGAACTTACCGTCTTTCATGATGACGGACAGGTTGGCCTTTGGATTCGCGAGGAGTTCAAGGTTTTTGAGTGGGTTGCCGTCCACGACCAAGAGATCGGCATACGCGCCCTCTTCAATGACGCCGAGCTTCTTCGGGTAAGGGCTGCGTGGCCCTGACAGTGCGAGCAATTCCGCATTGTCCGCCGTCGCCATCTTTAAAACTTCGAAAGGCTTATACCAACGAGTCATTGAAACCAACATCTTGCTCTGGTCTGCGCCACCTTTTTGGGTCTCGAACATAATGTCGGTGCCGAATGCCGTCTTCAGATGGTATTTCTTCGCTAGCGCGTAGACCCGGTCGGTGCCCTCAGTCACTATTTTTTCTTTTTCCTGGGCGTCGGGGCTTAGCGGGTTCGGCTCTTCGGATGCCAGAAAGGGCTGTGTGCTCAGCCAGATCCCCTTATTGGCCATCAATTTGGCGGTTTTGTCGTCCATGAGATGGCCGTGGTCGATGCACTTCACGCCGGCCTGGATAGCCGTTTGGATGGCCTTCGGTGTGTAGGCGTGTACCGTGACATACGTGTTCCACGCGTCCGCCGTATTCACGGCGGCTGTGATTTCCTCGAGACTGTATTGCGCGACATCAATGGGGTCGTACTTCGAGACGATACCGCCACCGGCGCCTAGCTTGAGTTGGCTGGCGCCCCGCATCAGTTGTTCACGCGACCGTTTGTAGACCTCCGGGGCGCCATCGGCGATCGCAGAATGTCCACCGGCGATAAACGCCGGCAATTTGTCGCCGTCGGATGCGGGCAGATCGGTCGGGGTACGGAAGTCACCATGCCCTCCGGTCTGGCTGATAATGGCACCCGATGGCCATATCCGAGGCCCCGCGGTGACACCTCGATCGATGGCTTCCTGCAGACCAAAAGATGATCCGGCCATGTCGCGTACGCTGGTAAAACCGCGCATGAGCGTGGCTTCTGCCTCCTTGGCGGCGACGATCGCGGTGAAGTTGGGGTCGCCGTTGATGACCGTGGCGGGGGACGACGCCACGAACATCGTGTGCCAATGGTCGTCGATGAGCCCCGGCATGAGGACTCTGCCACCGCCATCGACCACGGTCACCGCAGTGTTCGGCGCGACCTCGGGCTTCGTTGCGGAGACCTTTGCGATCACGTTGCCGCGAATAAGCACGAAATAATGTTCGTGCAGAGTGGCCGACGTGCCGTCAAAGACGTTCACGTTAGTGAACAGTACGGCACTGGGGATCGAGTCGGCCGACGGTTGAGCGTCCACCTGCGGCGTGACGAGTGCGAGTGCGAGCCATACGGTGATGTTCAGGAGTCGTGAACGGGGCGTAGTCATGCGTATCCCAACGTGTTGTCGAACCACAGGGCGAACCGATCTTCTCGGCTCGACGGTATGCCGTCAACCCGTGTGTGAGAATCCCGCAGGAATCTACTGCGTGTTGCATTAGGATCGACGTGGTCGATGGGATCGAGGCCGACAGCGAGTGCAGAGTCGGAGTTTTTAGAACCGATTCGCAGTGACTGATGCGAACGTCTACGTGCAGTCGCTGTCTGAGGAGCGTTCGTTGTCTGGACGCGTGATCTTCGCTGCGTCGGTCAAGATGTGTGTATTTGGAGGGTCTATGACGGTACGGTCAATTGGTCGCTGGGTGTTGTTCGTGTGTCTCTTCGGCGTGACGATTTCCGCTTGGGCATCTGGCCCCCACGGTGGCGGAAATCGGCAGTCCCAGAATCATGCTGGCGCGAGCACGGATAAGTCGCAGAAAGAGACGGTCGAGTCCGATCAGTACGACCCAAAAGCGGTGACGATGACCGTCGTATCGAGCGGATCCGGTGTGATTGAACGCATCGTGACGAACGATACGGCTGACGCGACCCAAATTGGGCGGGTGCGAGCGGCCCTGCAAAAGGAAGTGGACGCGTTGGCTGACCGTCAATTTGCTACGCCGGTTGGCGTGCGCCGTGACGCGTCGTGGCTGGCGACCCTACAAACTGCGCCAGCCGGCGCTATCAGAGCGCGCTATTTTGAAGTCCGAGCCGGTGGGGAGGTGCGGTATGGCGCCGATGATCCCGCTGTGCTCGCGGCACTCTCGGATTGGCTGACGGCGCGTCAATCGGCACCGCCACCGCCGCTCGCGATGCCCGATCGGCATTGATGCCACGCGGATCGCCACGGATGTGTCCGTTCATGGGCGATCAGCACTCAGTAGAGTGCCTGTTCGTGGCATATTGCTGACCGGCTCTGGCGCGCGGCAAACCGGCGCTTGGCGCCGAGCATACGAATAAAAGTCAGCGAATCTTAGGGGCCGTGCGTATGACGAAATCCGCGACAACGAAATCCGATAGCGGTATGGAGCATTTCGGATACCGGGAGTCACTGGACCGCAGTATTGGCGCGTTCGGCAGTTTCGCCGCCGGCGTGAGTTATATCTCGATCCTCACCGGCACGTTTCAGTTGTTTTACTTCGGCTTCGGCACGGCAGGCCCGGCGTACCTATGGTCTTGGCCGCTCGTCTTGG
>DAINQU010000063.1:0-2823 GCA_036742455.1 Steroidobacteraceae bacterium | reverse complement strand
TTTCGCCGGCTTCCAATGCGTTGATGTTACGCAACGCGCCGGTGATGATGTCCATCGCCGTGGTACTAGTGGCGGCCATGTATTAACCCTAGGAACGGAATGGCAGAAAACACCGTGCCGCCGAGTCTCAGCAGACTGAGGCCGAGACCGACGACAAACGGCTTTTTGGGTTGAACGGGCGCTCCGGCTGGGCTTGCGGCGAAACCCATGTTCATCGCCCAGGCGAGCATTAGACCGGCAACTCGGCCCACGCAATCGACAGGTTGACCGCGGTCGCGGCCGACGCGGCGTTGCCGAAGAAACTCACGGCGTACCCCGGCGGCACAATGACCGAGCCCTCGAGGTCGAGGTAGAAGCCCGGATCTTCGCCGACGGTGTTGATCGCCGCGGTGTTGTGCAAGAGCGGCAGGATGGCGGTTGGGGCAGCGGCCACCGTCGCGACCGTGTAGGCCAAGCCCGAGCCGGTCGACGAACCGATATACCCGGCCGTCTGCACGGCTGCCGTCGTACTCGTCGGGGCCGACGCCTGCGCGTTACGACCAAGCCAAATGGTGGTCAGCGTGGCCGAGGTCACGGCGACGTTGCCGGCCACCTTGGTGACGTGCAAATCGACCGCCGAGGAGCCCGAGGACGAGTTCCACAAGACGAGGCCGGTCATGGCCGTACCCGACGCGGACAGCGTCTGGAGGGCGCCCGATGCGTAAAACATTTTGCCGGACTTCGACACCGCGCTGTAACGCGGCATGACTTCTGAGACGGCCAACTCGCCGAGCCAGAGCTGCTGCGCGTTGGGCTGGCCCGACGTGCGGGACGAAGCAATGGCTGACGCCACCTGACCTTGGAAAAGCATTTCTAACTCCTACTGCAATGAAGAATTCATGTCGCCCCGAATGAGATCCGGGTCATCGGTCATCGGTTGATTCAATGACGCCATCAGCACGCTGTGCGTCCTGAGTTCCATCAACACGGCCTCGAGGAGGTCCGCAATGCGCTGGATTTGCCCCGTTGACTCCTGCACCAACAGGCCGCCGTTGATCGACCCGCGAACGCGCTGCCAGTACGTGCCGTCGAAGACGCGGGGATACACTTCGGCGCCGAGTAGGCCGGCATTACCCGGCGCGTCGTTGTCGTTGGTGTTGTCGCCTTCTTCCACCGGGTCGAGTAGACCCGTGGACTGGCTTTGCACCATGAGCAGCGTCTGCGTGGACAGAGCCGTCTTCGGGATCGCCTGACCGGTCAACGACACCGTGTTGGTGACATTGGCCAGCGTATTGATGATTTGCTGTTGCTTATCGCCCGTGGCGATGTCGGCGCCCGGTACGTTCGGGTTGACGTACAGAATGCCGTCGTCGTCGTACTGGTGTTCGTCGACGGTGACGACCTGTGGCGTGGTGCTGGGCGTCGTGGTCAACGACCCGGTCACCGCCACGGTGTTACCGATGTTGACCGTGCCGGAGACCGCCTGAGTCGACGGGAAGTTGCTGACCGACACCGATCCGATCGCGTTGGATCCGGCCGGCAAGCTCGGCAACGTGGTGATCGAGCCGATGTTCCACGTACCCGACTGCGTCGCGGCCACCGTACCGGTGACCGTGGCGTTCAGGTTGGCGGCCGTTGCCTGGGCGACGGTCACGCTCGAGGCAATGCTGACCGGTTGGGTCGCTTGCCAGAACGTCCCCGACACCGGGAACGTGGCGCCCGTGCCCGGCTGAACGTGCAGCGCGTTGGTCGCGCCGACCGCAACGCCGCCGTACTGGGCTAAATTCTCGTTCCAAGGCGTGGCGTTGGCCGTGCCTTGATTGGCCGTCACGGTGCCCGAGACGACGCTGGTGCCGGTCAGAGAGACCGACCATGCGCCAGACTGGGTCGCCGCTACGGTGCCGCTAACGGGCTGCGTAGCCTGCCAGAACGTACCCGTGACTGCCTGTGTGGCCGGAAAATTCGACACCGCTACGGTGCCCGACACCGGCTGAGTCGCCCCGGCGGTCTGTAACGTAACCGGCAGCGGGTTGCTCGAGCTGACTTGCGTGGGCGCTACGCCGGCGACGCTGTAGCCGATCTTGACGATCTGCGTGTCAATACCGCTGACGGTATCGGTGGCCAGTGTCGAGCCACCCGAGCCGGGATTTAGGACGATATTAGACACGTCGACGCCTCAACGCTTTGGGGTATTCGTGCCGGGCCGCCGGACGAATCTCGTCGTGCGAGACCGCGACTTCCTCGGGAATACTGAGCCGATCTTCGTACGTCCAATGCGCCGAGGTATTCGGCAAATAGCGCCCGGTGGTGCCGTCTAACGGACGGACGCCGACCTTCCCATCGGTCTTTTGATGGTGCAGTAGGCCGATCCGACCGTCGGGCAAGACCACCAGAGGCTTGGTCCACAGCTCTTTGGGCAGCGGCTTCCAGAAGCGTTTAAACATTCTGGATGACCGCGATCTGCTGACCCGTCACCACACCGAAATACTCGGTCTGATTGGCTGCCAACCGTTTGTTGGTCGTGGTCGCCGTCGGACTTATGCCGATCGCCACCGAGCAAACGGAATCCGCGTGGACGCGAATCAGCGTCGTCGTTTGATTAAACGGCTGACTCGCTGTTGAAGATGCCGCAATGGAGACCACCTGCTCCGTAGTAGGTGGCTCCTGCGGCGCCTGAGTCGTCACTGGAGCAAAGTTCAGTGCACTCAGGGTGCTGCTCAGTAGCTTGTATTCAGCTACATAGAGCGTGGCCATTACACAATGGCGCTAGGGAAAGCCGACAGACCGAGATTCGCGTTCTCATAACGAGAAACGAGAATCAGGATCTGATAGTTGCTTTGCGCG
>DAINQU010000062.1:0-2902 GCA_036742455.1 Steroidobacteraceae bacterium | reverse complement strand
CGATTTCGCGGCGCTTCGGCGAACCGATCATGCCCGTCTCACCCACCGAGAACGGCGGGAAGTTGTAGTGCATCATGAACGGCTCTTTGCGCTCGCCTTCGAGCGCATCGATAATCTGCGCATCGCGACCGGTGCCGAGCGTCGTTACGACGAGCGCCTGGGTCTCACCGCGGGTGAACAGTGCCGAACCGTGGGTTCGCGGCAAGACGCCGACCTTCACGGTGATCGGGCGGACGGTCTTGTGATCGCGGCCGTCGATACGCGGCGCGCCCGAGAGCACGCGGTCGCGGACGATGCGGTACTCGAGGTCACCGAACACCTTGGACACATCGGCCGCGGCGTACTTCGGGGCGTCTCCCGAGGCCAGTGCTTCGAGCACCTTGGCCTTCACGGCCGAGATTGCGTCGCGACGCTCGAACTTCACAACGAGGCTGTAGGCCGCATTGAGGCCCTCGGTCGCGAGCTCTGCCACCGCGGCTTCGAGTTCCGTGTGCGCAGCAGGTGCCTTCCAGTCCCACTTCGGCTTGCCGGCGGCAGCCACCAACGCGTTGATCGCGCCGATCGCAGCCTGCATGGCCTCGTGACCGAAGGTCACCGCACCGAGCATCACTTCTTCCGAGAGGCCCTGCGCTTCGGATTCGACCATCAGCACGCCGTCCTGCGTACCGGCGACGACGAGATCCAACGCCGAGTCCTTCATCTGGGCGACCGTCGGGTTCAGAAGGTACTGGCCGTCCTTGTATCCGACCTTCGCCGCGCCGATGGGGCCTAAGAACGGCATGCCCGAGAGGGCCAAGGCTGCCGAGGCACCGATCAGCGACGGGATGTCCGCCGAGACGTCCGGGTTCAACGACACGACGGTCGCCACAACCTGCACTTCGTTCAGGAAGCCTTCCGGAAAGAGCGGACGGATCGGACGGTCGATGAGACGCGAGGTCAGCGTCTCACGCTCCGAGGGGCGACCCTCGCGCTTGAAGAAGCCGCCCGGGATACGGCCTGCGGCGTAGGTCTTCTCCTGGTAATTCACGGTGAGCGGGAAGAAATCACGGCCCGGGACCGCCTTCTTGGCGCCGACGGCGGTGACGAGAACCACGGTATCGGCCACGGTGACGACGACGGCGGCGTCGGCCTGACGGGCCATCTCACCGGTCTCAATCGTGTACTCGTGGGGACCGTACTGGAAGGTTTGCTTGTGTAACGACACTTATAGAATTCCTTTGCGATGAAAATGCAACGGCCCGCCGAAGGGCGGGCCGTGCTGGGGTCTGCTTAGCGACGCAGACCGAGGTCCGCGATGATCTTCGCGTACCTTTCGGGGGTATTGATCTTGAGATAGTCCAGCAGCTTGCGGCGCTGGTTCACCATCTTCAGAAGGCCACGGCGGGACGAGTGGTCGCGCTTGTGGGCATGGAAATGTGCGCCGAGGCTGTTGATCCGCTCCGACAGGAGCGCGATCTGAACTTCCGGCGACCCAGTATCCTTAGCGCCGCGGGCGAACTTCGCGACGATACCGGCTTTCGCGGTGTTATCGAGTGGCATTGAAAAGTATCCATTGAGTAGGTAGAAAACCGCCGAATTCTAAACCGAATCCGCACCTTAGGCAAATTAGGCTAACGCCTCAGCGCGCCGGATGACGCGCTTAGGCGCGGGCTTTACGTCTCCCGCCGAGTCTGAAGCGCCGTCACCGGCGCCCCCGCAACCCGTAAGCCCCCGGATTACGTGGGCTTTTCAGGATTCTCGCTGCCGTAACGGTAGCCGTACTTCTGCTTGCCGTAGCGGTAGCGGTAGCTGTAGCGATACCGACCGTAGCCATACCCGTAGGCGTAGCCGTAGCGCAGACCCGTCGGCTGGTGCGAGTTGAACACAACGCCCGCCACGACCACCCCAACGCGCTTGAGTGCGACGAGCGCTTCGCTGACTTCGGCAATGCCAACCTCGTTCTGCCGCACGACAAAGAGCGTCTCGTCGACGTGCTTGGCCAGTTCCAGGGTGTCGCTGACGGCGAGGACCGGCGCCGAGTCCACGACAATGAGATCAAAGTGATCCACCGCCCAGTCGATGACCTTCGCAAACCCAGCGCCCGACAGCAGGCGGCCCGGATCCTTCTCGGCGGTACCCGGCGGTAGCACCGTCAACCCGTCGCCCAAATCGACCAGCGCCTCGGCCGGGGACGCCAAGCGCCCCGTCAGGATATCCGTGAGGCCGACGCCACCCACCGGCAACGGCAGGTACTCTTTGAGCGAGCGCTTACGAATGTCCGCATCAATAATCAGCACCCGCCGCCCCGACCCTGCAGCAAACAGGGACGCCAAATTCGCCGCAACGAAGGACTTGCCCTGCGACGGGGTCGCGGACGTCACCAGGAGCACCTTGCCGCGCGGCAACGCAGACAGCGAGAACAGCGTCGCGGTTCGGAGGCTGCGCAGCGCCTCGACGACCGGTGAGTTCGGATCCGTGGTCGTGAGCAGATACGCCTTCCGCGACGCCTGATAGTCCTGCTGCGCCTGCTCGTCCGAGTGCGGAATGAGCGCGATCACGGGCAGATTCGTCGCCTGCTCCAGCTTCTTCGGCTCGCGGACGATCCCCGTCAAGAACGACATGAGCTGCGTCGCCGCAAAACCGAGGACAATGCCTAGAAGCCCAAAGATCGCGATCATGTAGGGCTTCTTGGGGCGTGCCGCCTTCTCCGGCACTTCAGCCCGATCGATGACGGAGACATTACCGACGGTACCGGCGCGCGCCACTTCGAGCTGCTCGGCGTTATTGAGCAAGCTCACGTAGAGCTCGTTGTCGACCTGCACGTCGCGCTCAAGAGTCAGGTAGCGCTGCTCTTTCTCCGGCAGGCGGCGGATCTCGATTTCCGCCTTCGAGATGTTCTTTTGCAGCGACCGCAGTTGCGCGT
>DAINQU010000061.1:0-3109 GCA_036742455.1 Steroidobacteraceae bacterium | reverse complement strand
GCGGTAAGGTGCTTCCGGGCCTGACCAAACGCCGCGCTGCTGAAGCCGCGTTGTTTTCTAAGGTGTAACGATGCCACTCGTCAAACTGCCGTTCACGCCCGGGGTCAACAAAGAAGTCACGTCGTATTCTGCGACGGGGATGTTCTTCAATGCTGACAAGATCCGGTTCCGTTCGGGGTTTGTCGAGAAGATGGGCGGCTGGAAGAACGCGTACCCCGGTGCTACGTTCAATGGCGTTGCCCGTACGCTGCTGACGTGGGTGACCTATGATGGTTACACGCTGACGGCGATTGGCACCAACCAGAAATACTACGTGCAGTATGGCGCGGTCTACAACGACATCACGCCCCTGCGTACCGGTACCCCGGCGTTGGCTAGCAATCCGTTCACGACGAACGGTACCAATAGCCTGATCACGGTCAACGCGCCGGGGCATGGCGCGAGTCCCGGGTCGTACGTTACGTTCTCGGGCGCGACGGCGGTGGGCGGGTATACCGTCACTGGGCAGTACGAGATCATCTCGACGCCGGACGGCAATACGTTCACGATCAACGCGTATCCCACCGTGCCCACGGCGGCGACGGGTGGCGGTACTCCCACTGCGGTGTACGACATCAATGCCGGAGGCAGCACCGTCACGGCGTCCACAGGTTGGGGCGCGGGCGGTTGGAGTTTGGGCGGATGGGGATTAGGCACTAGCGCGACGGTCAACATCCCCTTGCAGTTGTGGTCGCAGTGCAATTTCAATCAAGATCTGGTTTTCTCGCCGACGTCGGGGCAGATCTATTACTGGCCTTGGGCGACGGGCGGCGGCTCGCTCACCACACCTGCCGTGACTCTGGGAGCTTATGCGGCGACTCAGGTCAAAGGGACGGCTAACGTCACGGCAGTAACCACTGCCGGTACGTCCATCACGGTGGACAATTCGTTCTACATCACCTCGGGCGCGACGGTTACCGTCATCACGAACACGAGCGGTACTGCGAGCGTCCCTGCGGGAACCTACGTCACGACCGCGTACACAAACGGGTTTGTTGTCACGCTAAGCAACAACGTGACGGTCGGCGTCGGTGATGTTCTGGGTTTCAGTTACGCGGGGTACTCGGTACCCAATCAGACCAATAAGATTTTCGGTTCCAGTACGCTTCAGTTCACCATCGCGTTGGGCGCGAACCCGTATGACCCGACGAACTTCAACACCGCGTTTAACCCCATGTTGGTGCGGTGGTCGGATCAATCCAATGCGTACGAATGGGTGCCGCAGACGCAGAACCAGTCGGGTGAGACGCCGTTGTCGAACGGATCGTACCTGATCACAGCGGTTAACAACCGTCAGGAAATTCTGGTCTGGTCGAACACGACCTTGTACTCCATGCAGTACGTTGGTCCGCCGCTGATCTTTTCGTTCACGATCCTCCAAGACAACGTGTCGATCATCTCGCCCAACGCGGCGGTGACCATCAACAACATCACGTACTGGATGGGTCTGGATCGGTTCTATATCTACACCGGTAGCGTTCAAACCCTGCCGTGTAGCCTCAAGCGCTACGTTTATAGCAATCTCAACTACAACCAACTCAACCAGATTGTCTGCGGCTTCAATGAAGGCTTCAACGAAATCTGGTGGCACTACCCGTCCAAGAACAGCACGGTCAATGACTCGTACGTCATCTTTAACTACTTGGACAACTGTTGGTACGACGGTACGATGAACCGTACGGCGTGGCTCGACTCGCAGTATCAGCAGTACCCACAAGCGGTATTCAGCCTACAGCAGTCTTATTTGAGTCAGGCGTTGACTACGTCGAGCACCTCCATACAGGTGCTCAATGCGTTTGCGTATCCCACATCGGGAACGATCACTATCGATAGCGAACTGATTGCTTACACGAGCAACTCGAACAACACGCTGTTGGGTCTCACGCGCGGGCTTAACGGAACGACGGTAGCCGCGCACAGCATCTACGCGCCTGTGGTCTATGGCATTCCGAATCAGATCGTGTTCCACGAGAACGGTCTGGATGACGGCACTCCGGCGACGGCGCTGCCGATTTATTCGTACATCGAATCTGCGGACATTACCCCGGGCGGGGACGGCGACAAGTTCGTCTACATGTGGCGCATCGTGCCGGACGTAACGTTCACGAACTCGACGGCATCCAGTCCTGTCTTGTACATGACTGTCGAGCCTCGGCAGAACTCAGGCTCTGCCTATACGGCGTCTGTCGGCGGCAACGCCACGGACGTGATGAGTGTCGTGAACACTGCGCTCCCCACGGCCCCCACATACACTTATCCTGTGGAGCAATACACGGGTCAGGTCTATACCCGAGTTCGTGGGCGTCAGTTTGCGTTCAAAGCCTATTCACAGGATATGGGCGTCATGTGGCAGATGGGCGCGAATCGGTTTGACGTTCGTCCGGATGGGAAACGCTAATGTCGTCTATCACGCCTACCAAAGCGCCCAGTATCCCGGTACCGTCTGGGACGGTGGATGCGGCGTACTTTACGATGATCAGTAACGCGCTGCGCTTGTACTTCGGTCAGGTGGACAACGCGACAGGTCAGTTGACGGACGCTGCGAATACGACGTCGGTGCAGCAATGGCTTGATGGGGGATGCTACTGATGTCGAACTTCCAGAACATTGTTCCCAAGCGTTTGGCGCAAGCTGCCATGACCACGGCGTTCGCGTCGATCTACACCGCGCCCGTAAACACGCGGACGTTCGTCAAAGACATGGACATCTGCAACACCAACGCATCAAGCGTCACGGTGTCGGTCTGTCTGGTGCCGTACACGGCAACGAACACGGTGGGTACGCCCGGAGTGAACAACGCGATCCTGTACAACGTGGCAATTCCTGCCAACAGCACGATGCAGTGGACGGGGTCTCAGATCATGAACGGCCCTGCCAACAACACCCAAGCGGGTGACATCATTGCGGTCAAGGCCAGTACGACGGGCGTGACTATCACCGTGTCGGGAGGCGAAGCGACGTGAGTCTGAATCTATACCCTCCGTTTGCGGGTAGCACTGAGTCGAGCCTTGCGGCTCCTTGGTACATGCAGGTCTCGCGTGGCCTCGTGCCGGGATGCTCGGTCGTCAAT
>DAINQU010000060.1:0-3126 GCA_036742455.1 Steroidobacteraceae bacterium | reverse complement strand
TTGAGAGGATACTTGGCTTATTCAACGACAGGGGCCGCTAGCGCGTGGCGAGCCCGCCGGCCGCCGTCGGAAGGGCGCGGGGCGGGTACCGATGGGCTAGGGCGTCGGAGTTAAGTTCTCCCCCTATCCGTACGGCCGGACTTCCGATGCGGCCTGGCGCTCTTAACGATAGCGGTTCTTCCACTCGCGCAGCAGTCGGAACGTCTCAACGGCATCGGCCGACGCGACACCGGCCTCGCGCCAGACCGCCTGCTGCACGGCAGGCGTCTCCGAGCGTAAGAACGGATTGACCGCCAACTCCCGACCGATCGAGGAGGGGATAGTCGCGAGTCCCTCACTCCGGAGGTCCGCGACCACGTCCGCGTAGGCGACGAGCTCCGGGTTACCGGGCTCGACGGCGAGCGCAAAGCGCACGTTCGACGCCGTGTACTCGTGAGCGCAGTACACCGCGGTGTCGGCGGGCAATGCCTTGAACTGGGCGAGCGAGGCGAGCATCTGCGCCGGCGTGCCTTCGAAGAGTCGCCCGCACCCAGCCGAGAACAGCGTGTCACCGCAAAAGAGCGCGTCGTGACCGACGTAGGCGATATGCCCCGCCGTGTGACCGGGCACGTCGAGCACGTCGAAGGTCAACCCGAGCGTGGGCAAGAGGACCGTATCCCCGCCCGTTACGGGGTGTGTGCGCGCCGGGATCGACTCGGTCGCCGGTCCGTAGACCGGGCAGCGGTGTGCGGTGGCGAGTTTGGCGACACCGCCGGTGTGATCGCCGTGGTGATGGGTGACGAGGATCGCATCGAGCGTGTAGCCCCCGGCCGCGAGGGCGGCCTCGACGACCGCGGCATCGCCCGGGTCGACGACCGCGACGTGCCGGTCGGCCCCATCCACCCCGTGTATGAGCCACAGGTAGTTGTCGTCAAAGGCCGGCAGAGCCGTTACGCGTAAGGGGGCCATCGGACGTCTCGTAAGCGGTGGGGGCGGGAAGGGTGTTGGGAGCGGCGTCGGGAACGGAACCGAACACACGTCGAACCGTTGCCCAGCGACGGGCGGGATCGGACGATCCCGCCCGGCGTTCGAGGCTTATTCGGCGTCGTCGTGGAAGCTCATGCCGACCGACGAGTAGCCGCCGTCGACGTAGACGATCTCACCGGTGATACCGGCCGCGAGATCCGAGCACAAGAACGCCGCGGCGTTGCCGACGTCTTCCTGGGTGACGTTGCGGCGCAGCGGATTGGCGGACGCGACGTGCGAGAGCATTTTGCGAAAACCCGCGATGCCGGCCGCCGCAAGGGTCTTGATGGGGCCGGCCGAGATCGCGTTAACGCGGATGCCGAGCGGGCCTAAGTCGGCGGCGAGGAAGCGCACGTTGGCTTCTAAGCTCGCCTTGGCGAGGCCCATCACGTTGTACGACGGTACCGAGCGCACCGCGCCTAGGTACGACAGCGTCAGGATCGCGCCGTTACGGCCCTGCATCAGCGGCTTGGCCGCGCGGGCGAGGGCGGTGAGGCTGTAGGAGGAGATGTCGTGGGCGACGCGGAAGGCCTCGCGGGAGGTCACGTCCGTGAAGTTGCCGGCCAAGGCCTCGCGCGGCGCGAAGGCGATGGCGTGCACGACGATGTCGAGCGAGTCCCACATCCCACCGAGCGTCTGGAAGGTCGCGTCGATCGAGGCGTCGTTCGAGACGTCCAGTTCGTACACTGCCGAGGCGCCGATCTCCCGGCCCATTTCTTCGACGCGATCCTTGAAGCGCTCACCGACGTAGGTCAGGGCGACCTCGGCGCCTTCGCGGCGCATGGCCTCGGCGATGCCAAAGGCGATCGAGCGATCGCTCAGTAGTCCGGTGACGAGTGCGCGCTTGCCGGCGAGAAATCCCATGGTCAGTCCCCTGTCGTGTCGTTCGGAGTGCAGAAGGGGCGGGATTCTAGCAGACCGCGCGGGGGCGTCCCGCGCAGGCCGCCGAAGCGCGCGGGCGACCCCGCGCGCTCGCGCCTCAATGCGGTCGCGGTTTGCGTTGCCACCGCCGTCGCCGGCCCACTACACTAGGCGGATGGCACGCCTGAGAACGGACAAGGTACGTCAGCTCTGCGGACTCGGCGCTCTGGCCGGGTACCTCCTATTGGTCATTCAGGTGGCTGGCGAAAACACGGATGAAGGGCTGTTCGGCTACGTCCTCGTCGGCGGCATCATCGCCTTTTTCATCGGCTTTTACGTGGGACCGCCCCTGATCGATTGGGGCCGTCACCGCGCGAAAGGGAGCCGTCGTCGGTCTCGTAGTTCGCGGACGCCTCGCCGGTGAGGGTGTTGGTGGTGTGCACGGCCAATATCTGTCGCAGCCCCTACGGGGCCGCGGTATTAGCCCATCGGCTTGCGAGCCCGAAGATCGAGTTCGTGAGCGCCGGCACCCAAGCGACCACCGGACGCATTGCTGACCCCTACATGGTCGAGGCCGCCCAACGGCAGGGCTATCGGGACTTGAGCGCCCACCGCTCCCAGCCGGTGCTCGCCGGGATCCTGCGGGCCTCGGACCTCGTCCTGTGCATGGAGCGGGGGCACCGCGATTATTTGTTAAACAGCTACCCCATGATGACGGGTAGAATTCGGACGTTTTTGGAGACGCCGAGCCGTGACGTCGACGATCCCACGGGACTGACCCCGGCGGATTACGAACGCGCGATTGCCGTCATCGAGAATGGCGCCGAGCAGTGGGCGGATCGGATCCGCCGCATCGGGCCCGTTTAACGCCCGTCACGGACAATACGGTGAGCGCGAATGATCGCGCGCATCGGCAGGCTACAGGGAACCACAGAGTGCAAGGCAAGCGCGCAAGGGATCGGAGCAGGGATCCCATGGCTTCGAGCAGGGCATTGAGGGCGACGGCGCCGCGGTGGCGGACGGCCGGAGCGATCCTACTTCTGAGTGTCGCGGGTGCTGCGGCACTCTCGGGCTGTTCGATCAGCCCGGGCTTTGCCATCGACATCAAAAAGGGCGAAGAACTCCCGGCGGAGAAGTCGACGCTCGCGGCCATCTCTGTGACGCCCGAGGTCGTGCGCGGCTTGCGCGCGGCGCGCGCCGCCGAAAAGCCGGCGCCCATCGGACTCGACGCCCCGGCCAGCACCGATTATCGCCTCGGTA
>DAINQU010000059.1:0-3143 GCA_036742455.1 Steroidobacteraceae bacterium | reverse complement strand
AGAGCGCAGCGTTGGCGACAATCTTCGACAACCCGTCGAAGGTAATCGCCGGATTGATCGTGCCGTCGACATTGAGGCCCGGAAGATTGCTCTGCGAGTAGGCAACACTGCCCGAGAAGCCAAATCCGTTAAGGCTTTGCACGAAGTCTCCAAACGAAACCTGCCCGCTCAATTCACTGCCGCGCACATAACCGCCAGACTGGTTCACCGGAGCGGTGAGCGATCCGATATTCGATGCGGCGACCTTACCCGTCGGGTCGACGAAGCCGGTGAAGTCATAAAGCGTGGCACCCTGGCGAATCGCGTTGCTGATCTGTTTGTCGAACAGTGCAAACGCGATATAGCTCGATCGCGTGAAGTAATTCTCGATATCGATGTCAAAATCCGTGGATTTCCATGGCCGCAGCGCAGGATTTCCGCCGCTGCCGCTCCAGAGCAACTGCGTCTGTCCATTCGTGAGGGTAGGTCCGACGCTGGCGCTGATGCCGGCCGCCAGATCCCCCATCTGAGGGCGGGATTCGGTTTGGGCCACGGCGAGGCGCAATTTCGTCTTGTCCGACAGATCGCCGATCAGCATGAGCGCCGGCAATACGTCCGTGTACGTCGCGCCACCCGTGTTGTTACGGAGTTGTTGTCCGTTTGCGTCCGTGTAAAGACCGGTCGATCCTTGATTGGTGTGTACGAGTTGCACTCCGACGTTGCCATGCCACGGAATCAGCGCGTCAAAGCCGACGCCGAGTTTTACAAATGACGTAAGGAGCTTTTCGTCCACCGACCAGTTGTAGTAAGTGCGCTTACTGTCCTGAGGAGCCGGTGTGTAGATCCCGTTCCCACTGTTCAACGCGCTGAGCACGTCGAAATAGAGGAGGCCGCCGGCGCCGCTAAAGCCGAGCGAAACCGGCGAGGTCCCCAAGCTCGACGGTATCGCCGCGCAGGTGCCGAGTGCGCACGGCGAGCCCTGCGCGAGGTTCATAGCGAAACTGATGACCGATTCGACTTTCGAGCGATCCGAATAAATGCTGCCGAACTCAATCTTGCGGAAGAACCCGTCGGTCAGATCGCGGGAAAAGGCTAGGCGTATGGAGCGGGCTTGGTCGTTGGTATTGACCCATTCCTGATAGCCGCCGCTGCCCCAGTAAGTGCTGAGGTTCATGTTTGCGGGGTTGGACAAGTCGATCCCCGGCCCGACCTGGCTAAAGCCACCGAAGCCGCCGTAGGTGAAGGTGTACGTCATCGGGTCCGTATTCGAGACATAGGCCTCGCCGATCGTCTCGTCGCGAGTGGCCTTTGAGAAGCTCGCGTCAAGGCTGGCCGTCCACACCCCCATTTTTAATTCGTTCGCCCAATCGATCGAATGGATCGAGTCGAGGCGATTGTCCCCGCGCAACGTATCCAACATATAGTCACCCGTCTGGGTGATGGAATTCGCCGAGGTAAAATTGGTCGACGGCTGCGGCTGAAAGCCGGCGTAGTCCGCCATGTCGCCCACCAATTCTGCGCCGCGCATCTGTTCGTTGAAGCGCGACTGCAAGAGCGTGACTGTGCTGTGGAAATCATCGTTCGGCTTAAATTCAAGTACGGCGATACCGGCATCGCGCTTGCTGGTAGTCGCTGCGACCCCGTTCTCAAAACCGTCCCAGCCCAGAGGGTTCTGCTGCGCCTGATCCGGCGGAAGTTTCAGTCCGAAATCGGTTGCGACGTGTCCGTAGTCCCAGGGGTTCAGATACTTCTTGAGAATGGGCGAATCCAGGTGACTGAAGCCCACAGCCAGTCCGACCGTGTTGTCGGCATATTGGTTGACGTAACTGATCGAAAGCCGGTTGCCATGACTGTTGGTGCCAGGAACCAACCCGCCTTGGCTATTCGACTCTTCGCGTGCGCTGGCCGCGAACTTTGCACCGCTGACGCTCAACGGTTTGATGGTCTGAATGTCGACCGTGCCGGCGAGACCCTGATTCCCGAGCGACACCTCCGAGCTCTTGTACACCGTGACCTGGCTGACCAATTCCGCCGGAATCTGGTCGTACTGGAAAGAGCGATTGAGGCCGGTGCTGGCCATCTCGTTGCCATTCAGCAAGGTCAATGAGAACTGCGGGCCCATGCCGCGTATCGACAAGTCTTGCGCGCGACCATCCACACGTTGGGCCGCAACGCCCGGTAGGCGCGCCAGCGCTTCGGCCACGCTGACGTCCGGCAACTTGCCTATGTCTTCGGCAACCACTGATTCAGAGATCGCGTCTGTCTGGAGTTTGATGGACTCTGCCGACTCGAGGCTGTGCCGCAAGCCTGTGACCACGACTTCGTCGAGCTCAGCAGACTTCGGCGTCGGATCTGCGTGGACGGCCGTTACGGCGGCGAGAGCCGATAAGCCGACGAGGCTGGCTCGGTACGCCGTGCGTGGGCTCTGCGTACGTAGTGACTCGGAAGGGCCCGGTGATTCGTTCTTTGTGCGATTGGCCATACATTTCCCCCAAATTAAAACTTAGACGTTTCATGGACGATGGCGCGTCAAGCCGCGGCCTTGAAATCGAGCAAACGGCGCGCCGAAGGCGCATGCACCCCCGCGCAGCCCCGCGTCCGTCGTGAGTGCCGGTATAACACCAATAAATTGTAAAAGAAACACCAATCAAATACCACTTAATGGGAGTTCAACGCGTGCGGCGGCGGGCCCTCGCGGCGATTTGGGCGACCGGGTGGAGCTAGCGCCGGCTCGAGGTCTGACGCCACGGTCCGGGGCCGAGGGGGCGGGCCGAACCCTGCGGCGACCGCTCAGCGCCGATCCCCTGGTGGGCAGTTGCATACCGTCTCCCTGACGGTGTATTACATCTGACGACTTCGTCGCGTTTCCTTAGAACAAACGCACCCTATGGCTACCGACGCCCGTTCCCGGCATCGGTGCGTGGCGGTGTGCAATCGTCAACATTAAGAGGGGCCCATGTATCAGCAATCGTACGATCCCTTTGGCAATCCACTGCTGTCGACCCTCGTTGCGGCAGTACCGATGCTGACCCTGCTGTACTTTATTGCCCTTCATCCGCATCGTGATGCCCAGGGTCACCGCCACTTAGGGGTCGCAGCACCGTATGCTGCATTTTATGGTGTGGTGGCCGCGTTTCTGGTGGCGTGTCTTGGCTTCCACATGC
>DAINQU010000058.1:0-3356 GCA_036742455.1 Steroidobacteraceae bacterium | reverse complement strand
TCGACAAGCAGCGTCACCACCGCGCCGGCCGCGGCACTGGTCGAATCGGAGTCAGCGGCAGCGCCGGTGACCGCCACCCACAGCTCGCCGTTGCCCGTCACCGGCGGCAGCATTTGCAGCACGTTGGCGCTCGCCGCCACGCCGATGGTCATGGCCGGGACGGTCGTGCCGACGGTCACGCCGGTGTTCGTCCAATACAGCTTGATGTAGATCGCCGTGGCGACGTTAGCGACCGAGATGCCAGTCACGTTGGCCGTCTGTCCGGCGCGTACCGGCTGAAGGTTCGTGCTGGACGTCGTGGTGAATTTGTACGGTACTGCGGAAGCCATTTAGCGCCTCATTGAGGTACGAAAGTAAGTTGGGGAGTCGACGAATAGCGAATAATCAGCGAGTCACCGGCCGAGACCGGGAAACAGCCCGCCGTCATCCCGGTCGTGTAATTGGTCGACCCGTTCCGGCTGAATTGGATGAGCGAGATCGTCCCGCCGTTCACGATCAAAAAACCGCGCTGCGGAGCCACGAAGGTGTACGGCGACTGCACCGGGGTGACCGCGTATTCGTTCGCCGGCGGGTTGCCGTTCAGCAACGACTTAAAGAAGAAATACCAGACCTTGTTGGTCTGCTTGCCCTCGGTCAGCGAGACCTCGAACGTCGGCAGGTTATTGGTCGCAACGGTCAAGCCGCTTCTCCTTCGTTGGCCTCACCCTGCGCCCACAGCGTGGCACCCACGATGTCGCGAGGGACGGGATCGGTAAAGTTGAGTTCGAACACCCGGTCGCGAGCGCGGCCCAGTCGGCGCCACGTCGCACGGTTGCGGGTCTGGCCGACGAGACCGATGCTCGTCCAATGCTCGTTGCCCCAACTGAACCCGCCGTCGTTCGACCACCGCAGCATGGCTTGCGGGTTGGCGCCCTGCCCGGTCTGTAAACCGACGCCGGGGGTGAATTCGACCTGAATGGCAGCCATGAACACGCGCTGGCGGTTCTCACGCGACCAGACGTGCGGGGTGCGCCGTTGGCAGCGGAGGATGTTCCCCGCGTCGGTGTAGACCTGACGCGACATCTGGTGGATCTGGCCGGTCTGGTAGTCACCGACCAGTCGCAGATCCTGCATGTTCATATAGCAGTTCGAGCGGTGGCGGTGGTAGACGCCGGCGGTGGAATCCCACGACGCCCGCTGGTGCCACATCTTGGTGGTCGCGTCGAACACCCACGTCACGTCGGCCGTTGGGAAGGTCAGGACATAGAACATATGCCCCTCCTCCTCGTACGCGTAACCGATCGCGTCGGACACGTACGGGTAGCCCGAGATGGCGTGCTCGATCGCGTGAGTGCTGATGCGCTCCCATGTGTACTGGTTGGTCGCCACCACCATGTTCTCGCCCTGCTCATTGCGGGCAAGCCACACCAACGCCGGGCCCATGCGGGTGATCGAGTGCTTGGCCGAGCAGCCGATCTGCGGGCCGACGCCGGGTAGGCGGCTGAACGCAAAGTTAGCGCCGCCCTGGTTAAACCACACCTCGCTCGTCCGCTCACCGATCAGCCACAGCTCGCGGTTGTTCTCGTACAGCGTGACGAGGTTGTCGGTCGAGCTGTCCTTGAGCGCGTAGAAGGCGCCCGCGAAGCTGACCGTGTACGGCACCGGCGCGGTGGTGAAGAACGTGCGCGTCTGGGTGTTGTTGAAGATCAGCCAGCCTTCGATGAAGGCGACGCGATCGGCGGGTAGCCACGCCGGGTCGGTGATCTGCTGGAAGGCCGGCAGCGTGGCCGTCAGGGTGTCTGAGGTGCTGATGGTGGCCGTCGCGTTGGCCGACAGGGTCAACGTCAGGGCGTTGTAACTGACGCCCGTAATGGTCGTTCCGGCCGGTATTGCACCGCCCGAATCGCTGACGATGGCGCCGCAAATGAATTGGTAGTTCGGCGAGCCGGTGAAGGTGACTACGTTGCTACCGGCGGTCGTGGTGACCGTCGTGGTTGCCGTGCCGGCGCCGCTCAGGCGATACAGGTAGCCGTAGGTGCCGTCGACGATGACAGCGTAGCCGCCCAGACCGCCGAAAATGGCGCCGTTGTCGCGGATGCAGACCGGCCCCGAATTGGTGTTTAGCGTCCCGACCACCGCGGTCGAGAACTGCGCAATGCTCGACTGCGTGGCCGGCACCGTCATCGTGATGAGGTAGACCGTCGCGCCGACCACGGCAAGGGCCGTAGAACCGCCGGGAAGCACCCACAAGCCGCGAACGGGGCCTGTCTGGGTGCTGAGTATGGGATTCAGGCCGGGGCAGCCCAGAAGCGCTATAGGCTCCTTGGCGTCCTTCTCGGCATCAATCTCGGGATACCAATTGATGAGCCGCTGGGCATCCTGCAACAGCATCGGGGCTTCATACGCGCTCCCGACTAGGCCGAAATCAGCGCCCTCGTAACTCACGCGAAGCCGCCGTGCATGATCCAACCGGCGTCGGTGCGGCGACTGCGGACGATGTCGCGGTCGAAGAAGGCTTCGACGTCCGGAATCTCGTTCAACGCTTTAATCGCTGCCTTCGATTCCATCGCTTGCTTTACCAGCAACGCCCCGGCGGTCTTGCCGTACTCGGGGGCCAGCTCGAGGGCGAGGTTTTTCTTGAGCGCTCGCGCAAAGCCTTGCGGGAGATTGATCGCCTGATTGACGTTCGCGAAGTCCGTCAGGATCGTGTCCGTCCACAGGTGCAACGAGCCCGCTTGCGACGGATTGGGGTAGAAATACAGGTTCCCGATCGGGTACGTCGGGTCGTAATAGCACAGGATCGGCCACGGGCCGGCCAGACCTTTGAGGCCAATGGCGGTGTACTTGTCGCGACCGACGATGTCGATGGGGTAATCGAGCCCGGTGTTACCGCTTGAGGTGATGCGGGTGAACGCGTTCGTGATCCGCAGCGGGCGGCCAATGGGGAAATTGCCCGGGGTCGTGTAGGTGATCGTCTCGGCCGCCGACACCGTCGCCGTCGCATTCGCCGACATGGTCACCGTGTTGGTGCCGATCGACAGGATGGTGGTGCCGGAGGGGATCGCCGACTGCACGTCGGTGAGCGTGCCGCCCACGACGAGGTTGGACGGGATGGTCACGCCCGAGATAGTGGGTGAGCCGCTGACGAGGGTACCGGTGAACGTGCCGCCGACGGGGTTGCCGACGGTGTACTGGTATTGACCTGGCGTAAAGGTGAGGATGTTCTCAACCGACGAGAAGATCATCAGCTTGTCGATCGACCACGCCTCGATGAGGTCGTTTAGGACCATCAACGCATCGGCCGCGTCTGCGGCGCTCGGGGTTTCGCCGGCTTCCAATGCGTTGATGTTACGCAACGCGCCGGTGATGATGTCCAT
>DAINQU010000057.1:0-4268 GCA_036742455.1 Steroidobacteraceae bacterium | reverse complement strand
CGGGCGGATCCGCCACCAACTTGACGCTCGCGAAGGGTGCATGGGTCGATTTTGCGGGCGTGACGTCGGCTGCCGGTGACACCGTCACAGTGAGCGGCGGAACGTTAGAGGTACTCGACAGCAGCGGGAATGTGTTAGCTCAAGCCACGCTGGCGGGCGGCACCTACACGAGTGCGTCGTACGCCCTGACTTCGGACGGTTCCGGTCATGCCTTGGTGTCTGTGGCGATCTGCTACCTGGAGGGCACGCAGATCCTCACCCCAACGGGTGAAGTGAAGGTCGAGACCCTGAAATCGGGTGATACGGTGGTGACGCGCTTCGGTGGCTTGCAGAAGATCCGCTGGATCGGTCGCCAGAGCTTCCGCGGTGAGGCGCTCAAGGGCGACTGGAAGAATAGTCCGGTGCATATCCGCGCCGGTGCGCTGGGCGACAACACACCGTCACGCGATCTGTACGTTTCTCCGGGTCATTCGATGCTGGTGGACGGCACGCTGCTGCTGGCCAAGAACCTGGTCAACGGCATCACGATTACGCAAGGCTGGACGCCCGAACAGGTCGAGTACTACCAGTTGGATTTGGGTAGCCACGATTGCGTCTTGGCTGAAGGCGCCTGGTCGGAGACCTTCGCCGACGGCGGTACGCTGCGTGACGAGTTCCACAACGCGGCGGATTTCGTCGCGCGGTACCCCAACGTGCGTGCGCCCGATGCGGTCTCCTTGTGCGCGCTGCGACCGGAGAAGGGCGAGGCATTGGCAAAGGGCTTAGGCCCGATTCTGACGCGCGCGGGCCTGCACAGCGTGGGCAAACTTCGGGGCCACGTGGACAAGGTCCACGGTGGCTTTAAGGTGGAAGGTTGGGCACAGGATCTGGCGCACCCGGACTTTCCCGTCACGCTCGAGGTGCTCCATGACGGTATCGTTCTGGGCGAGGTGCTCGCCTGTGACTTCCGGCAGGACCTGCAGAAGGCCGGCATTGGCCGCGGTTACCACGCGTTTACATTCGTCTCGCCGATCCGCATCACTACCGCGATGCATACCGGTCTGTCGGTACGCCGCAAGCGCGATGGCGCGATGCTCGGCGTAAACCCGTCGATCCGGCAGGGTGTGGACCCAGCGGCCGCGACGCCTCCGGCGTCGGCTCGGTCGATCGAGTCGGCTCCGTCGACCGGGAATCCGCGGCTTCAGGTGGTTGCCTGAGATTCGAAGGGGGGGCGTTCGCCCTCCCTAGGGGTCTTCGACGGGGCAGTGGATTTGAGGGCAAGCGTGCTCACGATACCCGCCACCGCTCGGGGCCTGTGGGCGCTGAACTCCTTTGTCTGTGGTCGCGGGCGTGCCCGATCGCGGTGCGACCCCTAGCGACGGGTTGCAAGTGCGTATGGCACGGCAGCGGCCCGTCGTTTGACACTCCACTCGCCCCGATGGATCGGGTGCGCGCCGTGACTATCGCGGCGATGGGGTCTTCGACTCAACGATGGATCGGGAGTATTCCACATGCGTCACTTGAACCGTTGGCTGGTGTCGGTCGCCATACTCTTTGTGTTCGGAAACGGGGTGGCGTCCGCGCAAGCGGTCGTTGATTTCGAAGCCCGTGGTGAAGGCATCCACCTGTCGATTGGCGCCTATCCGCAACTGGTACCGATCCCGGGTTACCCCGTCTATTACGCACCGGACCTCGGTCGCAATTACTTCTTCTACGACGGGCTCTATTGGGTTTATCACTACGACCGCTGGTTCGCCAGCGATTGGTACGACGGTCCTTGGGAGGTCGTCGATGCCTTTGATGTGCCGCTCTTCATCTTGCGTATTCCCGTGCGTTATTACGCCGATCCGCCACCGTATTTTCACGCTTGGGACCGTGATCGGGCGCCGCGTTGGCACGAGTATTGGGGGCGTGACTGGGCGGATGCCCATCGTGGGTGGGACCGTTTCGATCGACGCGACGTACCGCCCCTTGCGCCACTGCCCGATTACCAGCGTCGTTATCAGGGCGATCGCTACCCGTCCCGAGGCGAACGCGACGACTTGAGGTCGGAGCACTATCGGTACAGTCCACAAGATCCGTCGGCACGCGGCGTTTTGGATCGCCGTCGTGAGTACCGACCGGAGGACAACCGTGACCGATACTCGCCGCAAGAACGCCGTCACGATGACTTTCGCCCCGAGGAGCGACGGCCCGGCGTGGAGGACGAGCGTCGTGAGGAGGACCGCAGCACACCCGAAAGGCTCCTCGACATGTTGCGTGACGAACGGTCGCACGACTCGCGCCCGCCGCCAGAGAGTGTCCCGCGGCGCGAGGACCCACTGCGTCCGGACGGTCCGCCTCGCACTTCGAACGAGACAGGGCGGCCGCCGGCGGCGGTGCCGAGGCCCGCTCCAGCGCCGCCCGCCACCCCGTCACCCGCGCGTGATTCGGCGCACGCGGCACCTCCACACTCAGGCCCACCGTCCGTACCGTCTAAGCCCCCTGCGCGCACCGAACGGCGGGAGGGGGAGAGGGAGCGCGAGAAGGCTCCGGAGACGGTTCCAAAGGTTGAGCCTTCAACACCACCGCGCGGCTGAGCTGGTCTTACTCGCGCATTCGCGACGGCATCGCGTCAGTCGCGCGGTCCCAGCAACGGGGCGGGCGCGACCGATATCGAGGAGCGCGGCGTTTACCTCGCGTCTCGGCGTTTCAAATCGTCTGGAGTGAGGTCCCGGGCACTGTGCAGCACCCGCTCGATACGTACGCCGTGGAGATCTTCGCGATAGAAAATAAGGTAGTGACCCTTTACGCGCACGCGGATCCCCTCGGCCAAATCCGGCCGCTGCACACCGATGCCCGGTGCTTGCCCCAGTTGCTGGCAATGCGCCTCTAATTCATCGACAAAACGCAATGCACGGGTTGGGTTGTCGCGAGCAATGTAGGCGCCGATTTCGAGCAGGTCCGCTAAGGCGACGGGCGAAAAGACGACGTTCATACCGCATGCGAGCCATCGGTACCCTCGTCAATGACGCGTTTGACCTGCGCCCGAAGCGCCTCAATGGCCTCGCTGGCGGGAATACCGGGGCCACTGCTCGAACCGCGCTGAATCTCGGTCCGCAGCGCCTCTAGTTTCAGGGTGCGGACTGTCTCGCGCTCTTCGAGCGTCCGCAAGCCGTCGCGGATGACTTCGCTCGCCGTCGCGTAGCGGCCGGTTTGGATTTGTTCTTTGATGAACAACTCGAAGTGCTCACCAATGACGTAGCTCGATGGCACGGTGGATGTCGCTGTGTAGGGGTTTTGAGGGAAACTATCAATAATTGATAGTTTGGCGCAAGTAGCGCGGGCGCTCGTCCTACACCTGCTGAATGACCTCTGGGCTTGTTCGTCGTGTGCCAGCATCTGCCCGCGAGCCACGGCCGTTCCGGCAATGGCATCGGGACGCGATGATCCGGATGGCAGGTCACCCGCCAGACAGCAGGGTCCACGCGATCGGCCGCGACCGGTTCGGAATCTGGCGACTGCCGGAGCATCCGATGGCGCTCTGCTCTAGCGCTCGCCTTGACCTCAGTTCGCGGCGATTCCATTCAGCCCGGCGGCCGCGGGCAGCCCCGCGGTCACGCCCAGCGCGGTCAGCGCGCCGGTCGACGGGTAATCCCCCCATTTTGGGGGGATTACCCTAGGCCAACAGTATCACCAAGTTAACGAAAAATGGGTACCCCCGGCGCGACGGAACCGGTGGCAGTTCTTGCGATTAGGGGAATAACTCGCGGACTAATTGCTCGGCATGCATGCCGATGAATTTTTCCTGCAGTTCTACGTCTTGCCTGTTGAACGATTGAATTCTCGAATGACCGATGACGGACATGCACCAGAAAAGGAGACGGTCTTCATCGATCGGTTTATCGAGTCGGCGCGCTAGGTATCGAAAAGATTGCGACAGCAAAAGAATCCCGCGATCAGATTGCTTTTGGAAAAGCTCTAAAGGTTTGCTAGAGAACCGCAGAACAAAATCGACTACGATCTGATGCGAAATTCGACTTAACAAAAAGAATTGGCCGGAAAACATCGGTCTCAAAAGGGCTTTTGTGATTGCCTCCACCGACTCCTTCGTTGCGGGCAATTCAATTTGGTCAATCGCGAGTTCGTATTGCCGCAAATATCGCGCGATGCGACGCTCCAGTGCGGCTTCGATGATGTCGTACTTGGAAGGAAAGTAACTATAAAGTATCGACGTGGAATAGCCGCTTTTTTCGAGCGTATCCGTATTTTTGTGGGCGAGGCGGTTAGGAACTTTTTTCCAATCAACC
>DAINQU010000056.1:0-4281 GCA_036742455.1 Steroidobacteraceae bacterium | reverse complement strand
GCGTTGGACGACGGCTCGCGCCACCGACGGCCTGACGCGGCTCTTGGCGCATCCCGATCGACAGCAACGCTGTCAGGCCCTTGCCGCAACCTTGGCCGCCGAGCACGGCGCCGACACAGCCGCGCAGGTCATCGCAACTTGGGTGTCCACCGGTCGCCTTGCCGCGACGGACGAGAGTGGCAACGACCGCGCTATCCGTGAAACACTCGCCACCCTCACGTCACGCCCCGATTTCCCATGAGCGACGCCGCCCACCCCTCCGCGCCAACGCAACCGGATCGCCCGGCTGTGCATGGCCAAGGCGTGGACGATCAGACCCGCTGCAGCCATTACGCCAGTGCGGTCGACGTCATTGCCATTCGCATGCACTGTTGCCGGACCTACTATGCGTGCCGTCAGTGCCACGACGAGGCCGTCACGCATGCCACGACGCTCTGGCCGGCTTCACAGTGGGAGACCGAGGACGTCATCCTCTGCGGGGTCTGCTCACAGCAATTCAGCATCCGTGCCTATCTGCAGTGCGGCCATCAATGCCCGCACTGCGCACACCCGTTCAATCCGCGCTGCGCCCTTCATTATTCGCTCTATTTTGCGATGAACGAGGAGCCTTGACAGCCGAGTGAGCGAGCCGGATCGGAGCGACGGACGCGTGCCCCTGGAATGGGCCGATGTTTACAGCCCGGCGCGACCCGGCAGCAACGTGAAGGGGCCTTCGATTACATCGTCGCGACGCAGAAACGCGATCTTCCCATCGGCCGGAAGTATGACCTCGACGCAGCCGCTCTCCTTCGGATTGTCGCCGACGATACACAACATGTGCCCAAACCGGATCTGCCACTCTTGGACGAACGCGCCGTCACGACGCGTTGCGCCGTACGCGCTGCCGTTGCGATCGAAGTACATCCGCAACTGATCTTTGTCGTCGTTGCGGAACTCAATCGTGTGACCGATCACGCGCGTCAAGACAGCCTCGGCCGACAAAGGCTCCGGTCGATCCGCGCCGTGGGCCGCGAACGACCCTACCAAGGCGACACTTGCCATCACGCTGCCGAGTCGAAAGATCGAGTTCACGGTGAGATCCTAGATTGCATGGGTAAGAGTGCACGCGATTGCGCGTCAGCCCGGCGCGCGTCGGGCAGCGATCCTTGTGCCACTACGCTTCGCCAGCACGCAGCCCTGTGGCGTCAAACGACAGATCGCCGTCTATCCAGGTGTCACGGTCACGGATGATCGCCTGCGCGGGCAACACCTCCGACGCCGTCGTTATCCCGGCCACTTTCTGAATCGCCGTGCCCACCGCGAAAATCTCGATGAGATTGGCGCCGAGTTCGATCACGTAGGTCTTGATGCCCACGACGCTCTCGGCACCGATTGCCTGCGCCTCGCGATTCAGTCGGTTGAAGACCTCTTCGCGCGCGTCGTACACCAATTGCGTCAGTTCAGGAATTTCGCCCTTGGTCAAACCGCGCAGCGAGGCGACAAAGCCACCGATCGCACCGAGCGAATAGACCGAGGTCGAAATCAATAGCTTCAGTGGCGCATAGCCCATGCGCGTCAAGCCCCACAACTCTTCGCCGGTCAGATCACTGGTGACGATCGGCGCCGCCGGATTGAGCGGAAGCGCCGGTTGGTGCGAGGCAGTCCCGACCATGTACATTTCGTGAACGCCGGCAAAGCGCAGCACGTGCGTCCGAATGCCGACGACCGCGTTCGCACCCGCGTCGCGCGCTTGGCCGATCAGCCGCTCAAGTGCTTGGTGGCGGGTCACGTTGAAGACATCGCTGAACTCGCGAATCTCGCCGCGCACCAAGGTCTTCAAGTTACCCAGTAGTCCGCCACCCACGCCCACGGAGTAGGCGATATTGCCAAAGGCATGTGCCCGTGGCGCATAGCCGGCATCCATATGGCAAAACAGCTCTTGGGCGCCACCGGCGCTGCTGAAGAACGGCGTCGGTGTGGGCGTGTGGACGCCCGACCCTGTAAACAGAAATTCGGTATTGCCGGCCAGCGCACGCAGATCCGAGCTCACGCTCACAAGGCCGCTGACGCCGTCGGTTTTAGCTTCCTGGACCAATCGGTCAAACGCTGCGGCACGACCCTCGTGAATAATGCGTGTGACATCCGCGACCTCACCGCCCACGATGCCTGAAAACGCCGCACGCACCCCGCGCACCAGCCCAAGGCTCTGCACGCTGTTACCGACGAAGAGTCCTTGAGGGCGCATCTGCTTGAGGTGCAGACAGTAGAGTTCGTTACCGGATAGACCCGTGAGATGAAAAGAACCGGCTGACATGATTTGAACCTCCCTGTGGGATCATTCGCAGTATTGAGGGTACTCCGAACGGAACCGGAAAGGCATCGCGCTCATGCCTACCGGTCGCCACGTGTCGCTCCAAACCCAAGCCATCCCCCATGGCCTCGCTTGAGGCTTGGCAATGGCTGAACCGCAGCACTGAGTACAAGGAAGCTCCTCTGACGCTGCAGAAATACCGCAGCATCGGAGCAGTTCCTTGCCAAAACGCGCCTGATTATTGGCTAGTTTTGAGACCCTATGTTCTTTAGCTGATCCATTACGCAGGAGCGGTACTCATCAGTACCCTCCTTGAAACCAATTGAAACGCAACGGTGCTGGGACTTATCGAGTGCCGCATCGCTATTGTCGGCACTAGACGCCTTAGGTGCTGTCTCCGTCGATGCAATCGGAACCAAGGTCACAACAACGGGATTGGGCTTGAGTCGTTTCGTGGCCCCCGTCGCCACGTCGATGCCGGCTCCAATCACACCACCTAGGATCACATTTCCGGCCATTCCCGCGGCACCCGCACCGGCAACCTCTGAGAGCACATTAACCCGTTGCGGTTCATATCCTTGCTTGGAGATATCAAGGACAACAGCATTCTTATGCTTCATCTCCAATGAGCAAGGGGTCTTGCAACGCAATCCCGAGCTGAGATCAACGTCCGCACCGGGCGGCGTTGTCTCGATCACGAGTATCTCTGTGGTACCGCGCGTAATCGTCGCGCAGCCCGACAAGAGGGCCACGCAGCCGGCCAAACCGACCCAAAACGGGAATTTCCGAAACATGATCCTCTCCCTAGATATAGATACGATCCATCGTCCGCGCTCTTCGGCGCTTCAAAACATTCAGACCTTTCTGAACATTCTGATGACGCCTGCGGATTTTTGCTAGGGGATTGATCCACACATACCATCGACCATTGCGCGGCCTCGATCGGCTCAGGCGTTCAGCTTTGAAAAATCAGTACACTGGCGGGAGCGAGGAGCCCTGAGCGTCGGCACCGGTGCCGACCTTAGTGGAATGCCGTGACAAACCGGGGAAGCTTTGATGCCAGTGGAAAAAATGCACCAAATTTTTGTCTACGCCGATTCGCTGACGTGGGGGATTGTTCCGTTAACCCGTCTGCGCTTGGCGTTTCATGAGCGTTGGCCCGGCGTGCTTGAGCGCGAACTCGTCCAAAGGGGCCATCACGCCAGGGTCCTCGAAGATTGCTTGAACGGCCGCAGAACGGTGTTTGAGGACCCGTTCCTCCCCGGCCGAAATGGGCTCACCGGACTTGCGCAAAAGATTGAAATGCACTCGCCGTTGTCGCTCGTGATTCTTCTGCTCGGGACCAACGACTTTCAGTCGATTCATCCGCACACCGCGTGGCATTCCGCGCAGGGCATTGCCACGCTGGTTCGTGCGATCCGCCACGCCCCCATAGAGCCAGGCATGCGCATTCCAACGATTTTGGTCGTGGCACCCCCCGCCTTTGGGACACCGAAGGGCCCTATCGCGGCAAAATTTGCCGGTGCGGAGACGAAGAGCGTGGGACTGGCGTCGGCCTATCGTGACATCTGCGCAGAGCTGGGCTGCCACTACTTCGATGCCGGATCGGTCACACCGTCGAGCCCGAAGGACGGCGTCCATCTGGATGCCGACCAGCACACCGTTTTGGGTTGCGCGTTAGCCGACACGGTCGCACGGATTCTCGAGACGACTGCGAATTGAGAGGCGTCTCTCCGTCGCCGCGACGAGGCGAGTTTCAAGTCGGTATTGAGGCGTAGCCGCTCGCCGCGCGGGACACCTCGTGCGTTAGGACTATCGCCCGATCACCCGGGCCAATCGCTCCATCGCGGCGAGTCGCCGATGGGTATCGACCTCGATATCCATCCAGATCAGCTCGTCGGGTTGATACGCCGCAGTGAGCGTCTGCAATTGGTCAGCCGCGCTGGGGGCGCGCGCATCGCCGAGGCTACCCGCACCCGCCGCGGCGGACG
>DAINQU010000055.1:0-4336 GCA_036742455.1 Steroidobacteraceae bacterium | reverse complement strand
CTCCGGCGGTTCGCTCTCGGGCGACACCGTGCTCTCGGGAGGCGAGATCATCCTCTCCGGTGGTTCGGCGACGAACCTCACCTTGCAGCAAGGCGCGCTGGTCGACTTTGCGGCGGCAAGCTATACGTCCGGTGACACGGTCAGGGTGAGCAGTGGGACGCTCCAGGTGCTCGACAGTGGCGGCACGGTGCTGGCGTCGGCGACGCTCGCGGCAGGGACGGACGTGGGGGCGTCCTATACCTTGAGCAATGACGGCACCGGCCATGTGTTGGTGTCGGTGGCGATCTGTTATCTCGAGGGCACCCGGATCCTCACCCCGACGGGTGAAGTGACGGTTGAAACGTTGAAGGCGGGCGATACTGTCGTGACTCGCTTTGGCGGCCTGCAGACGATCCGCTGGATCGGTCGTCAGAGTTTCCGCGGCGAAGCCATCAAGAACGACTGGAAGAACATTCCGGTTCACATCCGCGCTGGGGCGCTGGGCGATCAAATGCCCCGACGCGACCTGTATGTTTCACCCGGTCACTCGATGCTCGTGAACGGCACGTTGCTGTTGGCGAAGCACTTGGTCAACGGCATCACGATCACGCAGGGTTGGTTGCCCGACCAGGTGGAGTACTACCAGCTGGATCTGGGTCCGACGCACGACTGCGTGTTGGCGGAAGGCGCTTGGTCGGAGACCTACGCGGACGGCGGCACCTTGCGTGATGAGTTCCACAATGCGGCCGACTTCTATGCGCGCTTCCCGAACGAACGGGCGCCGGATGACGTCACGTTGTGTGCGCCGCGACCACAAGAAGGCGAGGCGCTGGCGAAGGGTCTGGCGCCGGTCTTGGCCCGTGCCGGGACGGCTCTGACACCAGGGCCTCTACGCGGTCATGTTGACCGGGTTCACGGCGGCTTCAAGGTGGAGGGCTGGGCGCAGGATCTGTCGAGCCCACACTATCCGGTGACCTTGGAAGTCTTGCACGCCGGAACAGTGCTCGGCGAAGTGTTGGCCTGTAACTTCCGTCCGGACCTCCTGACGGCGGGTATTGGTCGGGGCTACGCGGCCTTCCGGTTCATCTCACCGGTGCGATTGACCCCCGACATGCACTCCGGCCTATCGGTGCGGCGCAAGAGCGATGGAACGGTTCTTGGCATGAACCCCGAGATCAAGAAGGCGGCCGTGCCGGTGCCGGTCGGTGTTGCGCCTGAGGCGGCGTCGCCGTCCGTCCCAGCGCCGGGGCTGCGCTTGGTTGGAGGACGAGAATCCGCCTAAGGGGCCTCGATCGGGCGCCGTACCCCCCCCCCGAGTGTCGCTTCGCCAGTGGGGCTGAGCGCGCTCGGGGGAGGTGAAATACGACGTGCCTCGCAAAAATCGCACGCGGGACGGGCGGTCACGCCCGCCTCGTGCGAGGATTCCGCCCATCGCTCACGATGGTCGCCGAATTAATGGGCGGTCGAATCGCAGTCCCTCACCAAGGGGGTCAATTTGGCTGTGTGCGATGAGCACGGGCTAACGAGAGGCGGGTCGGAGCGACCATGAACAAGAATATTTATTTTCTGGCCGGGTTGCCGCGCAGCGGTTCCACGTTGTTGGCGAACATATTGGCCCAGAACCCCGCGATCTACGTGACACCGACGTCCGGCATCGTCGACATGCTGACGAATGTGCGAAACGCGTGGGATCGCAACGATGCTTTTCAGGCCACCAATCGCAAGTTAAGTGAGGAGATCAAGCTGCGCGTCTTGCAGGCCATGCTCCAAGCGTATTTCGCGCACACCGATCGGCCGATTTGCATCGACAAGAACCGCTACTGGATGGAATTTCTGGAAATGGCCGCTGCCTTGCTGGGCGGCCGGGATCGCATCAAGATCATTGTGACCGTGCGCGATTTGCGTGACACCGTGGCCTCCTTCGAACAGTTGTACCGAAAGACCTCGGCCCTGGGGCAGATTCATCAGGAAGCGAACTTGGCCCTCAAGTTCAAAACGGCGATGGGGCGGGTCGAGACGTTCGTCGATGACGGCCAACCGGTCGGCCGAGCCTACAACGCGATCCGCGATGCAATCACGCGCGGCTGGCGGGATCGAATGCATTTCGTGGATTACGACTCGCTGACGCGTCAACCTGCGGCGACCCTGAGTCAGCTGTACGCCTTCCTCGGTCACGCTGATTTTCAGCACAATTTCGAGCACGTGGAACAGACCACGGTCGAGGACGACTACGTGTATGGATTCAAGGATCTGCACGTCATTCGTTCCCAAGTTCGTCCCCAGTTGCCGCAATGGAACCGGGTGTTTGACGAAACGGTGTTCCAAACACCGGTGTGGAAGAATATCGAGGCGGCCGCGCATTTCTGGAAGACTTAATAGTCGGTTAGCCCAATCGGATTCGATCGGCCTACAGTAAAACCCGAATCCATGAGGTTCATCGTAATCCGTGTACGGTCAGCGCAGCGCTGAAATCCGGTCACGGGTCTTGTCTCGCAACTAGATGAGCCCGCGCGGGTGAATGCTTGGTTTGAGCCAAAAACGCGCTTCGGCGGGCGATGTTTTATGTTCAATCAACGCGTTGAGATTGGCCCTGCACGATACAAACGGGTCCGAAGGCGTTCGCTTTTTCAACGTCAGATGTTTGCGTCGTAACCCTGATCGCGTAAGTCATCGGTCAAGGTCGCCGGGTGCTCTAGCACTCGCCTTGACCTCAGTTCGCGGCGATTCCATTCAGCCCGGCGGCCGCGGGCAGCCCCGCGGTCACGCCCAGCGCGGTCAGCGCGCCGGTCGACGGATTGATCGCGAACTCGCCGATCGATCCGGTGGCCGAATTGAGTGTGTAGACAAAATTGCCGTCCGAGCTGATCGCGATGTCGAGGTTCGTGGAGCCGGCAGGATTGAACCCGACGACGGTCCCCGGCAACGGCGTGAGCGACCCGTCGGCGCCGATGGCGTACCCGGAGAGAGATCCCGATGCGGCGTTTGAGGTGTAGACGAATCGACCGTCCGGCGTGATCGCATTCCAGCAGTTCGCATTGGCGAGCGCGGGCACCGCGACACTGACCGGCGCTAGGACGCCACCGGCCGCGACTCGGAAGGACGACACCGTGGATCCGTTGGCCGTCCCGGGGCCCGTTTCGGAGGCGACGACGGTGCCGTTGGGCGCAACCGAGAGCGCGAAGACACCCGGCGAGGCCGCATTCGCGGTCCGCGTGGTTAGGGTGCCGTCCGCATTCACGCCGAATCCGTCGATCTTGTTCGGCCCGTGCTCGACGACCAGCAGCGACTGTCCGTCCACCGAGAACTGGATCGACGTCGCCGTGACGTTGTTGCCACTGAGGTACTGCAGCGAATGGGCGATCCGCTTCAGGTGACCGCCCGCCAGCTTGAAGCCGACGACATTGCTGGTTCCGGCGTTGTTCAGCACGTACACGAGGTTGCCATGCTGCGCGACCGCCACGGGCTCCGCACCGCCGGTGGGGACCTGATCCGTCAAGCGAAGATCGGCGCCGTCGATCTCGAAGACCGACAGCGTGCCGCTCCCGGCGTTCACCGCCAGCAGTCGCTGGCCATCCGCGGTCACCTTCAGCGATCCCTGAGAGATCAGCGGATCCAGTTTGCCGCCGCTACCCCGGCCGCCCGTTGACACGCGTCCACGCGGGATGAGGGCGCCGTAATCCGTCCGTGCGTACACGTAGATTTCATTACCGCCGGCGTCATTCGACATGACGTAGACTGATCGCGCGTCATAGCTGTGGGCATTACAGAAGCGCCCATTCACCCTTGAAGCCGCAGGCGAGGGCTAGAGGCTTCTTTGTGCCAGTAGGGCAATGGCTGAGGATTCGCCGTGCTGCGGCGCGAATCTGATCATCACTCATCGGAAAACTGGCGGTCTCTAGACTGTCTAGGCGCTTCAGGAACCGTCCTCGCCGGTCGCGACGCGGAGCAGTTTCCTCAGGTAACGAGTTCTGTAAGCCATCCACGAGCCGAACGCTCGGCTGTGCAAGAGGTCGGTAAGGCGGAGGTTCATAAGTGGCATATGCGGCCCTGACCTTTGCGGCTAGTCGCGCATCTAGGGCCTGGGACGCCGATCCGGTGACGGGTAACGGGTGAGGCCGGTCGAAGCGCCTATTGACCACGAGGGTTGGGATTCGGTTTGGTAGCCAGCGATGGATTGGACGCATCCCAAATGCAGACTTAACGACTAGTGAGCGCCTAGTCACGCCAATTTGACCGCTAAATTTCCGTAAAAATTCCGTACGGAGATTGGGTTTGGCTAGGGCGGTTTCGGTAACACCGCGGATATTATAGTTATTTTTGGTGGGCGCGACAGGGATCGAACCTGTGACCCCTTCCA
>DAINQU010000054.1:0-4375 GCA_036742455.1 Steroidobacteraceae bacterium | reverse complement strand
CCACGGCACCAACGGCCGCGTTTGCAGTTGCATTACCGCTAAGATCATAGTTCTTCGCAACCGCAGTACATTCGTCCAGATCGGCTTTATATTTTGCCGTATCCGAAATGGACTTGGGGTCTATGGCAACTTGCGGGCCCGAAGCACACCCAGCAAAAGCAAGAACGACGATTGCACTAACGATCCGTGTGAATGGCTGGCTCATGTTAATTCCATTTATTGTCAACTGAGCATAAAACTGCCTTGGCGCGTGGCGCATCACAAGAAAAATTGAGGAAAACTGCGACTCCTATCGCACTATTCGCGATACCCACCGGATCAAAAATATTTTCTACGTTCCCTCTACTCTCGCGACATGAGTCTCTCTGCTGATTTGATGTCGTCTATCCGGCGCGTGACGAACAAATCTGGTTTCAGTGCGACTTTTGCTCTCTGCCCTCGGCACTAGAAAAACCAAGGAAACCCTACGCCCTGACGATCGAGCGGTATTCGGTGGGCGACTCTTGCCGTGGGAGACCCGTATCAATTCTTCATCTACGGTTCACTGGTCCCTCTCGCTATTCCCTTATCGATCGGCAACGGTCAATGCAGAACCGATGCACCGTGACACTGCTTATATTTTCGCCCCGAGCCGCACGGGCACGGCGCGTTGCGGCCGATTTTGGCTTCTTTGCGGAACGGCTGGCGGTGCTGAACCTCCTCGTTTCGCGAACGCTGTCGCCTTTCGGTTCGTCGAGCGATACCGTCTTGGTAGATCTGTTGCACGGTGGACGCCAGCGCACCAGCACGACGGTGGTGTTCTGCGAGCGAGAGGTCTAGCTGCTGTAGCCGCTCAAATCCCTCCCACGTACCGTAGAGCGACAGTGTCTCAAACCACTCCGGATGCGTGTCGAGAAGGGGCTTCCACGCCTCCGGCGTCAGGCTGATGCCCTTCATGAACCCGAAGCACCACTCGTCGATCACTGCGACGGGTTCCGGACCCGATACGTTCTCCATAATCAGCGGCTCGTACTGGTCCGGCACGTCCCGCAGCACTTGGGCAATGTCGTTCATGTGACGCATCACAAGGGAATAAATCCGGGACGCCTCAGCAACGTCATGCCAGAGCGGACTGTCCTGACCACGCTCTTGATCCCAGACCCACGGCAGCCATTGACTGGGCATCACGGCGACCGGTCCCGCGACGATCGCGGTCAAAAACCCATCCAACGTCGATACCCCCATCGACTCGTCGATGCCTTCAGCGTCCAATAGGAACTGACCCAACTCGTCGAGTTCCTCGTCGCTCAGGGGTCCGCTATCCAGTCGTTCCGCGCCTCGAGTCATTCGCGTCACCACCCCTGACTGCCAGGGACTCCTTTGAACGGGCCGACCAACTCGGGCGTGATCCAGCCGCCGTAAAACCCACCGGGCTGTGGTCGGACTCTGGCGCCACCCACCGTACAGTCGAGCAGGGCCGGGTAAAACGCGACACACTCCGCCAGTACGGTGGCCCCTGCAAACGGCTTCGGGTAGCTCCACCCGACACGATCCAGGCGCGCCGCGTCGTTCACCAACGACCAATACCGGGCCTCGCCCTTCCACTCACACAGCGAGCCCGCACCGGCATCCACGCAGAGCGCGCGGTTCACGTCCACCCAAGGGATATAGACGGTCGGCGGATGGGCGGTCTCTAAGACGCGCAACGCTCGAGTGGTTCGCGCCAAGAGTGCCTCGCCCCAGTGGATCACGACCTCGCGCGGCTCGGCCTCAATCCGCGGAGGGCGTGGAAAGTCCCAAACGGAGACCTGCCCCGGTCTCGTGGGTTCGGCGAACGGCGGCCGGTCCTCGCCTCGCCACCGCCAATGGGCCCGCGCGCGTGCGATCCAATCCGAGTGCTGTGTCATGGCGTGCTCCGCGGCATCGTTGTCACTGTCTCGCTGTTGAGGGTACCCGCGCGCCCGCGTCGAGGGTCAAGCACCCTCGAACCCCGTCAACACGTTCACGGTATTGATCCCCACGTCGGACACCGCATAGCCGCCTTCGAACGCGAACAGGGTTGGCAGACGCAGTCCTGCGATCATGCCCCCGTACGTCGAAAAATCCGCCGACGTCAATTTGAAGAAACTGATGGGGTCGTGCTCGTAGGTGTCGACGCCAAGCGAGACGATGAGGGCGTCTGGCGCATACGCGCGGATACGATCTAGCCCCATCTGCAGTGCCTGCTGCCACACGGCGAAGGGCGTCGCGCGCGGCAGTGGGAAATTGAGCGTATACCCCTCGCCCGGGCCGGCTCCGGTCTCATCGGCATACCCCGAGAAATAGGGGAACGCATCGGCCGGATCGCCGTGCAGCGAGACGTACAGCACGTCGTTGCGCTGATAGAAAATATCCTGCGTGCCGTTGCCGTGGTGAAAATCGACATCGAGTATCGCGATGCGCTGCGCACCGCGATCGAGCAAGGATTGCGCGGCAATCGCGGCGTTGTTGAGAAAACAGTAGCCACCGTAGAGGTCGTACCCAGCGTGATGCCCCGGTGGGCGGCAGAGTGCAAACGCCGAGCGCGCACCACCGGCCAGATGCGTCGCCGCCGTGAGGGCCACGTCCGCCGCCGCCTGAGCGGCCTCCCACGTGCCCGGGCCGATCGACGTTTCACCGGCCATGGCGTAGTAGCCCAGTTGCCCCGTGATGCTCGTCGGCACGCGCTGCGTCATCCGTCGCGCCGGCCAGCAATCCGGAATGGCCTCGCCGAGATTGCCGGCCGCATGCCACTGCTGCCATGCCGTTGAGAGAAACCTTACAAAGTTCGGCTCGTGCACCCGCAACACCGGCTCGAGTCCGTGGCGGGTGGGCGCGACGATCTCGCCGAGCGCAACCGCGTGCAGCCGTTCCAACACGTAGCCCACCCGCTCAGGGCATTCGTGCGGCGGCACCAACTGGCCACCGTAGAGTTCGGTACGAACGTTACGCTGCAGATGATCTTCGGTATAAACGGTAAGCATGCGGTGACCTCAACGGTGGATCCGACGTCAGGCTCCGATGATAGCCTCCCGCCGCCGACGCGCGGAACGCCCCCACGTGCCGGACACGCCCCTCAGGTCGCACCACCGACGGCACGGACCGCTCCGGTCTGCGACGCCGCCGGCCGTCGCGCCGACGATCGCGGCATACTGGGCCCTCCGTGTCCGGGTAAGGACTCCGTCCCATGCCTCGTTTCGTCTTCGCGGTGTTTGGCTCACTCGGGGATCTCAATCCCTGTGTCGCGATCGGTCGTGCACTCCGTGGGCTCGGCTACCCGGTGGCCATCGCCTCCCACGCCGACTACGCCGAGCGCATTGCGGCCGCAGGGTTGGAGTTCCTGGCAATCCGGCCGTCGTTTGCCGACCTCGAGCGCCACACCGGTCGGGACCGCAGCCGGCTGACGGCGTATCTCCTCGCCCACCCGTCACGGCTGTACACCCATCTCATCCTGCCCTTCTTGCGCGCTGGGGTGGAGGACTTGGAGGCCGCGCTGAGTCCGGACGATGTCCTGCTCGTCACCACCGCCGCCGTCAGTGCGCGCCTCGCCGCCGAACGGCGCGGTGCGCCGTGGTTGGCCCTCGCACTGCAGCCGTCGGTGTTGTGGTCGGTGCAACATCCACCCCGACTGCCGCCGCTCGACGCACTCATGGAGTGGGCCATAGCGATGGGTCCGATGGCTGTGCGCGGCGTCCTCGCGCTCCTTCGTCTCGGCCTTACGCAGGTGGGCCGGCCCATCCGGCGCCTGCGCGCGGAATGGGGCCTTCCGCCGCAAGCCGTCGATCCGCTGCTCGGCGCAGCGCTATCCCCGTACGGAACACTCGCCCTCTACTCACCCGCGTTCGCACCGTTACCGACGGATCTCGCCACACCGGTCGTCGCGACCGGCTTTGCCCGCTACGACGCCACGGAGCAAGGCCGTACGGTGCTTGCGCCGGAGCTCCAGACCTTTCTGGCCGCAGGATCGGCCCCGATCGTTTTGACGTTGGGTAGCTCATTCGTCTGGAGTCCGGGGCGCTTTTACATCGACGGTCTGGCGGCCGTCCGGGCGCTGGGTCGTCGGGCCGTGCTCCTGATGGGCGAGGCCGCCCATCATCCGGATCAGCAACGCCTCGCCTCGGACGACGTCTACGTGACGGATTACGCGCCCTATTCGACACTCCTCCCCCACGCCGCGGCGGTCGTGCATCAGGGTGGCATCGGGACCTGCGCTCAGTCGCTGGTGGCCGGCATCCCCCAACTCGTCGTCCCGCACTTTGGCGATCAACCGGACAACGCCGAGCGGCTGCACCGCCTCGGCGTGGCCGAAGTGCTGTCGCGTCGGCGTTGGACGACGGCTCGCGCCACCGACGGCCTGACGCGGCTCTTGGCGCATCCC
>DAINQU010000053.1:0-4701 GCA_036742455.1 Steroidobacteraceae bacterium | reverse complement strand
CGCTTGTCGCTCAGCCGTGGATCCCGCACCTCTGGGTACGAAGAAGAAGGAGGCCGGAAAGAAGCACGAGTCGCGCCGCGACGGTCGTCAATACGGAGTCGGCGGTGGCGTTCGCTTCGAACACGGGCTGCAGATCTTCTTAAGGTAAATCGGGAAGTCGCGATAACAGCATAAATAACGGGAACTTGTCAACGTTTTGCGGTGCGTTGAGACTGTACGGATTACGCTGTGCACTGGCGCTGGAGTTTGCTCATGTCCGATCACCGCTCCGCTGCGATCCTTCGATCGCTGCGTTTTGTCACACCGGCCAATCTCGTCAGTCTGATCGCGGAGTATCCGGCACCGGTGGCCCAATGGGTGGCGCTGCAAGGGTTCACGGGCGAGCGTGGCGCGATCCTGGCGATTCCCGATCTATCCGACGCGTGCGTCGGCGAGGTGTGGGTGGGACTTGGCGCGGGCACGCTCGATCTCGCGCTCAGCCTGGGACTGCCCGATCGTCTACCGCCCGGACACTACCGTTGCGTGGACGCGTTGACGCCTGCGGCGGCAACGACGCTGTCGCTGGGCTTCGCGATGGGCTCGTACCGGTACGCGCGCTACAAGGCGGTCACGCCGTCCGCGGCGAGTCTCGAGTTCCCGCCCGGCGCGGATGCCGCGCACGTGCAGCGGGTGGCGCGCGCGGACGCCTTGGCGCGGGATCTCATCAATACCCCGGCGCACGACTTAGGGCCGAGTGCGTTGGCGCACGCGGTGGAAGGCCTCGCCCAGCGGCACGGGGGTACGACCGAGGTGTGGGTTGGCGACGCGTTGTTGGCGCAGGGCTTTCCGGCCGTACACGCGGTCGGGCGCAGTGGCGCGGAGGCGCCCCGCCTCGCGGCGTATCGCGGCGGGGCGACAGACGGCCCCCTCGTGGCGTTGGTGGGGAAGGGCGTCTGTTTTGATACCGGGGGGCTCGACCTCAAGTCGTCGAGCGGCATGGCGCTCATGAAGAAGGACATGGCTGGCGCGGCCGTCGCGATCGCCGTCGCCGAGTTGATACTGAGTGCGCGCCTACCGGTGCGGCTCTTGGTCGTGGTCCCGGCCGTTGAGAACGGCGTGGGCCCGCACGCCTACCGCCCGGGGGATGTGCTCGCGACGCGATTGGGCGTCACCGTCGAGGTGACCAACACGGACGCGGAGGGCCGGATCGTCTTGGCGGATGCGATCGCCTACGCCGCCGAATCGCGCCCGGACGTGCTCATCGACTTCGCCACGCTGACCGGCGCGGCGCGCGTGGCGCTCGGTCCGGAGTTGCCAGCGCTCTATGGCAACGAACCGGGTTGGCTGCAGTCCCTCGTCGACTGTGGCACGGCCGCTTCGGACCCTGTGTGGGGCATGCCGCTCTGGGACGGTTACGAGGACGAACTCGCCTCCAAGGTTGCAGACCTGCAAAACGCCTCGTCCTCGGGTTTCGCGGGCTCCGTTACGGCGGCCCTCTTTTTGCGCCGATTCGTGCCGGCGGGCCTCCCGTGGTTGCACCTTGACCTGTATGGCTGGAACCCGAAAGATCGACCGGGTAAACCGGTCGGGGCGTGGGCGCACGGTGCGCGGGCAGTGTTTGAACTCCTCCAGCGTCGCTACGCCGGCTAAGCCACGGCGGCGCGCAGTAGCGCTGCTGCTGCGCGCCACGCACAATACTCCCGCAGCGCCGCCCACGTCGGTGGCGGCGTTCTTCATTTTCTTTATTTCTCGGCAGGCATCATGACCCGTAAGCAGAAAACGAACGATCCCAGAGCCCATTCGCGTCTCGTCACCGAAGGGGTCGCGCAGACGCCCGCCCGCGCCATGTTGCGCGCCGTCGGGTACCAGGATGCCGATTTTGAGAAAGTGTCGATCGGTGTGGCGACCACGTGGTCGAACATCACGCCGTGCAACGTGCACCTCGACGGCCTCGCGACGGCCGCGGCGGATGCGGTGGACGGCGCCGGCGGCAAGAGCCGCATTTTCAATACCATCACCGTGTCCGACGGCATTTCCATGGGCTCGCCGGGCATGCGCTATTCGCTCGTGTCGCGCGAAGTGATCGCCGACTCGATCGAAACCGTGGTCGGCGCGCAGGGCTTCGACGGCGTCGTCGCCATTGGCGGCTGTGACAAGAACATTCCCGGCTGCATGATCGCCTTGGCACGGCTCGATCGCCCGTCGGTGTTTGTCTACGGTGGCACGATTCAGCCGGGCGCTGAACGGCGCGACATCGTGTCGGTGTTTGAAGCGATCGGCGGGCATGCCAACGGCACCGTGTCGGACGCTCAACTCCACGAAGTGGAAGTGACGGCGATTCCCGGCCCGGGCAGCTGCGGCGGCATGTACACCGCGAACACGATGGCCTCGGCGATCGAGGCGCTCGGTATGAGTTTGCCGAACAGTTCCGCGCAAGAGGCTGTTTCCACAAACAAACTGGACGACTGTAAGCGGGCAGGCGAGGCCGCGGTGGCGCTGGCGAAGGCGGGCATTACGCCCTCGAAAATCCTGACGCGGAAGGCGTTCGAGAACGCGATCACCGTGGTGATTGCCCTCGGCGGCTCGACCAACGCCGTGTTGCACTTGCTGGCCATTGCGCAGGCGGCGGGCGTGAAGTTGGCGCTCGCGGACTTCGCGCGCATCGGTAAGCGCGTGCCGGTGTTGGCGGATCTCAAGCCCAGCGGCAAGTACCTCATGTCAGAGCTCATCGCGATCGGCGGTATCCAGCCGCTCATGAAGCGCTTGCTGAAGAAGGGCCTCCTGCACGGGGAGTGCTTGACCGTTACCGGCAAAACGATGGCGGAGAATCTGGCCCGTGTGAAGGATTATCCGCGCGGGCAGACCATCATTCGTGAATTCGAGCAACCGATTAAGAAAGACAGCCATCTGGTTGTTCTGCATGGGAACTTGGCTGCGGACGGTGCCGTGGCCAAGATCACCGGCAAGGAAGGACTGCGGTTCGAAGGCACCGCACGTTGCTTTAATTCCGAAGAAGAGAGCCTGCAGGCCATTCTCGACGGCACGGTGAGCGCAGGCGACGTCGTGGTCATTCGCTACGAAGGACCGAAGGGCGGCCCAGGTATGCGCGAGATGCTGAGCCCCACGGGCGCGATCATGGGTAAGGGCCTCGGCGACAAAGTCGCGCTCATCACGGACGGGCGTTTCTCGGGTGGTAGCCACGGCTTTGTGGTGGGTCACGTGTCGCCAGAAGCCGCCGTTGGCGGGCCGCTCGCGCTCGTGCACGACGGCGATCGGATCGTCATCGACGCGAAGAAGCGGACGCTCGATTTGAATGTCAGCGCGGCAGAGCTCAAGCGGCGCCGGGCGAAGTGGGTCGCACCGAAGTCGACTGCAAAAAAAGGCGTCCTCGCGAAATACGTTCGTGAGGTCTCCAGTGCCTCGTTCGGTGCCGTGACGGACTATGTTCCGGAGCCGGAAAAAAAGGCTCCAAAGGCGCGTCGCTGACGCATTGGCGCGGTGCCGCAAAGCGAGGGAGATCAGATGGATGTTGCGATCTTTCGTTCTCCCTCGTGAATTGACTCTTGCACAGTCTCTTTCGAGCGGTTATCGTCCTCCCGCGCTGAGGCAACCGGGGGGTTGAACAGTAGTTCCACCCAGCGCTTGCCACGCACAGTTGGTTTTGGGTCCGGACAAACCGGACATCACTCCGACGCGTTCGATCCTGCAGGGATCGGGCAGATCGGACATAGAGAGTTTGTCGGGAGAATTAGGGGCTCCCTGCGACATGTCTAGCGGCAAGTATTCTCGTAAAGCCATTGTTGGTTTCGTAGTCATCGGACTACACGTTGCGCTCGCCTTCGGCATCATCATTGCCACGGCGTTCAAATATGTTCCTCAGCTGGCCGAGGCGCTCGATATGCGTCTCGTCAAGCAGGTCGAGGAGGAGATGAAAAAGACTCCGCCTCCGCCGCCACCTGATTTCAAACCGCCACCGGTGCAGACGCCGCTCGTCGATCTTCCGATCGTCGAAGGCCCGCCGCCGCCCAAGGCGATCGTCGCTCCGAAGGTTGAGGCGAAGCCTGAACCGGCGAAGCCGGCGCCGAAGCCGGAGCCGCCGCCGATCACCCAGGCGAAGGTCGCCAAGGGTGTGAATCTCGGCGATCTGTGCAGCTCATACTATCCGTCAGCCTCGCGCCGTCTGAGCGAAGAGGGTTCGGTGGTTCTTCTCGTGTTCGTCGCGCCGAACGGCAAAGCGACCGAGACGAAGGTGGAAACTTCGAGTGGCTATCAGCGCCTCGACGAAGCTGCCTCCAAGTGCGTGACCGCTCAGGGTCGCTTCGAGCCGACGAAGGTTGGCAATGAAGCGGTCGGATCGTGGCAGCGCATGAAGTGGACATGGCGTCTTGCGAACTGATACGCCGTCTGTAATTGAATCGTTCTTTTAATTGTTCTTTTTTACCTGAACTCATTAGAGGTCTTTGATCATGGCCGACGCAGCTGTTGCTCCGGAGAATCACAACTTTGGTATTCAGGACCTTTGGGACTCCGGTCCGGTTAGCAAGGTTCTGCTCGTGATTCTCGTTATCATGTCCCTGTACTCCTGGTACGTCCTCATTGTGAAGTACCTCGACCAGAACGCGCTCAACAAGTACGCGTCGACGGTCGACAAGGACTTCTGGGGTGCTTCCTCGATCGCCGACGGTATCGCGCGCTTGAAGGGCGGCGACGAGAACGTGTTCC
>DAINQU010000052.1:0-5842 GCA_036742455.1 Steroidobacteraceae bacterium | reverse complement strand
CTCTTCACCCTATCCGGTGTCGGACCACCGGTCAACGCGGATGAGGGGTTTGGGTGGACTCGTGAGATTTCAGGTGTCAACCGCGGTGTCTTGGTCGTTAGAGGAAACGCGAGAAGGCTACTCATAAATCCCGGCCAGATGCCGAAAATGGGCCCCGACAGCGCGATGGCAGTCCATACCGTCGCCCGACACATTGACGTCCGTTCCTTCGGCCTTGACCGCCCGCGCCATCCGTGGTTTTTTAGGGATGCAGACGCTCGATTAGAGAAAAAAGGGGGTCCGATGGTTATCTTGGGTACGGCTTTGTTAGCCGTCTGTTATCTCGTCGGCCTGATGGTTGGCGAGGGATTAGCGGCAGCGATCGGTGTGAAGGCCAATGTCGGTGGCGTCGGCATCGCGATGCTGCTCCTCATTGCTGCACTTCATTTTTTGCAGCAGCGTGGTATCTACGCGCCGGAAATGCGCAAAGGCGTCACGTTCTGGGCCGCGATGTACATACCGGTCGTTGTGGCCGTAGCCGCCACGCAAAACGTCATCATCGCCGTTCGATCCGGCCCGATCGCGCTAATTAGCGCCGTCAGCTCCGTGTTGCTCTGCTTCCTCGTAATCGCCGTTATTAATCGTGTAATTGAGAAAGCGCACATTGCGAATGCGGCATTTGACGTCGCGAACACCGGGGATGAACCATGAGCACCCTCGATGTTGTGCATCTGATCGACAAGGCCATCATCGACGCGCCCTTGGTCACCGCGTTCGCGTTTGTGGGCTGTGTCGTATTGGTCTCGAATTTTCTCGGCAAACACCTCACCGGCGGGCGCGTCGCGGGGTCTGCCATCGCCGTGTTGGCCGGTCTCGCCTTAGCTTGGGTGGGCGGCGCGATCACGGGCAAGAGCAAAGGCCTGTCCGACCTCGCAGAGTTCAGCGGACTTGCGCTCATGGGCGGCGCAATGATGCGGGATTTCACCATCGTCGCGACGGCGAGCGAAGTGAACGTGGAGGAAGCCAAGAAAGCAGGATGGCTCGGCTTCATCGCGTTGGTGTTGGGCACGGTCCTGCCATTTGTCGCGGGCGTCAGTATCGCGTACGCATTTGGCGTCCGTGACCCTATTGCCTTGACGACGATCGGCGCTGGCGCAATCACCTACATCGTCGGTCCCATCACCGGCGCGGCGATCGGCGCAAGCTCTGAAATCATTGCGCTATCCATCGCCACAGGGGTGGTAAAAGCCATCATCGTCATGGTTTTCACGCCGGTATTTGCGCGTTTCATGCGATTGAATAATCCGCAGGCAGCGATGGTTTTCGGCGGGCTCGCCGGTACGGTGAGCGGCGTGTCGGCCGGGCTTGCGGCGACGGATCGGCGTCTGGTGCCCTACGGCTCACTCGTCGCCACGTTTCATACGGGGTTTGGCTGCCTACTGGGCCCGTCGGTGCTGTATCTGGCGGTCAAAGCATTGTTCAGCTAGGTCCAAGCAGACTCAAACCATCGCCGCGTCGGCGTGCAAGTCTGCCGCCCCTGCCCTTGAGGCGACGACTGAGGACCGTGACGGGCCTCAGTCGTCGACGCCTTTAAGAGGCCGATCCGCGCTAGCGCACCAACCGATCCGACAGCCGACTCAATGGCCTGGCTCCAGAGGACAGGGTCACCGTGTGCTCAGCGCCGACCCGTACAGGACCTACGGACGACGCGTCCTCTGGGTTTTGCGATCAGTTGTCGTACCCGCTCTCGCCAAACTCCGCGATATCCAGCCCGACGGACTCTTCCAGCTCATCCACGCGTAAGCCCACCAGACGATCCGTCAGCTGCAACAGCAGATAACTGATACCGCCCGACCAGAGCACCACCGCCACACAGCTCAGACACTGCACGCCGAATTGCTCGATCAGCCCACGTCCCTCTGGAAGCCCCATGCCACCGAACTGCGCTTGGGCGAACACCGCGGTGAGCAGGGCTCCCACGATCCCAGCTACGCCATGGATCGGCGAGACGTCCAACGCATCGTCGACCGAGAAGCGCGCCCGAATGACCAATAGTGCCGCAAAGGCCAATACGCTACCCATCGCGCCGATGACAACGCCGGCTGCCGGCGTCACATAGCCACTCGCCGGAGTGATGGTGACTAACGCTGCGACAGCGCCGGTCAAGACGCCGCTGATGGAGGGCTTACGGTATCGCTTCCATTCCGCCGCCATCCACGTCAGCGCCCCCGAGCAGGCTGCCAAGTGCGTCACCAGCACCGCGCTCGCCGCGTCCTCATTGGCCGCGAGTGCCGATCCGCCGTTAAAGCCGAACCAACCGACCCACAATAATCCACCGCCGATCGCGACCAACGGAAGAGAATGCGGCGGCGTCACCGCATGCCGGTGTGTGCGTTGTCCGATCACCAGTGCCGCGACCAATGCCGAAACTCCGGAGGCGACGTGAACGACGATCCCGCCGGCGAAGTCGAGAGCCCCGAGACGCTGCAACCATCCACCGCCCCAGACCCACTGAGCGACCGGCGTATAGACCAATACAGACCACAATGAGGTGTAGAGCAGTACCGCCCCAAAGCGCATCCGTTCGGCAAAGCCCCCCAGGGAAAGCGCCGGCGCGATCGCCGCGAAGGTCATTTGAAACATCAAGAAAGCCGATGTCGGTATGGTTCTCACCATCCCCGTGCGCATCGTCTCACCCGATGCGGTCACGTTGACCGTGCAGAGCCAGTTCCCACAATGCTCGGCCTCACCGAAGGCGAACGGGAACCCGATGAAGAACCACAACAATGAGGCGATACTCGCAACGGCAAAGCATTGCGCTAGGACGGACAGCACATTCTTACGGCGAATCAATCCGCCATAAAAAATAGCGATGCCCGGGAGACACATCAGCATTACGAGCGCGCTGCAGATCAGTACCCACGCCGTATCCGCATGATCGGTGCTGAGCGACCCTGCCAAGGACACATTGGGTATCCCGGCAAAAAGCGGGGTCAGCGCTCGGAGGTTAGCCCCTCTCGATCCTAAAATCGCCATCGCACGTCCCCTCCTAAACCCGTTCTAAGCGACGGGCTCCGGTGCTGAGCGGTCAGGATACCACTGCCTTCTCAAGACCGAAGACCGGGATCGTCGACAGCACTCGCGACGAGCGGCAGACCTCAGGCGCCGCAGTTAGTCAAACCAACCTAAATCTTTCGTGTCGGGCGACGTAAACGGACGGTCGAAGAACGCAAGAACCGTGCGATTAAATCGCTCCGGATCTTCCTGCGGGATCATGTGAGTTGCGCCGGGGAAAATCGCGAGCTGCGACTTCGGAATCGCATGGAAGATGCTCAAGGTGTGTTCATCGCGAATCACGTCCCGATCCCCTGCCATGACCAAGGTCGGCGCCCGTATCGCAGCGAGCTCACGCAACGGTATATGCGGCTGATTACCCATCAAGTCGAGGAGTTGTAATTGAAATCGCGCTGCGTCGCCGCCCTTACCGCCCGCTAGTTCGGCTTGCACTTTCTCGCGTTGGCGAACAATGCCGTCTCTCGCCCAGTCGTGTGCGCCGGACGGATCGACGTTCGCCCCCATGACGGCTAACCGACTGACTTTATCCGGATGGTGGATGCCGAGTAGAAGCGCAAGTATGCCGCCGTCGCTATGACCAAGTACGAGCACACGGCTCGTATGAATGTGCTCAAGGAGCGCGTTCACATCGTTTGCCATGAGCTCATAGGACAATGCTGTCGGCCCTAGTTGCGAGTGGCCATGCCCCCGGCTGTCCAAGGCGATGACGTGATGGCGGCGTGCCAATACTGGGATCTGTGCTTTGAAACTGGCAATGGATTCGCCATTGCCGTGCAAGAGCAGAATCGGCTCACCCTGGCCATACTCCTCGAAGTACAGTTGTACGCCGTCGTGAGTAAAACGGTGCGCCGCTGCCGGGTTCTCCCCATACGGAATCGCGGGCATCACCGTGGAGCCTGCGAACGCCGCCGCACAGTACAGCAACGACAAACCGACGGTGGTCAGGATACGTCGCATAGTGTGTCGAGTTTTCATCTCTAACCTACATCACTGGATGAGCAAGCCTGCACCGCTCGCCCTCGGCGTCAATAACGGGCGGCGCTGTGCGCCGCCCGACATTGAACGGCGACTCCACGCCGCATCGTCAGATGATGTCACCGTGAACTCTCGTCGGCGCGCGCCACGATTCGGACCACCCCTACGGCCCTGGCGGCATGAGGGGGATGGCACCGGTAAAGACATACGCCTGCAAGAGGGCAATGACGCCAATGACGGCCGCACCCGCGACGGAATGAAAGAATACCGTTCTGAAAATCGGACCGAGCGCACGAGTCCCTTCTTCAGGGTGTTCGTAGCATGCGGCGCAGGCCACCATGATGGACTGGGCATCGATCATTTTACCCATCACGCCGCCGGTGGAATTCGTCGCGACGATAAGCGCTTCGTTCAGGTGTAACTGCTGTGCCGTGATGCGCTGCAGGCTCCCAAACAGGGCGTTTGAGGCGGTATCCGAACCGGTCAGGAAGACCCCAAGCCAGCCCAGGTAGGCTGCAAAAAACGGATACATCGAACCCGCACTCGTAAAGGCGAGCCCCAGCACCGCATCCGTACCGGAATAGCGCGTCAGGTACCCAAGCCCCAATACCAAGGCAATGACGAGCACGGGTGCTTTCATCCGATGCAACGTCACACGGACGGACTGGCGCCATTGTGCGGCGCTGAGACCGAGGGTTAATCCCGAGAGCAGCGCGGCGGCGAATACTCCCGTACCTGCAGCGGATAGCCAGTTGATCGTAAACCGGGCCGCCTCGGGCTTTGCGTTCGGTAGGACGACCGGCGGCATCCGTTGCACGAGATTGTGCAGCGCGGGCATATCCCAAATTGGTTTGGATAATGCCCCGGCAAACTTCGCTCCCAACACCGTGGTATTAATCTGGATGCCATCAAAGAGGGCGTCGAGGTATTTTTTGTAGTCGGGTGTTCCCCACAGCGCGCAGCATGCGATGAGGATCGCCCACGGCAGCCAGGCACGCGCCGTGGTCGCGGCATCGTGACGATAAGCCCAATCGGATTCGGTTGTGGCTTTCGTCATCGAATCCGATGTGGCTGCTCGCTCGCTACGCAACAAGAATCGCGTTTTCGGATGCCAGATAAAGCGAAGGAAGAGCGCGGTCGCGATCACTGAAACCACGCCCGATACCACGTCGGTCATGAGATGCAACGCTGCCGTGCTCGATGCGAAGTACTGCATTAGTGCAAACGACGCACCGGCGCACAAGGCGGCTGGCCATACTTCAAACGCCTCCTTCCACGTGCCACCTTCCATCTTCACAAACGTGGTCACGAGCCAGAATGGCACGAGGATCGAGACCCACGGCAGCTGGTGACCGGCCATCGTCGAGAGGGTGAGAGGGTCGATTCCGCTGACAGAACCTAACGTGACGATCGGCGTACCGATGGCTCCCCACGCTACGGGAGCGGTATTTGCGAGCAAATTCAGCACGGCAGCCTGAAACGGTCGGAATCCGAGTCCGACCATCACGGCACCGGCGATCGCTACGGGCGTACCGAATCCCGATGTCCCCTCAATGATTGCTCCAAAAGAAAATGCGATCAGTACGCATTGGAGCCGTCGATCAAACGAGATATGAATGATCGAATCTTTGACCACTTCGAAGCGACCCGAGACGACGGTCATCGTGTAAAGCAACATCGCCGCGAGAACAATCCAAATGATGCCGAGGAAGCCTGACAGAGAGCCCAACGAAAATGCAGATACGGCAGCCGTTACCGGCATGTGGAAGCCAAGACACGCCACCAGAAACGCGGCCACCACACCATAAAATGC
>DAINQU010000051.1:0-6298 GCA_036742455.1 Steroidobacteraceae bacterium | reverse complement strand
AAGGATGGGATACGGGTGGGGTGCTTCGCAGATGCCATAGGATCCTCGCAAGACTAGAGAAGACGGACGCGCGACGACGGCGCGCCGGCGGCATTCTATAAGGTTATGAGACGCTCAGAGGTCCAGCGTGACGCTGTCGGTGGGCTGAGAGCAGCAGAGCAGGATTTCGTCGGCCGCCAGGTCGCACAGCGGCTCGGCGGTGTAGCGGACCGCACCGGCCGTGAGACGCGTGACGCAGGTGCCGCAGACCCCCGAGCGGCAGGCGAAGGGCGCGTCGATGCCGGCCGTTTCCGCGGCCACGAGCAGCGACTCGCTGGAATCGGTCCAGTCGACGCTGCGTTGGCTCTTTAGAAAATGCACCTGAAGGCGGGTCATAGGGCGGGTGTCTGTACGGCGGAGGGGTCGGGGGCGAAGCGGGCGCCCATGTATTGGATCATGTCCCAGATTGTGCCTTCGAACGCGTCCGGCGCCAGCGGGCCGGGCACGTAGGTGCGGCTGTGCAGTCCGCGCCAGAGCACTTCCAGTTCGGCGCGATCTTCGGCGCTGAACGTCTCGCACAGCGCGACGTAGTTCGTGACGATGGGGTCCGACGGATCGAGCGGCCCACCCGTCACGCCCCACCGAATCGCCACCTCGCCCACACCGTGCGGTCGCAGGCACATGTACAGCGTGAAGTGCGGGCAGATGCCGATCACAAAGCCCGGATAGATCCAGTAAAACGCGTCACTGCGCCGCTCTTGCTCGGTCAGCGTCGGCGGGTACGGACCCCGTTCGGGGCAGGAGGGCGCGAAGTTCGCGCGGTAGCCGGTGTAATGGTCGGTGTGGGGGAGCTTCTCGCACAGCGCCGTCGGCGTGACCGCGTGCAGCGTTTTCGCGTGCAGCGGCGAGAGGTGGTACCCCTCCATGAAATTCTCGGCCAGACACTTCCAGTTGGTCGCCCACACCTCGTCCTTGCCAAAGAGAAAGTGGCGGTGCTCGTCCTGGTAGTTCGCCACGACGGCGTCGATGCCCTGCAGGCGCGGCGCCAAGGGCGGCGCGTCACCGCTTAAATTGACGAAGATGAAGCCGTGCCAGAGCGTGCTCGCCACGACCGGCAGACCGCATGTCGCGCGGTCCAACGTCGTGCCGTTCATGAGGGGCGCTGCGAGCAGTTGGCCATCGGCGCCGTAAGACCACGCGTGATACGGGCAAGTGAAGCGCTGGGCGCGACCGCGACCGCGCGCGACGATCGAGCCGCGATGGCGGCACACATTGGAATAGACCCTTATCCCTTGCGCGGTGCGCGTCACGAGCAACGGCTCACCGACGAGGTCGGTCGTGTAGTAGTCCCCGATGCCGGGGACTTCCCCCGCGTGACCGATGGCGACCCATTCGCGTCGAAAGAGCACGTCCTCTTCGAGGCGCAGCCAGTCGGGCGACGTGTAGAACTCGCCCGGCATGGCCTGCGCGGCGGTGCGCGGCGCGCCGTGGCGCGCGGCCAAGGCGGCGCGAATGTGGCTGACGGCTGCGTTCGTCATGACACGCTCTCCGCCGCGACACGCTCAGCAACGCGGCGACGGAACAGAAGTTGCGCGCGATCGATCGCCAGATCGAGCTTCGGGGTCTGCTGCTCGGCAAAGCCGCGGTGCACGGCTTCCAGGACCACACGGTCTTCGGCAAAGGCGGCGCGGACCGCGGCGTCCATGGACTCGGACAACGCGGCGTCGTCGGGTGCGAAGTTGCGGGTCTGAAACCAGTAATACCGCGTTGTCTGCGCGTCGACGGGTGTCATGAAGTTATACGAGTCCATGACCATGGCCAGCGGATGCGCCGCACCCTCGCGGTCGGCCGCCCCCGTGGGCACAAACACCGCGCGGATGAACGCGTGACTGGGGTAGCGCACCTCGTAGTGCTGCAGTCGGTCGCAGTGACCGGTGAAGCGCACGAGTGACTGATAGAACGGCGCGACCGGCACGTTGCGCATCCACCGCGAGGCGGTGACTCCGTGCGCGTCTTCGAGGGTCTGTATCGGCGTGTCCGCGCAGGCGTCGTTGCCGAACGAGCTTTGGTGGACCCACGCCACGTGCGAGGGGTCGAGCAGATTGTCGGTGATGTTGAGGTAGTGACAGGCGACCGTCATCGAGCCGCCGGCGTTACGCCCCCACGCCGGGTTGTCGGCCTCGACCACCGTAAAGATCTCCTCCGGTCGGGCCGCGGCTTCGTCCCCCATCCATATCCAAACGAGGCCGTAGCGTGAGACCGTCGGATAGCGCCGCACACGTGCGGCACTCGGGATCCGGTCCATGCCCGGCACGCGCGTGCAGCGTCCCGAGCAGTCATAGACCATGCCGTGGTAGCCGCACTCGACCGAGTCGCCCTGCAGGCGTCCCATCGAGAGCGGCAACTTGCGATGCACGCAGGCGTCCTCGAGCGCCACCGGGTCCCCGGCGGCGGTGCGGTACAGCACGATCGCTTCGCCCAGCACGGTGACCGCGCGCAGTTGGCGCGTCACTTCCTCATCACTGGCAGCCACGTACCAGGCGTTTTTGATAAACACGGCGCGGTCCCCCTCGGTCGTTGGCGGGAAGACTAGGGGTCGGACGCGTTGCCGTCACCCCTAGTGGTCTGCAATTTGTTTAAGTTACACTAAACAATCAAACGCGGATCTGCGCGCCCTCTCGCCCCGGGAGTCCTCTGTGTCGAAGCTGCCGTCGTTGCGTGCCATCGAGGTGTTCGAAGCGGTCGGTCGGACCGGCAGCGTGAGCCGGGCGGCGGAGGAATTGGGGGTCTCACCGAGTGCGGTGACCCAGCAGATTCATGCCCTCGAAAAACACCTGGGTGTGCGCCTCGTGCAGCGCAGCGGGCGGGGCATTGAACTCACCAGTTGGGGCGCGATGTATCAAGGTCGCATCGCCGTCGGCTTTCAACATCTGCGACGCGCGCAAGAAGACGTCGAGCGTGCGCGCCGTTCGCGGCACATCGTGGTCAGTGCATTGCCCTCGCTCGCCACGAAGTGGCTCGGCTCCTTGCTGTTTGATTGGAAGCGTCGCGAGCCCGATGCCAGTGTGCTCGTCAAGGGCTTGGACAACGAGCCGAAGTTGGACGGTGTCGAAGCGGATTTTCGGATCAGCTACGGACAGCGGCGACGCGGATATTCCCGCTATGTGCATCTCTTTACCGATCACGTCATTGTCGTCGCCAGTCCGCGTCTGTTGGAGCGTGTCGGACCGATGCGTCAGCCGCGCGATCTGCGCAAGCAAACGTTGCTGTGGATCGATTGGGGTGCCGATCACCAATCGCCACCGACGTGGCGCGACTGGTTCCCGTCGGTGGGTGTCGCCGGCGATCGACTCAAGAGTGAGTTGACCTTCTCGCTGTCCGGCGCCGCGATCGATGCCGCGATCGAAGGCCGCGGCTTTGCCCTCGCACAGTACTCGATGGTCGCGAGCGCGCTGAGTCAAGGCACGCTCACGCAGGTGTTCCGCGAAGGATTGCCGTTGCCCGAGTCGTACTTCCTCGCCTGGAACGGTGCGGCGCTGGACACCCCGATCGGGGCGGCCTTCCACGCGTGGCTGATCGGCGAGGCACGCCGCTTCGACGTGCCCGACGCGGCGTCGGCGCGCCGCTAGGCCGTCGTCCCCACCCCGCGCTCGACCGCGCGGACCGGGTGTGCCGCCCGGGGCGGGGCGCTTGACGTCCTCCTGCGCGCATCGCACAACCGTCCTACGGGTAAACCGCAAGCACCCGGCGGCCGGCCTCAATCGGGCGGTCGCCGTGCTCTTGGGTATTGCCCATCACCAGAACGCCGACAGAGCAGGGGGATGTGTATGACTCGAATTTCACACCGTGCGGTCCGCCGCTCGATCACGCAGGCGCTACGGATGGCCGCGCCGACCGTCGGGCTGCTTGCCGCTGCCGGCGCCTATGCCGCGGATACGGCCGCCGTGGGCGGACTCGAAGAGGTGGTCGTGACCGCCCAGAAGCGCTCGGAGAGCCTGCAGTCGGTCCCCCTGTCGCTGATCGCCATGGGGACCGCGAAACTCGAAGAGCTCAAGGTGCAGAGTTTCGACGATTACGTGAAGTACATGCCGTCGGTGTCCTACGAGAGCACCTCGCCAGGCTTTGCCCGCGTCTTCATGCGCGGGGTGGCGAGCGGTGAGAACGGCAACCATTCGGGTCCCCAGCCGAGCGTGGGCACCTACCTCGACGAGCAGCCGATCACCACCATCCAGGGGGCGATCGATGTGCACATTTACGACATCGAGCGCGTCGAGGCGCTGTCCGGCCCACAAGGCACCTTGTACGGCGCGAGTTCCCAGGCCGGCACCCTTCGCATCATCACGAACAAGCCCGATCCGACGGCGTTCAAGGCCGGCTACGACCTCGAGGTGAACACCGTCTCGCACGGTGCGGAGGGCTACCTCGCACAAGGCTTCGTCAACCTGCCACTGTCACCGACCGCGGCGGTGCGTCTCGTCGGGTGGTCGGAGCACGACTCGGGTTTCATCGACAACGTGGCTGGCACCCGGACGTATCCGACCTCCGGCATCACGATCTCCAACGCCGCACTCGCCCAGCGTCACTACAACGACATCGAGAAGACCGGCGGTCGCGCCAGTCTGCGGCTGCAGTTGAACGACAACTGGACGATCACCCCGACGCTGATGGCGCAACGCGAAGACTCGTACGGCGTGTTTGCCTACGACCCGAACGTGGGGACGCTGGCGGTCACGCATTTTGAGCCCGAGTACACGCACGACAACTGGGTGGATGCGGCGCTCAGCGTGCAAGGCAAGATCGCCAACGTGGACGTGACCTACTCCGGTGCGTACCTCAAGCGCAACGACCACACGTCCTCGGATTACACCGACTACTCGTTCTTCTACGACAAGTTGTACGGCTCGGGAAACTATTACCGCGACAACGCCGGCCAGCTGATTAACCCGTCGCAGACGACTCTGGGCGATGATCGGTACACGAAGTCCAGTCACGAACTGCGCGTCTCGACGCCCAAGGACCGCCCGGTGCGCTTCGTCGGCGGGGTGTTCCTGCAGCGGCAGGAGCACGGCATCGAGCAGCGCTACGTCATCGACAACCTCGCTCAGTCGAGCTCGGTGACGGGTTGGCCGGATACGTGGTGGTTGACCGAGCAGCTGCGCACCGATCGGGACTCGGCCGTCTTCGGCGAGGTGTCGTGGGACGCGAGTGCTCGTCTGACGCTGACGGCGGGGCTGCGCGAATTTAAGTACGACAACACCCTGGCCGGCTTCTTCGGCTACGGGCTCAACTCGCCGTTTGCGAGCTACTGGGGCGAGTCGACCTGCTTCTCGACGGTCAGCATCAACGGGGCGCCGTGCGAAAACCTCAACAAGACCGTGAGCGGCAGCGGCTCGACGCCGAAGGTCAATGCGACCTACAAGTTCGACGATCGCCACATGGTCTACGCCACCTTCTCCAAAGGGTTCCGGCCCGGCGGTGTGAACCGTAACGGCAGTTTCGGGCCGTACAAGCCCGACTTCCTGACCAATTACGAAGTGGGTTGGAAGACCTCGACGGCGGACAACCGGATCCGCTTCAACGGCGCGCTCTTTATCGAAGACTGGAAGGACTTCCAGTTTGCCTTCCTCGGCACGCAGTCGCTGACGGTCATCCGCAACGCCGGCCAAGCGCAGATCAAGGGCGTGGAGTCCCAGATCGACTGGATCCCGTTGCCCGGCTTGACGCTGTCCGGGGCGGCGACCTTCGTCGATGCCAAGCTCACGCAGAACTACTGCGCGCATCCCGATGCCAACGGTAACCTCGTCACCGATTGCGCGAACCCCGATGCGCCGGCCGGAACGCAGTTGCCCGTGACGCCAAAGTTCAAGGGCGACGGCATTGCCCGCTACGAGTGGTCGCTCGGCGCGTACGACGCCCACGTGCAAGGGGCCTTGGTCTACCAGTCGTCGAGTCCGTCGGCCTTGCGGACGGTCGACCGGCAGATCCTCGGCGATCAGGCGGCCTACGCGACGTTGGATCTGCTCGCCGGTCTGCAGAAAGATCACACGTCCTACGAGCTCTTCGTCACGAACGCCACCGACAAGCACGCGGAGCTCTATCGGTATTCGGAGTGCAAGCCGACGACCTGCGGACAGACGACCTATATCGGCGTCAATCGGCCGCGCACGATCGGTATCCGTTTCGGACAGAAGTTCTAAGGGCGGGGACCTGGCGGTCGGTTAGGCACACGCCGCCCGTCAGGCCTATGATCCGAACTCCCGGCGAGCGCGCAGTGCGGCGCCGGGACTTCTTCAGTGTCCCCACGGAGTACTCATGTTTT
>DAINQU010000050.1:0-6561 GCA_036742455.1 Steroidobacteraceae bacterium | reverse complement strand
ATGCTGAGCGGACACTGACCGAAGACCATGATTGTCATACGCAAACGCGCAGAGCGCGGCCACACCAACTTGGGCTGGCTCGACAGCTGGCATACATTCTCGTTCGGGGAGTACCACGACCCGCGCTACATGGGATTTCGCAGTCTACGGGTCATCAACGATGATCAAGTCGCACCGAGCGGCGGCTTCCAGACTCACGCCCACCGGGACATGGAGATTATCTCCTACGTCATCTCGGGCGAATTGGAACATAAGGACAGCCTAGGGAACGGATCCGTGATTCGTCCTGGCGACGTGCAGCGCATGACGGCCGGCACTGGGATCCGCCATAGCGAATACAACTCAAGTCACGCGCTGCCGGTCCATTTTTTACAAATCTGGATCTTGCCGGAGCAGCCCGGCCTGCGCCCGTCGTATCAGCAAAAGCATTTCCCTGCGACGGAGCGAACCGACCGATTGCGTCTCGTTGCGGACCGTCACGGCACCGGGGGCGCGCTGACCATTCATCAAGACATCCGCCTCTACGTCGGCACTCTGAATACCGGCGTCGCCCTGGAACTGCCGCTGCAACACGACCGTTACGGCTGGCTGCAAGTCGCGAAGGGGACGCTGTCGATTCAAGGGCAAACCGTCCAAGAAGGCGACGGTGTCCTCGTGGGTGAACAGGAAAAACTCTTGATCACTACGCCCTCTCACGCCGAAGTCCTGTGGTTTGATCTCGCCTAACGTTCCACCGACCGCACAGCATTAAGCCCACGATGAGCCAACCGACACCCATCTTGTCAAAAACCGAGTTTCTCCGGACGCAAGCGGTCGTCACCGATGCCTTGACGGGCGTTGACCGCATCACGCTCGGGCGTCAGCGTAGGGTTGCCATCGAACGCAAAATGGACGGATCGGAAGTCACCGGCGCCGATCGGGCGGCTGAGCGGCACCTTCGCGCCGTCCTCAAAAAACACTGGCCCGCCGATACCATTCTGGGCGAGGAATACGGTGGAACACTCGCGCTGTCGGGTCGTTCATGGCTCATCGATCCCATCGATGGTACGGCATCCTATGTATTGGGCATCGGCACCTTCGGTACGTTGATTACCCTGCTCATCGACGGCGTGCCAGCCTATGGATGCATTCATCTCCCCGCGATGAACGAGACCACCTACGCGGCCGTCGGGCAAGGTTGTTGGCTGCGTCAAGGCTCGTCACGACCGAAGCAAGTTCGCGTCGGTACGCCGCGTCCGTACGGCCAAGCGGATGTTGGCCTAACCAGTTATAAGGTCACGGACCTCGGTAAGCCGCGAGGCCCGTGGCGACTGTCGCGACTACTGCCGGAGGTAGGACGAGTGCGCCTCGTCGGTGATTGCGTGCAGTACGCTCTGCTCTGTCGAGGGGAATTGGACGGCGCCCTCGACCCTCGAATGAGTGCATGGGATATCGGCGCGCTAATGGTCTGCGTCCGGGAGGCCGGTGGCTACGTCGCCGACTTCACCGGCACCGATCGTGACGTTCTGACCGCGAGCACATTCATGGCGGCGAGTTCGAAAGCACTGATCAAGCGGATGGCCAAGGCGATCGCACCGCTCTGAGCACACATCGCCTCGAGTCACTGCCCGTCAGCACGCAGTGACGGTAGTATGCGCGGATGCTGCACACCTCTACGATCGTTCAATTCACCACACTCGACTGGAGCATTATCGCCCTCTCGATTGTGATTAGTTTCTTGCCGGCACTGTTTTTCTTTCGCCGCGCCAGTCGCAATACCAGTGAATTCTTCACGTCCGGGCGCGCCGCCCCCTGGTGGCTCGTCGGCATCTCCATGGTGGCGACCACCTTTAGCACGGACACACCGAATCTGGTGACCAATCTCGTCCGCCAAGGCGGCGTGTCGTCCAACTGGTTGTGGTGGAGTTTCCTACTGACCGGGATGCTCACGGTATTTCTGTACGCCGGGCTGTGGCGCCGTTCCGGCGTGCTCACGGATCTCGAATTCTACGAGATCCGCTATTCGGGGCCTGCTGCTCGTGCACTGCGCGCGTTTCGGGCGGTGTTTCTCGGTCTCTTCTTTAATTGCATCATCATCGCCGCCGTCAACTTATCCGCGGCCAAAATCGGCAATGTGCTGCTCGGCTGGCCCATGGGGCAAACGCTGTTGGTGTGCGCAGTCATGACGATTTTTTTCGCGTCGATCTCAGGCCTCTGGGGTGTCCTCGTCACCGATACATTGCAGTTCGGCATCACCATGACGGGCACATTCGCGATGGCCTATTTCGCACTGCAGCAACCGGCGGTGGGCGGGCTCGCGGGTTTGTTGGCACAGGTTCCGGCGTCAAAGCTCGCGTTACTGCCGGATTTCGGCGATTGGCCGACCACCCTGTCAGTGCTCATCCTGCCCCTGACAGTACTGTGGTGGAGTGTCTGGTACCCCGGATCGGAACCGGGAGGCGGCTCTTACATCGCGCAGCGCATGCTCGCCGCTCGAAGTGAGCGGGACTCGATTACCGGCACCTTACTCTTTCAGGCTCTGCACTACGCGTTACGCCCGTGGCCTTGGATCCTCGTCGCTCTTGCGTCCACGCTCGTGTATCCACGCTTACAAGATATCGCGAATGCGTATCCTTACGTGGATGCTCGCCTAATCGGTGATGACATCGCCTATCCGGCGATGATGCGATTTCTTCCGGCGGGTTTTCTAGGGTTCGTGGTGGCGGGTACGCTCGCTGCGTATCGATCGACGGTAGAGACGCACCTCAACTGGGGCACATCCTATCTGGTGCACGATTTCTATCGTCGCTTCTTGAACCCCGGTCAATCCGAGCGGCATTACGTGACCGCCGGCCGTGTCGTCACGGCGGGACTAATGATCATTGCGGCAGCGACCACCTACGCCCTTGGCACGGCGAAAGAAGCGTTTGATTTAATTTTGTCCATCGGCGCCGGGACCGGGCTTCTGTATCTGCTGCGCTGGTATTGGTGGCGGATCACCGCGTGGAGCGAAATCTCAGCCATGCTCTGCTCGTTCGTCGTCGCCATCGGATTTTTCGTAGCGCGGAAGTGCGGCTACGCCATTCCTGAGACGGTGAGCCTACTGACGTCAGTCGGCGTCACGACTGCCGTATGGCTCACGGTCACGCTTGTTGGTCCGCGTACGGATGACGCTACGCTCGATCGGTTCTACGCCCTCACACGGCCAGCCGGCGCGGGATGGGCCTACGTCCGTCAACGGTCTAAGGCCGCCGAATCGGCAGACTCTCTGCCGCAGGCGCTGTTGGCGTGGGTGCTGGGATGCGCGTTTGTGTATTCGGCGCTCTTCGGAACGGGGGCTTGGCTGTACGATCGCTGGCCCCAATTCGGCGTCTGTGCGGTGATCTGCCTCTTGAGCGGGTACGGGACGTGGCGCAACCTTCGTGCCTATCGGGCCCCGGCATGACCACCACTCAAGCGGTCATTTTGGCGCGAGGCCTAGGCAGCCGCATGCGTCAAGCGCAAGGCCTGTCGTTAACCCCCGAACAGGACGCCGCTGCCGTGCAAGGCGCGAAAGCGATGATGCCGTTCGGACGACCCTTTTTAGATTATGCGTTGTCCCACTTGGCGGATGCCGGTATCACCCGCGCCGTGTTGGTCATCGGTCCCGAGCATCAAGCGATGCGGGACTATTTCCACAACACGGCAACGGGCCGCCGAGTCAATCTCTCGTTCGCTGTACAAGAACGACCTCTCGGTACGGCCGATGCGGTGCGGGCCGCGGAAGCACAGGTTGGCGCATCGACGTTCCTCGTACTGAATGGCGATAACCTTTACCCCACCGAAACGATACGTCGACTCGCCGCTCTCGAGGCCCCGGGACTTGCAGCGTTTACGGCCGACTCCCTGATAACGGGCGCGGGGCTTTCACCGGAGCGCTTATTAAAATTCGCGCTGCTCGATATCGATGCCCAGAATGTTCTTCAGGACATCCACGAAAAACCCGCTCCGGATCATCCGCTGGCGCTGCGTCGCGAGCGCTACGTGTCGATGAATTTGTGGTCGTTTACGTCGAGTATCTTTAGCGCAATCGCTGCAATCACACCGTCTCCTCGCGGAGAGCTGGAGATTCAGGACGCCGTCCGCACCGACATGCGCGCAAATGGTGTCGCGTATCGCTGCATGCTGTCGGATGAACCGGTTCTAGACCTCTCCAGTCAGGCCGATATCGACCCTGTGGGGCGTTATCTCGCCGCACTGAATCCGAGGCCCTAGTGGTGCGGCGCTACTTTATTCCCGGTCGCATTGAGTTGGTCGGTAAGCACGTTGATTATGCGGGGGGCGCCTCACTGACCTGCGCCATCGACCGCGGACTGACCGTGTCTGTCGAACGGCTTGAGACACCTATCCTCAGGCTCGAATCCGATTCCCGTCGCGATCGTGCGGAACTCCCGCTCACCAGCGAGTGCGCGGTTCCGTCCGAGCACTGGAGCACCTACGCTGCCGCGGTCATCCGGCGTCTCCAGCGCGACTTCCCCTCGGTGCGTCAGGGCCTTTCCGTTGCGATTGAGTCCACGTTGCCTGAATCCGCAGGTCTGAGCAGTTCCAGTGCTCTGGTCATCGCCATCGCCACAGCGATCGTTGATTTCAACGGGTTGAGATCCCTACCGGAATGGACCGCGCGCATGCCGAGCCCTCTGGCTGAGGCTGAATATTTCGCAGCACTAGAGACCGGCGCCCCGTATCGGGACCTACCGGGTGATGAGGGCGTGGGGGTTGCCGGGGGGGCGCAGGATCCGATCGCCATTCTGTGCGCTCAGGAGGGTCACTGCGGACTGTTTGGGTATCTTCCGGCAGTGTCGCATCGTTACGTCGCCTGGCCCGAGGACTACGTATTGGCCATTGGCGTCAGCGGTGTCGAAGCGACCAAAACCGGAAACGCGCGCGCCGCCTACAACCGCACCGCGCAATCCGTCCGCGCCATGGTCCGCGCTTGGAATGCCCGGTCTGCGTCGGCACACCCGACATTGCAAGCGGCGCTGCTCTCGTCGCCCGACGCACTCGCGCAGCTGCGCCAAATAGCACGGGAATGCGTCGACGGATTTGAACCGGACTATCTGGTCGGTCGCTTAGAGCAATATCTCGTGGAATCGACTCGCTTAGTTCCCGGTGCGGTCGCCGCACTTGCGACCCGCCAACTCGCGTCATTTGGCGACCTGATTGCGGAGTCTCAGCGCCTTGCGGAATCCGGACTACGCAATCAAGTTCCGGAGACCGTCTCGTTGGTTCAGCAGGCTCAAGCGAACGGAGCCGTCGCCGCCTCTGCCTTTGGCGCGGGCTTCGGCGGCGCCGTGTGGAGCATGGTGCCGAAAGAGTCCGCAACCCTATTCCTAGAGCACTGGGCGCGTGCGTACGCACAGTCGTCCCCCGCGCGCCAAGCGCAGAGTCAGTTCTTTTTGACGTCTCCGTCACGCGGCGCCCATGTGCTGGGGAACGACTGAGCTCTCACAGCATCCGCCACTATCGCTCGTCGATACGCAGCGTCGCGTTTTGGCGCAGGTGCTGCTTTAAGGTACCGGTGACCCGATGCACGTGGACGTCGGCACGTGTGCCGATGCTGATATCGGCCTCTTTCGCGGTGCCGCCAAAATCGACGGAGCCCAATCCGTCCAATGTTCGAACCTTCAATAGAGCCAGTTCACCGGACTGTGCCACCACGTGGCCCGCATCTTCGATATCGACTCGCAATTTTCCAGAGATTGATTGAACCATCAGGTCGCCAATGCCGCCCACGGTGATTTCGGCATCTGTCGTTACGGATCTTACGGTGATATCCCCCGACCCAAAGACGCCCACCAACAGGCGCCTCACATCGAGAATGCTCAAACTGCCGGTGCCCATCAAGCCTATCGATGCCAGCAAGGCGTTCCCCAACACAAAATGGGACCGTCCGTTTCCATTAATTTCCACCGTGCCATCGACATCGTCGACGGTCCACCGGCCCGCTCCGTTATCGTCGATCTGCAACTGGTGGGACGGACCAACGTGCCCAAAAATGTCCGCCGTCGAACGGATAGTCAGACGCGAAGGCGCATGCACCACAATGTGCGCCAGGTGTTCTGGATGCGATAGGGGCTGACGCCACCGATCTTTGAAAGAATGACTGTCCAATCGTGGGTCCAGATTGCGCGATACCCGAAAGGCTTTGACTTCGGTAGGGATCGATCCTTCGATCGTCAGTTTGCCGTTGTGTCGCGTGACCACTGGTGCCGGGTCGTCCGTTCCGTTCTCATCAACGGCCACCGAAAAATCGACGCGGTCTTCAGGGATCACCTCCAGATCGGCACGGAGATTCTTGAGCGTGAGTACCGCTTCGGCCCTTACGTCCAGTGCATAGATGGCCATTACGACGGCGACCGTGAGCGTACCGGCCCGTCGTGCGATAACTGCTCGTCCGCATCGTCCGATCACTACAAATCGCTCCTGATCTTAAGGCCTGTGACGTGAGTACCGCGCTCCGCTCAATACTAACGATCGTCGTCCCCTCTCTCTTCACCCTATCCGGTGTCGGACCACCGGTCAACGCGGATGAGGGGTTTGGGT
>DAINQU010000049.1:6122-8138 GCA_036742455.1 Steroidobacteraceae bacterium | reverse complement strand
CCCAGTTCTTCGAGCGCAATCGACACCTTCCAGCCGTTCGGTGTCGCAGCAGTGAACAGATCGATCACGGCAACCTCCTACGTGCGGCGTCTACGCACGTACCGACGTTACCTCAGCTTTGGATTGCGCGCGAGTACTGCGCGTCAGAGCGAAGCGCGCAAGACAGCGATGTGCTCGGGACCGATACCGCAGCAACCCCCGATGATCGTTGCACCGCGGGCGACCCAAGTCTGGGCAAAGTTCAAATAGCCCGGTGGATCCAAGTCTGCGCGAATTTCAGTCACGGTCTCGTTGGCAGTGGCGTCTTTACGCATCGGTGGAAAGGCATTGGCATAGACACCCACCGCGAAGGGGACAGCCCCTCCACGGGATGCGGCGACAGCCACGGAGACGGCATCCGCCATGACTTCCGGCTGACTGCAGTTGAACAGAACGGCACTCGCACCGAGTTCTCGGGCCGCGATCATCGCTTCTGCCACCGTTTCACCCGACCGCAACCGAGGCACGTCGTCATACGTACCGTCGTCAGAGAGCGTGAACGATAGCCACAGCGGTTTCCCGTCCTGACCGATCACCTCTCGCAGTAGGCGCGCTTCCTCAATCGCCGAGAGGGTCTCACCCTGCCAATGATCCACGTGGTCGCGCAGTGCAGTGACGAGCAATTCTACGAGGGGACGCGCTGCGGCGGCATCGAAAAGGTCCGCCCGATACGAGCCGCAGACCGGCGGGAGAGACCCGGCGACAACGACCGATCGCCCGGCACGATCCGCAACGTCTCGCGCCAGTTGTCCCGCCAATCGGGCGAGGCGCGCGCCATCGCGCGCGTGGCGCTCCTCGCCGATGTGGAACGGCACAATCGCGTAGGTATTGGTCGTGATGACGTCGGCACCGGCGTCGACGTAGCGTTCGTGCACGCGTGTCACGTATTCCGGCGCTTCGATGAGCGCAAGTGCCGACCACTCGGGCTGACGAAACGGGGCACCGATGCGCTTCAGTTCGCGGCCCGTGCCACCGTCGAGAATCGTGATACCGGTCATGCGGATGTACTCAAGGTCATGGACTGGACACGAGAATAGCAGCCACTCGGTTAAGATGGATCCCCAATACGCTGGGAGGGGCTATGACGCCGGAAGAATTTAGGATCGCAGGCCATGCGCTCGTGGATTGGATTGCGGACTACCGCGAGCGCCTCTCGCGCGGCGAATTCCCCGTGCAAGCGCGTGTGCAGCCCGGCGATATCGTCCGGCAATTGCCAACGGCACCTCCGGCGGCCCCGGAATCGTTTGAAGCGATGCTGGCTGATCTCCAGCGCATCGTCTTACCAGGCATGACGCATTGGCAGCATCCGCGATTTTTCGGCTATTTCCCCGCCGGTGGCTCACTCACGTCGGTGTTAGCGGATATGGTCTCGAGCGGCTTCTCGACCATCGGACTCAATTGGCAGGCAAGTCCGGCATTGACTGAGGTTGAGCAGGTGATGACGGACTGGCTGCGCGATCTGCTGGGGCTGCCATCGTCCTTCAGCGGCGTTCTGCAGGACACCGCATCGGCAGCCAGTTTTGTGGCATTGGTCTGCGCCCGTGAGCGTGCCACCCACTACGGTGCGACACGGGCCGGCCTGCAAGGCGGTGATGCGCCCCTCGTCGTCTATACCTCGCCGCAATCGCACAGCTCCGTCGAAAAAGCGGCGCTGTTGGCGGGCTTCGGGCGTGAGCACATTCGCGCCGTGCCCGTCGATGCGGAGTTCCGGATGGACCCGTCCGCACTCGCTGCCGCCATTTCCGCCGACCGTGCCGCGGGCCTGCGGCCAGCGGCCGTAGTGGCAACCTCCGGCACCACGGCAGTTACTGCGTTTGATCCGATCGATGCCATCGCTGCCATCACTCAGCCGTTGGGACTGTGGCTGCACGTCGATGGCGCGATGGGGGGATCTGCCATGGCCCTGCCAGAATATCGTCACCTCTGGGCAGGCATTGAAGCGGCAGACTCCATCGTGGTGAACCCCCACAAGTGGCT
>DAINQU010000049.1:1523-6022 GCA_036742455.1 Steroidobacteraceae bacterium | reverse complement strand
ACGAAGGCGATGATGAGGAAGTCCAATACGCTCTGGCAGAACGCTCCGTAGCGCAAAAGGACGGGCTCGCCCTTCGCATTTTGGCCTATCGTGAGTGCGAGTTTGGAAAAATCGGACCCCGCGGTTAGCAGTCCAATCACCGGCATGAGAATCGCCTCGACGCAAGAGGACACGATCTTTCCGAAGGCACCACCGATAATGACGCCGACCGCGAGATCGACGACATTGCCGCGCATCGCGAAGGCTTTGAACTCTGCTGCGATCCCCATATCTGTTCTCCAGTCCGTGGTGATTGTTGATCGAAGCGCCGATGTCGCTGGACACGCGCGCTCCGTCACCCGATCCTATGCTCACCGGAGTCCGAATGCACCGTTCATCGAACCTGTGGAGAGATCTGATGGGTACACCTGCCCCGCGCCCCCCGTTACCGCCCTTTACGCGCGAAACCGCGATCCAAAAGGTTCGCGCTGCCGAAGACGCTTGGAATCGCCGTGACCCGGCGAAGGTGGCGCTCGCGTACAGTGTCGACAGCCGCTGGCGAAATCGGGCCGAATTCTTCGCCGGTCGAGAGGCCATCGAAGCGTTTCTGATCCGCAAGTGGAGTCGCGAGATCGACTACCGCCTGATCAAGGAATTGTGGGCCTACACGGAGAACCGGATTGCCGTACGTTTTGCGTACGAATGGCGCGACGATTCCGGTCACTGGTTTCGGTCGTACGGCAACGAGAACTGGGAATTCGACGAACTTGGCTACATGTGCCAACGGCATGCCTCGATCAACGATCGACCTATTACCGCCGACGAACGCCTGTTTCATTGGGAGTCGCCGGGCATACGGCCCGCCGATCATCCGGGCCTTTCAGACCTCGGCCTGTAAGCCGTGCCTACGCCTTGAGGCGCTCAAAGCGCCTCGAGGAAATGCACCATGTCCTCAATGTCGGCGGGGGTGTAGCCGATCGCGAAGCGTCGGTCGTAATACTCGACGACGTCCCGCAACGTAGCTGCGGAGCCACCCGTAAAGTAGGGCGCTCGCGCGGCGAGCGCGCGCAACTGCTGCGCATTTACTTCATCCACATCGGCGCATCGGCCGGTAATCAAGGCCCGCCCGGGATCGTGGGTGTAGACCACACGCGCGCCGCTCGGCGCCGTCGCGCCTTCACGACAGGTCACCCGGAATAGCGGTAAGTCCGGGGCCGGTAGGCCAACCGCAAGCGTTGCCACACCGAGACCGGGATGCCCTCCCCGCGCGTCACTGCCGGTGTGCAGGGCGTTGTGGCAGGTGGCACAGGTCTCGGGGCGTCCGTCGTCGCCGGCAAACGGGCGGGCGATGAACAAGGCGTAGCCGCGTGCCACCGAATCGCGGTAGGCGCGCACCGCAGGGGTCTCAGTGGCTTCGCCCGGCCGATGGGCTGGTGGCATTGGCACCCCCGTCGGCCAAGACCCTAACCCGTCTGCAAGGCTTCTCTCGGTGAGCCAACCGGCCAATTCCGGAAACGGCGCGACGGTTGGTATCGCCGCTCCACTCGGGGCGTCGGCTTGTAATGCTGCCACGCCGAGCGTACTGCCCCCCTCATTCAGCGAGCCACCCACCGGATGCCAGGCTGCCGCCGCATAAACCTGTCGCTCGAAGGCGCGGATCGTCTGCTGGGCTTGGGGGCCCAGTCCGTGATCGGCTTCAAGGTGATGCATCGTCGCATCGTCCATCTGCGCGGTCAGATGCGCCGCCCGACCATCGCTCATCAAGGTGGTCGCCGCACGTCCATCGGCGGCTTCTAAATACGCCAGATTCGCGGCCATGCGAGGACGTCGGTATACGGACACCGTTGGCTGGGACGAGGTGAGTCCGTGCCGCGGATCGCGATTACAGCCCGTCGGATCGTCGACGACTTCCAACGTGAACTCTGGCGTCATCGCGTTGCCTACCGCATCGCGCGGCGGCCACGGCAAGGCAATTCGAAATAGTCCCTTAGTGATCAGCAATGAATGTGCTTCGAGCGCTTGCGCCGGTGCGCTTGGACAGTTTGCGCCGTCCACCATCGCAAACAATGGATCGCGCCCGCCTGTGGTCGTCCAGCGCGCCTGTATCGTCTGTATCGATAGACTCATGCCATCGGAAGGCTGGTGACACGTCACGCAGGCGCGGCCGTTGGTCCCCATGGGCGTAAAAAACGGGTGTTGTTCGGTCTCTACCGGCCCCTCTCCTTGTAGGAGCGCGCCCGCGCCGCCGGGAGACTTAAACCATGCGTACGCCGGCAATCGACGACTACCGCCGGCCACCCACCATTGGCTGGCCAAAACCGGCGAGGTATCGACAAGGAGCGCATATGGGTCTGCCTGATGACACGTGACACACGGCGTGCTGTTACTGCCGAGACCACCCCAAAACGGGTGCCCCCAGGCACGGGCTGCGTCCTCGGCCGGCGTTGCGTTGAGCACTCCGAACGGGCCCGTCACAAGAAGGAATGCGCCTGCCCAACGCACCAACATCCGCTGCCAAGGTCGAGTGATCACGATGACCACCCGCCGCAAGCGGCAGAGCAAGCGTGCTGTACGTCGTTGGACTGAGGCGACGCTGCACGCGGCAACGTGCATCCCACGAGGAATGGGGTGGTTAGCGGTGCCGTCCGAGAAAGCGCAAGAGCCATGATCCGCTCAGTTTAGCGCGCCGCCGCAGCCTTCGGCGCGTCCTCGTCACGTAGGCTCGCGTGTTCAGGTCATCGCTCGGAACGGGGGTACTGCGGGGGCGTCGTCGCGCGAAAACGATGCCGGTTCGCATTCATCGGAGCACGACAGCGGCGACCCCGTGGCCACCGCTGCCGTGCCCCCGCTCAGGTCACTCCTTAAGCGGCGCTGACGTCTTGACGGCACGCACCGTCTCGTCATGCAGCGCCTTCGCAGCCACCTGGCGCAGTTCTTCCAACTCACGCTGCAGTTGCTTGACCTGCGCAACTTCGGTTCGCAGCGACTCTACATCGCTGACCTGTTGGCGCACGGCCGCCAACTGCCGCGTCTGCTCGTCAAGCAAGCGCGCTTGCGCCTGGATCTGGCTTTCCTGATGCGCCAACTCGGCCGCCTGCGAGGCCATCAGCACGTCATCCGCCTGCAACCGCGCTTCGGCTGCTGCGAGCGCCGCCGATTGCGTCTCAACGGTCGCGTGCTCCTTCTGCAACTCGTTCAAGAGCAGACCGCTGAGCAGGTGGTACGCCACCGTCTCGGGCTTACCGTCCTTGTTGTACACCACGAGTTCCGGGAACACCTCGGCGACTTCTTCCGCAATAAGGCCGAACTGGATCGGCTTGGCGCCGGTCCGATCCGCCTGCTTGTAGCGGAAGGTCACCGGACGCAACTGGTAGAGCCGTTCGCTGGCGCTGCCCATCGCGTTGATGTCTTCCTTGTACCGGCGAGACGACAAGACCGTTCCGAGCTGACCGTTGGCATCCACAACGACCGCCGAACCCGACAAAGCAGTTGTCGCTCCATACACACCCGCGATATAGGTCTTGGTGTGCGGGGCCGATCCCATTCCATCCGCGACCATATTGCCGATACGGATGGTGTTGGACTCGTTCGGCGCGCTCTGATCGCCCGTGCTGCCGAGGTAAACGTTGTTATTACCGTTGACCAAGGCGTAGCCCGCGTTCATGCCGAGCGCGACGTTGGAACTACCCACACCCAACTCGTACAGCGCCGCCTGACCGACGGCGGTGTTCGAGCCACTCCCGTTCACGGGTAGCGATCCCAACGCTGCGGTTCCCACCGCCGTATTGAGTGTGCTGTCGCTCACCACCGGATTGCAGCCGACGCCATCGGCTGACGCCGTGCAGATCGCCGCGCCGGTAGGCATTGGGCCCGTCGCACCCGTCGCACCGGAAGGGCCGGTGGCACCCGTCGCGCCGGCCGCACCGGCCGCACCATCGTTGCCAGGCGCGCCGGGCAAGCCGTCCGCTCCGGTGGCACCCGTGGTGCCACGCGGGCCCTGTGGTCCCTGTGGGCCCACCGGGCCTTGCAGCCCCTGCAATCCGACCAGGCCCGCGGCACCCGGGATACCCTGCGGGCCTTGGGCGCCCGCAGCCGCGATCAAGGCCCAGTTGCCTCCGGTATTCACAACATCCAAAGCGGGATCAACGCCCGTCGAAGGCGCCACGGCCAGATAACTGGAGCCGCCCTCGGTGACCGAATCACCTGCGGCGTACGCTATCGCCGCGATCCAACCGCCTCGGAAATTGAAGCCCGCCCCGGTAGCACCGGTAGCACCGGTGGCGCCCGTCGCACCGACAGCGCCCGTCGCTCCGTTGGCACCGGACGAGCCGTCCACACCGTTGGCACCCGCAACGCCGGGGACGCCTTGGGCGCCGGTCGCACCGGCGGCACCTTGGGCGCCCGTCGCACCGACCGCACCCTGCGCACCCGTCGCACCGGCGGCACCCTGAGCGCCCGTCGCACCGGCGGCACCCTGGGCGCCCGTCGCACCGACCGCACCCTGCGCACCCGTCGCACCG
>DAINQU010000049.1:0-1423 GCA_036742455.1 Steroidobacteraceae bacterium | reverse complement strand
GTTGCACCCGTCGCGCCCTTCGCGCCCGCTGCTCCGGCGGCACCCGTCGCACCGGCAGCGCCTGCGGCACCGGTCGCACCCGCGACACCTGTCGCACCGGCAGCACCAGTAGCGCCGGTCGCGCCAGTTGCACCGGTCGCACCCTTGGCACCAGCCGCACCGGCCGCGCCGGCCGCGCCCGCGGCACCTGTCGCACCGGTCGCACCGGTCGCACCCTTAGCACCAGCCGCGCCAGTCGGACCGGCAACCGTTAGACCGGTTCCAAGTTGACCCGTAACGGTATCGATCACCACGACGGCAGCATTCGCATCGCTGCTGAGGTTATTCGCAGCGACACCTGCAATATAAGTTGCCGTGTGTGCCGGCGAACCCAGCGTGGCGTTCGCCGTTACGCTGCCAATATGGATCGAGTTACTCTCAGTCGCTGCGCCCGCTTGGCTGCCCAGGTAAATGTTGTTCGAACCACTGGAGAGATTGGAACCGGCGTAGGCACCCAATGCCACGTTGTAACTACCCGCGGCGGAGTTCACCAACGAATAAGTACCTGCGGCAGTGTTGTACTGACCGGTCTGGTTCATCTCAAGCGACCAAGCACCCGAGGCTGTGTTGTACCCGCCGGTACCATTGAACAACAATGAATAGGTACCGTTCGCCGTATTCGCCCAGCCGGTGTTGTTGTTGCTGAGAGCGCTCCAACCACTGGCGGTGTTGTAATCACCCGTCGTGTTCGCACCGAGAGCACCGCTGCCGGCAGCGGTATTGCCCGCTCCGGTCGAGTTCAGCACCAGGGCTTGGTAGCCCATACCGCTGTTGTTGGCACCGGTACTCGTGGCGAGGACGTTCGTACCGACGGCCGTCTGATAATTACCGTCGCTAAATACCGAATCACACCCGATGCCATCCACGGAGAGGACGCAATGTGTGGCGTTGGCCGGCATGGGGCCCGTGGCACCAACCGGACCGGTCGCACCCGCGGGGCCGGTCGCACCGGTCGCACCCTGAGGCCCTGGGGCGCCGGTCGTGCCAGCACCGGTCGCGCCCGTTGCACCAACGAGGCCGGTGGCACCTACCGCACCGGTCGCACCCGCAGCGCCCACCGCACCGGTCGCGCCTACGGCACCCGTGACACCGATAGCGCCGGTCGGACCTACGGCACCCGTTGCGCCCGCGACGCCTGTCGCACCGGCAGCACCCGTTGCACCTGCGGCGCCTGTCGCACCGGCAGCACCCGTTGCACCCGCGATACCTGTCGCACCGGCAGCACCCGTTGCACCTGCGGCGCCTGTCGCGCCTGCAGCACCCGTTGCACCTGCGACGCCTGTCGCACCGGCAGCACCCGTTGCACCCGCGGCGCCTGTCGCGCCTGCGGCACCCGTTGCACCCGCGGCGCCTGTCGCGCCTGCGGCACCCGTTGCACCCGCGG
>DAINQU010000048.1:0-8304 GCA_036742455.1 Steroidobacteraceae bacterium | reverse complement strand
AACTCATCCGGGAACCGCGCGTCCATATTGGAAAAATTAAACCAATCGAATCCGCCGCAGGCGTACACGTACTCCTGCGGACCGAAGGGTTGGCTAAAGACCGCGCCGACGTGTTGGCCGGTGGCGTCCCGCGAGCACCCCAGGAACCACGTGGTCTCGGGTGCGTCCGCAGCCAGGGCTGCGTACTGGTTGTACGCAGCAATTTCTGCGCCGCCCTTGGTGAGCTCCGGGTGGCTGTGCGAAATGACCAACACCCGCCGTTCGGCCGTTTTCCGACTGTTCGAGTTTTGGCGCCGTGTGGCGATCGCAGGCGTCTTGGTGCGCGTCATGCCGTGGCTCCCACGCGGGTGTCGGAGATCCAACGTCGTTGGTGATTCCACGCATTAAAAAGAGTAAGGTTCATACGCCAATGGCCATCCAGACGCGCCTGAGACTGCCGCTCGAGGTGGTGGCACTGCACGCGCGTGTCGACCGCGACGGACAATTTGCGTTCGCTGAGGCGCCGGCAAAGGTCCGCATCCTCAAAATCCCCGATGGCGTACTGCTCGTCAAATCCGCCGAGCTCGCGCGCTACCTTGGTCGACATCACGAGGCAGGCCGCCGTGATCATATCGACCGTCTGCAGCCCGCGGTCGTCCGCCGGACGACGGCCCTTGTTGAGATGCTCCACAAACGTCCAATGACCGTATTCCGGTAACGACTGGAAGTAGCAACCCTCGTGCTGCACGGAGCCGTCCTCGTACAACAACTGCGGTCCGATGGCCCCGAGTTTGGGCTGCTTCTTCAGCGTTGCGATCAACCGGTCGGTCCACCCGTGGGTGATCGGAAACACGTCGGAGTTGACGAAGGCGACGTACGGGGCTTTTGCCGCACGGAGCCCCTCGTTACTCGCCGGTCCAAAGCCACGGTTCGCGCTGCTGATCAGCAAGCGGAACGGTAAGCGGAAGCGGTGATAGACCGTCTCGGCGAGCGTCAGGACCTCGCGTCGCTGCGACGGATCGTCTAGGACATAAACAATGTCCAGGGAACGGCTGCTGAGATCCGCCGAGAGCAAGGCCAGCTGATATTCGAGATAATCGATGCGCCCGTACAGTGGGATGATTAAGGTACAGGTTGGTTGTGTTACCGGCGTGCCGTACTGAACGGTGTCGAGCGTGTACGGTTCGGCCAGCCGCGCCCGGTTGAGCGCCGTGACCGCGGGCCCAAAGACCCCGTCGAAGATGTGGTCGACATTCGCGTAACGGCACTCGGTGCCCTCGAGCACCGCGCGGATTGCGTCGATCCCCTGCTTACGGGACAGAGTCAATCCGCGGTAGGCCCGCTCTCCGTTCGGCAGATCCACCTCCAGATACGGGGCATCGTCTTCCGAATAGGCACCTTCAAGGTGCGCGATAAATCCGACGTTGGGCTGACTGATTCCGTACCGCGCGCCCAGCGCTTGAATCACGTCGGGGCGAGCGACCCGTACGGTGTCGTTCCAGCGGATCGCTACCGTCGATGGCCCGGCACGCAGACGCACGGCGACAGTGTCCGCCCGGGGCGCCAAGCACCACCCTTTCAGCAGAACCCCGTTGGGGGGACACACGATGACGTCGTCAATGTCCAGCGCGACGTCGGCGGCGACCGTGTGCAGCGTGTCCGCGCCCACGTACCCCAGTCGCGCCGTCAGCTCCCGTTGCCGCTCCCGGCCCACGGACTCGGTGGCTTGGAAAACCAAGGTCTGACGCACCAGGTCGTACAGCGCCCGATCGTCGCACCGAGTGGTCGATAACGTTAAGCCCGCGCCATAGGTTGCGCCGTCGATCTGCAGCGACAGTCGACGCAGCCCCTGACCGAGGCGGCGTCCCCCGCCGAGATAGACGATGACGCCCACCCGGCTGGGATCGAGATCGGGGCGCTCGAAATACGAGATCACCGCCTGCCCGTTGTGCGAGCCCTGCGTCCCGTCGGCGCAGGCGGGGACGGCGACGGCGTGGTCGCCTTGGAACGGCCGCGGCATCCAACCGACCAACCACCACCCAGCCGACTCGTTCAAATACCCGTAGGTGTCGATGTGTCCCAACGCGCTGTCGGGCAAATCATCGAACCGAACCGGTGACTCCGCAGGAGCCACTCGGTGGGTTTGTCTCTTGCTGGCGGCGCGCAATCTGCTCATTCGGGCACAAAGACCTCAATCGGTGGCTGTCCGAAGGCGGCTTCGAACACCCGCGGTCTCACCCGATGGGCGCGAACGGTGCCGCGCCACGTCGAACAGACCGGTTATGTGAAAACTGAGTGCGATTAGGCCAGTCTTCCGCCATCAGAACGGTGACGAGCGTCCCGGTTTTGCGACAGACCAGCCTCGAAACCGCTACCCATGTGTCGCCTAACTCGTTGCCACAGCGAAAATTGTCAATTTACTGTCATCGCGGGCATACGTGTTCTAGGCGGGGACCCGCGACCCGGTTGCTGCCGATGCCCTACTCCCCGATTGGGATCCACCGGCTCGCAGCCGGGAGGAACCACACCGCCGACTCGATGTCCGTGGCCTCGCCGTTCAGCAGAGGCAACGGCCTGCTAAATAGAATTTTTTATGAAATCCGAACCATTATGTCGAATAGACACAAACTCTGAAACCGTTTTCGGTATAACTCGCGCGATGGAAAAAAGTCGGCGACCTGCGGGTGGCGCGACGATGGGGCGGCGCAGTCGCCCTCGCACGAAACGGGGAGATGGGGATCATGGCAACGACTTATGTGACGATTCCGGCGGGCGGTTCGTCCACGATCGTGAACGGCGATACGAACGTCTACGGCTTGGGCAATGCCACGCTCAAAGCCGGTAACGGCAATGATTCCGTCAACATTCTCGGCAACGGCAGTGTGTCGGTCGGTACCGGCACCGACACCATCCGGGTGGCCGGCAACGGCACCGTCGCCGCCAGCACCGCCTCCACCGCCCCCGATCAGGTCACGGTCGCCGGCATCGGTAAGGTCACCCTTGGCGGTGGCGCGAACCAAGTTCAACTCGGCAGCGGCTCCGTGCAAGTGGGCAACGGCGCGAACAACGTCTCCGTGACGGGTGCGGCCTCCGTTGCCTTGGGCTCGGGCGCGAATACGGTCGTCATTGGCAGTGGTACCGTTGGCGGCGCCTCGTCAGGCTCCAGCAGCGAAAGTTCCGGCGGTTCCTCGAGCGGTGCGTCGAGCGGTAGCACGACGGGCGCGAGCGGCAATAACCACGTGACCGTCTTGGGCGCCGGCAACGTCAGCCTCGGCAACGGCAACAACACCGTCCTCGCCGGCAGCGGCACCGTGTCGGTCGGTAACGGCAACGACGCAATCACTGTCACGGGCGCGGGTAGCGTGCGCGCCGGCACCGGCAACGACTCCATTTCGATCGGGAGCGGTACCGTGTCCGTGGGCACGGGCGCCGATCGCGTCACGATGTCCGGTTCGGGCAGCATCCAAGCCGGCAGCGGCGCGGACTCGGTCTCCTTGGGCACCGGCAACAACACCGTGGCGGCCACCGGCACGACCAGCGTGTCGGCGGCAGCGGGCACCAACGCGACGATCTCGAACGGTTCGATCCAGATCACCAACGGACCGTCTTTGCAGACCGACAAGGTCGCGAGCGGTGCGGTCACCATTTTGGGCGGCAGCGGCGCGGTGCGCTTTGTCGGCGGCACCAGCAACTCGACGGCCTCCCTCAAAGGCGGCACCGGCAACGACACCTTCGTCGGCGGTGCGGGTAAGGACACGATGCAGGCTGGCAGCGGCTCGAACCTGTTCGAGTTCTTCAAGTCGACCCAGACGAGCGCGCTCGGCGGCGGGGCCGGTGGCACGCACGTCATCCAAGGCTTCAACACGGCGGCAGGCGGAAGCCTCTACGTCGAGGGTTACACCTTGGCGCAGTTGCAGAGCTTGAACGCCATCAAGGTGGTCGGCGGCAACACCGTCATCACCTTGGCCGACAAAACCTCGATCACGCTGGTTGGCGTCACGAGCCTGTCGGCGAACAACATCACGACGACGGCGATCTAACGTCGATCCGCCTCCAAACGTCGGTCAGCAAAACCCGGGCCCTGCCCGGGTTTTGTTTTTAGAGTGAACGGTTTAACAGTATCTCTTGAGTGGCAGTGGCAACATCCCCCGATCTCGATTGCCACACCGTCATGACCCCAGCCGAACACCCGACGCTCTCTCATCCTCCGTACGACTCGTTGGTGGCGCGCTTCGAAGCGCGCGCCGCCGAGCGACCGCCGGCGATCGCCGTGCGGTGGGCCGATCGAACCCTCACCTACGCTGCGTTAAACCAGAGGGCCGATGCCGTCGCGCGCGAACTCCGCGCGCGCGGCTGCGCGCCCGGCGATCGGGTTGGCTTGCAAGCAGGCCGTACCGGCGATCTCATAGTCGGGGCTCTGGGCATACTCAAGGCGGGCGCCGCCTACGTCCCGGTGGATCCGGACACCCCACGCGCCCGCCGTTGGCACGTCTGGGCAGAAGCGCGGGTCCAGGTCGTCGTGACCGACAGCAATGCTGTGGACGAGGAGGAGTGGCCGACGGCGGTGCTGCTGATTCCGTCGCACACGCCGCGACGGACCGGGCCGCCGGTCGAGGCACGGATCCGTCCAGAAACGGCCGCCTACGTGATGTACACGTCGGGTTCCACCGGTCAGCCGAAGGGCGTCGTCATCGGCCATGCTCAGGTCTGCGGCCTCATCGACGCGATGCACGCGCTCGTTGCGGTCGGTCCAGGGGATACGGCGGCGCTCGCGCACTCTTACGCGTTCGACGTGTCGGTGTACGAAATTTGGGCCACCCTGTGCTCGGGAGCAACCCTCTGGATCCCCACGTCGGCGGAATTGCGTTCGCCGTTGGAGTGGCATGCGGCGCTCCGCGCTGCCGGTGTGACGATTCTGAGTCAGACACCGACGGCTTTTCGTTTGCTGCTGTGGGCCGAGTCGCAGCCCGAGCCGCCGCCTCCCCTCACCGCACTGCGCGCCGTACTGCTCGAGGGCGAGCGCTTGGATTTTCGGATCCTCGCGGACTGGGTTCGGCGTTACGGCACTGCGCGTCCGCGTCTCTACAACTTGTTAGGTCCCACCGAGACGACGGTGCACGCGCTGGCCTACCGGATCGAACCGACCGACATCACGGAGTCGCGCAGTCTTATCGGAACCCCCTTGCCGGGTGTGTATGCGCAGGTCGTTGACGACACTGGGAATGCGGTGGGCGAGGACGTCGAAGGCGAGTTACTGCTTGCCGGTTGGGGAGTTTCTGCCGGCTACGAGGGCTCCCCCGAACTCACGGCCTCCCGCTTTGCAGAGCGTACTTTCGCCGGCGATGCGCCGCGCCGGTGGTATTCCACCGGGGATCGGGTGCGGCGCCTTTCTGATGGTTGCTACGAATACATCGGTCGAGCCGATGCGCAGATAAAGTTGCGCGGGCACCGGATCGAACCCGGCGAAATCGAACAGACACTGCGCTCCTGCCCCCCTGTCGCCGACAGCGTTGTGGTTTTTGTGGGCGCTCACACGGAGCGGGCCCGGTTGGTGGCCTACATCGTCCCCAGAGCGGGCGCTGAGGCGCCCACCTCCGAGGCGCTCGATGCTCACGTCCGTCGAGTTCTTCCAGCGGTGATGTGTCCGTCCCAGTACTGCGTCGTCGCTCAACTCCCGCGTACCGTGAACGGCAAGCTCGACGAGACGCCGTTGCGGCAAATGACCATCGAACCTGCCGTAACGAATTCGTCGGCCGATCCCTTTGAGCACATCGTGGACGAACTTTGGGCTGCGCAGACCACTGCCAGTCCGGCAAATTCGGCGACAACAGCGCGCCGGCCCTTACCCGAACACATCGATCGGCAAGCCATCGCCGAGAAACTCACCCATCGTCTCGCGGTGCCGGTCACGGTCGACGATGTCACCGATGACAGCCGTAGCGCGGCGCTCGCCGCGACGCTGCGCTCGCGCCGAGAGCAGACGTCGCCTTTGCAACTGTTTGCGATACAGGTCGCGCAGCGACCGAGCACCTGCGCGGTTCGGGATGCGCACGGTGCTCTGACCTATGCGCAATTGGACCGCCGATCCACTGCGTTAGCGAGCCAATTGCGGGCGCGCGGCGTCGGCCCCGGACAGCGGGTGGGCCTCTCGACGGCGCGCAGTTCCGCAATCATCGTCGGCCTCCTCGGCATCTTGAAGACCGGGGCTGCCTACGTACCGGTGGATCCCGAGTACCCCCTCGCGCGGCGCCTCGCGATCATCGAGGATGCCGACATCCAGCACGTGGTCATCGACGGCCCCGTCGCAACGGCGGACTACCCGATTTCCGTCATCCCTCACCGGATCCCTCGACGCGCCCCCAAGACATCTATTGTGCCGCCCGCTGCCGTTGCGGCAACCGAACCGGCGTACGTGATCTATACCTCGGGCTCTACCGGGCGGCCCAAGGGCGTCGTGGTCACCCACGCGAATATCGTGGGACTACTGACCGCGATGCAGCAGGTGATTGAGGTCGGACCGGCGGATGTCGTCGCGCTCGCGCATTCCTATGCGTTCGATGTGTCCGTCTACGAGATTTGGGCTGCTCTCTCCAACGGCGCTAGCCTGTGGATCCCGACACCGGGCGTTCAGCGCACGCCAACAGAGTTTCATGCCGCGCTGCGCCGCGCCCGGGTCTCCGTGCTGTGCCAGACGCCCACCGCCTTTCGGATGTTGCAAATGGCGGAAGACCAATCGCCCCCACCGCCGCGCCTTGATCGATTACGCGCCATCCTATTCGGGGGCGAGCGGTTGGATTTCCGAACGTTGGCCCCGTGGGTCGCCCGTTACGGAGTCGACCAGCCGCTATTATTGAATCTCCTCGGTGCGACCGAAACCACCGTTCACTCCACGATCTATCGGCTGACTGCCGCCGATATCGACGAGTCGCGCAGCCTCGTCGGCCACGCCCTACCCGGCTGGTGCGTCGCGGTCGTCGATGACGCCGGTACGCCCGTCGCCGTCGACACTGAAGGCGACCTCTACGTCGGTGGATGGGGGGTTTCCGTGGGTTACCTCAACCGCCCGGAGTTAACCGCAGAACGCTTTCACGCATTCCCTTGGGACCCGTCGGGTCGACGGTGGTACCGCACCGGCGATCGGGCCATTCCGCTGCCGGACGGCGGTCTGGAGTTCAAAGGGCGAGCGGACTTCCAGGTCAAACTGCGCGGACATCGCATAGAGCTTGGCGATATTGAAGCCCACCTTCGCGACGTGCCTGGCGTGTTGGACGCCGTCGTGCTGCTGCAGGAGAGCGGCGTCACCGACGCGCGCCTCGTCGCCTTTTACGTCGCAGACCCCGCACACCCGGCACGCCTAGAAGTCATTGTGACGGCGCTCGAGGCCGGATTGCCGGAGGTGATGCGTCCGACGCTCTACGTGCCGATCGCCGCGTTCCCGTTGACGGTCAACGGGAAACTGGACCGAGAGGCCCTGATTCGCGCAATACCGACGCACACCGCGACGCGGACTGGCGCGCCGTCCATCACTGCGAACCTGTTCACCCTCGTGAGTCAGTTGCTCGGCGCCCCGGCGGATCCCAAGGCCAGTTTCTTTGAGCAAGGCGGCCATTCGCTCCTGGCCGCGCGCTTACTTATGGATCTGAAACGGCTATGGGGCGTGACGCTCAGCTTTACCGACTTGCTCGCATTGCCGTCCGTCAACGCACTCTGCGAGCATGTCCACCGTGCGTCGAGCGCGGCCCCGACGGTTCCCGTCTCCGCAGGGCGGCACGCGGTGAGTACGCAGTCTTTGTTTGAGCGTGAGGTCACGCGGTCCGCGCACGCGATTGCTGTGCAGGATGCGACCCGGACAGTGACCTACGCGGAAGCCGAACGGGAAGCCAATCAACTGGCGCACGCGCTGATCGCCCGCGGCGCGCACATCGGCGATCGCGTCGCGGTCAGTCTGCCGCGCTCCGTCGATGCCGTCATCGCACTCCTCGCCATCCTCAAATGCGGCGGGGTCTACGTCCCCATCGACCCGGCGCAACCCGTCGATCGGCGACGTGCATTACTGCAGGACGCGCAACCGGCCGTGTGGCTACGGCGCGGCGGCGAACCGGCGCTCGCAGACGTCACGGCGGCAGCCACGATCGACGTCGGGTCCGACGCCGCCTTTTTGCGAGCTCAACCGACAGCGACGCCGTCGGTGCCCGCCGATGCCGGTCGAGTGGCCTATTTGCTCTACACCTCGGGCACGACGGGACGCCCCAATGGCGCGGAGCTGAGCCATCACACCCTTATGTGGCTGATCGAGGGGACACCGTACGCCGAGGCACCGGCAAC
>DAINQU010000047.1:0-8460 GCA_036742455.1 Steroidobacteraceae bacterium | reverse complement strand
GCGGAGCGGCCTCCTCGGTCGGCAGCGGATCCTCGACCGAAGATTTGGATTTCGCGTCGGTGCAGCGCGGTAACCCGGAGATGCAGCGCCGCGCGCAGGAAGTCATCGACCGGTGTTGGGAACTGGGCGTAAACAACCCCATCATTTTGATACACGACGTCGGCGCGGGCGGTCTGTCGAACGCGATACCCGAAGCGATCGCGCACAGCGATCGGGGCGGGCGCATCGATTTGCGCGCGATCCCGACGGACGAGCCGGGATTGTCGCCGTTGGAACTGTGGTGCAACGAGGCGCAAGAGCGCTACGTGTTGTGCATTGCACCGGAGGCGATCGACACGTTCATGGCGTTCTGCCGTCGCGAGCGGTGTCCGGCGGCGGTGGTCGGGACGATCACCGATGACGGACAACTGCACGTCGAGGATCCGCGCACGGGCGAAGCCCCGGTCGCGATGCCCATCGAAGTGCTGTTGGGCAAAGCACCGCGCATGGCGCGGGTGGCCGAGCGCTCGCCGCGTCCGCGCGCCGCTTTGCCGACGGCGTCGATGGATGCCCGCGAGGCCGCGTACCGGTTGCTGCGCTTGCCGACCGTGGCGGATAAGACCTTCCTCATCACGATCGGGGATCGGACCGTCGGCGGGATGGTCAGCCGCGATTCGCTCGTCGGACCGTGGCAGGTGCCGGTCAGCGATTGCGCGGTCACCTTGGCCGGCTACACGACCCACGCGGGTGAAGCCATGGCGATGGGTGAGCGCACGCCTGTGGCGCTCCTCGACGGCCCGGCGTCCGGCCGTTTGGCGGTGGCCGAGGCCATCACGAATATCGCCGCCGCCGATATCGGCGCCCTGTCTGAGATCAGTATGTCGGCCAACTGGATGGCCGCCTGTGGCGACTCGAACGAGGACGCGACGCTGTACGACACGGTCCGCGCCGTCGGCATGGAACTGTGTCCGGCACTCGGTATTGCGATTCCGGTGGGCAAGGACTCCTTGTCGATGCGCTCCGGTTGGAAGACCCCGGAGGGGGATCGCAGCGTCTGGTCGCCGGTTTCGTTGATCGTCTCGGCGTTTGCGCCCGTGGGTGATGCGCGCGCCACGCTGACCCCAGAACTCAAGGGCAAGGACGGTTCGTCGGCGCTGATCTTGATCGATCTGTCGGCAGGGCGCGATCGCTTGGGCGGTTCGTGCCTTGCGCAGGTTTACGGCGCGCTGGGCGATGCGCCGGCGGATCTCGATTCGCCGGACGTGTTGGCCGGCGCATTCCGTGCGGTGCGGACACTCGCCCGCGGGTCGCACATACGCGCGTATCACGACCGGTCCGACGGCGGACTGTTCGTCACGTTGGCGGAGATGGCCATTGCATCGCACGTGGGCATTTCGATCGATCTCGGCGCGGTGCGCGATCCGATCGCGGCGCTGTATGCCGAAGAGCCCGGTATGGTGCTCGAAGTCGCCACCAGCGACGTGGATGCGGTGCTGGCGCGTTGCGCGGCCGAGGGCGTGGGTGCGCTTGCGCGGGTGATCGGTCACACGGTTGTCGGATCGCGCGTCGCCATCTGCGCCAATGGCGCCACTGTGCTCGACGAAGCAATTGTCGATTTGGCATCGGCGTGGTCCGAGACGAGCGTGCGTATGCGCGCATTGCGTGACGATCCGGAGTGTGCGCGCGAGGAACAGGCGCACATCGCCGATGCTGCGGACCCGGGGCTCTTCGCAACACTGACCTTCGATCTCAATGACGACGTCGCGGCGCCTTACGTGGCGACGGGTGCGCGACCGCGCGTCGCGGTGCTGCGTGAGCAAGGGTGCAACAGTCAGGCCGAGATGGCGGCGGTGTTCCATCGCGCGGGCTTTGAAGCGCACGACGTGCATATGACCGACATTATCGGCGGTGCGGTGACGCTCGCGGATTTCCCGGTTGTCGTCGCGGTGGGCGGATTCAGTTACGGCGACGTCTTGGGTGCGGGCGAAGGGTGGGCGAAGTCCATCCTCTTCAATCCGCGCGCCCGCGACGAGTTCGAGCGGCATTTCCAACGCGCGGACGCATTGACGCTCGGCGTGTGCAATGGCTGCCAGATGGTCGCCGCGCTCGCGGAATTGATACCCGGCGCCGAGCATTGGCCGCGCTTTAGGCGCAACCGCTCGGAACAGTTTGAGGCGCGCCTCAATCTCGTCGAGGTACTGTCGTCGCCGTCGCCGTTCTTCGCGGGGATGGTGGGTTCTGTCATGCCGATCGCGGTGAGTCACGGTGAGGGCCGCGCGGTGTTCGCCTCGGCAGCCGACGAAGCCGCGTTCGTGGCGGCACAGCGCACCACCTTGCGGTACGTGGATCATTACGGGCAGCTCGCGACCACCTATCCGCGCAACCCCAACGGTTCGCCGTACGGGATCGCCGGCATTACGACGGCCGACGGGCGGGTGACGATCACCATGCCGCACCCGGAACGCGTCTACCGAGCCGCGCAGAATTCTTGGCGTCCGGAGGGCTGGTCGGATGCCGGTGGTTGGCTGCGGATGTTCCGTAACGCCCGTGTCGCGCTCGGCTGATTCGCGGCCTATCGGGGTTTTTGATTCGGGCGTGGGTGGGCTCACGGTGCTGGCGGCACTGGAGCACCACCTCCCGAACGAATCCTTCGTTTATCTGGGCGATACGGCCCGGCTGCCCTACGGCACCAAGAGTCCGGACAGCGTGGAACGCTATGCGTTGCAGTGCGCGGCGGCCCTGCGGGCGCGAGAAGTCAAAGCACTGGTCGTTGCCTGTAACACCGCATCGGCGGCGGCCTTGCCGGCGTTACGCCGCACCTATCCCGACCTGCCCGTGGTTGGTGTGATCGAGCCGGGCGCTGCCGCTGTCGTGAGCGCGACCCGCAACCGGCGTGTTGTGGTGCTGGCGACGGAGGGCACGGTGCGAGCGGGTGCCTATCAAGCCGCGATCGCGGCACGTGAACCGACGATGGACGTGACGGCCGTGGGCTGCTCGGTGTTCGTGGCGCTGGCGGAAGAGGGCTGGGGGGATGGCGAGGTGGCCTTGTGCGCGGCGCGGCGCTATCTCGGGTCACTCTTCGATGGTCTTAACGTGCCCGACGCGTTGTTGCTCGGCTGCACCCACTTTCCACTGCTTCGAAACACGCTGGCCGCGTGTCTCCCACCCTCGGTGGTCATTGTCGATTCGGCCGAGACGACCGCAACGGCGCTGGCAGCGCTCATCGGCCCACGCATTGGCGCGGGTGATGGCGCTCGCATGACGCAGTTCTTGGCAACGGACGGGCCCGAGCGTTTCGCGCGGGTGGGGAGTTTGTTTTTGGGGCGAACCCTGTCGAGTGCAGCGATAGAGCGCATCGACGTCTGAGTTCGCGTACGTGCCAGTGCACGTGTTTGCCGGGGGGGGGTATGGACGCAGAGATCGTCTTCAAGTCCGATGACGCCGTGATGGATGCATCCGCCGCTGCCGCGGCGCTGGAGCGTCACTGGGGCATCCGCGGAACGCTGTCCGCACTGCCGGGCGAGTACGACCAGAACTTTATGGTGACGGTCGAGGGTAAGCGCACGCACGTCTTGAAGATCATGCGAGCGGGCTGCGATGAGGCCTATATCGATTTACAAATTGCGGCGTTGGAGACGGTGCACCGCACGGATCCGCAACTGCCGGTGCCCGTCGTGGTGGCGGCGCTTGACGGTCGCCATCGGGTCGCGATCGAGGTTCCTTCGGGTCAGTGGTGTTGGGCCTGGGTGATCACGGTACTGCCGGGCCACGTCTATGCCGCCGAGAATCCCAAAACCCTCGCGTTGGCGCACGCGATCGGCGTTGCGCACGGCCGCTTGAATCGTGCCTTGGTGGGCTTTGATCATCCGGCGCTGCGCCGCCCCACCAAATGGGACCTCGAGGCTGCTCACTGGATCGTCGATCACCCGGAGGCGATACCGGAGCCCGCGCGACGCCGTCGCATTGATCGGATCGCGACGCGTTTCGTTCAAGATCTCAAGCCGCGCTTGGCCGCCTTGCCCCATGCCGCGATACACAACGATCTGAACGATCACAATTTCCTGGTTGATGTCAGTGACGACGGTCCGCATGTCTCGGGCTTGCTGGACTTTGGGGACATGATTCCCGGGGCTCGCGTGGCCGATTGGGCCATTGCTGCGGCCTATTTGGTGCTCGAGCACGCGCAACCGATCGACCTGTTGGCGGCGTACGTGGCGGGCGTCCATTCGGTCTCGCATCTCAGCGACGAGGAGATTGCGTTGCTCTGGCCGTTACTGCTCACGCGGTTGGCGGTCAGTGTGACCAACAGCGGCCTCGGCAAATTGGCACGGCCTCACGATCCCTACGTCGTGATTTCCGAGCGCGGTGCGTGGGCGTTTCTCGAAGCGAGTGACCGTTACCCGGAAGACTACGTGGTGGCGCGACTGCGCCTCGCGTGCGGCTTGCCGGCCCATCCGGCGGGCGATGCCGTGGCGGCGTGTCTTCGGCAGGGGGCGGCTGCCCCGATCCTCGCGGTGCCGCTCCGCGACGCGCCGATCCTCGACCTATCAATTGCCGGGGCCGGTTCGCCGGACGATCCGCGGCAGTTCGACATGCGTGCGTTGGAGCGCTATGTCGATGATGTGTCGGTCGATGGCGTTTCGATCGGCCGATATGCCGAACCGCGCCTGATCTACACGGCGCCGGCGTTCTTGACGCCGACGGCGACGGGTTGTGAGCGGCGCACGGTGCATTTGGGTCTCGACGTCTTCGTGCCGTCGGGTTCCGTCGTGTGCGCGCCGTTCGACGCTCGTATCGTCGATATCGCGATACGGCCGGATGCCCTCGACTACGGTGGCGTCATCGTGTTGGAGCACCAAACGCCGGAGGGCGTGCTGTTCTACACGCTCTACGGTCATTTGGCACACGACGCGGGGTTGCACCATCGCGTCGGCGACCGCGTGACCGCGGGTACGCCGATCGGCGTAGTGGGCGCGGATGACGAAAACGGCGGATGGCCTGCGCATCTGCATTTGCAGTGCGGTCTCACGACGCTGGATCGCGGCAGCGATTGGCCGGGCGTGGCGTCGGCAGACGACCTCCCGGCCTGGCTCGCGCTCTATCCGAACCCGGCTCCGTTGTTGGGCCTCCCGGCGCATGCCGTGGACGGTCGGCCGGTCGAGGATGCCGCTCGGCGGGAACGACGCCAGCATCGGTACGGCCTAAACCTGAAGACGTCGTACCGTCAGCCGATCACAGCGGCGCGCGGGCGGCGGCATTTTCTCTACGACGCGTGGGGACGTGAGTACCTCGACGTGTACAACAACGTGCCGCAAGTCGGTCACTGTCATCCGCGACTGGTGCGTCGACTGGCGGAGCAGGGCCGGTTGCTGCAGACCAACACCCGCTATCTGCAGGACGTGCATCTCGAGTACGGCGATGCGCTGGCGGCGCGCTTCCCGGCGCCGTTGGAGGTCTGCTACTTCGTGAACTCCGGCTCCGAAGCGAACGAGTTGGCGATCCGATTGGCGCGGGCCTACACCGGCGCGCGCGACGTTGTGGTGCTCGAAGAGGGCTATCACGGCAACACCAACACCGCGATCGCACTCAGTCCGTACAAGTTTGCCGGCAAAGGAGGAACCGGACGGGAGCCTTGGGTCCACGTGGCGGCCTTACCCGATGTCTATCGAGGTCGCTATCGCGGCCCGGATACGGCCGCCGCCTATGCGGCCGATGTTGGCGCCCGGCTTGATGAGATCCGCGCGGCCGGTCGCCGTCCGGCGGCGTTCTTGGCCGAGACGCTGCCGTCGGTGGGCGGACAAATTGTGCCCCCCGCGGGGTATCTCGCGGATGTCTATGCGCGGGTGCGGGCTGCGGGTGGCCTGTGTATTGCCGACGAAGTGCAGACCGGTTACGGCCGATTGGGCGATTGGTTCTTCGGCTTTGAAGGGCAAGGTGTGGTGCCCGACATTGTGGTGTTGGGAAAGCCGATCGGTAACGGTCACCCCATCGGCGCGGTGGTCACGACGCGCGCGATCGCCGATGCCTTTGCCAACGGGATGGAGTTCTTCAGTACTTTCGGTGGCTCGTCGGTCGCCTGCGCGGTCGGCCGTGAAGTGCTCGCGATCCTCGACGAGGAACGCTTAATGGACAATGCGCGGGTCGTCGGTGGGCGATTTAAGAACGCTTTGCAGACGCTCGCTGGCGACTACCCGTTGATCGGCGACGTCCGCGGTCACGGTCTCTTCCTCGGTGTCGAGTTCGTCAACGACCGCGAGTTGCGGACGCCGGCGACGGCGCAGACGGGCTATATCGTTGAGCGGTTGCGCGAGCTGCGCATCTTGGTCGGCACCGAAGGCCACGACAACAACATCATCAAGGTGCGCCCGCCACTCACCTTCGACGATGCGGCCGTGGACTGCTGTGTGGCGGCATTACGGCGTGTGTTGGCCGAGCGCGAGGCGCAACCGGCGTCGGCCTGACGGTTTAGCGTGGCGGTGGGTCGAGCCGCCAACGCCCATTCACGGTGGCGGTCACGGTGATGTCGGGGATGACCACAGCGGTGGTCGGGGGTGGAGGCGCGCCCGCGCGGCTGCGCATGCCGGTGACGACGATCTCGTTGATCTCGTCACTCCCCGGGCGATTCAGGGGTTCCGTCGACAGCACCACGACGCTACCGAGAGCGCGGTGCGCCGCCTGGGCGATCGCCGCGGCGTCGGCTTCGGCGATCGCTACGGCGTGTGCGAGCGCGCGATGGCGTGCCTCGTCGACGTCATCGGCGCTGAAACTCACCGCCGACACTTCTTTGGCGCCGGCGTTCAACGCGGCATCCAGATAGAGGCCGACCGCATCGAGTTGATGCGTTTCGATGTGCAGACGATTGGTTGCATCAATGCCGGCGGCCTTCGCGTCGCCGTCTCGGCCATACGTCCAATGCGGCGCCACCGTCAGTTGCGAGGACTTGATATCGGCGCTGGCCAAACCCGCGGCCTGCAGCGCCGCGGTCACCGCAGCGGTCGTGGTGGCGTTGTCGGCGCGCGCGGCCGGCGCGAGCCGCGCGTTGTTCAGAATCGTGATGTCGAAAGCCGCCCGGGTCGGGTGCAGCGTCTCGTGGGCGGTGGCGTGGGTCGTGACCGTGGCCGGCTCCTCGGCCCATGCGGACAGCATGCCGAGAGACAGGAGCGTGACAACGATCATCCTGCGCATGGGTCGACTCCGTCGCTATTGAGGTCAGGACTTGCTGCGTGACAGAACGGTCACGTTGGTCGGCGGCTCCGGCGGTTGGGGTCGCCGCCGCGCCATGAGGGACTCTTGGGCCCGACCGCGGCGCGTGTAGATCTGATAGAGCATGTCTTTGAGCGCTTCTAACAAGATCCCTGCGGTATCGGCGTCAAGGCTTGGTGGGGCAGGTGCGGACGTGTTGTCGCTGGCGACCAGCAAGCGGCGCAGGGTGTTGAACGTCTCGCCGTCAATCTCGGCCATTTCGCGCCAATCGTTCAGCAGGTCGAACACTTTCAACTTGCCGTGTTCGCCGAGATCCAGCGCCATTTCTTGCAGTATGCGTCGCGCCATGAGGCCAAACGCGGTCCAACAACCGGCCGTAAAGACCGAAACCGCTTCCTGGCACAACGCTTCCAAGCCCTCGGGCACGTACTCGGTGTCGAGGCGCTCACGGGGGCGCTCGATTTCTTGGAAATGCGACGACAGTTCGACCCGTTGGCGGCTGTACAGCTTGACGCTGAATTTCAAAAACACCGGCGCGTTGCAGGCATCGCAGCGAAACACAACGCCCACGTGCGCGGGTTTGGTGGCTTCGAGCACGGACCAGGAGGGGACAGACACCGGGGTCAGGTGGGCGTAGGTCTCACACTGCGGGCAGACGAGCGCGATACTCGTGGCAGGTTCCTGCACGAGCTGACCGTTGGCATCAATGTGGAGGGTCATCCGCACTCCCTGTGCGGCGGGAGGTGTCGCGAATCCACGAAGGGGACTCGTCGGCGCGCCGGCACGCCAGAGACTCTAACATAATCCGTAAGTTACGCCATACATCGGGAATTCACCCGATGTATGGCGTCTAAGTTCCCTATTAGTTTGCCAGGCGCCGGTACTTGATGCGGTGCGGACGCTCCGCATCGACGCCTTTGCGTTTGATCAGGTCCGCCTCGTATTCCTGATAATTACCCTCGAACCAGACCACCTGACTGTCCCCCTCGAACGCCAGAATGTGCGTCGCGATGCGATCCAGGAACCAGCGATCGTGGGAGATGACCACGGCACACCCGGGGTAGGCCAGCAAGCCTTCTTCCAGGGCGCGCAGCGTTTCGACGTCGAGATCGTTGGTGGGCTCGTCGAGCAGAAGCACGTTGCCGCCCGTCTTGAGCACTTTGGCCAGATGGACGCGATTGCGTTCGCCACCGGAGAGCTCGCCGATGACCTGCTGCTGCTGGGTGCCGCGGAAATTGAAGCGGCCGACATAGGAGCGCGAGGACGTCTCGTAATTGC
>DAINQU010000046.1:7164-8673 GCA_036742455.1 Steroidobacteraceae bacterium | reverse complement strand
CGCGTCATGGCTGGCAAGCCGGGTCTCGTCGTGGACCGGCCCTGGGTCAACTTTGCCCACAACCGCAACGAGGCCTTGACCCTCGCCCAAGAACGGGGCGAGTACGTGTTCTTCATCGACGCCGATGAAACCTTGATGCTCGAACGCCCGTTGGACACCTCCGGGCTCGACGGTGACGCGTACTACCTCACGTGCGAGTACGCCGGCATGAAGTATGGGCGGGTCGCCCTGATCAAAGGCGCGCTCCCGTGGCGCTGGAACGGGGTGGTGCACGAGTTCCTGGAGTGCCCGGCGCCCTACACCCCGATGAGCTTACACGGTCCGATCATTTGGGTTGCCCACGAAGGCGCTCGCAGCAAAGACCCCTCGACGTACCTCAAGGACGCGGCACTGTTGGAAGAGGCCCTCAAAACGGAGCCCGAGAACACCCGCTACTGGTTCTATCTGGCGCAGTCCTACCGGGACGCGGGCAAGCTCAACGAGAGCCGTCACACGTACAAGAAGCGCGCCCAGATGGCCGGCTTCGACGAGGAGGTTTGGTACTCGAAGTATCAGATCGCCGTGTTGAGCATGCGCCTCGGCGACAGCCCGGCGGTCGTGTCGCAGGCCTTCCTCGACGCGTTTCAGACCCGTCCGACCCGTGCCGAGCCGTTGGTGGCGCTGGCCCGTTATCACCGCGAGCGCGGGGAGTATGCGCTGGCCGCGATGTACGCGCGGCATGCGCTGACTATCCCTCGGCCGGCGGATCTGTTGTTCATCGACGCGGCGACCTACGACTGGTCGGCGCTCGATGAGTTTTCGGTGGCCGCGTACTACGTCGGGCCGCGCGAGGAGGGCATCGCGGCCACGCAGCGCCTGCTCGCGAACCCGCATCTGCCGGCCGACACGCGCCCGCGGGTGGAGCAGAACTTGCGCTGGTACCTCGGCACCGCCACCGCCTGACGGAGGCGCGCCGCCGCGTTAAGCCGGCAGCACCTCGTCTAGGGCCGTCAGCAAAAGATCCGCGTGCGCTCGCTGAAAGGCGAGCGGCGGGCGGATCTTCAACACATTGCCGCCGGGACCGGACGCACTCAGCAACACGCGACGCTGACGCAGCGCGTTGACGACGCGGGTCGCGAGCGCCCGATCCGGAGCGCGCGTGCCGCGGTCACTCACGAGCTCCACCCCAATGAACAGTCCCGCGCCACGCACGTCACCGATGGCCTCGTGACGCTCAGCGAGTGCACGCAGACCCGCTTGGAGGTAAGCGCCGACGTCGGCTGCGTGCGTGACCAGCTGCTCGCGCTCGATCACGTCGAGGACGGCGTTGCCGGCCGCGGCGGCCACGGGATTGCCGCCGAAGGTGTTGAAGTAGCGCGCTTCTCGCCCAAAGCGCTCGAGGTGTTCGGGACGCGCCGCCATGGCCGCGACCGGATAGCCGTTGCCCATCGGTTTGCCGAGCGTGATCAGGTCCGGGATCACGCCGTGCCGCTCAAAGCCAAAGAACGCATCCCCGGTACGCCCAAAGCC
>DAINQU010000046.1:0-7064 GCA_036742455.1 Steroidobacteraceae bacterium | reverse complement strand
GAGGCGGGGTTGTTGCGCAGGATATAGGCCGCGTTGTCCGGTTGCAGCCGGCTGCGCCATTCGGTGATGAGCACCGTCATCGCCCAGCGCGTGGCGATCAGATCCGGGAGCACCGCCCGCTCCAGGGCATTAAGCGGGGTCACCACCGCATACCCTGCCACGCAGTCGTGGATGGCGCCGACAAGGTCGGGCGCGTCGGTGAGATAGGCGCAGGCGATCGCGAGATCGACCACCGCCGGCGCGACGATCATGTCCCCAAAATCGAGCACGCCGATGAGCGACTCGCCATCCGCGCTGACCAACAGGTTCGTCGGGTTGAGGTCGTTGTGGATCGGCTGGTCGGGCAGTCCGGCGAGGCCATCCAAGATGCGGGCATGGCGGTCCAACACGACGCTCACGGTGTCCCGCAGCGGATCGTCGGCGAGGTGAGTCAACAACGGTCGTAAGGCCTGTGCCTGCCGCAGATCCCACAGCAAGCGCTGCTCGGCGCCCGGGTGCGCGAACGCGCGCAGCGCGTGCGCAAGCTCAGCGGCCGTGGCGCCGATCGCACCGGCCAAGGCCGGTTGCCACGGCGTGTCGCGGCGCAAGGTCCCGGGTAAGTAGGCCGTGACGCGGACGCGCCGGCGCGGATCGGGCGGATAGATCACCATCGCCGCGCCGTCGCGCGTTTGCACGGCGCGTTGCACCGGCAGCGTCGGGGCGACCGCCTGCACGTGCTCGAGCACCGCGCACTGCGCCGCCACGGCGCGAAGGTTCTCATCCGGATGGGTCACTTTGACGAGGTACTGGGCGTCCGCGCTGTCCAGCCGAAAGTTGCTGTCGCGCTCGCCGGCGACCGGCGTCAGACGGCCCGCCAAGCCCCAGTGCGCGTGCAGAAGCGCCGCCACCGCCGACGGGTCGGCCGCCGCGCTGTGGGCGGCGAGCGCACCGGCGCCGGGGAGGGCCGCGGCGCCGTCGGTCATGGTGCCGCGGGGGCGGTGTAGACGCGGTGACCGCCGACCCACGTGCCGGCGACCGTAATGTCCCGCAGATGCGTCGGGTCAACGTGGAAGGGGTCCTCGGTCAAGAGCACGAAGTCGGCGAGTTTGCCGACCTCGAGCGTGCCTTTGTCGTGCTCCTGGAACTCCGCGTACGCAGAGCCCGCGGTGTAAATCGACAGTGCCTCGCCGACGCTCAGTTTTTGCTCGGGGAACCAACCGTTGGGGTTGCGATCGTCGAGCGTCCGGCGCGTCACGGCCGCGTAGGTGGAGATCAGCGGATTGAGGGGCGCGACCGGCCAGTCGGTGCCAAAGGCGAGGTGCACGCCGTGGTCTAAGAACGTGCGAAACGCATAGGTGCGGCTGGCGCGATCGTGACCGATGCGCGGCTCCGCCCAGCGGCCGTCGTCGATCGCGTGCGTGGGTTGCACCGAGGCGATGACGCCAAGGTCGTGAAAGCGCGCAAAATCCGTGGCCGCCATGTGCTGGGCGTGCTCGATCCGGAAGCGTCGATCTTTCGGGCCGTGCTGCCGCGCCACCTCTGCGTAGAGGTCGAGGATGGTCGAGATCCCGCGGTCGCCGATGGCGTGCGTGCACAGCTGCTGCGCGGTCTCGTCGGCACGCAGAAAATAATCGCGCGTCCGCTCGATCGGGTGCATGGTGTCGGCGAGCAAGCCGTGGTTACCCGGTTCGTCGAGAAAGTCGTCGAAGAAGTAGGCGGTGCGCGAGCCCAACGAGCCGTCGGCGAAGGCTTTGACCGCGCCGATGCGCAGCCACGCATCCCCAAAGGCATGACCGATCCCGAGTTTGGCTTGATCCTCGACGGTGTCGATCGGGGAGGCCACGTAGACGCGGGCGGTGAGTTTGCCCTCGCGGCGCAGCTCGGCGTAGACAGCGAGGTCTGCGTGCGCAACTGCCATGTCCTGCACGCTGGTCACGCCGACGGACGCCGCGTGCTGCAGCGCGCGCTCGATCGCATCACGTCGTTCCGCGTGGCTGGGCGCCGGAATCGCCGCACGCACGAGCTCTTGCGCCGCGTCGCGCAGCACGCCCGTGGGATCGCCGTGCGCGTCTTTTAAAATCACGCCGCCGTCCGGGACCGGTGTGTTCCGATCGATGTGGGCGAGCGCTAGCGCCTCAGAGTTCGCCAGCACCGCGTGACCGTCGTAGCGGTCGATCGCGACCGGGTTGTGGGGCGTGGCAGCGTCGATCATCTGCCGGGTGGGCAGTACGCTGCCCGGCCATTTGGTCTCGTCCCACTCACCGGCGAGGATCCACTGACCGGGCTTCAGCGTGGCGGCTTTGGCCGCCAGGCGCCGCACCAGTTCCTCGGGGCTGCGCGCGTCGTTGAGCTGTACCGCGACGAGCGACGCGCCGCCGTCGGAGAAATGCACGTGAGCGTCGTTGAAGCCGGGAATCACGCGGGCGCCGTGCGCATCAACGATCTGCGTCGACGGGCCCTTCCAGGCCATCACCGTGGCCTCGTCGCCGATCGCGACGATTCGCTCGTTCAGCACCGCCATGGCCGAGGCATCGGCCGCGCCCAAGCGGGGCCAGATCTTGGCCTTGTGGACGATGAGATCCGCCGCCGGGGGCGCCGCGAGCGCAGTGCCCGTCAGGAGGCCGGCAAAGACGATCAGGGCGGAGAGCCGTGCCATGGGGAGTTCCTTCACGAATATCCGAGGGAGAGGGTCACGCATCGCAGCGGAGCCTGTCAGGCGGCCGCGCGGCGGTCAATTGGGGCGTGTCGGCGCGGCGGTCAGGGGGCTAAAAAAGTCTGCGTGCGCTAGAGACGGGAGCGACAGGATCGGTAGACTGCCCGCGGGTCACCCAGAGACACACCATGCTCACACCGACGATCGATTTGCGCAGCGACACCGTCACGAAGCCCACAGCGGCCATGCTTGAGGCCATGATGCGGGCGGAGGTCGGCGACGACGTGCTCGGCGAGGACCCGACCGTCCTGCAGCTGCAGTCCGAGGCCGCGGCGCACTTTGGCATGGAGGCGGCACTCTTTTGCCCCTCGGGCACGATGACGAACCAGATCGCCATCCGGTTGCACACCCGACCGGGCGATGAGGTGATCTGCGCGGATCTGGCGCACATCTATCTCTACGAAGGGGGCGGCATCGCCGCCAACTCCGGCTGCTCCGTGCGCCTGTTGGCCGGCGATCGCGGTCGCTTCACCGCGGAGGCCGTACGGGCCTCAATCAACAACCGTCAGGACGCGCACTTGCCATGGACGCGGCTCGTCGCGATCGAGAACACCGTCAACAAAGGCGGCGGTGCCTGTTGGGATCTGGCGGAAGTGGAGCGCATCCGCGCGGTCTGCGACGAGCAGGGGCTTGCGCTGCACCTGGACGGTGCGCGCCTCTTCAATGCGCTCGTGGCCCGCGGCGAACGCGCGAGCCGCTACGGCGAACTCTTTGACACGATTTCGATCTGTCTGTCGAAGGGCTTGGGGACCCCGGTCGGCTCACTGCTGCTCGGCAGCCGCGAACACATCGCGCGCGCGCATCGACTGCGCAAGCTCGCGGGCGGCGGCATGCGCCAAGCCGGCTTTTTGGCCGCCGCAGGGCTCTATGCGTTGGAGCACCACGTCGAGCGGCTGGCGCGCGATCACGCGACCGCGCAGACGGTCGCGGCGCAGGTGGCGCCGCTGCCGTGGGTGGCGACGGTGCTGCCGGTCGAAACCAATCTGCTGATCTTTAAGCTGCAGCCGTCCGTGACCGCTGCCGCGGTGCTTGCGCACCTCGCGACGCACGGCATCCGTGCCTCGACGATGGGTCCGGATCTCGTGCGCTTCGTGTTTCACCTGGACGTGCCGACCGGCGCGGTCGAGCGCATTGCCGCGGCACTCGCGAGCTTTCAGCCCTAAGCGCCGTTCGCGCGGCGGTCATCCCGTCATGGGATGACCGACCGCGCGATCTAGCATGCGATGGCGCAGGGCGTGGCGTCACTGCCGCGTGATGGTCACTGCGATGTTGTTGCGCGTTGCGTTCGAGTACGGGCACACCGCGTGCGCGCGCTCGATCAGGTCTTGCGCCGTCGCCGGGTCAAGGCCCGGCAGACTCACGGCCAGACGCACCGCGATGCCAAAGCCGTTCGCGATGGGGCCGAGGTCGACCTCCGCATCGACACTGGCCGCCGTGGGCACCGCGATCTTCTGCGTGCTCGCGACAAACTTCAGCGCGCTCAAAAAGCAGGCCGAGTAGCCGGCGGCGAAGAGTTGTTCGGGGTTCGTGGCGGACCCGGTGCCGCCGAGCCCGGGCGGTGGCGAGAGCGCGACGTCGAGGCGGCCGTCGTCGGAGACCGCGCGGCCGTCGCGCCCTCCGGTGGTGTGGGTGCGGGCGGTGTACAGCACGTCGTGTAAGGTCATGAGCGTCACTCCGTCGGTTGGTGAGGGGCTGCGGGTGCCGCGCCGATGGGGAGAGACTAAGCCCGCGCTGGCGCGGCGCGGATGCATAGATCCGATCGCAGGCATGGGCGGTGACTATCGATCGACGGAACCGCCGATCGCCAAGGCGGCGTCTTAGCCGCGGCTCCACGCGTCGTAGAGCGCAGGCCATGCCGCGCTCGGGGTGCCGGGCCGACCGACCCCAAAGGCGTGCTCGCCGTGTTCGAAAGCATGGTATTCGACACCGACGCCCGCGCGCCGCAACGCGGCCGTCATGCGTTCGGCGTTTTCGATCGGCACCGCGCCGTCGTCGGCGGCATGCGCGATGAAGCAGCGCGGCGTGTCGGGTTGCACGTGCTCGTCCGGGCTGCGGTGGTGTATCAGCGCCTCCGACGCCGGCACGCCCAACAGCTGATCGCGCGACTCGGCGTGGGTGTAGGGCGTCGTCAGCGTGATCACGGGATAAAGCAGCGCCGCGTGATCGGGTCGAGCGGAGACCTCATCAATCACGTCCACCGCGGCGTACACGGGTTCATCCCACGCGGTCGCCAAGGTGGCGGCGAGGTGCCCGCCGGCCGAGAAGCCCATCACGCCGATCGCGTCGCGACGCACCCCCCAGTCCGCCGCGCGGTGACGGATCAGACGCAGCGCGCGTTGCGCATCCTGCAACGGCACGTCGCTGCGCTGTAGCCAGCCTTCGCCCGGTAAGCGATACGCGAGCACACAGACGGTGATCCCGGCGGCATTGAACGCGCGCGCGACCTCCACGCCTTCATTGGCGATCGAGACGAAGCGGTACGCGCCACCCGGGCACACCAGCACGGCGCGTCCGTCCGGCTGTGCGGGGCGATAGACATGCAACGTGGGCGAGGCGATCCCGCGCAGGAACGCCGGCGGCTCATCCGCGCGACGCGGCGGGTCCCGATAGCCCTCGTGACCGGGGACAGCGTCGGGCCACAGGGGCACGACGCAAGGCCCCGGCCATCCGGCGACCGCCGGGGCAGACGGTGTCTGTGCCCCGGCCGGTAGCGATACGGGCGCGACGGTCATCGCGAGGACGCCCTGCAGCCACTGACGTCGATCCATCGCCATGACGACACCGCGCCCGTGGCCCCGGCCTTAGGAACTGAGCCCAATCGCGCCGATCGCCGGCACGAAGGTGCCGTCCAGCACCAGCCGCTTGATGGCTTCGATGTCCGGCGCGAAGTAGCGATCCTTCGAGTACGTAGAGACGCGCGTCCGAATGATGTCACGGCACGCCTCCAGCACCTCCGAGCTCTGGTGCGGGCGATGAAAGCCGATGCCTTGCGCGGCCGCGAGCAGTTCGATCGCGACCACCGTGGCGCTGTTCTCGGCCATCTGGGTGAGACGCCGCGCGGCGTAGGTCGCCATCGAGACGTGGTCTTCCTGATTGGCGCTCGTCGGGATCGAGTCGACGCTGCTTGGGTGGGCGAGGCACTTGTTCTCCGAAACGAGCGCGGCGGCCGTCACCTGCGCGAGCATGAAACCCGAGTTCAAGCCGCTGTTCTCGACGAGAAAGGCCGGCAGTCCGCTCATCTTCGGATCGACGAGGATCGCAAGACGGCGCTCCGACAGCGAGGCCATCTCGCAGACGGCGAGGGCGAGGTGATCCGCCGCAAACGCCACCGGTTCGGCGTGGAAGTTGCCGCCCGAGAGCACGTCACCTTCCACCGGGAAGATCAGCGGGTTGTCGGTCACCGCATTGGCTTCGCGGACGAGCACGGTCGCCGCCGAGCGCATGACGTCCAAGCACGCGCCCATCACCTGCGGCTGGCAGCGCAGCGAGTACGGATCCTGCACGCGTTCGCAGTCCGCGTGGCTTTGCCGGATCGCGCTGCCGGCGAGGAGGCGGCGGTAGATCGCGGCGATGTCCGATTGGCCGGGCTGACGGCGCAGCAGATGGATGCGCGCATCAAACGGCGCATCGGAGCCTTTCAGCGCGTCGACGGAGAGGGCTCCGGCGACGACGGCACCGGCGTAGACGTCTTCGATCTTCAAGAGTCCGACAAGCGCGAGGGCGGTGGAGACCTGCGTGCCGTTGAGGAGCGCGAGGCCTTCCTTGGGGCCGAGTTCGATCGGCTCGAGTCCGGCGACCTTCAAGGCTTTCTTCGCCGAGACGATCTTCCCGCCGACGCGGGCTTCGCCCACACCGAGCAGGACGGCGACGAGGTGGGCCAAGGGGGCGAGGTCGCCCGAGGCGCCGACCGAACCCTGGCCCGGGATGCACGGGTAGACCTCGTGCTCGAGGAGTGCCATTAACGCCTGCAAGGTCTCGAGGCGAATCCCCGAGTACCCCTGCGCGAGGCTGGCGATCTTGAGCACCAAAATGACCCGCACGACCTCGTCGGGCAGCAACGCGCCGGTGCCGGCGGCGTGCGAGAGCACGATGTTGCGCTGCAGCGTGCGCAGATCTTCTTTGGGAATGCGCGTCTGTGCGAGCAGGCCGAAGCCGGTGTTGATCCCGTAGGCCGTTTGGCCGCTCTCAATCACGTGGTCGACGATCTTGACGCTGCGCTTCACCGCCGCGATCGCGCTGCTGGTCAGCGTCAGGCGCACCGGCTGTTGGTACACGCGCCGCAGTGTGGCGAGGTCGAGATCCCGATCACCGATGGACAAGGATGGGATACGGGTGGGGTGCTTCGCAGATGCCATAGGATCCTCGCAAGACT
>DAINQU010000045.1:0-10310 GCA_036742455.1 Steroidobacteraceae bacterium | reverse complement strand
CGGCGGGTGCTGCCTATGCCGGGGCGAGCTTGAAAATCACGAATCTGGGCAACGGTATCGATGATGTAAAGCGCTCGATTGAATCAATGCGTGAGGAGATGTCGCGCTCGATCAGTAACGCGCACGCGCGGATCGATCAGATTTACGACCGCACGCAGAAAATCCTGATACAGCGGCAGGAGCTCTGAGCATGTGGCCTTGGTTGCAGCCGGTGCTGGCGCTGCTCGAAAAAGTGATACCAGACCCGCAGGCGGCGGCCGCGGCGAAATTGCAAGCAATGCAGCTGGCGCAGTCGGGTGATTTGGCAGAGCTCGATGCCCAGCTGAAGCTTGCGCTTGGACAGCAGCAAATCGATCAGGTGGAAGCGGGGAGCCCGTCGGCCTTTCGCGGAAACTGGCGCCCGTTCGTTGGCTGGGTGTGCGGCTTTGGCGTGGCCTATGGGTTTATCGCGCAGCCACTGCTTGCGTGGGCGTCCGGCATATATCACGTCCCAAACCCGCCAGCTCTCGATTCGGGAACGCTTTTGACCCTATTTGGCACGCTCTCGGGTGTGGCAACGCTGCGCACCGTTGAACGGGCCACGGGCTCTATTTCTAAATCAACGTGAGGTGATCGCATGGCAAACCGCAGACGAACGGAAGAACAACCCGCAGACCCAGCTCCGGCGGATCCGGCCCCAGAACAGGCGCCGAGCAATGGCTAAAAAAAGCTGCACGCGGGGCAATTCCCCGTTGCCCCCGCGTGACTCGCGGGGCCGTTTCCGCCGGCGCAAGCGGGCGAAACGCTAAAGCTCGAGCTGCCGGGGCCGCGCGCGCTCGCGTGCGGCGTCGGCTATTTGCTGCAGCCGGATCGGAATAAGCAGTATTTCGGACGGCTTAACCGTTTCCCCATTAGGGGCAACGATTGCCCCGCGCTGGAGGCGCCAGCCGCGAAACTCGCGGGCCACGGCGCCGAGCTCACCGGCTTGGATAGCAAGCAAATCGCGGTAGTGCTCTGGGATGGCTCCGGCGGCTTTCCAGCGGCGAACCTGACGGGCGGAAACTCCCAACGCGCGCGCTAAAGCGGGCGCGGACATTTTGTCCACTAAACGGCGCATGAGGACATTCCGACAGCTAAAGCGGGAACTATGCCATGCGCGGCATTCCGTAAGTGATTGATTAAACGGAGCAGAGCCCGAGCAAATCGGGCGCCGAAATTCGCATAATGTATAGATTGGTCAAGAACATAACGCGGCAACGGCGAAGCGTGAACGTCGGAAATTCCGGCACTTACACCGACAATTGAAAGGGACATCACGACCGCAGCCGCGCTCACACGGCGCGCAATGTCCGCCCACGTCGCAGCGGTGGGCGAATTGGCACGCTCCGCTCGCTCTCGCTCGATGCCCACCAGCACCACCACCGGATCCGCTCCGATCAGCTCTGCTAGCCGTATAGCGGTGTCTGGTTTCATAACCCCGTAGCCGTTGCGCAGGCTAGAGATGGCTGCAGCCGTAACCCCGATTTCCTTAGAAACGCGGTAATCGCTGCCGCAAATCTCGCGGGCTCGGTCTAACAATTCGTGTTGATACATGGCTGCTCCCCAGTAACCGGCTTTTACTGTACGCCACCGTTTGACCGGTTGCGATATTAACTGCTACTTGATTAGCAGCCGCGCTTAACATAAAAATAACCCCGTTGCGGCCCGGGGGGGTTTAGGTGCTCCCCAGCTCGCGGCCCGTTTCGGGTAGCTCCCGACCCCGGGCCGCGACCCAATGCCGCGTTGAGAGCTGGGGAAAAAAATGACGTTACGAACCGAAAAGCTGCCGCTGGAGCTGGCGGATATTCACTCCCAAGTACGGCGCACCGCAGTCCTGCTCGAGCAGCTCGGGCGCGTGGCATGGGCCAACGGCCTGAACTCGCTACCCGTGGAAGTCGCAGCCGAGAAACTGCACCAGTACGCGCGTGCAATCGAATCGGGCGCGGCGATCCGCGAGCAGGTGAGCGTATGAGCAGCTGGGAATTACTGCCTGAGCCCGATTTACTGCCCACCCGCACGGAGCAGCTCGAGCAGCTGGTAGTGCAGCTGGTCTACGAACGCGAGCGGCTGCGGCGGCGGGTGTGGCTCGCTATCGGCGCCACTTTGGCTATCGCGGGATTTGCCACCGTGGCGATCGCACAAGCGGTTTACGTTTATGCGGCTACCCGGTGACGCGGGGTGTCTTTCGAGCTACTGGAAACCGCGTGGCTCGTGGAGTGTTCCGCCCCCTGCAAGCTCGTGCTTATCTCGTTGGCCTATCGCGCGAACGCCGACGGGATGTGCTGGCCCTCCATTGCTCGGCTGGTGGCAGATACCGGCCTCGCACGTCGCACCGTGCAGCGATCCGTGCGTGAGCTGCGCGCGCTCGGGCATCTGTCCGAGCGGGCGCACGTCGGCGGCTCGAACGTCTACACCGTGCATCCGGGCGGTGAATTGGTGCATCGGGGGGGGCGGCAGCGTGCCGCCCGGGGGTGCGCCAGTGTGGCGCAGGAGGTGCGCCACCGTGGCGCCCCGGTGCGCCAGCGTGGCGCGGGAGGTGCGCCACCGTGGCGCCCAGAACAGTCAGGGAATCTTCAAGAACCTAAGAACGTCAAAAATGACGTTTCGGAATCAGAACGGAGGGAAAACGTGGAGAAGCTCAAAGCTATTGCACGCGGTATTGCACGCGGCAAACTCAAAGGGGGCGCACCATGACCGCCCAGGCTGACCCAACCACCGCGCTGCGAAATACGCTTCAAAAATTGACGAAGCAAGTTTCGCCGTTGGCGCGCGGCTTTTTGGCGGATCTACCCGTGGTGCTGGATCAATGGATTGTGCATGTGGAGGCGCGGCTGCGGCTCGCTGAGGGCATGTCCGAGCTTGCCCCTAAAGCGGCGCAGGTGGTGGAGGTTGCAAAGCGGGAGGGCCAGCTGTGAAGCGGCGAACGCTCACGGCCCGCCCCGAGATTGGCCGCCTGCGCACTGAATCCGACCGGCTGCGCTCGATCAATGCGGGCCTGCGGGCGGCGCTGCGCGAGGTGCGCATGTCCGAAACCCTGGACGAAGCGCAGCGAGCAGCCACGGCGGCGCTGCTCGATGCCGATGCGTCTGATGTGGGCATCGCGTTATGACTCGGGCCGGATGGCGCAAGGAGCGAAACAGCCCTATCGGAATCGTGAGCTGTCCGGTGTCGGACTGCGCACGGGATGCGGCGGTGCATCGGTTTGCAACCCGCGGGCGCGCAAATCAGTTTGCGGGCAAGCTCTACGCGGTTTGCCCCGATCACGGGCGGTTGTTTGCCGACGGGCGCGAGAGCGGGCAGGAGTGGCTTTTAAATCGGGCCACCATCTACGGGCCCGATGGCCCGCCAGCCGCGCAGGAGCCCGCAGCGGCAGCTCCGGCACCGAAACCCGCCCCAGTGCCAGCTCCGGCCTTAAGACCCGCTGCGGAGCCCGCTAGGCCCCGCTCCGGTTTGCTAATCGATTGACAAACAAAAGCACCGAATGACAAACACTCTAGACGCGGATTTGGCGATAGCGGAGGCGGCAATTCCGCCCGATCCGGTAATACCGGCACCACCGGGAACCGATGCGCTTGGTCAACCCGAGCCGCAAGCGAACTGCTCCGATTTAACCCCCGGGCTGGTGCGCATTCTTGCGGTTACTGCTTTGCCGCAGTGGGAGCTCACCGAGCCCGAGCTCGAGGAGCTGGGCGGGGCGCTTGGGGAATGCCTAGATCAGCTGTTCCCCGGCGGCATGAGTGGCAAATATGCGTGCTGGCTGCGGCTGGTGGCCTGCTCGGCGATGATCTGCGCGACGCGAGCGGCTAGTAATGGGGGCAAGCTCCCCGGGCTAGGCCCGCGTCCTAAAGTGTCCAGCCCGCCCCCGCCCCAAACCCCTAGTGAAGCTGACCCCCAGCAGCTGCACGGGGTGGGGGCGGGCGTGGGCAACCCTGTAACCGGCTCACTCCCCGGTTATGACTGACGGGCGCGTGGTGCTGGTGGCGGGCAGCACGGGCTCAGGCAAAACACTTTGGACGCGCCAGCAAACCGCCACCGCGACGCGGCTGCTCGTGTGGGATTCGCTCGGCGAATGGTCGCGCGAGCTGCGGATAGAACGCGTGAATCTGCGCGAGCTGGCGCGCTCGATTAGGGCCGAGGTGCAAGAGGGGGCCGCTGGCAAATATCGGGCCGCGTTTACCGGCCCCGTCACTCGGGAAAATTTCGCGGCCTTTTGCCAACTCGCGTGGGTGTGGCTGCGGCTGGCCCCGTCGGTGCTGGTCATTGAAGAATTGGCGGACGTGACAAGCCCAGGCAAAGCTCCGCCCGCATGGGGCGAAATTGTGCGCAAATCTCGGCACTTTGGGGCATCGGTGTATGCGATCACTCAACGGCCCGCCGAATCTGACAAAACCGTAATCGGAAACGCGGCTGCGCTGCATGTTGGCCCGCTCGCTTTCCCGTCGGATCGCAAGTATTTGGCAAACTGTCTTGATGTTGCGGAATCTGACATTACGAAACTCAAACCGCGCGAATGGCTCGAGCGGGACATGCGCACGCGGGAGCTGCGGCGCGGTGTGGTTCAAATCCCTAAACGGAGATAGTGCGATGTACTCATACGGCAAACACTCGCGGCGCATGGTGGCGAAAGAACACAACGCGGCGCATGAGCTCATGGCGGCTACGGATCGGGCTAAAGACAGAGCCCGTCAAAGCGGCTCTGAATCCGATTGGAAGGACGTAAAACGCGCGCAGCGAGCGGAGCAGGAGCAGATTCAGCGGCTCATTAAGGGTGAAAAGAGTGTGCGCAATCACAAATAGAGCCGCGCGCACCTAGCCGGTGCTAGCACGGCCCGCCAGCACGGCCCCGATACCTGTAGCGTCGGGGCCGTTTCTTTTGTAACCCTGAAACAGGTGCTTGTATGTCGTCCTACTTGAAAACGGCTCTTGTGGCTCTCGTCGCTGTCGCTATCGCTGTGCGTATTCCGATTGTGAAGAAGTTGGTGATTGACGGCTCGGCCAGCAACTGATCCGGCTTTTGGTGCGGGCCTCACGGCCCGCTCCGATTAACAATTAACTACCGGCCCGGGAGGGCAACACTGTGCGTTTTCTCCGCCATAACGAACCATTTGTTAACGTCGCAGCTTCAACCCGTGCAGTGCTGAATAGCACGCTGGTGCTGGGCAATATCGTTGAGCGTATCTATTTGGATACGACCGGCTCGGGAACCTTTACCTATGCGCAGATGAACGCTTTGCGCGTGCGCTTGAACGGTAAAGTGACCTTTGGTGACATCTCGGGTACCAATTTAAATTCGATTCAGGCGTACCAGCTGAACAACACTAGCAATACGTCGCTTTTGACGGTTGATTTTGTGGAACCTGACAGCCGCTCAATGCAGGGCGAGCTCTTGGGCGCAATCGATACGAACGCGGCTGGCGTTACGTCGTTCGTCGTTGAAATGGACATCGGCGCGGCGACCACCCCGGCGCTTGATTCGTGGTCGCAGCTGCGCGATCCGGCGTCCACGTCGGCAAAGAACGGATTTAATCCTAACCTTGCCCCGTTGATTCGCGCGCTGATCCCAACCACTTGCGCAGCCACGTCGGCGTCTGAAACGCAGTTTGCGCTTAACTTGGGCTCGGGCGGAAACTCGCTGCTTAAGCGGTTGTTTATTTTCTCGTCGGTGCTCACGTCTACCCGTATCAAGCGCAACGCGCTCGATATTTACGAACTCATCTCCAACGCGCGCGCTTCTTTCGTACAGAAGGACTATGCGAAGGTTGCGCAGTCGGGAATGATCGCTGCCGATTTCCTCGTTGATAACAACCAGGCTGACGCGATTCCGACCCGTAACGCTGACGGTACGCTTGCTAATTTCCAATTCTTGCTGACCGCATCCGGTGCCGGTACCCATACCGTCTATTCGGACGTTTACGCAGTGCTCGGCGGCATCTAAAAGGGGCTCGAAATGGATCCGACAGCAACTGATCCGGCAACGGATCCGAGCTTTAACGTCACACCGTTTGCACCGGACTATTCGTATGTGACGCTGCCGGATGTTACCGGCCCGAGCGCATCTACAAATCCGGCAAACGGTGGCGCGTGGCAGACGCTAACCAATGTCCTGCAGTCGGGCGTTAATGCCTACATTGACGGACAAACGGCTAAGTATCTGTCCACGACGCAGCCGGGGATGCGCGTGCAATACGGCACCGCTGGCGGCTCGCACTATTTCACCACGGGAGCGCGATCCGTCGGCGGCACGCTGACCACGGAAAGCAGCGGGAATAATTCTCTGCTTCTGATCGCTGGCGTGCTTTTGGTGGGCTTTTTCGTGTTGAGGAAAGCATGATCCCTAGCTTGTCATTTTCCGCGAGCAGCTCGGCAAAGTCGGGCGATGCGGGAGGCGGCATGTTCGGCCCCGTTTCTATTGGCGGCATCGGATCCCCGGTGTACGCCAGTAGCGGCGGGATGGGGGCGGGCTATGCCAGCTCCGGAGGGGCGCAAAATTGGATGTTACCGGCTGCCATATTGATAGCCGCGCTTCTGCTCATCCGCCGGTAATCGAAAAGATACTGGGCTGGTGCCAGCAGGCGGAGCAGGGTTTATCGCAGACGTACTACCGCGATCACGATTCGATTGTGAGCGGTGTGCAGCTCGGCGTGCTCGAGCTCTGGCGTTTCGATGGCGGGCGCGCGTGGATGGTAACGCGCGAGGAATCCGGCGATCTGGTGGTGTGCTGCTTCCAGGGCGAAGGGTTGCGCGAATATGCACCGCATATTTTCGCAGCGGCTCGGCGCAGTGGCTTTCGTGGAATTCGGTTTTTTACAAACCGGCCGGGACTCGCGCGGATTCTTTCCGCTTACGGTTTTCAGCCGGAACAAACGGTCTATCGTTGCGAGGTAAACGAAAATGAGTGGAATGAGCAGTAAAACCGGCGTCGGTGGTGTCAAGCGCTCGATGCCGAAAGCGGTTGCGCATACTGCGCACGGGCCCGCTCGAGCGATGGCGCAAACGCGCGGCCCGCAGCCGCGTGGCGGCGGTGTGCCGCGTCTGATCCTGAACGCTGGAATGACGAAGGAATAACCGCATGTCGGGCTCGTCATCATCGACAGCCTCCACGCAGCAACAGCTCACCAGCACGCAAAACGTGCAGGGCGGCTCGGGGCTTACGTTTGCGGGCTCTAACAATGTCGTATCTGTCACCGATCAGGGCGCACTGAAAGCTGCTCGTGACATCACGGTTGCGGCTATTTCCTCACAAACGTCGGCGAACGCTGACGCCCAGGCAACGGCGCGTCAAGCGATTTACGCGGGCGAAGTGATCGCAAACAGCGGGCTAGACCACGCCACCGCGGCCTATCAGTCAAGCCTAACGCTGGGACACGATGCGATTACCGCTGTTTCGGATATTGCGCAAGCGGCTGCGACCGCAAACGATCGGGTGACGCAAAACGCGGTGGCGTCTCTTTCGGCAGTGGCGCAGCAAAACTCCGCGTCGGACGGTGCAAACGCGGTGAAGGTGGCGAAGTATGCAGCGGTTGCGGTAGCGGCTGCGGTGGGTGTTTGGGCTCTGGCGCGGAGTAAGTAAAAGTGACTACGGAAGTATTAACGGCATCGATTCCCGCCGGTGGCACGGTGTATTTCCCGCGTGGCTCTCACTTTTACATTCAAACCGCAGCCAGCACGGTGAACGTGCAGGCAACGCGCGTAAACAGTGCCAACGCAATCGAAAAATTTAACGGCGTAGGATCGGGATTTAAAGCAACGCTTGATTACGTCGCTGATTTCTGGGCGGTGTCATCGGCAACAGCTCAGACAGTTTCGGTCGCTGTCGGTGATGGTGATGTTACTTTCGCGGGCGCCGTGTCACTTGTGGGCACCACGTTTGCTTATCCAACAGCTACCGCAACCAACGGCGGAACAGCGGATCTTTCCGTGGCTTCACTGGCAACGGTGAGCGTCCCCTACGTCACAAACCAAAAGCGCGTCACCGTTGGAGTCCCGTCTACGCAGTCCGGATCTATTCGCATAAGAGGGCAAGGAGCTACGGGAACTTCTGGCATCGAATTGCAACCCGGTACATTCATCACACTACATAACAGCTCCGCAATGGAGGTTTACAACCCCAACGCTGTAGCAATTGCGTATTACGTTTTCTACGAAATGTGAGAAACGGCTATGTGGACAATCATTGTTGCGAACAAAAAGCGTCTTTATATCGCTATCGCTTGCGCGTTTATCGCAATAGCTTTCGGCTTTTGCGGATCGCGTCCGGCGCATGCTCAGGCGGGCGGATTCCCGAGCTCAAGCGGCACTTTTACCTGGACACTTTCGGGCTGTTCACTCACCACTACCGGCACCGGTTTTTATTCCAAAGTCGGCACGCTTGTGCATGTGACGCTTGTCGGAAACACGGCATGCACTAGCACCACAACGCTGCACGTTATTTCTGGATTTCCTGCAAACATCCAAGCCTCTCGAACTTGGTCTTGCATAATGGACAACGTGCTTGATAACACCGTATCGCAAACGGGCCCAGGCATTCTTTCGATCACTTCCGGCACTACTTGGTCGCTGTATAAAAATCCGCAATATACGGCGTGGACAGCCACGGGCCAGATGGGTTGGAACATGGCGAGCTGCGCGTATTCAACCAACTAAGGGCGCATGAGTGACTCAGGCAAATTGTGGTTATGGATCGGAGCCGCTGCCGTTGGCATCGGTGCGCTGCTCTATTCGCGCAAAGCGTCGGCGGCAGCGGATACCGTACCCGATGGAACCGATGCCGGAACCGATGCGGGCACCGGAGCAGATGATTCCGCAACGCCCCCGCCGGATATTGACATTGGCGCGCTGCAAATCGATTTGCCGAGCCTCGGCGGAGTAATCGCCACCGTGACCGGATCCACTCGCGGCATTCGCAACCACAACCCCGGGAATTTGCGTTACCTACCACCGGTTCGAGCGTGGGACGGACAGACCGACAACGACGGTGGTTATGCGGTGTATGTGGACGATCAGCACGGAGTACGTGCGCTTGCGCGCCAGCTCTTGCGATATAGAGATTATGGGTATAAGACCATCCGAGACATCATTACGCACTGGGCGCCACCAACCGAGAATTTAACCACTGCTTACGTTAATGACGTGTCGGCTCGTCTGGGCATCGCACCGGATGCGGCTTTTGATGTTTCTGCGAATATCACGGCGCTGGTGTCGGCTGTGATTTGGCACGAAAACGGACAGAACCCCTACGATCCGAACGATTTAGACGCATGGGCGCATTCATGAGCAAAAAGCAGTGGCTTTATTTGGCGGCGGCAGCTGCGGCAGTGGGCGCGTGGTACTGGTGGACGCGCTCGAGCTCGTCGGCTCCGAGCGGCTCCGGTGTGCCACCGGCCTCGAGCAGCCCAAATCTATCGTCACCACCGACCAACGATCCAAATGCCGATTTAGGCGGCTTTTTGTTCGGCATAAAGCCCCAGTATCAAAACGGATGGAATTAACAGCATGAAAAAAATTCACTGGGTACTGATCGGCGCCCTGGGCGTCGCTGTTTGGTGGTCAAACCGGCAAACGGCCCCGCAGGGCTGGGCGTCTAATTCCGTTTTTTATCCTGATGATGCAGCTACTGCGAAGGGGCCAAATCGCCCAGGCATGATGGGCTCGATTGATAGCAGTCTGCCGGGGAACAGCGAAGGGCGCGCGTCGGCAAATTACGGTGTGAACATTTCTGGCCAGTGGTGAGCGCATGAATTTCTTAAACACGAAAGCTGCGGGTTATGCGGTGCTCGGCGTGGTTGCTATTGGTGGCATCTACTGGCTCTCAAAGCGGGCCGCAAGTGGCGTGAGCTCCGCAATCGGCTCCGTGGGTGACTCGATCAGCTCGGGCGCGTCTACGCTGGGCAGCAGCTTTTTAAATTCCGATCCGAGAGACCCTTACAACCTAAACGGTGATTCGGTCTATGCGGGATTTGGCCCGATTGGCTCGCTGGCTAACGTCACAAACAAGCTATCGGGCGGCACGCTCGAATCGCTGGGTGACTGGCTCGGCGGGAATCTGTACGACCTGATGCATCCGGGCGATGGCACGCCGGTGGCAACGCCAACGACGCAATACCAGCCCGCGCGCGCAGCTCTGGCACCGGATCGCACGCGAACATATGGCGATAATTTCCTGAACACGCTTCCGCCGGGGCTCTAATGCCATTTGACCCGATCAAACTTTTTGAGTTTTCGGCCTCCATCATTTTTGCGGCGGGTGCTGCCTATGCCGGGGCGAGCTTGAAAATCACGAATCTGGGCAACGG
>DAINQU010000044.1:0-10379 GCA_036742455.1 Steroidobacteraceae bacterium | reverse complement strand
GGGTCTGTAGCTCAGTTGGTTAGAGCGCACCCCTGATAAGGGTGAGGTCGGAGGTTCAAATCCTCCCAGACCCACCACACGCTACGCCAAGTATGGCATTCGACCTGGGGCCATAGCTCAGCTGGGAGAGCGCCTGCTTTGCAAGCAGGATGTCGTCGGTTCGATCCCGTCTGGCTCCACCACTTTCCAATCAGTATGAAACGCGCAGCGCGATGATGATTGCATTCCCTAGAATGCATCCATGATCGCGAAGCATGGGCTAAGCCCACGTTTCGGCTCTTTAACAATCTGGATGATTTTGTGAAGACGCTAAGTTTTCAAGCGAAAAGTTTGTTTAAAACGATTCTCAAGCTTGATTGAAATGGTGTCGCATTCGAGAAACCAGCGCATATAGTGCCCAGAACGCTTGGGGCTATATGGTCAAGTGAATAAGCGCACATGGTGGATGCCTTGGCGATAGAAGGCGATGAAAGACGTGGTAGCCTGCGATAAGCCTCGGGGAGCTGGCAAACAAGCTTCGATCCGAGGATGTCTGAATGGGGAAACCCACCGAGCAATCGGTATCCATATCTGAATACATAGGATATGGAAGCAAACCCGGTGAATTGAAACATCTAAGTAACCGGAGGAAAAGAAATCAACCGAGATTCCGTAAGTAGTGGCGAGCGAACGCGGAACAGCCCAGTCAGAACCAGTGAGATGACTCTAGTAGAACGGTCTGGAAAGGCCGGCCATAGCGGGTGATAGCCCCGTATACGAAAGATGAAGCTCATGACTGACGAAGAGTAGGGCGGGACACGTGTAATCCTGCCTGAACATAGGGGGACCATCCTCTAAGGCTAAATACTCTCTATCGACCGATAGTGAACCAGTACCGTGAGGGAAAGGCGAAAAGAACCCCGGAGAGGGGAGTGAAATAGAACCTGAAACCGTGTGCGTACAAGCAGTGGGAGCCCGAAAGGGTGACCGCGTACCTTTTGTATAATGGGTCAGCGAGTTATTTTTAGTGGCAAGCCTAACCGAGTAGGGGAGGCGTAGGGAAACCGAGTCCTAAATGGGCGCCATAGTCGCTAGGAATAGACCCGAAGCCGGTCGATCTAATCTTGGGCAGGATGAAGGCACGGTAATACGTGCTGGAGGTCCGAACGAGTGGGCGTTGTAATGCTCTTCGATGACCTGAGATTAGGAGTGAAAGGCTAATCAAGGCCGGCGATAGCTGGTTCTCCCCGAAAGCTATTTAGGTAGTGCCTCGTGTATAACTCCCGGGGGTAGAGCTCTGTTTAGGCTAGGGGGACATCCCGTCCTACCAACCCTATGCAAACTGCGAATACCGGGAAGTTTAAGCACGGGAGACACACGGCGGGTGCTAACGTCCGTCGTGAAGAGGGAAATAACCCAGACCGCCAGCTAAGGTCCCAAAATTTCGGCTAAGTGGTAAACGATGTGGAAAGGCATAGACAGCCAGGAGGTTGGCTTAGAAGCAGCCATCCTTTAAAGAAAGCGTAATAGCTCACTGGTCTAGTCGGTCTGCGCGGAAGATTTAACGGGGCTAAGCCGAGTACCGAAGCTGCGGATCTTTGTGAAAGCAAAGGTGGTAGGGGAGCGTTCTGTAAGCCTGCGAAGGTGCACTGTGAGGTGTGCTGGAGGTATCAGAAGTGCGAATGCTGACATGAGTAACGTTAAAACGGGTGAAAAACCCGTTCGCCGTAAACCCAAGGGTTCCTGCTCAACGTTAATCGGAGCAGGGTGAGTCGGTACCTAAGGCGAGGCCGAAAGGCGTAGTCGATGGAAAACAGGTCAACATTCCTGTACCTGTTATCACTGCGATGGGGTGACGGAGAAGGCTATAGCATCTGGGATAGGTTCCCAGTTTAAGCATGTAGGGAGATCCTCTAGGCAAATCCGGAGGGTCAATCCTGAGGTGTGATGACGAGATCCCACGTGGATCGAAGTGCTAGATGCCCGGCTCCCAGGAAAAGCCTCTAAGCTTCAGGTGATAACGGACCGTACCGTAAACCAACACTGGTGGGTGAGGAGAAAATCCTAAGGCGCTTGAGAGAACTCGGGTTAAGGAACTCTGCAAATTAATACCGTAACTTCGGGAGAAGGTATGCCTTCGATGGTTAAGGACTTGCTCCGTAAGCTGTTGAAGGTTGCAAGAAATCGGTGGCTGCGACTGTTTACCAAAAACACAGGACTCTGCGAACACGCAAGTGGATGTATAGGGTCTGACGCCTGCCCGGTGCCGGAAGGTTAATTGATGGGGTCAGCCGCAAGGCGAAGCTCTTGATCGAAGCCCCGGTAAACGGCGGCCGTAACTATAACGGTCCTAAGGTAGCGAAATTCCTTGTCGGGTAAGTTCCGACCTGCACGAATGGCGTAACGCTGGCCACACTGTCTCGACCCGAGACTCAGTGAAGTTGAAATCGCTGTGAAGATGCGGCGTTCCCGCGGAAAGACGGAAAGACCCCGTGAACCTTTACTATAGCTTTACACTGAACTTTGACCTTACTTGTGTAGGATAGCTGGGAGCCTGTGAAACTTGGACGCTAGTCTGAGTGGAGGCAACGTTGAAATACCAGCCTGGTAAGTTCGGAGTTCTAACCTAGGTCCATTATCTGGATTGGGGACAGTGTATGGTGGGTAGTTTGACTGGGGCGGTCTCCTCCTAAAGAGTAACGGAGGAGTGCAAAGGTACCCTCAGCGCGGTCGGTCATCGCGCATAGAGTGCAATGGCAAAAGGGTGCTTAACTGCGAGACGTACATGTCGAGCAGGTGCGAAAGCAGGTCATAGTGATCCGGTGGTTCTGTATGGAAGGGCCATCGCTCAACGGATAAAAGGTACTCTGGGGATAACAGGCTGATACCGCCCAAGAGTTCATATCGACGGCGGTGTTTGGCACCTCGATGTCGGCTCATCACATCCTGGGGCTGGAGCAGGTCCCAAGGGTTTGGCTGTTCGCCAATTAAAGTGGTACGCGAGCTGGGTTCAGAACGTCGTGAGACAGTTCGGTCCCTATCTTCCGTGGGCGTTCGAGAATTGAGGGTGAGTTGCTCCTAGTACGAGAGGACCGGAGTGAACGTACCTCTGGTGTACCGGTTGTCACGCCAGTGGCATCGCCGGGTAGCTATGTACGGACGGGATAACCGCTGAAAGCATCTAAGCGGGAAGCCCCCCCCAAGATTAGTTCTCGCTGGGGACTTGATCCCCCTAAAGGGTCGTCGAAGACTACGACGTTGATAGGCTGGGTGTGTAAGCGCAGTAATGCGTTCAGCTAACCAGTACTAATTGCCCGTGAGGCTTGACCATATAGCCCCAAGCTGTCTGACAGCCTGGTGGCGGTTTCTAGACTGTGACACCATAGACTTTCGTCTTCACAAACATCCAGATTGCGATGGGCGGCTAAGCCAATAAGGGTTAGCGACTCATCGGACAGTTTTCCCTGGCGACCATAGCGAACGGGAACCACCCGATCCCATTCCGAACTCGGAAGTGAAAACGTTCTGCGCCGATGGTAGTGTGCCCTTCGGGCATGTGAGAGTAGGTCGTTGCCAGGGTTCCAAATAGGAAAAGCCCCGTAGACTATGTCTACGGGGCTTTTTTCTTTGGGCCACGTCGACCCGTTTTATCACGCGATCCGTTTTGGGGTATCTACTATGGCTTGGTTCCTTGGTACTGATCTCAATCGACCGTCGCAGTGCGACACTGCCGTACTGCTCATTAACTTGGGAACGCCGGAAGCGCCGGAGCCCGGGCCCATTCGGCGGTATCTCGCGCAATTTCTGGGCGACCTCCGCGTGGTCGAGGCCTGTCCCTGGTACTGGCTCCCCATTTTGCATGGGCCCATCCTGACCTTTCGTCCGCGTAAGACGGCCAAACTGTATCGGTCCATCTGGACCTCGGCAGGATCCCCGCTCTGGGTGCATTCGAAGGCGCTCACCGATGCGTTGTCGCAGCATTACAGCCCGCAACCCGCTGTTCGAGTGACGCTTGCGATGACCTACGGGGAGCCGTCGATTCGGGGGGCGATTGCCGAGCTGCAAGCGGCGGGTGTACGGCGCATCGTTGTGTTGCCGATGTATCCGCAGTATTCGGGCTCAACGACCGGAGCGGTCTTTGATGCCGTCGCGAAAGCCCTTATGAAGTGGCGGTGGGTCCCGAGCGTGACCTTTATCAGTGACTACCACGCCCATCCGGCTTATATCAGCGCACTGGCAGAGTCTGTGCGCGCGGTGTGGGCGCGTGAGGGGCGCAGTCACCTGGTGATTTCAAATCACGGTATTCCCGCGAAATATGTCACTGCCGGCGACCCTTACCGCCGTCAAACCGGTGAGACATCACGGCTCTTAGTGGCCGCGCTCGGGCTGCAAGCCGGTGAGTACTCCGAGTGCTTCCAGTCCCGGTTCGGTCCAACCGAATGGCTTCAACCGTATACGGATGATCGTTTGCTGGAACTGGCCGCACAGGGCGTCAAAGCGGTCACGGTCATCACCCCGTCCTTCGCTGTCGACTGTCTGGAGACGCTGGAGGAGATCGGGGCCGTCTCTAAGGAGAAGTTTCTCGCGGCCGGCGGTGAGCAGTTCAGTCTGGTGCCCGCACTGAACGATTCGCCAGCACACGTCGCGGCACTGGCTGCGGTCTTAGCCGATCAGGGCGGTGTTCCCATCCGCTGAGTCGGGCGGTGCAGGTGCTAGACTTCGCTGAAAGGGGTGCCCGTATCGATGTTGGAACTTGCGCTTAAGTCCCTCAGTGCCTACGGGCTCGGTTCCCTCATGGGGGCGCTGCTGCTCGGCGGGCTGTGTGGCGTCGACATCCGGACGCTCGGTAGCGGAAACGCCGGCGGTACGAATGCGCTGCGCACGCAGGGTCCACGCTTTGCGCTCGGCGTTGTGCTGATCGATGTGTCCAAAGGCTGGTTGGCCGCTGGAGCCGTCCCTTTCTGGTCGATCCCCGGCGTTGTGAATGATCCGACGGTGCCGCGGGATGCGGTGATGTACGCCTGCGCTGCCGCCGCGACGCTCGGGCACGTCTACCCTGTTTGGTGGGATTTCCGCGGCGGTAAAGGTGCTGCGACGCTGATCGGAGTGCTGCTCGGCGCCGCCCCATTCGCGGTACCCGCCGTCATCGGCGTGTGGTTATCCGCCGTTCTGCTCAGCGGATACGTCGGGCTGTCGACGATGTGTGCCATCGCTGCACTGCCGGCAATTTTTTGGGTCGGCGCTGTCAGAACACCGATCGCGCTCAGCTTTGCGGGCGCGATGGCCTTGTTTGTTGTGTACACCCACCGCGCCAATATCCGGCGCATGTGGTCTGGAACCGAGCCGCGCGCTGCGCGCCTCTGGTTGTGGACCTACGTCGGCTCACGCCGATCATGAGTTCCGCGCTCTCGTTGGATCAATTGCGCGACAGCATCACGCCGGATGTCTTCCCCACTCTGGACAGCGTGACCGTGGTCGAATCGATCGACTCCACCAATGCCGCTCTGCTGCGGGCGGATCCACCGCCTTATGGCCGCTTCTCGGTTTGTACGGCGATGCAACAGACCGCTGGACGGGGGCGACGGGGCCGGCAGTGGGTGAGCGCGCCGGGGAGTGGGGTGTACCTGTCGATCGGCTGGACGCTTCCGGAACTGCGCCGAGACCTCCCGACGCTCGCGCTGGCCGTCGGGGTGGCGGCACGACGCGGATTAATATCGCTCGGTGCGCAGAACGTGACGTTGAAGTGGCCGAACGATCTGATGGTACGCAACGGAAAACTCGGCGGCATTTTGAATGAACTGCGCAGCTGCGCGCTGGGCGCCTACGTGGTGATTGGGGTGGGCGTGAACGTCGTCGCCCCGGAGGGGCTCGGAGTGGATGTCTTGGCCCAGGGCGGTCAGCCCGTCCGCGATTTGCGGAATGCGGGCGTGACCGATCCGAGTCTTGGGGCCACGACGCGGGCGCTCATACGGGAGATCAGCCGGATGCTCCCGGTGTACACGACCGAAGGCCTGACGCCATTTTGGGATGAGTGGCTCGCCGCGGATCACCTTCGCAATCGCGCCATAGAATGGTCCGAGGGCGAAAGACGATTGGTCGGTGTCGCCCGAGGGATCGATGCCGACGGCCTATTGCTCGTCGAGACGGGCGCCGATCATCCGGTGATCCGCTTGAACGCCGGTGAGGTCACGGTGAGGCCCGCTGCATGAGGTTGCTGATCGAGACTGGCTTAACCCATTTCAAATACGCGCAGTTGGAGGCCGACCGTCCGCTCGCGCTGGAATCCCTGTTCGGAGGCTCCGGGGCTGCAGAACCGCCGTGGGCGTCCGCGCTCGCCCGGCTCGCGCCAACGCCACACGCTGTTTACGTGGCGAACGGCGGGCCCGCCACCTTCCGGCCCCGACTGACCGAATGGATTCGTCGCGCCTGGCATATTGAGCCGCAGTTCATCGGCGTGCCCAGCACCGAGCGCCCGGCGCTACCGGTGGCGCGTTACCTCGCGCTCGTGGGCGCTCGCCAACGCCAACTGACACCGGCCCTCGTTCTGACGGCTGACGCGACGATTGCCGTCGACAGGCTCGACAACCGGGGTCAGCGAATCGCTGCGTGGACGTTTCCCGGGGAACGTCCGATGCGAGAGTCGCTCTATGCTCAAACGAGCGGCATCGCCGCGGCCGCGCTGCTCGATCCGCCGGCCGTCGACAATGGGTTTGGCGTGAACACTGCAGGCGCCGTTCAAGAAGGCGCTCGGCTTGCGATCGCCTCCTGCGTGGCGGAACTCGCGCAACGCACGCGGTTGCCCGTGGTCGCGACCGGGCGGTTCGCGAACGACGCAGTTCAGTGGATTGAGCCGGACGCATTGATCTTGGAAGATCTGGCCATGGAGGGGCTCGCCTCAGTGGTTGCGAGCGGTCACATTCAATGAAACGACTGGTCATCCTGCTGCTGATCGCGAACGGTGCCGTGTATCTCTACGGCCATTTTGTCGATGCGTCGCCGACGGCCCCGATCGCGCGCACTGCGCCGCTGCCGCCGACCATTCTGACGGCGGCGGAGCGGCCCGCGCCGACCCCGCAGTGTCAAAGTCTCGGCCCCATGGCCAATCGACCGTTGGTGATGGCCGTCACCGCCTGGTTGGGGGACCGATTCGGAGCCGTCTCCGAGCGGGAGGACAGTCTCCCCGCCCCGCCGGCGTATCGCGTGCAGGTGGATACCGAGAGCGCGGATTTGGCAACTCGATTGGCACAGCGTCTACGCGCGTCGGGTGCCGGCGATATCGCGGTCTTGCCCCCGGAGCCGGGTGACACGAAGGTGATCGTGGCCATGGGCCTATTTGCGGACCGCGCCAATGCCGACCGTCGATTGCAGGAAGTCCGACGCCGAGGGATTGATGCGCACATCTCGGAAATGGAGCGCCATACGAGTCAGTGGTGGCTGAACTTTACCGCCGTCAACAGTCCCGATCACGACGCACTGGTTCGTGCGATACCGGCCGCGGCTGCGGTGACGCTGGCGCCGTGCGAATTGTCGTTGCCGGGTGAGGAGCAACCGACGGGCGCTGCGCCTGATGCGTCGAAAAAGACGCCTGTGCCCCCCGCGGGACCGTCGACCGGATTACCCGCACCCAAGCTCGGTGTGGGACATGCAAAAGGTGCCGTGGTCTAAGCGACCCAGACGGCTGCTCGCCTCACCGGACTGGAGGAGGGACCCGATCCGGCGCCGCAAGGGTACTCCGGGCGGAGTCAGGCGCGCGCGAGCTGTGCTTTGCGGCGCAGGTTCAGCAAGAACGGAATGATGCCAACGGCGATCCCGCCGATGCCGATGACGTCTGTTAGGACGTCGAAGGTGGGGATGCTGTATATCCCCACGAACACGAGGAAGGCCGCCGAGAGGAGTGGCCAGAGAAAAAGCATCACACAGTCGTGGATCGACCGCAGTGCGTGTCGACGGAAATGCCATGCGCAGGCGAAACCGGACAAACTGTAGTAACAGCAGACCTGAAAGCCAATCGCATTCACCGAAGTGCGGATCAGATCGCTGACCGTCGGCAGCAACGATGACAAGAAGATCAGGACGAAGCCGATTCCGGCGACGACCGCTGTCGCCACCCACGGCGTTTGCCAGGTGGGATGTAATGTCGCGTAGCGGGGGTGCAATGCGCCATCCCGCCCTTTTGCGAACATCGTACGACTGAATTGCAGGATCTGGGTTTCGAGCGTTCCAACGGTGCTGACCATCACCGCGACAATGGCCAGATAACTCCAAGGCCGCGGCAGCAGTTTCTCCGCCAGCGTAAACATGATGTTCGTGCTGGATTGATTGATCTCGTCATCCGTCAACACGTACTGGCAGGCGATCACAAAGAACACGAACAGCAGTGCCACGATCACCATCGCAGCCACCGCGCTGCGTCCGGGGGCCTCGTTCGCGTTTTCCGTCTCCTCCGTGAGATTCAATGTCACATCCCAGCCCCAAAAGAAAAACAGCGCGGTGAGTGCGCCTGTCGCAAAAAGGGTGGGGGTGAATTCCGCTAACGAAAACCAATGCCATGCGACGGGGTGTACGGGGTGCTCTCGGTATTGAACCAGCGCGGCGACGATCAGCACGACCAGCACACCGACTTCGATGACGGTCATGACGATTTGCAGATAACTGGTGGGCTTAATCCCCTTCACCACCACGGCACCGACGATCGCCAACCACGCGGCGGCGACCCACGCGATGGCGGTCGTGTCATTGGCATGTTCGGGGCTGATCAGCAACAACGTTGCGGTCGCGGCCGGCGTCGTCCCCGACACCATGAACACCGCGGAAGCCACTAACAGCGACCAGCCCGCTAAAAAGCCAGCCGTGGGGCCGAAGACGTGTCCGACCCAGCTGTACGAGGCGCCGGCATTGGCGATCACCCGATTGAGGTGCATGAACGCAAACGTGACGCCGAACATGATGAGGCCACAATAGATCAGGGTGCCCGCCGACAGCATGCCCACTGCCGCAATCAGCGACGCGGTCGTCGCCGCCAAACTAAACGCGGGGGCCGTGCCCGCGACGCCCATGACGATCGATTCACTGACGCCGAGGGCGCCGCGCTGCAGTTCGAGATTCGGCTGGTCCATCAGTGTCTAGGTTCCCGGGTGAGCTGGGCGGGGTGCCTGTCGGCAGTGCGCAGTCTAATGGCGAATCCCATCGAATCGCCAGACGCGCGGCCGATGTTTTCGGGAGTTCCAGCGGGAAAATATGCGCTGGGCCGCGATGAGCCCGGCGTAGTCGAAGACATCGGAGGATGAGCCGCCACCACGCAGCGGCAGGTGCGTCCTTACGACTAACCGAACGTATCCTGCGCAAAGGCCGTAACAGATAACCCTGACGCATTGTCGTCGACGGGTGGTTACTCTGGAACCGAACATCCTCTGGAATGGTCGCCATGATGGCATCGGCCCGCTCCCTCTCTGACGACGCGCTGCAGGCCGAATGCCTACGCCGTCTGGCCGTCGCCCGCCGCTTGGTCGTGCGCCCGCCGATGTCGGCGGAGAAGGTGCATCGGGTAAGGACCCATCTCAAGTCCGCGGAGGCGTTACTCCGCCTGCTGCGTCCTGCGCTCCCGATCTCGGACTATCAGGAGGCGAGACAATCGATACGGACCGTCCGTCGCCGACTGGGGGCGATGCGCGATGTGACCGTCAACATGGCCGAATTTGCGCGTGTCATGCGACATGAACGTCCACGAGGAACTTGGGCGCAATCTGCAGTGGCGCAATGGCGTCACGAGTGGCAAGCCGCTGTCGCAGAGGAGAACTTCGTGGCTATGGCCGACAGCCTCACAGCCGTCCAAAAAAAGCTAAGTACGGCGCGTCTACCCATCAGCCGACGGTTACTGCGTGTGGGATTGCGGCGCCTTTATCGCCGTGCCGCTACCTGTTGCAGGCGGGCGACTTCGCAGCCGACAGAGATGGGCTTACATCGGTGCCGCCAGCGCACGCAACAGCTCCGTTATGCGTTGGATTTTGCGGAACCGTGGCTGTCAAAGCGCGACGAACGCCTGCGACATCGTGCAAAAGCCTTAGGCGTACAACTGGGCGAATACCGGGATCTGCTGAGTCTCCGGCGCCGCATCGACGCATGGCCCGTGTCCTCGGCGCGTCTGCGATCGTTGCGGACGAACGTCCGATCCAGGCTTAACGCGGCGCTATCGGCATCCACCCGTGCGGCGCAGCGGATGTATCGGAAGAAAACCCCTCGTTTTAAGCGCTTGCGCCGCGGCGCACACCACAAATTCGACAACGCAGAATAACAACTGAGCGCGGACTCCCGGTAAACTAGTGCGCTTAGGCCGGCGTAGCTCAGATGGTAGAGCAACTGATTTGTAATCAGAAGGTCGGGGGTTCGATTCCCTCCGCCGG
>DAINQU010000043.1:0-13445 GCA_036742455.1 Steroidobacteraceae bacterium | reverse complement strand
ATGTCCACACGCCGGCGAGCCCCAGCGCACGCAGGACGCTGCGCCGCGTCGTTCGACTGAATGCGGTGATGTCGTTGCTCATCATGGTCCTCCGCTCGGGCATTTGTGAACCGTCCAACAGAACTTAGCATACGGGCTCTTCGCCATCATCCGTGCATCAGGGACGTTGAATTCCATAGTAATAAATCGCCGAAAGCGTCGGCTCTGTGACATCTGCTGTAATCATTTTTTTCATTTCGACATCCGTGTGGGATGATCAAAAGATAGGCCGGTCGACACATGCGGGAGCACCGAACGATGCGAATGAAAGTGATCTTGGCGTGTATCAGTCTTTACTGCGCCGGGTTAGCCCAGGCTTCGGATTTTGCGGCGGCACGACCGGTCCCGCGTATCGAATACCCACAAAAGCGTCTGAATGACATTACCGCCTATCTGAATACGGCATCGGATCTTTCCCGCTATCACCTCGTTTTCATTGGTGATTCGATCACCGACTTTTTCACGATGGGCGCAAATCCTTGGTTGCGTGGCAAGATCGGTGGAAAAGTGATCTGGGATGAGACCTTCGGAGACGGCCCACCTGAAAACCGCGCGTTGAATCTCGGGATTTCCGGTGATCGTACCGAATGGCTGCTGTATCGGCTGCAGGCGAAGTCTGCGGGCGGGCTCGGAGAATTGGACGATCCCCGCCTAATGCCGGAATTCATCCCGTTGATGGCCGGGATCAACAACACCTACGGTGGCGAAGAACCTCTCGTCGACAGCGTGTATGCCGGTATTGTGGCGTTGGTGAACGAGGTTCATGCCTTGAAGCCCTCGGCCCGAATTGTTCTGGAGTCACTGCTGCCGAGCAACGAGGACTGGCGCAATCAGGAGGCCGTCTTACCCGTTAATCAACGGCTCTACGCACTCGCCCAGTCCTCCCCGTATCGCCAGTACGTGGACTACATCGATCTGTATCCGCTCTATGTGAACGCCGAGGGCCATCAACGCCCGGAACTCTTCATGGACGGTCTGCACCCGAATGAAGCGGGGTATCGACTGTGGCGCGACGCGCTACTGTCACGAATCGATCACGAAAGGGCAGTCGTGAAGTGATACGCATCTGCCGTCGCCTCTGGGGTTGGGTTGGCGGCTGGGCGCCTACCGTCGAATGGCCCACTGTGCGGCCCGTTCCGCCGCAACCACGGCACCGCTGAGATATCCCGGGTCGGTGGGGCTGGATTCGCTACCGGCGAGCGTTAGGCGCTCCTGCCATGGACGTGTGGTCCAAGGCATGGAGGAGGGCATCGGGTGCCCGCTTGCAACGGCGTCTAACTCGGTCGCCGTCCACGGCTCCGTTGTCCAGTCCTGTACGTGTACGGCAAGCGTCTCTCGCGCCGACGGGCCGAACAACCGGGTCAGTTGATCCAGACAGGCCTGTTTGAGCGTGGGCACTCCGAGGGCTGCGCGCTGTTGAGCCGTCCACTTGAGAAATCCGAAGAGTGCGTACTGACCGCTCACGGTCGAAGCGTCGTGAATCTCCGCGAGCGGTCCCACCAAACTCTGCGCCCCTCCGGACAACCCAGCGTGACGCCAGAACGGGGTGGCGTAGACCGCCAAGACCTTCGCCGTGGGCGCCATCCAGGTGGGCGTGAGACGCCATCGCTGTAGGACCTCGGGCGGCTGTGGCGGGGTGAAATGGATGGCCGATGCGAGAAGCCGCGGCGGAGCGGCAAGGATGACGGCACGGGCGTTGATGATGTCGGCACGGGCGCCGTACCCGGCCACCGTCAATGAGACACCGCTCTCGGTCAGTGCGATAGCCTGCACGCGTGTGCCGACGTGGATCCGATCTGGCGGTAGTTGCTGCGCGAGCGCGGCCACCAGCGCTGTCGTACCGCCGACGACGCGCATGGACTCAATGTCAGTGGTCTGCCCCGAGTACCGCAGCGCAGCCTCGTTGGCCGTACGTTCGAACAGCGCGTCGCCGACCAGCGTCTGCGGAAAGACCGAAAGGCCCAATTCCGCAATCAAGGTCGCCAACGCCGGCTGAACAGACGGCCACACCCAAGACGGGCCTAAGTCAAAGCCGTCCACGCTGGGGCGACCGTGTGGGTCGACGGTGAGTATTCGGCCGCCGAGACGGTCCCGGGCCTCGTATAGGCGACAATCGACGCCGGCCTGATGCAGTCGATGCGCTGCACAGAGACCCGCTAGGCCGCCTCCGACGACGGCAACGGTGGCGTCCGTCACACTCCCGTCCTGCGGCCCGCGGACATCCGGCGTACGGTGCGGTTGTGCGGCGTGGAATGTGTCGATGAAAAGAGCCTCTGCACGAGAACGGAACTCGAGGTCTTAGCGCCAATTGGCGTGAGTATTCCAGTACTCCACGCTGTTCTGATATGCCGCTCGATCCAGTGGGACGCCCGACCCCCCTTCATGGACGCCCAAGGCATTACGCATCATGGTGATCGGCGCCATCGGAATCTCTACGGGCGCGTCCGTGTACAGGCAGCCGACAATCCCCCAATCCGCGTTGATAGGCGACCCTTCGGCGGCTAACTGTGCGCGGCTGTACAGAATGACGATCAAAAACTGCGCAATCGGCGCTTCAACGCCTTCAAACCAACGCACCAGCACCGGCAGTTCGTCCCGATTTCTAGCCTCATAGCCCGATCGGAGGAGGTGTCGATTCGCGTCGCTGATGGGAACCGTCAGGCAACGGGTCGACGTCCAATTCGGATGGATGTGTAAACGACAAAACGGCGCGTATCCCTCGACGTCGTACAGCGGGGCGTGCGCGTTCAGATAGGCCTGGAATTCCTCTGGCGTAATGTCCTGAATGGTGTTCGGTCGCCCCTTCTTAGGGAACAATCGTGCTCGTGCGAAATCGGTCAACTCGATAGACACGGACGTCGGCTCCGATAACGTGATTGACGTACTCACTGAGCGGGCTAGCGCGTCGGCCGCGAGAGTGCCCGCTCAATAAAGTGTGGCGGAACGCGCGTCGGGGGGAATTGCTCCGATCTGCGCGAACGACCGCGCCGAGAGGACGCTCGGGACGGGCTCGAATCGAACCACTCCTGCACGTCCAGTTCCAAGCCTATCCCGTGCATGTAGTTGAATAACGCCTTCTTTAATCCCACGCCCAATTGGTCATGGTCCACGCCGGTGTGGTCTGTGAAATTTATGTCGTTATTCGCAAACGTCGCGCGCGGCGGTCGATCGAGGGTTACCCCGTACTGCTCGGGGTGAAGCCCGACCGGTGAATGAACGGTACAGGTAAACCGATGAAAAAATCCCGATTGTATGCAGCCGTTCAGAAACAGCTGACGCACGTATTCGAGCGAGTCGACGGTTTCCTGTACCGTTTGCGTCGGGAAGCCATACATCAGGTAGGCATGGACCAGGATCCCGGCGTCCGAGAACGCTCGGGTGACTCGCGCGACCTGTTCGACGGAGACGCCCTTCTTCATGAGCTTCAGCAATCGATCGGACGCCACTTCAAGGCCGCCCGTCACGGCGATACAACCGCTGTCGGCCAGTAGTTGGCACAGTTCTGTATCAAACGACTTTTCAAAACGGATATTGCCCCACCACGAAATCGCCAACTTCCGCTGAAGTATTCCCTTGGCCAGTGCTTTGAGGGCCTTCGGCGGCGCGGCTTCGTCGACGAAATGAAATCCTGTCTGCCCCGTTTCGGCGACGAGGGCTTCAATGCGATCGAGCAGTGTGTCCGTCGAGGCCAGGTCGTAACGGGAGATGTAGTCGAGGCTGACGTCACAAAAACTGCATTGTTTCCAATAGCAGCCATGGGCCACCGTCAGCTTATTCCAGCGACCGTCTGACCATAACCGGTGCATCGGATTCAGCATGTCGAGCAGTGAGAGGTAGTCGGACAGCGGTAGACCATCGTAGGTCGGTGTTCCGCAGGCCGAAAAAGCGATATCCGGCTCTTTGCTATCGACGAATCCGTGAGCGCGCGTGTGTGTCCGGACGAGCGCGTTCACGGGGCGATGGCCCTGTACGTGTTCTATCAGTGCCAATAAGGGGCGCTCGCCGGCGTCCAACGTAATGTAGTCGACAAATTCGAACACCCGCGGCTCTCGCAGGTCACGTAGCTCCGTGTTGCAATACCCACCGCCGAGTACAACGGTCGTGTCTGGTCGAACCGATTTAATGGTTTGTGCGATCCGAAAGGCACCGTAGACATTGCCTGGGAACGGTGCGGTGAGGAGCACGATGTCCGGTTCGTGTTCAGACAACGCGTCCAACGTCATTTGACGGAGTGTTTCGTCCACGACCGTTTGAGGCGCCTTTAAGGCGGCGTACAGCGGATCAAAGGAGGGCTGACTGGCCGCCAGTGCCTCCGCGTAGCGGACGAATTCGAATCGACTGTCGACCCCATCCCGAATGACGTCCGCCAGATCGTTGAGGTACAGCGTGGCGATATGTTTGGCGAGATCCTGACTTCCCATCGCGCCAAAGGCCCAATTCAGGGGGTCGTCGCTCCCGTCCTCACCGCTGACGTACTGGTCGAGCGCGGCAAAGCGGGGGCCTTCCGGCAGATAACGCCGCGAGCCGATTCGATGCGCCAACGTAGGGTCACGGCCCTGCAAAAAGCGAATCACGGACGCAATGGTGCCGCGATACGCCTCGAAATGGGCCAAGAACAGCCGCGTGGTCGCCGTATGCCGAGCCGGCGAGAGGGCCTCTACGGGGACTCTCAGCGCGTCTAGACCGTGCGGCGACAGCAGTCGTAGCGCCAATCCGATGGAAAAATCCGCCTGTGTCGCACGTTTGCCCTGGGAGCGCAGAAAGCCCGTCAGATACGCCGTCGAGGGGTAGGGCGTATTGAGTTGGGTCATCGGTGGGATGACCGATAGAATCTTGGGATCGCGCATCGGGAAAGTATATCGCGCTAGGCTCGATTCGCGGATTCCGCTTACTATTGAGGGATGGAATTCACGCTAGATCTCGAACGGATACGCCAGATTCTCCGGCACGAGTCGACTCATGGTCGGACAGACATCGCTGACCACGGTGTACTGGAGGCCATGGCCCGCTCTCAGGGCAGACACGACGACAGATTGGCGAAGGCGGATGATGCGGCCGATCTGGCCTGTCGCGCCGGTTGCGCGTGGTGCTGTCACTTCTCCGTCGATGTGAGGGCGGCGGAAGTCTTCCGGATTATCGACTTTGTCGAACACGCTCTACCGATGACTCAGCGCGATGCCATCGTGAGACACGTGCGTGAGAATAGTGCGCTCTTCGCCGACCTCGACGAGGAGGCCCGTTCGCAGATGAACGTCAAGTGCCCATTCTTGTCGGAGGCGCGCTGTGCGATCTATCCGGTGCGTCCACAGTCCTGCCGCAATTATCATGCGACGGATTCTGCGGGATGCCAGCAGTCGTATGAACATCCCGAGGACGCCGACATTGATCCTGACTTTGCGCCGGGGGTGTACCAAGCGGGCGCCGCTCATGTCGAGGCATTTGCCGTAGCGATGCAGGATGCAGGCTACGATGTCGACGCGTACGAAATGAACCTTGCACTGAATGCCGCACTGTCCGACGGTGATGCCCGGACGCGGTTTTTATCGAAGCAACCTCCTTTCGAAGCGCTCGTGGGCGAGCGCGTATTGCCGGAATTCGATGATCTGATGCCCTGATTCTCGGCCGTCCTATCAACAACGGCAAACTCGGAGCGACGACGGGCGAACGACACTGTGCTACGGCCCCTGTCGCCGTGTTCTCCTTGGCACATTCTGTGCGGCATTGATTTGCGTAAGCCCGTCCTCCGCTCACCGCGTGCATCGGACCACCGCGCGGTATCTAGAGGGTTCCTTCGTGAATTACTTATAGAGCGCAGATCCTTCAGCGCGCACATTCAGCCTTCGGGATACCACCATTCTGGAAGAAGATTTCTATGGCCCGACTCGCTGTATTGACCAGCGGCGGTGACGCGCCTGGCATGAACGCTGCGATACGGGCGCTGACGCGCTCGGGCCTTGTGCGTGGCCATGACATTTTCGGCATTCGCCACGGCTATACCGGCCTCATTGCCGGGGACGTGATGCCGCTTCATGCCAGAGCAGTCGGTGGGATCATCAATCGCGGTGGGACTATCTTGGGGACAACGCGATGCCAAGCCCTCAAATCCCAGCAAGGGCAACGAGCCGCGGTGGCCGTCCTGCACGATCACCGCATTGACGCGCTGTTCGTGATCGGCGGCAACGGCTCTCAGGCGGGTGCACTGGCTCTTGCGGAACACGGCATTCGCGTCCTCGGAATATCCAGCACGATCGATAATGATTTGACCGGTGCGGATCCGTCGATCGGCGTCATGACGGCGCTCGATGTCGTCGTCGAAGCCATTGATCGTCTGCGTACCACCGCGAGTGCCTTCGGCCGTGCCTTTTTGGTGGAAGTGATGGGGCGTCACAGCGGCTATTTGGCGCTCCTGTCGGGCATCGCCGGCGGTGCTGAGATGATCGTCCTACCGGAGCATGACGTTGAGCCCGAATGCCTGCTCGCGCGTCTGCACGAATTGAGACGTGAGCGGCGATCTCACGCGATCGTTGTCGTCGCCGAGGGTGCGGTCTGGAATGCGGATCGGCTCGCCGATTATTTCAAGGAACACAACGATGGCGAGAGCTTCGAGACGAGAGTCACCAAGCTCGGGCACGTGCAGCGCGGCGGCGTGCCAGGCGTTTTTGACCGGATTCTGGCAACGCGTCTTGGGTCTGCAGCGATTGAGGCGTTTGAGCGCGGCGACGGCCACGTTCTTCTTGGGCACCTCGAAGGACGCATTCGAATGACGGATCTTGATCAGGTGAATACGCAGGCCAAGGCCTTTCCGGAGGACCTGCACACGTTGGCGCAGACCTTGGCTCGTTAACACTAAACGTCGATGAAAAGGACCGTGTCATGATGTTGAGTTCTATCTGTACGCTCGACCCGGTGTGCTGTCAGCGAACGACGACCGCCCGTGAGGCGGCGGCGCTCATGCGCGAACACCATTTGGGTGATCTCGTGGTGGTGGACGACCCAGACGATGATCGATTGGTGGTCGGTGTGATTACCGATCGTGACCTTGCGGTGGATGTCATGGCGCAAGGCTTGGATCCGAACAAGACCGTGGTCGGCTCACTCATGCGAACACCCGTGGTATTGGCCCGTGTCTCGGAAGAAATTTCGGTCGCCATCGAACGCATGCAGGCACACGGTGTCCGTCGCTTACCAATTGTTGACGATCACGAGAAGGTCGTCGGCGTCATCACGTTAGACGATTTACTGGCGCTGAACGCGTCCAATGCGGCAGCGATCTCTGAGATCGTCAACCGTGGACGGCGGGACGCCATACGGCGTCATCGGTAAGTCGGACGAGTCGCGCGACGTTCGATGGGAGCCGTCGGGTACCGTGTGCGTCGCGCCGGGGACTCAGGGTCTCGGGGACGGGCCGATCCTATTCAGCCCATTCGCCACAAGCGTGGCGATCACCTGATTTGCGTCGACCTGCTGGATGGGCCTTTGGTTCTTCAACGCAAGAGCAGCAGCGGTCCCTGCGGCTTGTCCCATCGCCATGCACTGCGGCATGCCGCGTACGGAGGCGAACGCGATCGAGTCGGCGCATATGAGTCGGCCGGCGAAGAGTAGGTTCTCAACCGTCTTCGGAATCAGCGTTCGAAGGGGGATTGTGTAATAAGAGCCCTTGTCGACCGCGGCGTCGTGCGTCATGGCGCCGTCGCCGCGCATTACATCGTCAATCGGATTGTCACAGGCCACGATTCCGTCATCGAATTGCGTCGCGCGGGCGATGGCGTCGCCGGTGATTCGAAACATGGCTTCAAGGCGGCGCGTTTCTCGGACGCCTACCGTGGGGCCGAGGTCGATCATCCGGGCATTTTCAAAGCCGGGCACGTTGTCGATGAGGAACCGGGCCACTTGTCGACAGCGTCGGCGGCCTTCTTGAGTGGCGCGTGACACCGCGTCCGGATCCGTGCCATCGATGCCCCGGATATGGACGGTGTTACAAAAGACGTTGCCGTCGTGAAACCCGCGCATGAGGTAAAGCTTGGCCAAGTCCGGGTGTAATTGCCCGTTACTCACGCCAACGGCGGCATAGCGCTCGAAGTACGGGTCATCGTCGGCGAATACACGTGTCCAATCCGCTCCGACCATCATGAAGGACAGCGTGACCCCCATCATATCGCCGGATCCATTGCCCACCGTATACGGGACGCCGGCTTGTGCGGAGAGGTTGCCGTCGCCCGAGCAGTCGATCACCATGCCGACCTGAAACGTCAGGGGCCCACGGCGATCGTAGGCACGAACGCTGCGAATGCGGCGTCCCTCCATTTCGGGCTCACCGATGAGCGTGTTGAGATGGACGTCGACCCGTGCCGACTCGAGCATCTCAAACATCACATACGTGGCCGATTCATGGTCATAAATCACTTCGGCGCCAAAATTCTCCAGCGTTGATGGGCGCACCGTGGCAGCCGGTGGCGTCATCCCCATTAAGGTCTCGGTGAGTTCCGCAAAGATGCCCCCGATACTGCGGCCGACCGGGTATCCGCCGCCCCAAGGCATTCCGGGGCAGAACGCCATCACGCCACCGACTTTTGAGGTCGCTTCGATCAGACTCACCCGGAGTCCCTGGCGCGCTGCGGCAATCGCAGCACCAAATCCGGCCGTGCCGCCACCGACAACGAGTACATCGACCGTCTGGACCCGATGATCTACCACTGAGGCACTCCAAAGCGTACGTTGCGCGAGCGGGTAACCGCGAATTGCCGAGACGGGGACGAGGGGTCCAGCCGCTCAGCGGGCCAAGGTGCCGCTATTCTAGGTGGGGTAGTCGACGGACACTAGATTGAGCTAGCCCGTATTCGAAGCCCGTGGCTGGGCGGCGGACCGCCATGACGCGTGCTCAACGGGATGACGGTGTCGGCGCGATCGTGTCATCGTGACGACGTGTGGTTGCGGTGGATAGCGACCTTTGGGAAGGGTCGGTCCGCGGCTAGATGTATCAATAAAATAAATTCAAAAATAATTTTAAATCGAATTTAAAGAAGCAATGCGAACAACGATACTCGCCGTACACGACGCTGAAGATCTCAGCGTCAGATCTACTCGTTGGACATCGGTGCGTTATGGCTGAAACGATGATCGATACGCTTGTCATCGGCGGTGGTCAGGCAGGGCTTGCGATGAGCGAGCACTTGGGGCGCCGTGGCGTCTCGCATCTTGTTGTCGAGCGGGCGCGTATCGCGGAACGGTGGCGTTCGGAACGGTGGGACTCGTTAGTTGCCAACGGCCCGGCATGGCACGACCGGTTTCCAACGCTGACCTTCGACGGTATGGATTCGGATGGATTCGCCGGACGCGACCGGATTGTTGATTATTTCGAGCGATACGCGGCCCAGATTGCCGCCCCGATCCGGTGTGGCGTCAACGTTCACTCGCTGCAGCGTTCGGCGAGTCATGACGGCTTTGTCGCCTCCACCAACCACGGCGTGATTTCAGCCCGTCGGGTCGTTGTTGCCACCGGTCCGTTTCAGCGACCCTTGGTCCCTACCGTGGTGCCGGCGGAATTGGGGATTACGCAACTTCATTCCTCCCTCTATCGCCGACCCGAGCAACTGCCGGAAGGCGCGGTCCTCGTCGTCGGGGCCGGTTCGTCAGGTGTTCAGATTGCCGATGAATTGGTGCGCTCCGGTCGGCAGGTGTACTTGTGCGTCGGTCCGCATAACCGCCCCCCGCGCCGTTACCGTGGCCGGGATTTCGTCTGGTGGCTGGGTGTATTGGGTGAATGGGACGCGAAGACGATCGCTCCGGGTATGGAGCATGTCACGATTGCGGTCAGTGGCGCTCGCGGCGGGCATACCGTGGATTTTCGGGACCTCGCGCAACGCGGCATCACCCTCGTCGGTACAGCCGGAGCCTGTGTCGAGGGTGTCCTTCATTTCGGTGATGATCTCGCGCGCAATATCGCCCGCGGTGATGCGAATTACCTTGCGATGCTGGACGCTGCTGACGCGTACGCCCAACGCATGGGGTTGGATTTACCCCCAGAGCCGACGGCACGTGTCTTCGCACCCCCGCCGGCGTGTGTCTCCTCGCCGCTCTCCGAACTGGATCTGCGCGCGGCAGGGGTCAGTACGATTATCTGGGCGACGGGATATGCGCTTGATTTCAGTTGGATCGATATCGACGTGTTTGATCCGAAGGGTCGGCCGATCCATGAGCGAGGCGTATCGTCCATTGCGGGACTGTATTTCCTCGGATTAGCGTGGTTGTCGCGACGCGCGTCTCCATTCATTTGGGGCGTTTGGCACGACGCTGACTTTCTGGCGTCTCAGATCGCAGGGCCCGAACCGACGGTGGTCTAGCGTTCGTCCAATCGGCGCGTCACGTGGTGTAGCCGAGGCATGGTTCGGTCGGATACCCCAGACCGGCGTTAGGGGGATGATCGCCTCAGACTCGGTACGCATCCGATCAAGAACGCCGCCAACACTAAGGCGCACGTCATCATCACGACACCGGCACGCGTGTTGTGAGTCATCGCAGACAAGAGCCCAATGAGGTAGGGACTGACAAAGCCGCCGAGGTTCCCGATCGAGTTGATTAATGCGAGGCCGGCCGCCGCGGCCGTGCCACCTAGGCGTTCTGTCGGCAGGCTCCAAAACACGGGTAGTGCGGTAATGACGCCGCTCGTCGCAATGGTCATGCTGATGACGGCCCAGAGCGTGCTTTGCGAACTTAGAAGACTCAGGGCAAAGCCTGCAGCACCCAGTAATGCCGGTATTGCAACATGCCCGCGTCGTTCCCCGGTCCGATCAGACCTCAAACTGGCGGGAATCATCACGAGCGTCGCTACGGCGTACGGAATAGCGGTGAGTAGGCCGATGCGCAGCGAATCGTTTACCCCGGTGGCGTGAATGATGGTGGGTAACCAAAAACTGATCCCATAAAGCCCCACCACCAGGCTGAAATAGATGACGGCGAACAGCCACGTGTCGAGGCGGTGGAATGCGTCCGTGAACGCGTGAGCAGGCTTTAGGTGTTGTTCGCTCGTCACAGCGTGCTCTAACGAGACTTTTTCATCCGCATCGAGCCAGTCTGCGTCCCGTATACCGTTGGGCAGAGCACGTAAGACCAATACGGTGCCAACTACTGCGGGCAACGCCTCTAGGACGAAGAGCCACTGCCATCCCAACAACCCGTATGCCCCCTGAGTGGACCGCAAAATCCAGCCCGACAGTGGGCTGCCGATGACTCCGGTCAAGGGTACCGCCGTCATGAACAAGGCGACGGCACGACTCGATCGCTGCGAGGGGTACCAATAGGTGAGATACAACAATACGCCAGGGAAAAATCCGGCCTCCGCAATACCGAGCGCAAGGCGCGCGGTATAAAACTGCGCCGCTGTGGTGACGAACGCGGTACCGGCGGAGAGTAGTCCCCACGTCAACATGATTCGAGCGATCCAACGCTTCGCGCCGACGCGGTGCAAGATCACATTGCTGGGTATCTCAAAGGCGAAGTAGCCGATGAAAAAAATGCCGGCGCCCAGTCCGTATACGGCATCACTGAAGCCAAGGTCCGACATCATCGTCAGCTTGGCAAAGCCGACGTTCACGCGATCAAGGTATGAAAAAATGTAACACGCCAGCAGTATCGGGATGATGCGCCAACTGACCTTTCGATAGGTGGCCTCGCCGGTTGGGGGCATTTTACGACGCGTCATTTGGCTCTGTTGTTTCCCGCGCTGACGGACGGCAGCGCGTGAGCGTGCCGATGACGGAGAGCCTAAGGGCTCAACGTTAGAATCGGTAGCCTAACCCGACGCCGGAGGATAAGCGCAGAAATGCGCCGGGAGCAGTCGCGTCTAGACGCTCAATCAATGCTTCAGCCTGCAATTTCGCACACACCAAGAGGTGATGGCAGTTGACGTCGGCGCGATCGTTGGCGGTGCCGTCGTGGGCTGCTTTTGCAGCAGACGCTGTGGTGTCTGGATGAACCGCAATAATGGCCAAATGACGCGGAGAAGGCGGCGTTTCGGCGAGCGCAATGCCCGTCGTCGATAGCAGGCCGCTCACCAAGATGGTCTGAACTAGCGCAGTGCGCAGATCCCGCATGCAACCCCCGGGTCCGATTCATCGACGGTTGTTGACGTCAGCCGCGGGCGCCGCAAGGCCGTGACACGGTGTCACTGGCCATCACGATTACCCCCCCTCTCACTGGATACTCCCACATCTAAACCCGAGGCGTCCACGGCGATTCGCGTGGATCGCACAGAGCGTGCATCGGGTCACGCTCGATGCGGCATTGCAGCAATACGGTGACCTGCCATAGACGCTAGGCGGTAGTGGGAGGTCGTTTCATCGATCGACCCCAAGGTGATGTGCCCACCGGTCCGCCCAAACGACACGGCCGCGATATAGGGTCAGCGCGCAATGCAGGTCTTTGAGCGCGGTTGTCGGTACCGTGTACGGATTGCGATCCCAAACAGCAATGTCGGCACTCTTGCCAGGCTCGAGGCTGCCGGTTTCGTCATCCAGATATAACTGCTGCGCGGCCCACAACGTGTACGAACGCAGCGCCGTATGGATGTCGACCGATTCTGCCGTACCGAACGGTGTACGCCCGTAAGTGCCTTGCAGCGTATTGCGCGCCACGCTAGCCCAAAGACCGTAGCGGGCCGGCAGCGGGGTGACGTCATAGTCAGAACCACCGGCCCACCGAATGCCGTGCCGTCGGTATGTGGCGAATGGATTCAATCGCTGGGATCGGTCTGGGCCGAAATTGCCGGCGTAGTTGTCGCCGATCCACCACGTAAACGGGCCTTGGGCCTCCGGGACGCCGGCGTTGTAGTCCCGTTGTAGGCGCGCCATGACGTCGATGGCATGGTCGGTGGGGACATTGGCATGAATGATCGAGTGACGCAGGTCGCGCGTTGGGTGTTCCGCCAAGGCTTCCGCATAGGAGTCCACGACCCAGTCGATGGCGCGATCGCCGATCGCATGAGTGCCGATGGTCAAACCGGCCGTGTGAAAGCGTTTCACCAATCGCCGATACGTCTCCGGGTCAATCAACGGGTAACCGTGATTTCCGGTGTCCACACGCGTGCCACCGAGATTCCAGTCGTCGTACATCCAAGCGGTTCGGCCACCGCCGCTTCCATCCATGAAGAGTTTGACGCCGCAGGAGGCGAGATCGCCGCGCCCGACGCGCGGGCCCGGTAAATCCTTGATTCTCGCGATTAGCTGATCGGCCTCGGCGTCGGTGGAACCGGCTGCCCATAAGACGCAGACGTGGGCCGTCAGCTGGTGTGACGCCGCCAACGATGCATAGGCGGCCCAGTCATCAGCTTGGATCATGGGATCTTTGACACCCGTCATGCCCTCCCGGGCCATCGTGGCCAGACTCAATAAAATGCCGTCTCGACGCTCTTG
>DAINQU010000042.1:0-15001 GCA_036742455.1 Steroidobacteraceae bacterium | reverse complement strand
GTATCGACGCCGTCAAAACCGGCTACGTGACCGATGCGGATCAGATTCATCACAACGACGCGGACGGCCAACGCCATACGGAATGGCACGACAGTCAGTACATGGCGAATCACTACCTGCACGTCGTGGAGGAAGCCGCGAAGCGCCACATCATGATCGACTCCCATGAGCCGATTAAGGACACTGGCTTGCGTCGGACCTACCCCAACTGGTTAGCGCGCGAAGGCTCCCGCGGTCAGGAATACAACGCGTTCGGGATTCCGGTGAACCCGCCGGAACACGAAACGAACTTGGTGTTCACGCGCATGCTCGGCGGCCCGATGGATTTCACGCCCGGTGTCTTCGATCTGAAGGGCATACGGCCGTGCTGCAGCGTCCCAACCACGCTCATGAAACAACTCGCGCTGTACGTGGTGTTGTACAGCCCCGTCACGATGGCCGCGGATCGCATCCAAGCCTACGAAGCGCGCCCCGACGCGTTTCAGTTCATTGAGGATGTTCCAACGGACTGGGCCGAAACCCATGTGCTGAACGCGGAAATCGGCGACTACGTGACGATCGTTCGCAAAGATCGGCACTCCGACGACTGGTACCTCGGTTCCATCACGGATGAGCACGGACGGTGGATCTCGATCTCGCTCGGCTTCTTGGAGCCGGGCCGGCACTACCGGGCGGAAATCTATCGGGACGGCGAACGTGCCCATTGGGATAAGAATCCCTATGACTACGTCATCGAATCCCGCGAGGTCACGTCTACCGACGCGCTGACCCTTCGCCTCGCGCCGGGTGGTGGCGAGGCGATCCGCTTCGTGGCCCTCCCCACACCGAAACATCATTCCTAAGGGCGTCGCCATGCTCGCTATGCAACGGGATCGATCCACGGGCTTCCTCGCGCTGCTGGCGTTGCCGGCAACGGCGATGGGCTTTGCGCTGTCGGTACAAATCTCGGCGTTGTCGTGGATCCTCACAACGCGATACGGCTTACACATCGACGAGATCGGTTTGGTCTGGGCGGCTGGCCCCGTTGCAGGAATACTCGGGCAATTGCTCGTCGGTGTATTCAGTGATGGGGTGTGGTTGTGGGGCGGTCGCCGTCGGCCGTTCATTCTGATCGGCGGACTGCTGACCGCATTGACGCTGTTCGCCCTCCCCCACATCGGCTTGCTGAGCCGGGCGCTCGGTGTTGAGTCGATCTTAGGGGTCGCGATCACGGTTGCGCTCGCACTCGACCTGTCCATCAACGTCAGCTTCAATCCGACGCGTTCGATCATCACCGATCTCACGCGCGACGGTGCGGAACGGACGCGCGGGTACACCTGGATGCAAACGGTGTCCGGCACGTTCGGCGTGTTGGCCTATGGCATCGGCGCGCTCTTCGGCAACTACGCCCTCATCTACACCGGGGTCGGACTCGTGCTTGCGTTCTCACTGATTCCCGCAGTGTTGGTGGAAGAACCCGTTGTCCTGCATCCCGCCGAATCGGCCCCCAAAGCGGATCCGCTCTCGTGGCGCTCGGTCAGTCGCTTACTGCTGCCGCTGTGGGGCATCTTGATCTACGACGTCATCAGCGTGGCCTTGAAAGTGGCCGGCGTGCAGCGGGACTCGCACGGGCTGGAGTGGTCCGCCGCCGTGGCTACGCTCTTCTGCCTGATCGTGACGCTCAGCGCACGCGATCGCGGCCTCGCGCATCGCCGGGAAGACTTGATCGAGTTCCGGAAAGTGCTCGGCGCACACGCGTTCTCATGGATCGGCGTGCAGGCCATGTTCGTGTACATGATCGCCTTCGTCCAACAACGCTTCCCCGGGCTGGACGCACGCGCCGGTGGTCAACTGTTGTCGACCGCGTTCTTCGTGCTGTCGTTGGTGGCGGCGGTATTGCCCTCCCTCGGCTTGGCGCCGCTCGCGCGGCGTTACGGAGCGGTGCGCGTGCATACGGCGTGCTTGTTCGTAATGGCCGCGGCGTATCTGGGTATCTACGCGTTCGGACAAACGCCGTTCGCGGTCTACGCCATCATGGCGGTCGCGGGCATCGGTTGGGCATCGATCGTCAGCCTACCGTTCGCGATCATGTCGCAGCGAGTCGACGAGTCGCGAATCGGCTTCTTCATGGGCATTTTCAATCTCTCGGTGGTGTTGCCCCAGTTGGTGGCCAGCCTCGCGGTCGGTGCCCTCGTGGCGGCGCTCCCGGACAAGGGCGCGATCTTCGTGATTGCGTCGGCATCGCTGTTGCTGTCGGCACTGTGTTGGCTGTTCGTCAAAAGCGACGCCGCAACCGAAGGATTGACCGCCTCGTAAGCGCGGTGTCGGATCGACTAACCCTCGATCAGCCACGCGTAGCCGTGCCGCGGCACGTGCACGTGATCGCCCTCAAGACGACCGGTGCCGGCGAGCAGCGACCAACGAGCCTGCGGTAGCGGCGCCGTGACGGCGTCACTGCCGAGGGCATACACACACAGCACCCGCGCGCCGGCAGCGCCGCGCTCAATGAGGAGCGCCGAATCGCCCCACTCCGTGAGGCGTTGGTCACCGTCCAACAGGGCCGGCGTTTGCCGCCGCAGGGCCAAGAGCCGCCGCGATAACTGCAACAGCGAATCGCTGTCGGCTTCCTGCCGATCGACCGCGAGCGCCGGATACCGGTCGTCCACCGGCAGCCACGGCTCCACGGCACTGAATCCCGCATACGGCGCATCCGCGCACCACGGCATCGGCGTCCGCGCGCCGTCACGGCCAAGGGTCATGGGCCAGTTCGCGATGGCCTCCGGGTCCACCAAGCGCTCAAAGGGCACAGACGCCTGCGGCAAGCCCAACTCTTCGCCCTGATACAGACAGACCGAGCCGCGCAACGACAAGAGCAACGCGAGCAGGAGCTCGACGTACGCGCGATCGGGTTCTTCCCCACCCCAGCGACTCGCGACCCGCGGCGCATCGTGATTGGAATACACCCAGGTCGGCCAACCGTCCCCGTGACCGGCCGCCCACTCGTCAAAGGCTTGGCGGATCAATGCCGGCGTCGGTGCGCCGGAGCGCAAAAAGAAGAAACTGTACGCCGTGTGCAGGCGATTGTCGGCCACGTATCGGCCGTCCTCGGAACCGGCCACGCCAGGCCCACCGAGTTCGCCGAGCGAATAACGCGCCTCGTAGCGATTCAAGAGGGCGCGCAACTTTTCCAAGAACGCCAACGTCTCCGGACGATCGACCGTATAGATCAGGTCCTGGAAATCGAACGGTCGCGTCCGCGGTCCGGGCAGCGTCTTCGGCGGGTTATCGCGCAATAACGGGTCGTGCACAAAGTGAGAGACGGCGTCGATGCGGAACCCGTCCACACCCCGCTCCAACCAGAACGTGGCGACATCCAGTAAGGCGTCGTGCACGTCGGGATTCAATAAATTCAGGTCGGGCTGTTCCGTTAAAAAGTTGTGCAAATAGTACTGGCCACGACGGGCATCCCACGTCCAGGCACTGCCCACGAACACCGACTGCCAATTGTTGGGTGGCGAACCATCGGGTTTGGGGTCCGCCCACACATACCAATCCGCCTTCGGGTTGTCGCGGTTGGCACGACTTTCGGTGAACCATGGGTGCTGATCCGAGGTGTGCGAGTACACCTGATCGATGATCACCTTTAAACCGAGCCCGTGGGCACGCGCGACCAGCGCATCAAAGTCAGCCAGCGTGCCGAACAGAGGGTCGACACCGCAAAAATCGGCGACGTCGTAACCAAAGTCGCGCATCGGCGACGGAAAGAACGGCGATATCCAGATCGCATCGACCCCCAACGCGGCCACATAAGGTAACCGCTCGGTGATCCCGGGCAGGTCGCCGATACCGTCGCCGTTCGAATCGGCAAAGCTGCGCGGATAGATCTGATAGACCACCGCGCCCTTCCACCACGGACGCTCGATCATTCGAGGGGCTTCCACGCCAAGGCGGCCGCACTCACGAACGCCAGCGACGCGATGACCATGACGCCCACCGGATCCGCCGGGAACAACTGATGGACGACCGGGCCCATGACCACCGACACGAAGATCTGCGGCAAGACGATGAAGAAGTTAAAAATCCCCATGTAGGTGCCGAGCTTTTGGTAGGGAATAGCGCCGCACAGCATGGCGTACGGCATCGCGAGCACGGAGGCCCACGCCATACCAATCCCCACCATCGACAGGTAGAGCACCGCCGGATCCGTCGACACGACGAACAACAAAAACCCGACCGCGCCCGCGAGCAAATTGACCGCATGCAACAGTTCGCGACCGAGACGCTTCTCCAGCGCCGGCAAGAGGAAGGCATGGATCGTCGCGATGACGTTGTAGATCGCAAAGAGCACGCCGACATGGTCTGCGGCTGTGTTGTAGGCCGCACTGCCGGCCACCGTCGCGCCGTAATGGTGCCACGCGACCGCCGGGGTGCCGTAGATCCACAACAAGAAGAAAGCAAACCACGAGCAGAATTGAACGAGCGCGAGCCGACGCATGGACTTCGGCATACCGATCAGGTCGCTCAGCAATTCGCGCACGGGAGAGACCATCCGGGCACGCGCCGGCGGCTCCGACACCCCCTCGAACGCCGCCAACTGCGCCGGCGAGTACTCGCGAGTCGTGGCAATCGTATAGAGCACCGCCAGCAGCAACGCCGCCGCGCCGATGTAGAACGACACGCGTACGGTCAAGGGTAGTTGACCGGCCGGGGCGCTGTCGGACAGCCCTGCGAAGTGCGCGAGCAGCCAAGGTGCTGCCGATGAAATCGACGCGCCGATACCGATGAAGATCGTCTGAATCGCGTAACCGCGCGTGCGCTGTGCATCCGGGAGCATGTCGCCGACAAACGCCCGGAACGGCTCCATCGTGACGTTCAGTGACAAATCGAGCAGCCAGAAGGCCGGCACCGCGAGCCACAGCACCGGGGAGTTCGGCAACAGCACGAGCGCGATGGTCGAGAGGATGGCACCCAACAAGAAGTACGGTCGGCGCCGGCCCAGTCGGCCCCACGTACGATCGGAGAGGTAGCCTATGACCGGCTGAACCAAGAGGCCGGTGACCGGCCCGGCAATCCAGAGGATCGGCAGGCTGTCGATGGGGGCACCGAGTATTTGGAAAATTCGGCTGATGTTGGCGGTCTGTAATCCGAAGGCGATCTGGATGCCCAGAAATCCGAAGGACAGATTCGCGATGGCCCCGAGCGGCAACAGCGGTTTGCGTGCGTCGGTCGCCACGCGAGGTGCAACAGTGGTCATGGTCAGCCTCCGGCAGTCCACCGACCGCCCCCGGCGGGCGAGTATGCAAGCCCCTCGGCGCAAAGACCACCCCGTCGCGCTATTGACCCCGTGCGTTGGGTCGCATCTACTCGTACGGTACGTTTTGCACTGGATACCGCATGACCCGCTTACGCGCTCTCATCCCCGCTCTCAACCTCCTGTTCATCGGTGCGGCGACTGCCGCGCCCATCGACCGCGTCGATCCGCCCTCGTGGTGGGTCGGTTTTGAAGCGCCCACGGTGGAATTATTGATCCACGGCGACGCCGCCGGTGGCTTACGTCCGAGCGTGCAATACCCAGGCGTGTCCGTGCGCGATGCCCACGCGTTGCCGAACTCGCACTACTTATCCCTCACCCTCGCGATCGCGCCGGATGCGTCACCCGGGCGCGTCCCGATCGACTTCGCCGACGACACTGGCGTCGTGGCGCATCTCGACTATCCGTTGGAGGCGCGGCGCGAAGGCAGTCGCGACCGGCGCGGGTTTGACTCGCACGATACGATGTACCTCATCATGCCGGACCGCTTTGCCAACGGGGATCCGCACAACGATGCGGCGCCGGGCACGCGCGACCACACCGACCGAAGCGACCCCAATGCGCGCCACGGCGGCGACCTCAAAGGCATCACCGCGCACTTGGATTGGCTTGCCGACATGGGATACACCCAACTGTGGCTGACGCCGGTCCTCGAAAACGACATGCCGACGTACAGCTACCACGGCTATTCGATCACCGACCACTACAAAGTCGATCCGCGCTTTGGCAGTAACGAGGACTACCGCGCGCTCGCCGAGGCAGCGCGGCAGCACGGCATCGGGCTGATCGAGGATGTGGTCATCAATCACATCGGACTGAACCACTGGTGGATGAAAGACCTGCCGGATCCGGACTGGCTGTCGAATCACGGCGTCTTCGAACGCAGCAACCACTATCACAAGTCCATGATCGACATTCATGCCGCACCCTCGGAGCGGCAACGGTTTATCGACGGGTGGTTTGACGCGTCGATGCCAGACTTACATCCCGTGGCGCCGTCACTCGGCAATTACCTCATCGAAAACGCCATCTGGTGGATTGAATACGCCGGGCTGTCGGGGGTGCGCATCGACACCTACCCGTACACAGACAAGACGTACACCGCTGAGTACTGCCGTCGCATACTCGCCGAGTATCCGCATCTCAACATCGTCGGCGAAGAAGCGCCGGGCAAATCCGATCCGGTAATCATCTCGTATTGGCAGGCCGGTCGCGTCAACCAAGACGGTTACGTATCGACGCTGCCGACGCTGATGGATTTCCCGGTCCGCGATGCCCTGATCGATGCCTTGCTGCCGCACCCGGAATCCAGCAATCGGATCCGCGAAATATACGAAGTGTTGGCTGACGATGTGATCTACGGCGATCCCAATAAATTGCTGGTGATGGCCGACAACCACGACACGGACCGCATTTTTCATACGCTGAAGCACGACGACCGGGCCTTCCGCATGGCGATGGCCTTCGTAGCGACCGTGCGCGGCATACCGCAAGTCACTTACGGCACCGAGTTTGAGTGGGCGAACGAGCAACCGGGCGATGGTTACAAGCGCTTGGACTTCCCGGGTGGATTTGCCGGCGACACCGCGAATGCGTTCACGGGCGAGGACTTGGACGGTCGCTCTTGGGAAACCATGAATTACCTGCGCACGCTGTTCCGGTGGCGCAGCACGTCAAAGCCGGTCCAAGAAGGCACGTTCCGACACTACGTGCCTGAGAACGACATTTACGTGTACTTCCGTCAAGCCGCGGGCGCAACCGTGATGGTGATACTCAACAACAACACGACGACCAAGGACTTACCGCTCGCCCACTATCGCGAAACGATGGGCGACGTGCACAGCGCCGTCGATCCCATCAGTCACGACATCGTCTCGTTGGGCGACAGCCTGAAGTTGGAACCGAAGTCCGCACTGATCCTGGAGCTTCAACCGTGAAACATCTCGGCGTGACCGTACTCCTCGCCCTCCTCGCCGGCTCCGCGTTGAGCGCGGTCTCCGAGCATCCGACGGCGGTCACGCACACGGCCTACGGTCGCTACGAGCGCTACACGTCGGTGTCTGCGGCCGATCTGACGGCGCGTGACGTGGTGGTGTTCGTGCCGGAGGGTGCCCCGCCGGCCGAGGGCTATGCGGTCGTGTATCTGCAGGACGGGCAAAATTTATTCGACCCCAACACGTCGATGGCGCATGAGCCGTGGGCCGTCGATCGCGCAACGGCGGAAGGCCACTACCCGCTGATCGTCGTGGCGATCGACAACACCGCGCAGCGCTGGCCCGAGTACATGCCGACCTCCGCGTACGAGGCGTGGCCCGATGCCGTGAAGGCGACCGCCCTCGGGACGCAAGTGCCGCCGATCGCGGATCGCTACGTCGATTTTTTGGCGGGCGACTTAAAGCCCTTCATCGACACCCATTACCCGACGCGCCGTGATGCGGCGCATACGTTTATCGCCGGCTCGTCGATGGGCGGCCTGATTTCAATTTATGCCATGGAGCGGCACCCGGACGTCTTCGGCCGAGCCGCCGGTCTGTCGACCCACTGGCCGTCCACGACGAACTTTGCGCTGTACGGCCATGGGCCAGCGTCGGCCGATCCGACGCTCGCGCTCATCGCGAACAGCACCGTAGACACTTTGGCCGCGCAGTTGCCGGACCCGGCAAACCACCGACTCTGGGTCGACTACGGGGACCAGACGCTGGACCAGTTTTATGCGCCGTATGCGGAGCGATTTAAGACGCAGGCGGAGGCTCGAGGCTGGGGCGCGTCCTTAGCGGTGCGGTTCTACCCGGGCGCCAGTCACGCGGAACCGTCCTGGCGCGCGCGCTTCCCCGAGGTATTAAATTTCTTCTTCGCGCCGTAGCTCAGTCGGCGCGTTCGTACATCGCCAGCGAGCGAGGGGCGCGCACATGGCGTCGCCCCGAGTGCGGCCCCTCGGCCATCAGATCGGCCGTGTCCGCCACGAGCAGCCAGTGCCCGGTTGGCGGTAATGGCACGTCAAAATCGACGACCACATCCGCCGCATTGAAGAGCAGCAACAGCTTCGGACTGCCGTCGTGCAGGTCTGGGTAGATCACGCCCAACGCGTGCGCATGCGGGTCGTTCCAGTCGGCTTCGCGCATCTGGTGACCGTACGGGTGTAACCAGACCACATCCCCGCTGTCTCGCCCTTGCCGCCACCCTTCGAGGAACGCCTCCTGGCGCAGCTCGACGTGTTGCCGACGGAACGCCAGTACGCGCTGCACGAAGGCCACCTCGTCGCGCTCGCGCAGCGACCAATCAATCCAACTGATGCCGTTGTCCTGACAATAGGCGTTGTTGTTACCCAGCTGAGTGCGCCCGAACTCGTCTCCCGCCATCAACATCGGCACGCCTTGCGACAGGCACACGGTCGCGATCAGGTTCCGGCGCTGGCGCCGCCGCAATACCGTGATCTCAGGGTCGTCCGTGGGGCCTTCGACACCGCAGTTCCAGCTGCGATTGTCGGCATGGCCATCGCGGTTGTCTTCGAGATTGGCCTCGTTGTGTTTGTCGTTGTAGCTGACGAGATCGGCCAGCGTGAACCCATCGTGCGCGGTCACGAAATTGATGCTCGCCTGCGGCGAGCGATCGTCGTGGCGAAACACATCGGAGGAACCGGCAATGCGCTCCGCAAAGGCGCCGAGCACGTAATGATCGCCCGTCCAATAGGACCGCACCGTATCCCGATACCGGTCATTCCACTCCGACCACGGCGCCGGAAACCCGCCTAAGCGATAGCCGCCCGGTCCGATATCCCACGGTTCGGCGATGAATTTGACGCCGGCGGCCCACGGTTGTGCGTGGATTTCCCGGAAAAACAGCGCGTGCGATGAAAACCCGTCGGCATTGCGACCGACGGAAGGGCCTAAGTCGAAACGGAATCCGTCGACGTGCATCGACTCCACCCACCAGCGCAACGCATCGAGCACCAACTGCCGACTCGCGTGGCTGTCCGCTCGGGCCGTATTGCCACAGCCGGTGAAGTTCTCGTAGCGCCCTGGGTTGCCGGGCTCAAGTCGATAGTAGCTGCCATTGTCAAAGCCCTTCAGCGAGAGTACCGGGCCCCACTCGTTGCCTTCGGCCGTGTGATTGAACACGACGTCGAGTATCACTTCGAGGCCGTGCGTATGCAGCGCGCGCACCATCTCGCGGAACTCCGTCACGGCATCGCTGATCGCATACTGCGGTGCCGGCGCCGACCACGCGAAGGGGTTGTATCCCCAGTAATTCACCAGACCCTTGTCACGCAGGAACGCCTCACTGGCGAACGCCTGTACCGGCAGCAGTTCAATCGCGGTCACGCCAAGCCGTACGAGGTCCTCAATGACGGCGGGCTCCGCTAGGCCCAGATACGTACCCCGCAGACGCGTGCGCACGCCCGGATGGCGCATCGTGTGACCCTTCACGTGGGTCTCTAAAATAACCGTCTCGTTCCAAGGGCGGCGCGGCGCGCGATCGCCACCCCACTCGAAGGCCGGATCGACAATCACGGACCGCGGCATCGCGCCCATCGAATCCAGATCGTGACTGTCCGGACCGTCGTAGAGCGACTCGTCGTGGGCGGGTGCCGCGGTGACGGCACGGGCTGCCGGATCGATCAGGAACTTGGCCGGATTCGCGCGCAACCCGCGCGAGGGATCAAATTCACCGCTGACGCGATACCCGTAGAGATCGCCGATGCGCACGTGCTGCGACGGCAGCAAACCGTGCCAGATCGTCCCCGTCCGATACGGCAACGCCACCGTGGCGCGCGTCGTGCCATCGGGGTTGCACAACACCAACTCCACGCGATTGCCGAGCGCCGCATGCACCGCGAAATTGACGCCGCCCGAGACCGGTGTTGCACCGAGAGGGCTCGGGCTCCCGGGCTCCACCGGAATTTCGCGATGATGCATCTTAGCTACGACGCAAGACGAGTCCGCCGAGCGGCGGCAGTTGGACCCGTATCGCGTAGGGTCGACCGTGCGCGCGCCCTTCGACCGCGATCATTTCCGACTGCGCGTTGTAGCCGGCGCCGCCGTAGCGGACGTCGTCGGAGTCCAACACTTTCACGTAGCGTCCCGGTGCATCCACTCCGATCCAATAGTCGTCGCGTGGCACCGGCGTTGCATTGAACGCACAGATCAATGGCTCACCGCCGTCACCGTGGGTCGAACGTCGTTCGAAGATGTAGACGCTTTCGGTCGCGTTGTGCAGGTCGATACCGACAAAGCCCTGCCCGTCGCAATCCGAACCGTGCAACTGGGGCGACGCGGTGTACAGGGTATTCAGATCCCGCACCAGATCCCGTAGCCGTCGATGGTCGTCATGCCCGAGGAGCGCCCAGTCCAACGCTTCGGCATGGCGCCATTCGTGCCATTGCGCGAACTCCTGCCCCATGAACAACAGTTTCTTGCCCGGATGTGCCGTCATGTACGTCATGAACAGACGCCAGTTCGCTTTTTTCTGCCAGTCATCCCCCGGCATCTTGGCGATCAGCGAGCCCTTTCCATGGACCACCTCGTCGTGCGAGATGGGCAACATGAAGCGCTCGGACCAGGCGTATACAAAGGAGAAGGTCACGAGGTGATGATCGTAGCGGCGGTACACGGGATTTTTTTCCCAGTACCGGAGCGTGTCGTTCATCCACCCCATGTTCCATTTGAACGTGAATCCGATACCGCCGAGGTGCACCGGCGTGGTGATGCCGGCAAACGCCGTGGACTCCTCCGCGATCATCATCGCGTGGGGGGCGTATTCCCGAACGGCCCAATTGAGGTGCCGCAGAAAATCGATGGCCTCAAGATTTTCACGACCGCCGTAGCGATTCGGAATCCACTCCCCGTCTTCACGGCTGTAGTCGAGATAGAGCATCGAGGCGACGGCATCGACCCGCAGTCCGTCGAGGTGGTACTCGTTCAGCCAATACAGCGCGTTCGCCGTCAGGAAGTTTCGGACTTCGTTTCGACCGAAGTTGAAGATCTTCGTGCCCCAGTCGCGGTGCTCGCCCTGCCGCGGATCAGCGTGCTCGTACAGCGCCGTTCCGTCGAACTCGGCCAGACCGTGCCCATCTTTCGGGAAGTGCGCCGGCACCCAGTCCATGAGCACGCCCAAGCCAGCGGCATGGCAACGGTCCACGAAGCGCATAAAGGCCTGGGGCGTCCCGTATCGCGCCGTCGGCGCGTAATAGCCACCGACCTGATACCCCCACGATCCGTCAAACGGATACTCCGCGATGCCCATCAACTCCAGATGGGTGTAGCCCATATCCACCGCGTAGGGGATGAGTTGCTCGGCCGCTTCGTCCCAGGTCAGAAACGGCGGATCCCGGTCCGGCGCGTGGCGCCACGACGCGAGATGCACCTCGTAGACGGAGATGGGTTCCCGACGGGGATCGGCGCTGCGTCGCCGCGCCATCCACTCGGCATCGGTCCATTCAAAACTCGATAAATCCGCCACGATCGATGCGGTCTTCGGCCGCAACTCCATCGAGACACCGTACGGATCGGCTTTCAGCCGGGTGTCCCCGTGACGGGTGCAAATCTCAAACTTATACGTCGCGCCCACCGCAACGTCCGGGACAAACAGCTCCCAAACGCCACTGCCCCCGCGGGACTGCAGCGGGTGGCGACGTCCGTCCCAATTGTTGAAGTCACCGACCACGCTGACGCGTTCTGCGTTGGGGGCCCACACCGCGAAATGCGTTCCCTGGACGCCGTCGAGGGTCTCCACATGGGCGCCGAGCTTCGACCAGATGCGATGGTGATTGCCCTGGCCGAACAAATAGAGATCGAAGTCGCTGAGCTGCGGCCCGAAGTAATACGGATCGGGCTTGGTGTGCGTATTGCCGTCCCGATAGCGGATGGCCAGTCGATACGGCACGAGCGGTCGCCGGTAGGGGATGCGTCCCTCAAACAGGCCCGCCGAGTGCACGCACTCCAACGGACGCGCCGCGTCCACCGACTCGTCTTCCCAGTAGACCCGCACTTCCACCGCGTCCAACTCCAGGACGCGAACGACGACCACCGGTTCCTCCGCCTCGCGGGGGTACTCGTGATAGCCAAGTACCGACCGTGGCTCCCGGTGCCGGGCCGCCAACAACGCATCGATCTCGGACTTGCGCAAGGCCGGCCATAACCGCTTGGTCTTCTTCGTGGCGAGTGCCACGCCTTCGCCGCTGTCGGTACGGGTCGTCTTGCGTGTCGCCATTACTTCACCGGTTGGATGTTCCAGATGCGGTCAGCGTACTCCCGAATGCTTCGATCACTCGAGAAGAAGCCCATACGGATACTGTTCACGATCGCCGAGCGCAGCCAGCGCTCTTGGTCACGATACAGGGTATCCACGCGATCCTGTGCCTCCATGTACGCACGGAAGTCGGCACAGACGAGGAAGGGTTCGTCGTTCGACAGCAGACGGCCCACAATCGCTTTGGCTTCCGTCACGTCGCCGTTGCTGAAGTAGCCTTCGTCGATCATAGCGATCGTCTGGGCAAGCTCCGCATCCGCGGAGACGAACTCCGACGGCCGATAGCCCTTGGCCTTTTCGGCGCTCACTTCTGCCGCTGTCATGCCGAAGATGAAGATGTGCTCGTCGCCGACGTGATCTTTGATCTCGATATTGGCGCCGTCGAGCGTGCCGATGGTGAGCGCGCCGTTCAGGGCCAGCTTCATATTGCCCGTGCCCGACGCCTCGAGGCCCGCGGTGGAAATCTGCTCCGACAGGTCCGCGGCCGGCATGATGCGCTGCGCCAACGACACGTCGTAATCGGCCAAGAAGACGACCTTGAGACGCCCCGCGACCACCGGATCGTTATTGACGAGCCGAGCCACGTTGTTGGCCAATCGAATGATCGCTTTGGCGAGGTAGTAACCCGGCGCAGCCTTACCGGCAAAAATCACCGTGCGTGGCACGACATCCGCCTCCGGATGGCGGCGTATGCGGTTGTAGCGGGTGATGACGCCCAGCAGATTCAGCAACTGCCGCTTGTACTCGTGGATGCGCTTCACCTGCACATCAAACAGCGAGTGTTCATCCACCTCTACGCCACTACGTTGGCGTATGGCGGCAACAAGGCGACGCTTGTTTTCCTGTTTGATCGCGGCGAATCGCGCGCGAAACTCCGGATCGTCCTCCACGCCTTCGAGGCGCGACAGCGCGGACAAATCGTTCTCCCAGACCGTACCTAAGCGCTCGGTGAACATCGCCGACAAGCCCGGATTCGACTGCTTCAGCCAGCGCCGAACGGTAATGCCGTTGGTGACGTTGGTGAAGCGGTCCGGCCAGAGCTGCGCAAAGTCGCGGAAGATCGTTTCCGTCATGAGGTCCGAATGCAGTTTCGCGACGCCATTGACCTTGCGGCTCGCCACCACGGCCAAGTGCGCCATGCGCACGCGCCGACCGTGGTCCTCATCGATCAGCGAGAGGCGCCGACGGCGATCAAGATCGTCCGGGAACGCAATCGCAATCTGGTCGAGGAAGTGCCGATTGATCTGATAGATGATGACGAGATGGCGCGGCAACAGCCGCTCGAAGAAATCGACCGGCCAGCTCTCGAGCGCCTCCGGCAACAACGTGTGGTTCGTGTAACCAAAGCTGCGCGACACAATGTCCCAGGCCGAATCCCACGCGTAGCCGTGCACGTCGATCAACAACCGCATCAGCTCGGCTACCGCGAGTGCGGGGTGCGTGTCATTCAGTTGGATGGCCACGGCATCCGGCAGTTCATCGAGCGTACGGCCCTCGGCGAGGAGCGTTGCGAGCAAGTCCTGCAGCGACGCCGACACGAAAAAGTACTGCTGCGACAAGCGCAGTTCTTTGCCTTGCGGAGTCGTGTCGTCCGGGTACAAGACGCGGGACAGGTTCTTCGCACGAACCTGATCCGCCACGGCCTCCGGATAATGACCGTGATTGAACTCGGCGACATTGAACGGAACGATGGCGCGGCCGGACCACAGGCGCAGATGGTTCACGGTCGCACAGCGATTGCCTGGCACCAGGTGATCGAAACCCACCGCGTAGATCTTGTGGGTGTCGGTCCACGTGTACGTCAACTGCCCGGCGGCATCGGTTTCGGTGACGCAGCGTCCACCGAATTGAATCAGATAACGGGCCTGCGGCCGGGTGAGCTCCCACGGATCGCGCAACCGAAGCCACGACGAACCCACCTCGCGCTGCGCGCCGTCCGGCTCAATGACTTGGGTAAAAATGCCGTAGTCGTAGCGGATGCCGTAGCCGACCGCGGGGTATTGAAGCGTGGCCAAGGAGTCGAGAAAGCAGGCCGCGAGACGGCCCAGACCGCCGTTGCCGAGACCCGGATCGTGCTCTTCGGCGATGATCGCCTCGAGGTCAAAGCCCAATTCGGCCACGGCCTGACGCGCAGCCTCCACGAGTTCGCCGTCGAGGCTCGACAACGCATTGAGCAGCGCGCGACCGGGCAGGAACTCGACCGACAGGTAACAAACGCGCTTGGTCTTCGCACGGGCCACCCGCCGCTGGGTGGCGACCCAGCGAGCCGCCAATTCCTCGCGCACGGTGTTCGCCAACGCCTCGTAGATGTCCCGCGGACGCGCCGACTCCGGATCCCGGCCGAGCGTACGGATCAGATGCTCGAGGAGGAGATCCTTGAGATTGGCGGCCGACAGCACGTTACAGGCGACGGCAGCGCCGCTCGAATCATTGGTCAGGGACATCGGGTAAACCCCAGAGTTC
>DAINQU010000041.1:0-15664 GCA_036742455.1 Steroidobacteraceae bacterium | reverse complement strand
CGTGAGGGTGGCCGTACGGTAGGCGCCGGCGTCGTCTCGAAGATCATTGCCTAAGTAGCAGTACAGGACTTATCCCGCGAGAGGCTAGGAGCCAATAGGCCAGTAGCTCAATTGGCAGAGCGGCGGTCTCCAAAACCGCAGGTTGGGGGTTCGATTCCCTCCTGGCCTGCCACTCGCGGGTGAGTCTTAACAGGACGTCATGACCGAACATACAGACATCAAGCCCGAAGGCCGTTCAGCCGACTGGCTCTGGCTCGTCATCGGAGTCGCCGTTCTCATCGGCGGCTTCGTGACGTTTTATGCGTTTAAAACGCTGCCAGTTGCGGTCCGCTATGTCGCGGTCATTGCGGGTATCGGTCTCTCCGCCGGTGCGTTGGCCATGACCGCCCTCGGACGTCAGACGTGGGAGTTCGCTCTCGGGTCGCGTATCGAGCTGCGCAAGATGGTCTGGCCCACCGTGAAGCAGGCGCAAATGACCACCGGTGTGGTCGTCATTTTTGTGACTGTGCTCGGAGTGTTCTTCTGGCTCGTCGACATGCTGCTGGGTTTCATCACCCGGTCGCTGCTCGGCGCGGGAGGCTGAGGCTATGGCGTTGCGCTGGTATGTCGTCCATGCGTACTCAAACTTCGAGCACAAAGTGGCCGAAGGGTTGAAGGAGCGCGTGAAGATGCTCGGTCTCGAGCATAAGTTCGGCGACGTTCTGGTGCCGACCGAAGAAGTTGTGGAAATGCGTGATGGCCAGAAGCGCCGCAGCGACCGCAAGTTCTTCCCGGGTTACGTGCTGGTCCAGATGGAAATGGACGAGGAGACCTGGCATCTCGTCAAAGAAGTGCCCAAGGTCCTCGGATTCATTGGTGGGACGCAAGACAAGCCTGCTCCGATTACCGAGAAGGAAGCGAACAACATCCTTCGTCGCGTCGAGGAAGGCGTTGACAAGCCGAAGCCGAAGGTCTTGTTCGAGCCGGGTGAAATCGTGCGCGTGACGCACGGTCCGTTCAACGACTTCAACGGTGTCGTTGAATCGGTGAACTATGAGAAGAGCCGTCTGCACGTCGCCGTGCAGATTCTGGGTCGCTCAACGCCGGTCGAACTCGAGTTCTCGCAGGTCGAGAAAGTTTGATTTGAATTTTCGGTGCGGCCTATTTGGGGCGCACCACAACCGGGGAGCCGCAAGGCGTTTGTACCCACTGAGGTAGAGAATGGCGAAGAAGGTTACGGGGTATATCAAGCTCCAGATCCCCGCCGGATCGGCAAATCCGAGTCCGCCGGTGGGTCCTGCTCTCGGTCAGCAGGGCGTCAACATCATGGAGTTCTGCAAGCAATTCAATGCGCAGACGTCGTCGCTCGAAAAGGGCATGCCGACGCCGGTCGTGATTACGGTCTACAGCGACCGTAGCTTCACGTTCGTATTGAAGACGCCGCCCGCGGGCGTGCTGATCGCGAAGGCGCTCGGCATTCCGAAGGGCAGCGGCCGCCCGAACACCCAGAAGGTCGGCAAAATCAGCCGCGCGCAGCTCGAAGAGATTGCGAAGCTGAAGATGCCCGACCTCACCGCAGCGGATCTTGACGCCGCTGTTCGTACCATTGCTGGAAGCGCTCGTTCGATGGGCGTGGATGTGGAGCGCTGATCATGGCAAAGCTACAGAAGCGCGTGAAAGCGTGGGCGACCAAGGTTGTCCCGGGTAAGACCTACGAAATCGATACTGCCTTTGCGCTCGTTAAGGAATTCGCTGTCGCGAAGTTCGACGAGTCGGTTGACGTTGCTGTCAATCTGGGCATTGATGCCACGAAGTCCGACCAGCAGGTTCGCGGCTCGACCGTGTTGCCGAATGGCACCGGTAAGACCGTGCGCGTTGCCGTGTTCACGGGCGGTAAGAATCAGGATGTTGCTCGCGAAGCCGGCGCGGACGTGGTCGGTCTCGAAGACTTGGCCGAGAAGGTCAAGGCGGGCGAGATGGACTTCGACGTCGTGATCGCCAGCCCAGACGCGATGCGCGTCGTGGGTGCGCTCGGCCAGATTCTCGGTCCGCGCGGCCTCATGCCGAACCCGAAGGTCGGTACCGTAACCCCCGACGTGGCCGGCGCTGTGCGCAATGCCAAGGCGGGTCAGGTTCGCTACCGTTGCGACAAGGCCGGCATCGTGCACTGCCAAGTCGGTCGTGCCAGCTTCGAAGGCGGCAAGCTGAAGGAGAACCTGCAGGCGCTCCTCGGTGACCTTCTTCGCATGAAGCCCGCTTCGTCGAAGGGCATCTATATCCAGAAAGTGACGATCTCCTCGACCATGGGTCCGGGCGTCACGATCGAGCGCTCGACGCTCGGCGTTTGATTTTTTTGATGATGACCGCCGGGGCGTAAGTCCCGGCAGCCATCCAAGACCGCAGGCGCGACCAGGCGTAATGCCGCGAGGCCGCTCAATGAAAGACCGGGGTGACTCGGTAGCCTGCGCAGATGGTGTCACCCGAAGCGAGTGACGGTGCATTTTGCCCCGCCACGACGACCGAAAGGTCGGCTGAAGGTCACCGTCGACCGTTCGAACCTGCCCTACGGGGCCAGGGGATGAACGGCGAAGTGTGGGAGCGTTTTGCTTTCGCACTAAATAGGTGGACGCCATGGCCGGGAAACTGGTCGTGACGTTCGTGGGCTGATCTTCTGCGAGGCAGGAAATGTCACTCAATATCGAGCAGAAGAAGGCACTGGTGACCGAGGTCAACGAAGTTGCGCGTACTGCGCATTCTGTCGTGGCCGCCGAGTACCGTGGCTTGTCCGTAACGCAGATCACCAATCTTCGCGCCCAGGCGCGTAAGTCGGGTGTCTATCTGCGTGTCGTCAAGAACACGCTCGCTCGCAAAGCGGTTGCCGGAACGTCCTTCGAATGCATCGCCCCGCAGCTCAAGGGTCCGTTGCTCTTGGCTTTCTCAAAGGAAGACCCGGGTGCCGCCGCGCGCGTCATCAAGGCTTTCGCCAAGGATAACGACAAGCTCGTTGCGACTCTGGTATCGCTCGGTGGGCAGTTGCTGCCTGCTAAGGCGATCGACCAGGTGGCTTCGCTGCCGACCAAGGAGCAGGCGCTGTCGATGCTGCTCGGCGTTCTCAAGGCGCCGATTTCGAAGTTCGTTCGTACGCTCGCCGAGCCGCACGCTCAGCTGGTTCGCACCGTTGCGGCGGTGAAGGATCAGAAAGCGGCTGCCGCGGGCTAACGCCTTCGAACCGTTTTACGGGTTTTGATCATCAATCGTTTTTTTGGAGTTAACTGAAATGGCTCTCAGCAAAGAAGAGATTCTCGACGCGATCGGCAACATGACGATCCTCGAGGTCGTTGATCTCGTCAAGATGATGGAAGACAAGTTCGGCGTCACCGCCGCCGCTCCGGTTGCCATGGCTGCTGCCCCGGCTGCTGCTGCTGCTGCTCCGGTCGAAGAGAAGACCGAGTTCACCGTGGTTCTCAAGGAATACCCGGCGGACAAGAAGGTCACCGTCATTAAGGTTGTTCGCGAAGCGACCGGCCTGGGCCTGAAGGAAGCCAAGGACCTCGTCGAAGGCATTCCTTCGACGGTCAAGGACGGCGTCAACAAGGCTGATGCGGACAAGATCAAGAAGGCGCTCGAAGACGCAGGCGCCAAGGTCGAGATCAAGTAAGGCACTCATGCGCGGGTATCCCGCGTTTGATGTCCGGTAGACCCTGGGCTCCGTCTCGTATCCGTTCCCCACACGTGGGGAGCGGATACAGGAGCCTAGGGTCAAATTGTTTTCTTGCGGCACGTCAAATTTGACGGACCGCGCTGCGAGCCTCCAGAAGGGGTTCGCGTTTTGCAGAGGGTGAGCTCATGGCCTATTCGTTCACCGAGAAGAAGCGTATCCGCAAGGATTTCGGTAAGCGTCCCAGTATTCTGGACGTCCCGTACTTGCTGGCGATACAGCTCGACTCGTACCGCAAGTTCCTGCAGGCCGATGCGGCCGAGGCGAATCGCGAGGACGTGGGTCTGCACGCCGCATTTAAGAGCGTGTTCCCCATCCAGAGCTACAGCGGCAATGCTACCCTCGAATACATGAACTATCGGCTCGGTGAGCCGGTATTCGACGTGAAGGAATGCCAGATGCGCGGGCTGACCTATGCCGCGCCGCTGCGCGTCAAGGTTCAGTTGAAGGTCTATGAGAAAGACGCCTCTGGCGCGCGCAAGCTGAAGCGCGACATCGCCGAGCAGGAAGTCTACCTCGGTGAACTGCCGCTCATGACCGACAACGGTACGTTCATCGTGAACGGTACCGAGCGCGTGATCGTCTCCCAGTTGCACCGCAGCCCGGGCGTGTTCTTCGATCACGACAAGGGTAAGACCCATTCGTCTGGGAAATTATTGTTCCAGGCTCGAATCATTCCGTATCGCGGTTCCTGGTTGGATTTTGAATTCGACCCGAAGGACTGCGTCTTTGCCCGTATCGACCGTCGCCGCAAGTTGCCGGTTACGATCGTGCTGCGCGCACTCGGTTACACCGAAGAGCAGATGTTGGACATGTTCTTTGAGAAGAACACGTTCTTCCTGTCCGCACAGGGCGCGTCGTTGGAATTGATTCCATCGCGTCTGCGCGGCGAGACCGCGGCATTTGAAATCCGCATCGGCGACAAAGTGGTCGTCGAAGAAGGGCGCCGCATCACGGCGCGCCACGTCCGCCAGTTGGAAGAAGCGGGCGTCAATCGCTTGCCTGTGCCGAACGAGTATCTGGCCGGCAAGGTCCTGTCGCACGACGTCTTCTCGACCGATACCGGCGAAGTGCTGGCCAAGGTCAACGAAATACTGACCGTACCCACCATCGCGAAGTTGGTGGAAGCGGGTATTACCGAAATCAACACGCTGTACACCAACGATCTGGATCGTGGCCCGTACATCTCCGATACGCTGCGCATCGACCCGACCCGCACGCGTTTGGAAGCGTTGGTCGAAATTTACCGCATGATGCGCCCGGGCGAGCCGCCCACGAAGGATGCGGCCGAGAACTTGTTCCACAACTTGTTCTTCAATCCGGAACGCTATGATCTCTCGCCCGTCGGGCGCATGAAGTTCAATCGTCGCGTGGGTCGTGACGCAGTGACCGGTCCGGGCATCCTGTACGACGGGCTCTACTTCTCGCGTCGTACGGATGACTTCTCGAAGCGTCACTACGACGAAAACGAGATGGCCTCGGACGTCATCGATGTTCTGAAGACGCTCATCGACATCCGTAACGGCAATGGCATCGTTGACGACATCGATCACCTCGGCAATCGCCGTATTCGGTCGGTTGGCGAAATGGCCGAGAATGCGTTCCGCATTGGCCTCGTCCGCGTTGAGCGCGCCGTTAAGGAGCGACTCACGTTGGCAGAGAGCGAGCCGCTCATGCCGCAGGAAATGATCAATGCCAAGCCGGTGGCGGCAGCGGTCAAGGAGTTCTTCGGCTCCTCGCAGCTCAGCCAATTCATGGATCAAAACAATCCGCTCTCCGAAGTGACCCACAAGCGCCGTGTTTCGGCCTTGGGCCCAGGCGGTTTGACCCGTGAGCGCGCCGGCTTCGAAGTCCGCGACGTGCATCCGACCCATTACGGTCGCGTGTGCCCGATCGAGACGCCGGAAGGTCCGAATATCGGTTTGATCAACTCGCTGTCGGTCTACGCCCGCACTAACGAATACGGCTTCCTTGAAACGCCGTATCGCAAGGTGGTGGACGGTCGAGTCACTGAGCACATCGACTACTTGTCGGCCATCGAAGAGAGTCAGTACGTCATCGCCCAGGCGAATGCCGAGCTCGATTCGGTTGGCGCGTTCTCGGATGACCTTGTGTCGTGCCGCCATCAGAACGAATTCACGTTGATGCCGCGCGACCGGATCAACTACATGGACGTTTCGCCGAAGCAGATCGTGTCGGTCGCAGCGTCGATGATCCCGTTCCTTGAGCACGACGACGCGAACCGCGCGCTCATGGGCTCGAACATGCAACGTCAGGCCGTGCCCACGTTGCGCGCGGATACGCCGTTGGTCGGTACCGGTATGGAGCGGGCGGTTGCCATCGACTCCGGTGTTACCGTCGTCGCACGTCGCGGCGGCATCGTCGACTCGGTTGATGCCTCCCGTATCGTCGTGCGTGTGCACGACAATGAGACGAGCGCGAGCGAGTCCGGCGTCGATATCTACAACCTGACGAAGTACCAGCGTTCCAACCAGAACACCTGCATCAACCAGCGTCCGCTGGTTCGCGTCGGTGATCATTTGACGCGCGGCGACGTCTTGGCCGATGGCCCGTCCACCGATCTCGGTGAGTTGGCGCTCGGCCAGAACATGCTCGTCGCCTTCATGCCTTGGAACGGCTACAACTTCGAAGACTCGATCCTGATCTCGGAGCGCGTCGTTCAGGAAGACCGTTTCACGACCATCCATATCGAAGAGCTCGCCTGCGTGGCGCGCGATACGAAGTTGGGTCCTGAAGAGATCACGGCCGACATCCCGAATGTGGGCGACGCGGCACTCGCGAAGCTCGACGAAGCTGGCATCGTGTTCATCGGCGCTGAAGTGAAGGCCGGCGACATTCTGGTCGGCAAGGTGACGCCGAAGGGCGAAACCCAGCTCACGCCGGAAGAAAAGTTGCTGCGCGCGATCTTCGGCGAGAAGGCCAGCGACGTGAAGGACACCAGCCTGCGCGTACCGCCGGGCATGGATGGCACGGTCATTGACGTTCGCGTCTTCACGCGCGACGGCGTCGAAAAGGACAGCCGAGCTCTGTCGATCGAGAAGGCGGAAATCGAGCGGGTTCGCAAGGACCTGAACGACCAGCGCCGTATCCTCGAGGACGATTTGTTCTCGCGTGTGCGCACGACCCTGATCGGTAAAGTCGCCGACGGCGGTCCGAAGAAGCTGAAGGGTGGCTCAGCCATCACGGCGGAATACTTGGACGATCTGCCGCGCGAACAATGGTTCGAGATCCGCTTGCAGGATGACGAAGCGAACGCGCAGCTTGAACAGGTCGCGGAGCGACTGACGGCGCAGCAGCGTACGTTTGAAAAGCGCTTCGAAGACAAGAAGGCCAAGATCACGGCCGGCGATGATTTGGCACCGGGCGTGCTCAAGATGGTGAAGGTATACCTCGCCGTTAAGCGCCGCATTCAGCCGGGCGACAAGATGGCCGGCCGCCACGGTAACAAGGGTGTTATCTCGACCATCGTTCCGGTCGAGGACATGCCGTATGCGGAAGACGGCACGACTGTTGATATCGTGCTGAACCCGCTCGGCGTTCCGAGCCGTATGAACATCGGTCAGGTTCTAGAGACGCACTTGGGCTGGGCGGCACGCGGCCTCGGTCTGAAGATTGGCAAGATGCTCGAGCAGCAGAAGGCCATCTCTGAGTTGCGTGGCTTCCTCGACCAGATCTACAACTCGACCGGCGGCCAGGCGGCGGACATCACGTCCCTGTCGGATGCTGAAGTAGTTGAGCTGTGCCGCAATCTGTCGAAGGGCGTTCCCATGGCAACGCCTGTGTTCGACGGCGCGACGGAGGCGGAGATCAAGGGCTTATTGTCGCTTGCGGATCTGCCGACGAGCGGCCAGACGACACTGTTCGACGGGCGCACCGGCGATCGCTTCGAACGCCAGGTCACGGTTGGCTATATGTACATGTTGAAGTTGAACCATTTGGTCGACGACAAGATGCACGCTCGCTCAACCGGTCCGTACTCGCTCGTCACGCAGCAGCCGCTGGGTGGTAAGGCGCAGTTCGGCGGCCAGCGCTTCGGCGAGATGGAAGTCTGGGCTCTCGAGGCCTACGGCGCGGCATACACGTTGCAGGAAATGCTCACAGTCAAATCCGACGACGTGAACGGACGCACGAAGATGTACAAGAACATCGTCGATAGCAATCACCTGATGGACGCGGGCATGCCCGAGTCCTTCAACGTCCTCGTCAAGGAAATCCGATCACTCGGCATCAATATGGAGCTCGAGTCCGAGGGGTAAACCCCCCTCGGTGGGAAGCGAAAGCTTCCCTAGTTGATGACGGTGAACGGAAATTGACGATACGGCAGGAGTGGACATGAAGGATATTCTCAAGTTCTTCAAGCAGCAGGCCCCGGTCGAGAGCTTCGATTCGATCCGCATTGCGCTTGCATCGCCCGACATGATCAAGTCATGGTCGTTTGGCGAAGTGAAGAAGCCAGAGACCATCAATTACCGGACTTTCAAGCCGGAACGTGATGGTTTGTTCTGCGCCAAGATTTTCGGACCGGTAAAGGACTACGAGTGCCTTTGCGGGAAATACAAGCGCCTGAAGCACCGCGGAGTGATCTGCGAGAAGTGCGGCGTCGAAGTCACGCAGAGCAAAGTGCGCCGCGAGCGCATGGGCCACATCGAGTTGGCCAGCCCGGTCGCGCACATTTGGTTCTTGAAGTCGTTGCCGTCGCGCATCGGCCTCTTGCTGGACATGACGTTGCGCGAAATCGAGCGCGTGCTGTACTTCGAAGCTTTCGTGGTGATCGAGCCGGGCATGACGCCGCTGACGCGCGGCCAATTGCTGACGGACGAGGCGTACCTCGAAGCGATCGAAGAGCACGGCGACGAGTTCGATGCGCGTATGGGCGCCGAAGCCGTCTATGAGTTGCTGAAGTCTCTGGATCTTCCCTCGGAAGTGGTCACCGTCCGCGAGGACATGACCAATACGACGTCGGAGACCAAGATCAAGCGCCTCTCGAAGCGCTTGAAGCTCATCGAGTCGTTCATCGAGTCGGGTAACCGCCCTGAGTGGATGGTGCTCACGGTACTGCCCGTGCTCCCGCCGGACTTGCGCCCGCTCGTACCGCTGGACGGCGGTCGCTTTGCGACCTCTGACCTGAACGATCTCTACCGCCGAGTCATCAACCGCAATAACCGTCTGCGCCGTCTGTTGGAGCTGAATGCTCCTGACATCATCGTGCGTAACGAAAAGCGTATGTTGCAGGAGGCCGTCGACGCCCTCCTCGACAACGGCCGCCGTGGTCGCGCGATCACCGGAACGAACAAGCGCCCGCTCAAGTCGCTCGCCGACATGATCAAGGGCAAGCAGGGTCGTTTCCGCCAGAACCTTCTCGGTAAGCGCGTCGACTACTCGGGTCGTTCGGTGATCGTCGTCGGTCCCCGCCTGCGCCTGCATCAGTGCGGTCTGCCGAAGAAGATGGCGCTCGAACTCTTCAAGCCGTTCATTTTCTCGAAGCTGCAGTTGCGCGGTGAAGCCACCACGATCAAGGCTGCCAAGCGCATGGTTGAGCGCGAAGGTCCGGAAGTTTGGGACATCCTCGAAGAGGTCATTCGCGAACATCCGGTGCTCTTGAACCGCGCACCAACGCTGCACCGCCTCGGCATTCAGGCTTTCGAGCCTGTGCTGATCGAGGGTAAGGCGATTCAGTTGCACCCGCTCGTCTGCACGGCGTTCAACGCCGACTTCGACGGCGACCAGATGGCCGTACACGTTCCGCTGTCGCTTGAAGCGCAGTTGGAAGCGCGCGCGCTCATGCTGGCAACGAATAACATTCTGTCGCCGGCGAACGGCGACCCGATCATCGTTCCTTCCCAGGACGTTGTTCTCGGTCTTTACTACATGACCCGCGAGCGCATTGGCGCGCAGGGCGAAGGCATGTTCTTCACGGACGTTGCGGAAGCGCATCGTGCCTATGAAGGCAAGCACGCCAGCCTGCAAGCCAAGGTGAAGGTGCGTATCGTCGAGCACATCCGTCAGCCGGATGGCACGGACGTTGCCCGTCGTCGCGTTGTTGATACGACGATCGGTCGCGCCCTTCTGTCGGAAGTGATTCCAAAGGGTCTTTCGTTTGATCTCGTCAACCGAGACATGACGAAAAAGACGATCTCCGCCACGATCAACGAGTGCTACCGCACGCTCGGGTTGAAGCACACGGTCGTTTTCGCCGATCACCTGATGTACACGGGCTTCGCGTACGCGACCCGCGCCGGTGTCTCGATCGGTGTGGATGACATGGTGGTGCCTGAGCAGAAGGAGAAGATCCTCGCTGGTGCCGAACGCGAAGTGAAGGAAATCCAGGAGCAGTACTCCTCGGGTCTCGTCACGGACGGTGAGCGTTACAACAAGGTGGTCGATATTTGGTCGCGTACGAACGACCAAGTGGCGAAGGCCATGATGGAGAAGCTCGGCTCCGATGAAGTGGCCGACACCAAGGGCAACAAGGTTCGCCAGAAGTCGTTCAACTCGATCTTCATGATGGCCGACTCCGGTGCTCGTGGTAGCGCCGCACAGATTCGTCAGCTCGCGGGTATGCGCGGCCTGATGGCGAAGCCGGACGGCTCGATCATCGAGACGCCGATCACGGCGAACTTCCGCGAAGGCTTAAACGTTCTCCAGTACTTCATCTCGACCCACGGCGCTCGTAAGGGCCTCGCGGATACCGCACTGAAGACGGCGAACTCGGGTTACTTGACCCGTCGTTTGGTCGACGTTTCGCAGGATCTCGTCATCACGGACGTAGACTGTGGAACGACGCAAGGCCTGAGCATGACGCCGATCGTCGAAGGCGGCGACGTCGTCGAGGGTCTCGGCGAGCGCGTCTTGGGTCGTGTTGTCGCTCTGGACGTTATGCGTCCGGGTAGCGAAGAGGTCCTCATCGAGGCCGGCACGCTCATCGACGAAAAATCGGTACGCGAGATCGAGTTGGCGGGTGTGGACCAGGTTCAGGTCCGTTCGCCGATCACGTGTGCCGCGCGTTACGGCGTGTGTGCACAGTGCTACGGCCGCGACTTGGGTCGTGGTCGCCGTATCGCCATCGGCGAAGCGGTGGGCGTTATTGCTGCTCAGTCGATCGGTGAGCCGGGTACCCAGCTCACGATGCGTACCTTCCACATCGGTGGTGCGGCGTCGCGAGCGGCAGCCGCCAGCAGCGTCGAAGTGCGCAGCAAGGGCGTCGTTCGCTTCCACAACATCAAGGCCGTGCGTCACGAGAAGGGCCACCTGGTCACGACCTCCCGGTCGGGCGAAGTCGGCATCGTCGACGAGTTTGGTCGCGAGCGTGAGCGCTACAAGATCCCGTACGGTTCCGTCGTCTCGGTGAACGAGGGCGATGCGGCTGCGGCGGGTCAAGTGATTGCCCAATGGGATCCGCACACCCACCCGGTTGTGACCGAAGTGGCCGGCTTTATCAAGTTCCAAGACTTCGTGGACGGCCTCACGGTCACCACGCAGGTGGACGAGATCACCGGCTTGTCGTCGACCGTCGTGTTGGATCCGAAGCAGCGCGGCTCTGGCGGACGTGATCTGCGTCCGGTTGTGAAGCTGATTAACGCGAAGGGCAAGGAAATCACCTTCGCGAACACGGATATTCCGGCGATCTATGCGCTGCCCGCGGGCGCGTTGGTGAGCCTCGAAGACGGCGCGAAAGTGTCAGTCGGCGACGTCATCGCACGTATTCCGCAGGAATCGTCGAAGACCCGCGACATCACCGGCGGTCTGCCGCGCGTGGCCGATCTGTTCGAAGCCCGTAAGCCGAAGGACCCCGCGATTCTCGCGGAGCGTTCGGGCACGGTGTCGTTCGGCAAGGAGACCAAGGGCAAGCGCCGCTTGATCATCACGGCCGAGTCGGGCGACAAGTACGAAGAGCTGATCCCGAAGTGGCGTCATCTCAACGTGTTCGAGGGTGAGACGGTCGAGAAGGGTGAAGTGATCGCCGACGGCGAGCCGAACCCGCACGACATCCTGCGTCTGCAGGGTGTTGAGCCCTTGGCCAACTACCTCGTACGCGAAATTCAGGACGTCTATCGCCTGCAGGGTGTGCGTATCAACGATAAGCACATCGAAGTCATCATCCGTCAGATGCTCCGCAAGGCGGAAGTGCTGTCGGCGGGCGACTCCGGCCTGCTGCGCGGCGAACAGGTTGACCGCGCCCGCGCGCTCGAAGCCAACGTCGCGATTGAAGCGGACGGCAAGACGCCGGCGAAGCTGGAACCGATGCTGCTCGGCATCACGAAGGCCTCGCTCGCGACCGAGTCGTTCATTTCGGCGGCATCGTTCCAAGAAACCACCCGCGTGCTGACGGAAGCTGCGGTCCGTGGTCTGAAGGACGATCTGCGCGGCCTGAAGGAAAACGTGATCGTTGGTCGTCTGATCCCGGCCGGCACCGGCTTCGCGTACCACGCGAATCGCCGTCGTCGCTCGGCGGACATCGATCACGCAGCAGCCGGCTTCATGGATATGAGCGGTTCGACAGCGGAAACCGAGGAATCGGCACCCGCGGCGGAACCGGTCGACACGACGGCTGCAGAGTAAGTAATGAGCCGAGCCTGCCGTGAGGCAGGCTCAAGTTCAACCTCACCCTCGGCTTTTATGCCTAGGGTGATTGACACACAGGTGCCGCGGACCTAAAATCCGCGGTCTTTCTCGGTCGACCCATAATTTTGGGGCGATCTATATGCGAATCCACCGGGCCGCCGTTAGGCGGCCCGATTTTCTCCGGCCTAAGAAGCCGGCATGGCGGCGATACTTCATGGCAACGACGAACCAGCTGATCCGCGACGGCCGTAACGATCCGGCCTTCAAGTCTAAGGTGCCTGCGCTCAATGCAAGCCCTCAGAAGCGCGGTGTTTGCACTCGCGTCTATACGACGACTCCTAAGAAGCCAAATTCGGCGCTCCGCAAGGTGTGCCGCGTTCGTTTGACGAACGGCTTTGAGGTCTCCAGCTACATTGGCGGCGAAGGCCACAATTTGCAGGAGCACTCGGTTGTTCTCATCCGCGGCGGTCGTGTGAAGGACCTCCCGGGTGTCCGTTACCACACGGTTCGTGGCACCCTCGACTGCGCTGGCGTTAACGACCGTAAGCAGAGTCGCTCGAAGTACGGCGCTAAGCGCGCGAAGAAGTAATAGGTAGTAACATGTCACGACGTGCACAAGCCCCCCAGCGCACCATTCTTCCGGACCCGAAGTTCGGGAGCGAAATGCTCGCGAAGTTCATGAACATGGTCATGGAGCGCGGCAAGAAGTCGGTCGCCGAGACCATCGTTTACGGCGCTATCGATCGCATCGCGGAGCGCACCAGCCGCCCGGCCGATCAAGCCCTCCAGGTTCTCGCGTCGGCGTTGGATAACGTCAAGCCCGCGGTCGAAGTGAAGTCGCGTCGCGTTGGCGGCGCCACCTATCAGGTGCCTGTGGAAGTGCGCGCGAATCGTCGTCAGACGTTGGCGATGCGCTGGGTCATCGAAGCGGCCCGTTCGCGCAGCGAGAAGTCCATGGCGATGCGCTTGGCGCACGAGTTGCTGGAAGCGTCGGAAAACCGCGGTTCCGCAGTGCGTAAGCGTGAAGACACGCACCGCATGGCCGAAGCCAATAAGGCGTTCGCGCACTACCGCTGGTAGTCAGCGACCGACGAGCAACGGCAGATAAAATACCGGCGGACCTATGGTCCGCCGGAACTTTTTCGGGAGTCTAAACAGGTGCCGCGTATTACTCCGATCGAGCGCTACCGGAATATCGGTATCTCGGCGCATATAGACGCTGGCAAGACGACGACGACCGAACGCATTCTGTTCTATACCGGCGTCTCTCATAAGATCGGTGAAGTCCACGATGGCGCAGCTGTCATGGACTACATGGAGCAGGAGCAGGAGCGCGGGATCACGATCACCGCTGCGGCGACGACCTGTTTCTGGAAGGGCATGGATGGCACCTTCGATGAACACCGCATCAACATTATCGATACCCCAGGGCATGTCGACTTTACGATTGAAGTAGAGCGCTCGCTTCGGGTGTTGGACTCCGCCGTGGCGGTCTACTGCGCAGTGTCCGGTGTTCAGCCTCAGTCCGAAACGGTCTGGCGGCAGATGAACAAATACGGCGTCCCGCGCGTGGCCTTCGTTAACAAAATGGATCGCGCAGGCGCGAACTTCTTGCGCTGCGTGGATCAGATCCGCACGCGTCTCAAAGGTAATCCGGTTCCGATTCAGCTGCCCATTGGCGCAGAAGAACGCTTTGCGGGCGTGGTCGATCTGATTCAGATGAAGGAAGTCTGCTGGGACGACGCGACGCAGGGGACGCGCTTTGAGTATCGCGACGTTCCTGCGGACATGCTCGACGAGTGCCGTGAATGGCGCTCGAAATTGGTCGAAGCAGCGGCCGAAGCCAACGAAGAGTTGACCAATAAGTACCTCGAGGAAGGCGACCTTTCGATCGAGGAAATCAAGGTGGGATTGCGCGAGCGCGCGATCCGCAATGACATCTGTCTTGTGACTTGCGGCTCCGCCTTCAAGAACAAGGGTGTTCAGGCAGTGCTGGACGCGGTGGTGGAATTCATGCCGTCGCCGATCGAGGTGCCGGCCGTCAAAGGGATGGACGCGGATGGCGCTGCGCTGACGCGCGACGCGTCGGACGATGCGCCGTTTGCGGCCCTCGCCTTCAAGATACTGAATGACCCGTTTGTGGGTAATTTGACGTTCTTCCGCGTCTACTCCGGTGTCCTAAAGTCAGGCGATCAAGTGCGCGTGCCGAACAAAGGCAAGACCGAGCGCATCGGTCGACTGCTCCAGATGCACGCCTCCGATCGGACCGAGATCAAAGAGGTGCGAGCCGGTGACATCGCTGCTGCCGTTGGTCTAAAAGACGTGACGACGGGCGATACACTGTCGGATCTTGAGCGCGTGATCGTTCTCGAGAAGATGGAGTTTCCGGAGCCGGTGATATCCGTGGCCGTGGAGCCGCGAACAACCGCCGATCAGGAAAAAATGGGCGTCGCGTTGCAACGATTGGCCAAAGAGGACCCGTCGTTCCGCGTCCATACGGACCAAGAATCCGGGCAGACGATCATCTCGGGTATGGGCGAGTTGCATCTTGAGATCATCGTGGATCGCATGAAGCGCGAGTTCAAGGTGGAAGCCAACGTGGGTAAACCCCAAGTGGCCTACCGTGAGACCTTACGCTCGACCTTGGAGGTCGAGGGCAAGTTTATTCGCCAGACCGGCGGCAAAGGTCAGTACGGCCACGTTTGGCTGCGACTGGAGCCGCTAGAGGCCGGCAAGGGCTACGAATTCGTTAACGGCATTATCGGCGGCGCCATTCCGAAGGAATTCATTGGGCCGGTTGACAAGGGTATACAGGAAGCGATGGAAGGCGGTGTTATTGCCGGCTACCCGATCGTCGACGTGAAGGTCACCTTGTTCGACGGTTCGTACCATGACGTTGATTCGAACGAAATGGCCTTTAAGATTGCGGCGAGTATTGGCTTCAAGGAAGGTTTCCGCGACGCCCGTCCAGTACTGCTCGAGCCCATCATGAAGGTCGAAGTTGTAACGCCTGAGGATTATTATGGCGACGTCATCGGGGACCTGAACCGCCGTCGCGGCCAGATCGTCGGAATGGATGACTCGCCGTCGGGCCGAGTGGTCAATGCCGAAGTGCCTCTGGCAGAGATGTTTGGATACGCGACGTCCGTACGCTCCATGAGCCAAGGACGAGCAACGTTTACGATGGAGTTCGAGAGATACGCGGAGGTGCCGTCCAACGTCGCCGAAGTGATTCTCAAGCGAGCCGGATGATTTAACCCGTGGCGATGGGATATCCCATCGCCCAATGTCTAGTAACCATTGCAAATCAACCATTGAAATTGGAGTAACGCCGTGTCGAAGGAAAAGTTCCAGCGTACTAAGCCTCACGTGAACGTGGGCACG
>DAINQU010000040.1:0-16855 GCA_036742455.1 Steroidobacteraceae bacterium | reverse complement strand
CGACGTCACCCCTCTCTTGAGTATCAGAATGGTAGTTAGCCTCACTTCTGTCCATTCAGAGTAATCCGGTATGGCCGGCAGTTACTTGTAGGCTAGATCGTCATCGAAAAGACACTCTTCGAAAGTTTCACCACAGCTTCAGCGCCTATTTGAAGTCACTGCTTGGCACGGAAAAGACCCAATACCGCTTGGCTTCGCGGGCAGGGGTTAGATAGGTTTTAGATAGTGCCGGTTAAAAAACAGCTATGCCAAAAAATCTATTGACGGGTGCGTGTTGCTAGCCGGATATCCGCTTCACACCGGCCACAAAACGCGCCAACGTCGTCGACAACACTCCTTTCGGCAGCGCGATGTCGATCAGCTGAAATCTCCCGCGCCGATGCACCGCCTCGTCCAGCGCGTGTTTCAGTGCCGCGCGGGTTGCGACCCGAATACCGTCACCGCCCATTCCGGCCGCCATGCCGGCGAAATCCCACCGCTCCAAGGTATTGAAGGCGGACTCGGGCTGAAACGCCCGCAGCATTTCCCAGCTGGCGTTATTGAATACCAACACGATCGGGTCCCAGCCGTAGCGACGGCAGTTCCCGAGCTCCCATCCCGTCATCTGGAAGGCCCCATCGCCGACGAGGATGAGCGGGCGCTCACCGGTCGCCGCTTGAATACCGAGCCCCGCCGGGACGCCGTATCCCATCGTGGCGTAATAGCCCGGTGCCACGAACGCGGTGGGCTCAATATCGAGCGCCGTAAACAAACAGTCGCCCACGTCCGAGGCGATCGGCATCTTGCCGTGCTCGGCGAACAGATCATTCACGGCGGCACAGATATCGGTCGGTGCAATCGGCGACTCATCCGCCGAGAGGCCGCGCGGGTACGTCGTCGGCGCGAGCGTCGCCGCATGACCGATCGGTTGCGCCCGCTCGACCAGCCGTCGGACGAGATCCGCGAGAGGGATGTCCGGATAGGTGTGATAGCCCAGCGTCACCCGACCGTCCAACGCCTGAATGGTCTGGCGCATGTCGATGCGGGTCTTAGACACCGCAAAGTTGGTGTCGCAAATAATCTCGCCGAGGAGGAACAACCCATCGGACGCTTCAACCAATTGCGTCACGTCGGGCGTTCCGGCGACGCCGAGGTAAGTGCCGGCATGCAGGGCGGGCTCATCCGCCAATAGCCCACGGCCCATAAAGCCGGAGACCACCGGCACCTTCAACCGTCGGGCCAGTTCCGCGACCTCCTGTTCGATGCAATAGCGGCGCACTTCGACGCCCACCATCAGGACCGGCGAGCGCGCTCGCGTCAGGCGGTCCAAAATTTCCTCCACACATGCCTCGAGGGCATTGCCGTCCACCGGCGTTGCGGCGATGGGCGGCACCTCGGCGCACTCGAGGTTCACCATATCGCGCGGGATCTCGAGGTACACCGGCTCCGAGCGACGCTTGCAGCTGGCGAGTACCCGCGCAATGAGCGCGGGCGCGGTCGCCACATCGTCCAGCCGCGCCTGGTCGCAGGTCACTTCCTTGAAAATCTCGAACTGCGAATCAATCCGTTTCGCCTGGTGATGCAGCAAGAGACCGGAATCGACCTCGGCCTGGCCGGGCGCGCCGGAGAGCACGACGAGTGGGACTTTCTCGGCAAAGGCGGCCGCCACGGCATTGACCATGTTGAGCGCGCCCGCGCCGTACGTGACCGCTGCCACCGCAGGCGCCGAGGTCAACCGGGCTGCGGCATCCGCGGCAAAACCCACACCGGGTTCGTGTGACAACGTGTAGAGCGGAAGGATCTGCGAGCTCTCGAGGATCCGAAAGTACGGCAAGGCAAAGTCGCCTGGAATACCGAAGACCAACGGCGCCCCTTCCCTCTTGAGCGCATGCAGCAACGACTCAACAAGATTCATAATGGGGTCCTCAAGCAAGGTCCACAGGCGTTATCGGACTGCGCCCGCTCAGTCACCGAGTCGGTTTAATTTACGCCGATAACGCCGCAGGTGCAGCAACGACGAGGCGCGAGGACGACGCCATTCATCGCGACCGCCGGATAACGACCGCGGCGGATGCGTACGCCCCCGAAAGCGCCGCGGACGCGCCTTCAGAGCTTCAGACGACGAACGTTAGCGGAGCGTCGCACCGATATGTGTGAGGAACTCCGCGTGCGACGGCATGCGCTCAACGCACCGTGCGACGACCTGACGGACGTTAGCGACATAGGATCGTAGCTCATCCTGACCCATCATATCGACCATCGGAAAGTAGCCCCGTGGGTGTATGCGCTGCCCGAGCATGACTTGCACCCAACTGGTCTGGCCAAAGAGTTCGTCGTTCTCCCTAAAGAAGCGACCGCTATGCCGGAAGAGATCCAGATACGCCCGCAATCCGTCGGGTATCGCGAGCGTACGGCAGTCCTTCCAAAATGCAGAGTCATCTCGTTCTGTGGCATGGTAATGCAGAATAAGAAAGTCTCGGATGCGCTCCCACTCCCACGTGGCTCTCTGGTTAAAGCGGTCGATCAACACCGGATCAAAGTCTCGATCCGGGAAGAAGCTGATGATCTGTGTGATCGTCGACTGCACAAGGTGGATGCTTGTGGACTCCAACGGCTCCATAAAGCCACTGGCCAGTCCCACGGCCACACAGTTGCGATTCCAAATGCGACGTCGTTTCCCGGTCTTAAAGGCGAGCAGACGCGGATCACCGAGAACAGGCCCATCGAGCCGCGACAATAGCCGTTCGGTGGCCGCCTCATCCGAGAGGTGTGCGCTCGAATACACGTAGCCATTACCGATCCGGTGTTGCAGCGGTATGCGCCATTGCCATCCCGCCTCTCGGGCCGTCGCCCGCGTGTAGGGCACGGGCGGCCCTGAGGAGGCACACGGCACGGCGACGGCGCGATCGCACGGCAGCCAGTGCGTCCAGTCCTCGTAGCCCGTATGCAGCGCCTGCTCGATCAGCAATCCCTTGAATCCGCTGCAATCAATGAACAGGTCGCCCTCAACGCGCTCGCCGCTCTCGAGCAGAAGCGCATCGATAAAACCGTCTGTGCCCCGCAACTGAACCTGCTGTACCTTCCCCTCTGTCTGGCGCACGCCCAGAGCCTGCGCACATTCACTCAAGTACTCGGCGTACAGTCCTGCATCGAACTGAAAGGCATACGCGATACCCGACAGCGGGGAGTCCGGACCCAGACCTGCGGGCCGCATGAAGCGACCGTGGCGTGCGGCCATCACGTTGATCGCATACTCACCCAAATCAACCGCGTGACCTTGCTGATGCGCCTTGAGCCACAGTTGATGGAAGGGCAATAGCGCCCGGTCCCGCCCGAGGACACCAAAGCTGTGGATGTAGTCATCGCCCAAGCGCGCCCAATCGACAAACTGAATGCCGAGCTTGAACGTCGCTCGTGTGCGCCGGACGAAGTCATCTTCGTCGAGTCCCAGGGCGTCATTGAACTGCCGGATTTGGGGGATCGTCGCCTCGCCCACGCCGACCGTACCGATCTCTTGCGACTCAATGAGTCGGATCGCGCAGCGGGGACCGAGCACACGCGCCAACGCCGCAGCGGCCATCCAGCCCGCTGTGCCGCCACCGACAATCACAATAGCTTTGATCGCGCGATCTGTCATGACGCTCTAGGCGCTGTGGGCGTACAGCTCCCGACCGCACACTGCGGTCGAGAGCGAGGCCGGGAAATCCGCAAGGAGCCCGCTTCCCAACTATCAACGCTTATAGTTGAAGCCCAACAGGATCGTACGTCCGAAGGTGTCGTTTTCCAACGGCGTTTGGTACGACGCGCCGCTGGTCAGCGTTGCCATCTGGATCGTGCGATACGGCGAATCTGTCAGGTTATTGACTTGCAGTAACAGTGACAGACCCGCCGCTTTACCTTCCTTGAACTCGTAGCCCGCCTGGAAATTGAGCGTTCGATCGGTGGCAATCTTCGTATACGACAGCTGATTGAACAACGGCGTCACTTCACCCGTGAACGGCGAGCGGTACGTCTCAGCCAGTCGCAGCGAATAGCCGTTCTGCTCGTAGTAGACCGTCACCGCCGCCACGTTCTTGGAGAATCCTGGGAACGTGGTCGGACCGCCAGGCACATTCGAAATCGTCGTCGGTGGCAGATAATTATTCGTGTAGGCGTAAGACGACTGCAGGCCGAATCCCGACAGCGCATTGGCGAGCAAACCGCCTTCCAGCGTGAGCGCCAATTCGTAGCCTTGGATCTTGCCGCCCGAGCCATTCTCCGGCGTCGAGTAATTACCGTAGACCGACTTCGGGGTAATCGGCGTGTTATTCACAAACCCCGAGAAATTGTAGTTTGGGTCGGTCTGCGTGTAGATATAGCTCGTCAAGTTCTTGTTAAAGAGCGCGACCGAGAAGTAGCTCGCCTTACCGAACATCTTCTCAAACGAAAGATCTTCTCCGATCGCAATGTACGGCTTCAGATACGGATTGCCGCCCGAACCCGACCAAAACCCAAAGCTCGCCTGACAGGAAGCCGGGTCGGTGCACACCGACGCGGACGATGCCGCCTTCTCGTCGTCGATCCGGCCGCGCATCATGCTCTTGGAGACGCCCAACCGGATGTATTCCCGGGGCGCCACCATGGCCACGAGGTTAAGGCTCGGTAGCACCTCGTTGTAGGACGTACCGCTGCCGACAGCGCCAGTCGGCTGCCCGCTGTTCGGATCCGTCAGTACACCCGATGAGTACTGATTCGTATGCACCCACTGCACACCGACGTTGCCACGCACCGGCACCTGTCCCATGTGGGTGTCGATGTCGAGCTTCAGATAGCCGAGCGGGACTTTTTCCTGAATGTAGTAGTTGCGGCTGTAGTCGTTCGGGCCCATGTCGGGCGAAAGATAGAACTGACTATTGAACGCCGCGAGGATGTTGTAATTGATGACGCCCGGCACGCCCGCATACGCCAGCGAGGTCGGTGAGTAGGTGTAGGCGGCACCCACGGGCGCAAACTGTGCACTGTTATATGCGCCACAGGAGAGAGTACCCGTCGTACTGCACCCATTGCCGTTCAGATACGCGAAGTCGACGAGCGCCGACTTAGACTTCTTGCGATCGGAGTAGTCGAAGCCAATGTCGACCGTCTTAAAAATCCAACCGAGCGCATGTTTCACGTCCAGTCGGAACGCCTTGATCGTGTCCGTCTGGTGATCCCATTCCTCACGACCGTTATAGCCGTAATTGTCGGGATCGGTGAACCCGACAATCGTCGGGTCAGCCATGTTGACCGGTAAGCTGTAACTCGCGTATCCACCGCCGGGCGGTATGTTGAATCCCACGCCATTCAACGTGGCGCCACCCTGTAGACCGGTGAAGGCATACGCGTCGCGCAGCGAGTCCGTCGCCTGCGAGTACGACAAGTCGGCGATGGCCGTCCATCCGCTGTCAAAATCGAGCCTATTGTTCCAACCGAGGGACACGGTGCGCGTGTTCAGGCTCGTGTATTCATTCTGCATGATCGGTTTAACGCCGCTGATCGAGCCGCTCGTTAAGACCGAGTTGGCCCCTTGGCCGCTCGTCTGCGCATTGGCGTAACTCACACCGTCCCACGGACTGCTCGACCACTGCAAACCGTTCAGGGCGTCGTCTTGCTTGAATTCAGAATAGAACAGGTCCAACTCGCTGTGAAACGTGTTACTGGGCGCGTACTCGATGACGCCCATCACGCCGGTACGGGTGTCACCCACTGACTTGGCACGAATCTGCATGCCCTGCTGCTCGAGTGCCGAATCCGGGGCGCCAGGGACGGGATTGGTTCCCCATCCCTGCAGCGATCCCGAACCCGCAGGTCCGTTGTCGATCGCCCACCACCAGGCTTGGTACTGTTTCTCTTGCACCGGCGAATCGATACGGGCCACGCCGAACGCAACGCCGAGTGTGTGATCCATGAACTGATCAATGACAGAGAAACTGAGACGGCTACCGTCCGCACCGATGCCTTGACCCGGATTCAGGTTGCTGTTCGAGTTGCGTTCGGCACGCGCATTCACCGCAACCTTCATTTCGTTGTAGCTCAGCGGCTTGACGGTATCCAGATTGACCGTACCCGCAAGACCCTGACCGATGAGGCTCGCATCCGGCGTCTTGTAGACTTCGACTTGATGCACCAACTCGGCAGGGAATTGATCGAATTCGACACCCCGATTTTCACCCGTGGACGCGATCTCACGACCGGCTAGCGTCGTGCCACTGAAATCCGGAGCGAAGCCGCGGATCGAAATAAAGTTCGCATGGCCGTCGTTACGCTGTGCCGCAAGACCGGGCAATCGCGCCAAGCTGTCGGCAATACTGATATCCGGTAGCTTGCCGAGATCTTCGGCTGAAATGGTTTCGACGATATTGTCGGAGAATTCTTTCAACTGGATCGCATTAGCGATACTGGCCCGAATACCGGTCACGACAACGTCGTCCAACGCGCCGGGATTTGCACTGGGGATACTCTGCGAGACGGCCGGAGCCGCGGCCCCCATCAACGCAGCAGCGACAGCCGTGGCGACAACCGAATTGCGTTTTGACCGAGCCGCGTTGGGCGTCAAGCGATGACGAGCGTCCGCCGCCCATGGATTTGAGTTCAGACGATCGTCTACGCGCATACATTCCCCCGAAATCGACAAAAATCGCCATGAAGCCGTCCGTTGGGGGGCCCGTTATGGCGTAGTCAGCTCTGTAGGCTGTCATTGGTCAGTACCAATATCGTCCTGTTACGCCCATGGCGTCAATGGCTCTTTAGGCACCGACTCCAAACGACTTACGCGCCCTAGGGACGTCGCGATCTCGTTGGCGATGAGCGCTCCGGCTTGAAATGACGATCACCATTGCACATCGGCTCGGGTGCTTGATGCGTGCAGTCGTCGCACCAACCGCACCCTATCTTTCCTACGGGACGGTTGGCTGCGGACGACCGATCCACGTCGTTGCGGGGCTATCCGGCCCGGGAGGGCGCGTACTTACGCTGCGGTTGCGACAGGATGACCGCGTCGTGGACGACGCGGTCGTCGACGGCCCCTGTTTACTTCACTTCGACAAAAAACTTACGGACGGTCTCCAAGACTTCCCAACGGCCGTTCCAGCCTTTGGGCAACACGAACGTATCGCCCGCCTGAAAGATCACGGGCTCCGACCCGAGGGTCGTTAAGCGCGCGCGACCACTCAAAAACAGCATGGCTTCGGTTGCCGGACGATCGACCGTCGTCCAACCGCCCGGCGTGCACTCCCAAACACCCGCCGTGATGCCACCCGCTTCGTACAGGATCTTGCCCGCGGTCTGCGGATCGCCTTGATCCGCCCCGGCGCGTTGGCCCCACGGCTCGAGCGCGCCGTTCACGTCAGCCGCAAAAAGGGCCGATAGCGGGAGCAAGGCGGTCGACGACGTCTCAGGGGTCATAGCGGTATCCTCAGGAAGAAGGGCACTGACTCTACCACCCGATCGCGTACCCCGAACACCGTCGCATTAGGAACGCGCCAAGCCCGCCACGAGGGTCGAGGGAGCGCCGTAACAGACGATCTGTACATCGAGTCCGCGATCGGCCACCGCCGCCACCGCGCGCTCGATCGCTTCCACGATCCACACCTCCCGGTTACCAAACGCACCGCCCCCGAGCAGCGTGAGTAAGACCCGCCCAGGACCGCGTCGCTGACGTTGCATGACCGCTTCCCACAGAGTCGCCTCGTAAGCGGCCTCCAAGACCAGCCGCGCAAAGCGTTGCCACTGCGCGGAGGGCAGGTCCGAGTACGCGACCGGCAACGCCGAACAAAAAGCCTGCGAGACGAGCGGACCGTGACCCGACGGCACGTCGGTCACTTCCACGTTCCGATGCACGCCGATACGTAGGCGGGAGCGCACGGCATCGTGCTCAGCCGGTGACGTCGAGCGGAGCCAATCGTCGGTCGCGCCTAAGCCGTCGGCCGTCGCGAGCGCATAGCCATTCTGCATCCGCCAGAGGGAGTCCACGGGTCGGTTCAGCGTCCGACTGAGGAAGGCACCCACGTCCGCAAGGCCATTCAGTTGCCGCGTTTCCGTCTGCCCCGTGTGCCCGTCGATCGGCACGAGATAATTGCGGTAGATCGTGGCCGCGCCGGCGGCGATCGCACAAGCCGGGCCCTGCGTCCGGTCGAACGAGTAACAGCCCACGCCGTCCTCGGGACGCCGCGCGGGACCGATCATTTCCAGCAGATTGAATTGGGAGGCCACTTGAAAGAGCGCCCGCGCGTTACGCGGATCCCGATGCAGCGCCCGCGCCTCGCCTTGAACAATCTGCACCCGAGTCGGCGGGCCCACCGGCGCCGTCGCGGCCCGCTCACGCAGCGCGGCGAGTGACACGAGTTCCAACGCGCCGCATCGAAAGCGTCGACCGTTCACCGTCGACTGCAGAAATTCGCCGTCCACCGACAACTGCCGCTGCGTAAGGGCGTACTCCGTCTCGACAAATCCCATCAGCGATTCAAACCAATCCATGGTTCCCCTCCCAGCCCGCCCCGATATGCATCTCCGAGCATTTGCCGGCCCCGCCGCGCATCGCGATCCACACTAGTCGACGCGGTCGTCTTCGCCGTCGGTGGCATGAATGACCGCCAAGAACGCATCCCCATACTGCATCAACTTGGCGTTACCCACACCGTGGACCTGCAGCAGCGCCGCGCCGTTCTGCGGTCGACGCACGGCCATGTCCTCCAAGGTCCGGTCGCTGAAGATCACATAGGCCGGGACACCGCGCTCGTCGGCCAGCGTTTTGCGTAATCGTCGCAGCCGGTCGTACAGATCGCTGTCCATCGTGCCGCTGCCGGCAGCAGCCGACCGACTCGGGCGCGCCGCCACGCGCGCCTCGGCCGCCTGACGAATCACATCGGCGCCGGTGCAGACGCCGCACGAGGTCGCGCAGTCATCTATCGGTTCGCCAAAATACTCGGTCAAGCTACGCCACAGACAACGGCCCGCATCGGCAAGGTCGTACATCCGCCGAACCGCCAGACGCTGCTGATTCAACAGGTCCGGATCGTCGACCTCGGAGCGCTCAGCCATGGCCTCCAGCGACATGACGTCGGCCCAGGAATAAAACAGGACGCAGTCCGACGCCGCACCATCGCGCCCGGCCCGGCCGATTTCTTGGTAATAGCCCTCGATCGAGCGCGGCATATCGCGATGAATCACGAATCGCACGTTCGACTTGTCGATGCCCATCCCAAAGGCAATGGTGGCGCACACCACATCGACATCGTCGCGAATGAATCGATCCTGCGTGCTGGCGCGGGTCTCGGGGCTCATGCCACCGTGGTAGGCCGCCGCACGCACGCCACGACTGACCAAGAACTCCGCCGTCGAATCCGCGCTCTTGCGCGACAGACAGTAGACCACCCCCGGTTGCCCACGCCGCGCTCGGACCAGCGCGAGGATCATGTCGCGCACGCCCTGCCCGGTGCCGTGGCCGGGGCCTTTCTTAACGGCGTGCAATCGCAGGTTCGGGCGATAGAACGAGCCGCGCACGAGATGCGGGTCGCGCAGCCCCAGCTGACTCACGATATCGTCCTTGACGCGCTCGGTCGCAGTCGCCGTCAGCGCCAAGATCGGTATCCCCCCGAAGCGTCCCTTCAGGTGGGACAGGTTGCGATAGGAGGGCCGAAAATCGTGGCCCCATTCGCTGATGCAATGCGCTTCATCGACCGCGATGAGCTTCAAGTCCAAATCGCTGAGCAGACGCCCCACCGCACCGTCGATGCCCTCGGGCGCGGCGTAGAGCAATTCGAAGTCGCCGCGCTTGAGGCCCGCGATCCGCTCGGCGCGCTCCGCGGCTTCCAACGACGAGTTGAGGTAGGTGGCCCGGATACCCACCTCGCGCATGGCATCGACTTGATCTTTCATGAGCGAGATCAGCGGCGAGACAACGAGCGTCACGCCGCCCAAGAGGCGCGCCGGGATCTGGTAGGTGACGGACTTGCCGGCGCCGGTCGGCATGACGCCAACGCAGTCGCGACCGGCCAGGATCTCGGCGATGATGTCCGCTTGGCCGGCACGAAACGAGGGGTAACCGAACACGTCGCTGAGCACTTGAAGTGAGGACGCGCGATCGGTCGCCTCTTTCGCCACCCGGACGCGCTCGCCCGCAGCGCGCAGGAGCGCGAGCACCTCCGCGGTGAACACCCCCGGTTGCTCCCGGTAGAGGGCCCGCAGTGCCGCGAGGCGCTCACCGACGTGCTCTAACGGGGCATCCGTCAACGCCAACGCTTCGCGATGCAGCGCAGCAGCGGATGGGGGCATCGACGTCATCAATCACACTCGGCATCGGCACGGATCGGCGCGGCATCCTACCCCGCCGGGCCGGCGCCTGCTGCGCTCTTCGACCGTCATCGCGCCGATTCAGGGGCCTAGGACGCGGCGGCGACCGCGCCGCTCAGATCCGCGCCTCGATCCAGCCTAAGACCTCGGCCAATGCCGCCGGCGCGCCGCGGTCGTTCAACAACTCGTGATACCCGCCCTCGACGAGCCACAGCGTCTTGTCATCGGCCGCCACGACCTCGATGAAGCGCCGGCTGCCCTCGCACGCGGTGTAGCGATCGGCCGTGCCGTGAATCGCCAGGACCGGCGTCGTCCAGGACGGGTATCGCGACCAATTCGCGGCGCTGCTCGCGAGAATGCTCGCGGCCATGCCGGCTTGCAGTTTGCCGTGGTACTTCATGGGATCGTCGAGCATCGCCTGCACGCGCGCCGGATCGCGGGAAATGCCACCCGGATCGAGCTGTCCGACCGGACAGTGCGGTAACACAGCCCCCACCCAGGGCGCGAGCCAACGCTGCCATGCCGGCGCCTCAATCCAGAGCGCCGCGCTGCTCAAGACGACCCCGCGCACCCCGGCCGGCGCCTCAAGCACACTCGTCGCCGTGACCAGCCCCCCCAGGGAGTGCCCAAAACAGAACATCGGCAGCGCGACGCTGTTGAGCGCCGCGCGCGCGGCGCGGTGGTGCCGGACTGAGGTCTGGACATCGGTGGCCGCACGCCGGCCCGGTGAGCGCCCGTGGCCTTCGAGATCGATGGCGTACACCGACACGCCCCGCGCCTGCAAGGTCGGAATCAACGCGTGATACTCGTTCACGTAGCGCTCGGCGTACTCCGAGAGGCCGTGTTGCAGGAGCAGCACGGCCCGCGGCGTTTGGGCCGGCCAGCAGTAGCCGGCCACGCCGGTGCCGATGTCCCACGGCCGTCCACCGCCCCGAATGGGTGTGTCCCTCAACGCACGCCTCCACGCCTTGCGCCCTGTCGTTGACGCGTCGCTCCGGCAGACCGCGCCGCACGAGCGGCGCGACGACTGCCCACGACGTCGACAGAGTGGTTAGACTTTTACCATGACCTCTCATTCTACCTCGTCCACCGCCGTCGCTCCGGCGCAGGATGTCGATCGCGAACTGCGCGTGGGTCTCGTGGGCCTCGGCGCAGCCTCGCGGGTGTTTCACATTCCATTGATCGCGGCGACGCCGGGGCTGCGCATCGCGGCGGTCGCCAGCTCCCAACCGGCGGAAGCGGCGCGTTGGCTGCCGACGGCCACGCTCTATCGCGACGCCCAAGACTTATGCGCCGACGCGAGCCTCGATCTCGTCGTGATCGCCACCCCGCCCGATACCCACGCGGACCTCGCCACCGCGGCACTCGAAGCCGGTCATCACGTCGTCGTTGAAAAACCCTTCACGCTCGACGCGGCCGAAGCGCGCGATCTCGCGCGTCTGGCGCAGCGACAGCAGCGCTGGGTTACCGTGTTCCAAAATCGGCGCTACGACAGTTGTTTTCGCACCGTGCGGCGCGAGATCGATCAGGGCACCATCGGCCGCGTCACGCACTTTGAGAGCCACTTCGACCGCTACCGGCCCGAGGTGCGAATCCGTTGGAAGGAAGCGGCCGGCCCGGCCGGCGGCGTGTGGTCGGACTTAGGCCCTCACCTGGTCGACCAAGCCCTGCTGCTCTTCGGTAAGCCGGAGGCGGTGACCGCCACGCTCTCGCGGCATCGCGACGACGCCATGGCCGACGACTGGGCGCACGTGGTCCTGCACTACCCGGGACTGGAGGTAATCCTGCACGCGAGCTTGCTGGTCGCGAGCGGTTCGCCGCGGTTCATCGCCCACGGCACCGCCGGTTCCTTGTTGAAACGTCATCTGGACGTGCAGGAGGCCCAGAGCCTCGCGGGCCTGCCCCCCTCGGACCCCAACTTTGGGGTCGACCCCGACCCGTTGATCCGCTGGACGGCCGACGGCGTGGAGTCCGTCCACGCCGCGGAGCGTGGCTGCCAGCAACGCTTCTACGCGGAGGTCACTGCTGCACTGCGCGGCACGGCGGACACGCCCGTCACCCTCGCCGAGGCCCTCGCCACGATGGAAGTGCTCGACGCGGCGCGCCGTTCGGTGCGCGAGCGACGCAGCGTCAGCGTCTGACGGGCGGGCCGCTTCGCGAACCGATCAGCAACGCCGACACCGCGTCCCCGGGGCGTTGCACGCCCTCGGGGACTCGTGTCGGATCCTCAGAACGAGTAGCCGATCGACACGCCGATCACGCGAGGACGCAACGGGGTCTGCGCGACGATGAACTGGCCGGTGCTGATGAACGTGCTGGCGTTCGAGTTCGCCAGGTTCTCGACGTTCAGCGCCACCGTCCACGCATCCTTCGCCACCCCCACGGATGCCTCGGACGTCGAGTAGGCCGGGTTCTCGAAGCGACCGCGCGACGAGCTGATCGCACCACCGATCGCGTAGTTCGGGTTCGCACCCGCCTGCGTGAACGAGTGCGCCTGATGATGGGCGCCCAGCTGCGCGTACGCGGAATAGCCGTCGCCGAAACCCCAGTCGTAGCGGGCGCGGAAGCTCAACTGCGTCGGCGGCGAGTTGGCGCTCGGCGCGCCGACCGGTCCGAACGGGTTGCTCACGGCCGAACACGGCGTCGTGTTGCACAACTGAGTGATCGGCTGACCGAAGTTGGCGCTCGCAGGATTGTTGTTCACCAACGCCGGCGAGTTGGTCTGGCGGCTCTGGTTCCAGGAGCCGGCCGCCTGCAGCACAAGGCCCGCAAACGGGCGAGCGATCAGCGAGGACTCGAGGCCCTTCACGACGAAGTTCTGGCCGTTGGTGTTGTAGAACAGATTGCCGACGAGACCGGGATTGAAGAACGCGATCTGCACGTTGTTCCAGTCTTCGCGGTAGACCGACCCGTTCCACTGCAAGTGACGATTCAAGAACTCAGTCTTCCAACCCAACTCGTTGTTGGCCAGCTTGTCCGAGTTGTAGGCGCGCGGGATCAAGTACTGCGGCAAGCCGTCGGGGCCGGTCGCGTGCGGGGACAGGCCGTTCTGATTAAAGCCGCCCGGACGGAAGCCTTGCGAGTAGGTGTAGTACACCATCGCATCCCCGGTAACGTGCCAGGTGAGGTTCGCGCGACTCTTCCAGCCGGATTCGGTGTCGACGAGATTCTGGGCGTTGAGGTTGTAGGCGTAGGCCGGATAGTTCGGGCAACCGCCGGGTTGCGCACCCTGCTCGAAGCACCCGAAGCTCCCGCCCACGCTGCCGACGAATTGATTCGAGAACTTGAAGTGGCGCGTGCCCACCGTCGCGGTCAGCACCTTCGGGATCAGGTCGTAATCGAACGACGCGAAAAACGCCGTCTGCTTGGTGGTGCGGCGTTCGTCCTGATTGAAGGACGTATCGTCCGGCTGCAACCCTGGGTTGCGGACCGTCGTGCCGGGAATCGTGCCGATGGTCGACAAACACGCCACGTTGTCGGTGGCGGTACAGGCCGGCAACGTTTTGTAATGCCAACTGGTGCTGTCGTAGAGCACGTTGTCTTCGTAGAACGCCCCGACGATCCCGCGTGCGCGCCAGTCGTCCGGGGTGCTGAAGCGCAGTTCGTGCTGCTGGTGCTCGTTGCGCTCGTTGGTACGCCAGTAACTGGACGGCGAGTAGCACTTCGAGGTGGTGATCGACGTGTCACCGCCTGAGCCGGGGCCGTAGCACTGGTAGTAGTCGGAATACACGCCGCGCGAGTAATTGGTGTAGTCACCGGTCTGGTCGACCTGCCGGATCAGGTAACCGCCCGTGTACACCGCCTTGATATCGCCGAATTTACCGTTGACGGTCCACGCGGTGCTCTCGAAGCGATCCTTGTCGTACGCCGGGTTGAACAGCGTCACCTGCAGGGGTTGTAAGGGCGCGCCGTCCGAGGACAGCGGCTGCTGATAGAACACCCCGTCGGAATCCATCGTCTGGTAGCTCTGCGAGAGCAGGATGTCCCAGTCGTCGTTGATCTTCGTCAGTAACTCGACGCGTGTGCCGGCGTAGGTCACCGGGTTGATCGCGTTGCCGGCCAGACTGTTGTTGTTAATGACCTGACTGCCGGGAGGGACGCAGTACCCGGTGTTCAACTGGCCGTCCGGGCACGCACCGTTGGCGTTGGCCGGATAGTTGGCGTAGTGCATACCGATGTCGGTGTTCTTGCGCGTGAAGGTCGCCGGCACGTTATCGATATACCCGCCGCGATGGTCGTTGTAGACCACCGCGCGGATCGCCATCCGATCGGTGATCAGCGGCAGGTTCAACACGCCCTGCATGTCGGAGTTCGGATCGCCGTGGGCGGTCACGCCGTAGCCGGCCTTGAACGAGCCTTCGACTTTGTTCAGCTTCGGCTCGTTGGTGATGTAGCGAATCACACCGGCCTCGGCGCCGGAGCCGAAGAGGGTGCCTTGCGGACCTTCGAGCACCTCAATGCGGTTCAAATCGGCGGCGTAGACGTCCAGGTTGCGGTTCGGCATCTGGCCGGATTGGTTGTCGAGGTAAATCGCGACGTTCGGCCAAAGACCCGTCGCGGCGCTGCCTTGGCTGGCCTGCGAGCCGGCCGACAGGCCGCGCATGAACACCTCGTTCTGGCCCGGACCGCTGCTCGCGCTCGTGACGTTCGGCAGGAATTTGATGTAATCGTCGAAGGTCGTGATGTTCAACTGCGCGAGGCTCTGGCCCGTCAGCGCTTGGATCGAAATGGGCACGTCCTGAATGTTTTCCGAGCGACGCTGCGCGGTGACGACGATCTCGCCCAACGAATCCGCCGGCTCTGCGGCCACGGCCGCCACGCTTGCGCCCGCTAATGCCCACGCGATCGCTTGAGTGAGATGACGTCGTTGCATGCGATACCCCTTATCCGATCGTTGTGTGCCCGCTGCGACGGTCGCAGTCAGGATCATGAGATGATTCTCCGACAGTACGCCCGTGCCGCGCGAAGCCGGCAGCGGTAGGCGACGCTCACTTGGCCGAATGCGACAGTCCGGGGGAATATTCGACGCGCTGTGCGACCGGACTCGCACCGGCCACTTCGGAAATCCACCGTCGCGTCGTGGTGAGGACGACTGGCAGGTCCCCGTCGGCCGCGTAGGCTCCCACCTCACGGGTACGGGCCGGCGTGGCCCGAAGGAGGACTCGTGGAAGCGTTCAAACTGCTCTGGACCACCGATGCCGGGGTCCTGACCGTGCTGGTGATCGGTTTCATCGTCGGCATGGGCATCTACTTGCGACGCCACATCACCCGACTGATGAACGACGAACCCGGGAAGGAGGGTTGGTAGTCACCGCCCCACCCTCTGAGCACTGCGACCTCACGGGGCGTCCGCGCCCCGGTGAGTTCAGCGCACTGCGGGCCGCGTTTACTTCAGCGCGTGGGTCACCGCTTCGAAGAACGCGAAGGTCTCCTCGGACATCGAATCGTCCCAGGCGTGTTCCCATGCGGAGAGTTTGACGACGACCACGTGCTCGATCGGATCGACCATCACGAACTGCCCGTGGATGCCCTCCGCCGTGAACGAGTGATGCTCGTCCGGGATGCACCACCACTGGTAACCGTACCCGGTGGGATCGTTCGGCTCGAGCTTGCCGTACTGCACGTAGGGCGCGCGCGGCACGGTCGCCTCGGCAACCCATCCGGCCGGCAACAGTCGCTTGCCGTGAATCATCCCGTCGTTGGCGAATAAGCGCCCGAAGCGGCCGTAGTCGCGCAAGGTCACTTGCAATCCGCCGGCCGCCATTTCACGACCCTTCGCCCCCGGAGCATCGATCAACCAGCGCGCCGGCGCTTCCGCACCGATCGGCTTCCAGAGTTTCTCCGACATGTAGGCCGACAGGGACTTGCCCGTCACGCGCGCGATCAGCGCACCCAAGATCTCGGTGTCGGTGCTGGCGTAGTAGAACTTCGTGCCCGGCGGTCGGATCGCCTTGAACGAGCGGGCAAAGTCATAGAGCCCCCCTTGGTTGGCTTCCATGATCCGCGCGAACTCCGCGATGTCCGAGTTCGGATCCTCGTATTCCTCGTTGTACGCCGTGCCAGACGACATTTGCAGCACGTCGCGGATCTTGGCGTGTTCGTAGGCCGAGCCTTTGACCTCCGGCAGATAGGCCGAGACCGGGTCTTCAAGGCTACGGATCTTGCCATCCGCTTTGGCGAGGGCGAGCAGCGTCGAGACGAAGGATTTACCGGCCGAGAACGACTGGAACGTGTCCTTGTCGTCGGCGCCGTCGTAATAGCCCTCGTAGAGAATCTCATCGCCTTTCAGGATCAGCAAACCCGTGGTGCCGGTCCGATGCGCGAAATCGTCAATCGAGTATTTGGCCCCGCCGTATTCGTACGACAGCGCCAACGGCTGCTTCGCCCGCGACAGCGGATAGGGTTTTTCAGAGGTCGCGATGCGTCGCGTCGGCAACATCTCGGCCATATTCCGGAAGGTTTCCGGACGGCCGGGACCCAGTGCCCAGCCCTGGCGCGACGGCACCCGATCGCCCGCATCAAACTCCGGCGCCGGTTGCAGATCCGCGCCGGACAAGCGCGCGGACGG
>DAINQU010000039.1:0-17359 GCA_036742455.1 Steroidobacteraceae bacterium | reverse complement strand
GAGGTGTAACGGAACATGTTCGCGGTCATCCAAACCGGCGGTAAGCAGTACCGCGTTAACGAAGGTTCGGTCCTTCGTGTTGAGAAGCTCCCGGCCGATGCCGGTGCCACGGTCGAATTCGGCGACATCCTGATTGTCGGCGAAGGCGCTGACGTCAAGATCGGCAAGCCGATGGTGGCGGGCGCGAAGGTCACCGCAACTGTGCAGAGCCACGGCAAGGCCGATAAGGTTCGCATCGTGAAATTCCGCCGCCGCAAGCACTACTTGCGTCAGGGCACCCACCGCCAGCCGTACACCGAGATCAAGGTGACGGCGATCAGCGGCTGATTTGAATTCGATTTAGGAGTCATACGAAATGGCACATAAAAAGGCAGGCGGCTCTACTAAGAACGGCCGCGATTCGCAGTCGAAGCGTTTGGGCGTGAAGAAGTTCGGCGGTGAGCAGGTGCTCGCCGGCAACATCCTCGTTCGCCAGCGCGGCACGCTGTTCAAGGCCGGCGATAACGTCGGGATTGGCACGGATCACACCCTGTTCGCGCTCGTCGAGGGCAAGGTGGCTTTCGCGAAGAAGGGCGCTGAGCGCCGGACGTTCGTCAGCGTCGTCGCGGCATAACGCGACGAACCGACGAGGTTCCCGAAACCCCGGCTACGGCCGGGGTTTTCGTTTCTGGGTCCTGCCGGCGGCGCCGGCGCTCGTTTAGGCGTAGAGTGCTCCCATGAAATTCGTAGACGAAGCTCTCGTTAAAGTGCAAGCCGGTCACGGCGGGCGCGGTTGCCTAAGCTTCCGCCGAGAAAAGTTCATTCCCTTCGGTGGCCCTGATGGGGGCGATGGCGGCTTGGGTGGCACGATCTATCTGCGCGCCAAGGCTGGCATCAACACGTTGGCCGATTTCCGCTACCAGCGGACGTTCAAAGGCGCCTCTGGGGAAGCCGGCACCAGCAACGACTGCACGGGCCGCGGTGGCGAGGACCTGTACGTAACCGTGCCGGTTGGGACGACCGTCATCGACGAGGATACCCAAGAACAATTGGGCGACCTCCTGCGCGACGGCGATACGGTTCTCGTGGCCCGGGGCGGCAAGGGTGGCTGGGGCAATGCGCGCTTCAAATCCAGCACGAACCGCGCGCCTCGCAAGTCGATGCCAGGTCTGCCTGGTGAAAAGCGCACGCTGCGCTTGGAAATGCGGGTGATCGCTGACATCGGTCTACTCGGCCTCCCGAACGCAGGTAAGTCCACGCTGATTCGGTCCGTCTCCGCGGCTCGACCCAAGGTGGCGGATTACCCGTTCACGACGCTGCATCCCAACCTTGGGGTTGTGAGCGTGGGCATGAACCGCAGCTTCGTGATGGCCGACATTCCAGGTCTGATCGAGGGCGCGGCTGAAGGAGCGGGCTTGGGAATACGCTTCCTGAAGCACTTACAGCGCACGCGAGTACTGTTGCATCTGGTCGATGTGCTTCCTCCCGATCCCGAGGCTGATCCCGTCAAGGATGCGCGATCGATCGTGGCGGAGTTGAAGAAGTTCAGCAAAGAGCTCGCCACCCGTGAGCGCTGGCTGGTCCTCAATAAGCTCGACTTGTTGCCGCCGGCAGACGCCGACAAATTGTGCAAAGACATCGTTCGACGTCTGCGCTTCAAGGGTCCGGTTTTCCGGATCTCCGCAGCGACCGGCGTGGGGACGCGGGAATTGTGCGAAGCGCTCATGACTCGCATCGAAGAAATCGACTCGGACGCAGCGGAAGCGGCGCGAAGCAACCCCTGAAATGCAAACGGGCCGGCAAAGCCGGCCCGTTTTATCTCCTAACCCTTTGAAGGGTCAGAGAAATTAGGCGCCGAGACCCTTCACGAGGGCCGACAGGCGGCTCTTGTGGCGAGCGGCCGTGTTGCCGTGCACGATGCCCTTGTTGACCATCGAGTCGATGACCGGCGTGGCAGCCTTGAGGGCGGCCTCTGCCACGTCCTTCTGACCGGTGGCGATGGCAGCGCGAGCCTTCTTGATCGCGGTGCGCATCTTCGAACGCAGGGTGTTGTTATGCGCGCGACGAGCGACGTCTTGAGCGGCGCGCTTCTCTGCGGACTTGATGTTGGCCAAGGGACGAGCTCCGAAAAAAGAGTTTTAGTAACTGAGCCCCCTATTTTGCTGAACGTTTGTTTTTCTGTCAATTTTTACTGACCTTTGGGCGGCAGATAGGGCGCTCGGTCGGTATAGTTCGGGTCCTCTACCCCGGAAAACGGCTGATGAAGGGCAATTTCCTTCGAAATACGTCGATAGTCGGTGCGATGACCCTGCTGTCGCGGGTCACCGGCATGCTTCGCGATATGGTGTATTCGCGCATGTTCGGCGCGGGCCCGTTGATGGACGCGTTCATCGTCGCCTTCAAGATCCCCAATTTCCTACGACGAATTACCGGGGAGGGGGCTTTTTCGCAGGCCTTCGTTCCCGTCGTCAACGAGTACCGGGTCAAAAATACCCACGCCGAGGTCGACGAACTGGTCGCCGGTGTGATGGGAACCCTCGGCTGGGTGTTGTTTGTCGTTACCGCGTTGGGCGTTTTTGCGGCGCCCTGGTTGGTGGTGCTGTTCGCGCCTGGCTTTGAAGGGGCGGGCGGTCGGTCGGACTTGGCCGCCGACATGTTGCGCTGGACGTTTCCCTACATCTTTTTCATCTCGCTGACCGCTCTCGGGTCAGGGGTTTTGAACAGTTACGGAAAATTTGGTACCGCGGCATTTAATCCGGTGATTTTGAATGTCGTGATGATCCTGTTTGCGGCCGTGATTGCGCCGCATTCCTCAAATCCCGGGGTCACTCTGGCGATTGGGGTGTTCGTCGCCGGCGTAGTCCAACTGGTGGCGCAATTTCGCGGCCTAAAACGACTGGGCTTGTTGAGTTGGCCACGCTGGCGCTATGCCCACGAGGGGGTGCGCCGGATTGCCCGCCTGATGTTGCCGGGTATCTTCGGTTCGTCGGTGGCCCAAATCGCCCAGTTGCTGGACACCTGGATCGCTTCGTTCTTTGTCACCGGCAGCCTCACGTGGATGTACTACGCCGTGCGCCTCGCCGAGTTTCCAATGGGCGTCTTTTCCATCGCACTGGCGACCGTTATTTTGCCGGGCCTATCCGTACACCACGCCGAGAAGTCGCCCGAGCGCTTCAACGGCACCCTCGATTGGGCATTGCGGTTGACCTCCGTCATCTCGCTACCGGCGTCTGTTGCGCTCTTTGTCCTCGCGGGCCCTCTGATTGCGACGATTAATGGCTACGGGCGCTTTGGCGAGCGTGACGTGCTGATGAGCGCGTATGCGCTCATGTCCAATGCGGCGGGCCTCATGGGATTGAGTCTCGTCAAGGTTCTTTTGCCCGGGTATACCGCGCGACAAGATACGCGCACGCCCGTCCGCATCGGTGTCACCGCACTGTCGGTGGCGATTGGCTTCGACCTTGTCGTGGTGATTCCAGCGGCCTATTGGGGCGCACCCATCCCGCACGCGATTCTTGCACTGTCCTCTGGGGTGGGCGCCTACGTAAATTGTTGGTTGCTTTATCGTGGCTTACGGGCAAGCGGGGTGTATCAGCCATCGCCCGGTTGGCGGCCTTTGCTCGTGCAGATGCTGCTCGCCAATATCGCGATGGCCGTTTTCCTGTGGTGGGCGGCTGGAGACTGGTCTGCCTGGGTTCATTGGTCGGCGGCCTGGCGCATTGGTCGGCTCACCGCGTGTGTGCTCGGCGGGTCCGCGGTGTACGGTGGCGTGTTGTGGATCATGGGGCTCAGGCCTCGCCATCTGCGACCCGTATAATCAGGTGCTCTAAGGAAACGGCAAAGTTGAATCGGATGCAGATTAGGCGCGGATACCGCAGCGGTCGGATCGGGGCAACGGCGCCCGTGATCGCGATCGGCAATTTTGACGGCGTGCACCTTGGGCACCAGGCGCTCGTGGCCGCTGCCCGCCGTGCTGCCGCGCCCGATCAACCGATCGCCGTCTTAACCTTCGAGCCGCATCCTCGCGAGGTGTTCGACCCGACCGGTGCGCCAAAGCGCTTGATGCGGGTCACCGATAAGGCGATCGCGCTGGGACGCCTCGGCGTCGATCAATTACGGATTTTGAATTTTGACGCGGCGCTGTGCCGGATGAGCCCCGATCAGTTCGCCCGCGAGGTGCTCGCAGACAGTCTGGGGGCGGCCCATATCGTCGTGGGCGAGGGGTTTCGCTACGGCGCCAAGCGGGCAGGAGATATTACGACGTTGCGGGCGTCGGGCGATCTCTTGGGCTTCGAGGTCACGGAAGTGCCCGCCGTTGCCCTCGATGGGCTTCGAGTGTCCAGCACCGAAGTCCGAGCGGCCGTGGCGAGCGGCGATCTGTCGGCTGCGGAAGGCCTCCTCGGTAGGCCATACTCATTGGCGGGCCGCGTCGGACACGGTCAGCAGCTTGGGCGTGAACTGGGATTTCCCACGGCGAACCTGCGAATGCACCCCCGCGCGATTGCCGTGAACGGAATCTACGCGGTGCAGGTGCTGGGATTGCCCAATATGCCGCTCCGGGCGCCGGCGGTGGCATCCTTGGGTACCCGGCCGACCGTGGGCGGGATCGAGCCGTTGCTCGAGGTACACGTCTTTGATTTCAGCGGTAACCTTTATGGGCGCCGCATTGAAGTAGAGTTCATTGCGCGATTGCGCGATGAAGAACGTTTTGACTCTCTTTCGGCGCTTGTCGCCCAGATGCATGCGGACGCACGTCGCGCCCGCCAGATATTAGCGGCGCGAGCCGCGTGAGTAGGACCCCCGTGGATTACAAGAACACGATCAATTTGCCCCAGACCGACTTCCCCATGAAGGCGGACCTTGCCAACCGTGAACCGCGTTGGCTGGAGTTCTGGAACTCAAACGACATTTACGGCAAGTTGCGCGCCGCAGCGAAAGGTCGGCCGACATTTATTCTCGCCGATGGTCCACCGTACGCGAACGGATCCATCCACATTGGCCATGCAGTCAATAAAGTGCTGAAGGACATCGTCGTTAAGTCGCGCACGTTGGACGGATACGACGCTCCCTACGTGCCGGGTTGGGACTGCCACGGCTTGCCGATCGAGCATCAGGTTGAAAAAACCCACGGTCGTGTCGGGGCGAAAATCGACGCGAAGTCATTCCGCGCAGCGTGTCGGCAGTACGCGGCCAAGCAAGTCGACGGACAGCGCGTCGATTTCATCCGCTTGGGCGTCATGGGCGACTGGGATCGACCGTATCTCACGATGCTGCCCGGTTACGAGGCGGCGCAGTTGCGCGCCTTCGGCCGTATCGTTGAACAGGGCCACGTCTACAAGGGCTACAAGCCGGTGCACTGGTGTCTCGATTGCCGCTCTTCGCTGGCCGAGGCGGAGGTCGAATACGAAGACCGGACGAGCCCGAGTATCGACGTTCGGTATGCGGTTCGCGATCTCGCGGATCTTGCTCGTAGAACCGGCATTGACTCGCTGACGAAACCGACCCACGTCATCATCTGGACGACGACCCCGTGGACGCTTCCGGCGAGCCAAGCGGTTTCCATGCACCCGGAGATTGAATACGTCCTTGCCGATGTCGGCAGTGAGGTATTAGTGGTCGCGGCCGCCTTGTTGCCGGCCGTGTTGGGTCGAGCGGGGCTGGACGGCGCGGCCGAACTCGCGCGCGTGCCGGGCAGCGCATTGGAGCACCTCGCACTCAGCCATCCCTTCTACGAGCGCACCGTGCCGGTCATTCTGGGCGAGCACGTGACATTGGACGCCGGTACCGGTGGCGTGCACACGGCCCCGGCGCATGGTTTAGATGACTACATCGTGGGTCAGCGCTACGGCCTCCCGGTCGACAACCCGGTCGGTGGGGACGGACGCTATCTCGCCTCGACGCCGCTTTTCGCCGGCGAGCAAGTGTTTGAGGCCAATGCGCACGTGGTCACCTTGCTTGGCGAACGCGGGGTATTGCTCGCGCACAAGCCTTACCAGCACAGCTATCCACACTGTTGGCGCCACAAGTCGCCGCTGATCTTCCGCGCGACCCCGCAGTGGTTCATCAGCATGGAGCGCGAATCGCTGCGCCAAGACGCGCTGTCGGAAATTCGCCGGGTGCAGTTCACGCCGAAATGGGGCGAAAATCGGATCTACAGCATGATCGAAACACGGCCGGATTGGTGCATTTCGCGCCAACGGACGTGGGGCGTTCCGATTCCGTTTTTCCTTCACCGGGAAACGGGTGAGCTACATCCACGCACGTCCGAGTTGATCGAGGCCGTCGCTGCGCGTGTCGAGGTCGACGGGATCGATGCGTGGTTTGATCTCGATCCGCGCGATCTGTTGGGCGATGAGGCGGCCGATTACGAGAAGTCGACCGATGTCATGGACGTGTGGGTCGACTCCGGCATGATGCACTGGTGCGTGTCGCATCTCTTCCCGGATATCCACTCGCCGGCGGACTTGTATCTGGAGGGGTCGGATCAGCATCGCGGGTGGTTCCATTCGTCACTGCTGACCTCGGTGGCCATCCATCGCCACGCGCCGTACCGTGGGGTGCTCACGCACGGATTCACGGTGGATGACAAGGGCCGAAAGATGTCCAAGTCACTCGGAAACACCGTGGTGCCGCAAAAGGTGATCGGTGCGCTGGGTGCCGACGTGCTGCGTTTGTGGGTGGCCGCGACCGATTACGCCAACGAAATCGCGGTTTCGGATGAGATCCTGAAGCGCATGGCTGATTCTTATCGCCGTATGCGCAACACCGTTCGCTTCCTGCTCGGCAATTTGTCCGGGTTTGACCCAAGTCGGGATGCGCTTCCGCCCGAGCAACTCGTGGATCTGGATCGCTGGGCGTTGGCCTGCGCTCGGACGGTGCAGAGCGAGATCGTCGACGCCTATCGATCGTACGATTTCCACGTGATTTACCAACGAATCCACAACTTCTGTGTCGTCGACCTCGGCGCATTTTATCTGGACGTTATTAAGGACCGCCTCTACACGACCCCAGCGGGTAGCCATGCGCGCCGTTCCGCGCAGACGGCCCTGTGGCACATCGCCGAGGCGATGGTTCACTGGTTGGCACCCATCCTCTCGTTTACCGCGGAGGAGATCTGGCAAGTCATGCCTGCCGTTTCCGGTCGACCCGAGTCCGTCTTCCTGAGCCAGTGGCATCGTTTCCCCGAGGACGCTGAGGGCGCCAAAGTGTCCTGGGACGAGGTCATCGCACTGAAGGCCGATGTTGCTCGAGAGTTGGAAGTGCTGCGTACTCGCGGTGAAATTGGAGGTCCGTTGGATGCGACGGTTGATCTGTGGGTCGACGCGGAGCGATACGCGCGATTGGCCGCATTGGGCGAAGAACTGCGATTCGCGCTGATCACGTCAGAGGCCCGGTTGCACGCTGCCCCCGCTGCGGAGGGCGCGGCGCAAGCCGCGGAACTCCCGGGCGTGTGGATCGCCGCGGCGGCGAGCAGTGAGCGTAAGTGCACGCGCTGCTGGCACAAGCGTGCGGATGTCGGTAGCGTGGAAGGCCATCCGGACGCCTGTGCGCGCTGTGCGGGTAACGTCTCGGGAGCCGGTGAGCATCGTCATTATGCCTAACGTCACGCCAACAACCGGTCCGCGGCATCTGCGGTGGCTCTGGTTGACTGCATCGATCATCGTGATCGACCAAGCGGTGAAGCATTGGGTCGTTTCCGCGTTGCAGCTGTTCGAGCGCTTACCCGTTCTCCCACCGGTGTTGGAGATCACCCGCCTGCATAATCACGGGGCTGCGTTCAGTTTTCTGGATGATGCCGGCGGTTGGCAGAAGTATCTCTTTCTGGGACTGGCGGTGACGGTGTCCGCGGGTATCGCCGTGTGGCTCTATCGACTCGAAGACAGCGCGCGGCGGATCGTACCGGCGGGCCTTGCGTTGGTGGCGGGCGGGGCATTGGGGAATGCGATAGACCGTGTTCACTATGGATATGTCGTCGATTTCATCCATGTGCACTGGTACGAGAGTTGGTGGTTCCCCGCCTTTAATGTCGCAGACGCGGCCATTACGGTCGGAGCGGCCTGTCTGATTGTCGATGCGCTGCTCGATAGCCGGCATCCGAGGAACGGATGAGAATACACCTCGCTAACCCACGCGGTTTCTGTGCCGGCGTTGATCGCGCAATTGAGATCGTGGAACGTGCGATCGAGTTATTCGGCGCGCCCATTTATGTTCGGCACGAGGTGGTCCACAACCGTTACGTGGTGGATCGCCTTCGTGGGCTCGGCGCCATCTTCGTCGAAGATCTCGCCGACGTTCCGGCGGGGGCGACATTGATTTTCAGTGCGCACGGCGTCTCGAAGGCGGTGCGCGCGGAAGCCGCGCAGCGCGGGTTTACGGTCTTCGACGCGACATGCCCACTGGTCACCAAAGTGCATTTAGAGGTCGTCCGCCATGCGCGCGATGGCCGCGAGGTCATTCTGATCGGCCATGCCGGGCACCCTGAGGTGGAAGGCACCATGGGGCAGTTCGACACCGCGCAAGGTGGGCGCATCTACCTCGTCGAGACCGTCGAGGATGCTGACGCGCTGGTCGTGTCTGACCCTGCTCGATTGGCCTTTGTCACCCAGACCACCTTGTCCGTCGATGACACGGCACGAATCGTGGAGCGCTTGATCGCGCGCTTCCCGGCCCTCACGGCACCCCGCCGCGAAGACATCTGTTATGCCACGCAAAACCGCCAAGATGCGGTGAAGCAACTGGTGGATCGCTGCCAAATCATCATCGTCGTGGGGTCGAAGTCGAGCTCCAATTCGAACCGGTTGCGCGAAATCGCCGAAAAACGGGGTATTCGGGGTTATCTGGTCGACGGTGCGGACGATTTGAATCCGGATTGGTTCGTCGGGGTGACCGACGTCGGGGTCTCGGCCGGTGCATCGGCGCCGGAAATTCTCGTTCAGGCGGTGGTTGCGCGGTTGCAAGCCTGGGGCGGTGAGGCCGCCGTTGAGTTGCCGGGGCGCGAGGAGCATGTCGTCTTCGCGTTGCCGAAGCCGTTACGGGCCAATTCGATAACCTGAGACGCGGGTCTCATTGCCGACGGGCCGAGTGTCTCGTATACTTCGCGCCCTTCGCCGGTGTAGCTCAGTTGGTAGAGCAGTCGCTTCGTAAGCGAGAGGTCGGGGGTTCAAGTCCCTCCACCGGCACCATCCCCCCAAACCTTCGTTTGAACTCCGGATCCGATCGGGTCCCGGGCGGGATGGTCCGCGCCCGGGATCCCTACCGCCCTTAGAGCGGAGCGGAGCAACCGGCGTTTTGGGGCACCGAGAGGCCCGTCAGAACGGTCGCATCCGGGTACGAGTACGCGCCGCCCAGCGCCGTCGACGGCGACTGGAATTCGAACCACTGCAACAAGGCCTCATTCTGCGGGTGGTACACGTAGCCGCGACTTTTCACGGGGTAGGTCGCGTTCGGTAGACCCTCAATGACGTCGCCGACTTCTAGGTTGTTCTGGCAATTGCCGTTCGGGGACAGCCACCACGGCGTCGCGTTCGTGGTGCCGTCAAAGACAACGAAGGGATCGTTAAACGTTTCCGACAACTCGTGGCTCAACGCGGTCACGTCCGCAAACGCGGTACCGAATATCCCAGGGGTGATCCACGACGAGTAGTCCAGCACGTAGAAACGGGGTGCAGCATTGGGCGTGGCGCCCGGCTCATAGTCGAAGCTGTGATAGCCCAAAATGCAGCAGTTGGCTGACGTGGTGACATAGAGGTAGGTGTCCGGGAACACGAAGGACGAGACGTCGGTCGTCTTGATGTCGCCGGAGACTTCCGCCGCGCCGATCGGCGTGGAGGCATCGACCGGATAGGTCTGTGGGAAGAACAAGCCGCCGAACACCGCGTCGTCGACCAGAATGTAGAAACAGCAACTGCCGTCCGCATTCAGCGCGTAATGGTAGTTGCAGTGTCCGGGGTTGCCCGCGTTGTCTGTCGTGCCGCAGGCCGCATCTTGATTGATGGACATGACTCGGGGTGCCCCGACGGCTGGCGCCAGGACCGTATGCCACTCCTCACCTTTCACGGCGCTGAATTCCGCACGTTGCACCGCATCGGTGTACTGCACGGGATCGCCGTTGCCCGGGAAATGAGCCGGCGTGAATATCGGTGAATTCAGGATCGTCTGGACATAGCGGGTTGCGTCCGAATAAAGGCGGAAGCCGTTCTTATAGCGAGGGTTGCCACTGGCGTCGCGCAGGTCGACCGATACGGGGATGAGCGGTGCGCGCAGGCGCGTCGTACCACCGCGACTCGGTGAGCGACCCACCATCGCGTACGACCAGTTGGATTGCGGATTACCGTTCCAGTCAACGCCGTTGGCAGTGAACTGGCCGGTGAAGTTCGCCACCGAATCAATTCCGGGAATCGGTCCACCAAACGGCGATGCCGTTTTGATGCCGTCCGTTAATACCCGAGTTCGCGCGCCGTTGTAGACCGGGTCGCCGTGCACCGCATGCGCATTTTTCAGCGCGGACGCTGACAGTTCATCGGGTGGTGAGGCCGCCATCGCGCTGTGCGCGAATCCCGCGGCGACGAAATACGAAAACGCGACGAGTGTGCGCACAGCACCTCGCCCAATCGGTCGAATGTCCATGGTTTCCCCTGATTTTACATATTATTGATCAGGGCGATCAGTGCCGCCCTTAACGCGACACTACCATTATCAGGGGGTCCGACTTCGCAGTATTTATCGGATTAATTCGACGGAACCGAGCCACATTTCCCGCGGGCCTTCGCCACTGGTTTTGTACAGCGTGATCGGTCCAATGTGGGCGAGGTCGAGTCGGCGGCGCAGCGGGCCGCCCGCGATTTTCTCAACGGGTATTTCGATGACGCGCCGGGTATTTCCCGGAATCGGTTCCGCCCCTTCAAAGCGATCGGTATACAGGCCGTTGTGGGCGCGATCTTGCACGCGAATATGCAGCGTGAGTTCGCTGCGCGCGGGGTTGGTGATGTCGATGCGCAGCGTGCGATACGAACGCCAGTCACTTAAGGGTTCATCGAGCACAACGCCGGCGTAGGGGCGCGTTGTCAGCGGCACTCGCAGTCCGCGCTCGTCAGCCTGCCGCGCGTAGCCTGCAGGCATGGCGCTCAGTTCCGGCGCGCTATCGGTGAGCGACACCAGCAACAAGTCGATCGAATGGCGTGGGGCAAACAGGGTGGGTGCTTCGAGCGATCGATGCGCATAGGCACCGGCGACCCACAGGACCGGTCCGACCGTGATCGCCATCACGAGCACGGCAACGCTCAAAAAAAGGTGCCGTACGCGCCGCGCTGAGAGGCCTAATCGCCATCGGGGGTCAAAGGCTGCTAACAGGGCGAGCGCGCCTGTAATGCCACGGACGTCCAACAGCACATCTTTCACCGCCGGATCTCGGTGCGTGAGTACTTGCGCCAGTTCGGTGGCGATCCCAAGACCGGTACCGATCAAGAACACCGAGCCGTAATCACTCCAGATGCCGCTCATGGGTCGTAGCCGTCGCCGCATCCCGAATAGGGTGACTGCCATGGCCGCGAACACGGCCGGGTGACCGAGCTTTTGCAGCGCGTGCAGAATCAGCGGGCGGCCAGGGACTTCTACGTAGAGCACCGCCAACGCCAAGAGCCCCACTGCAAGCCCCAGCAACGGCACCGGCACACGGGTCAGCCGATGGGGCCAGACGGACACGAGCGCGGCGGGCGTGGGCTGTCCCATGGTCGTTGATGCATCCTCAGGCCTGGATTTTGGATTCCAGATGTTGGGCGAGTTGTGCGACGGTCGGGTAATCGAACAATTCAGTCAAGTCGATGGCGCCCGGGAATTGCCGATCGATCTCTTCGTGTATCTGTATCAGCGTGAGTGAGCTTGCGCCGATTTCAAACAAATTATCGTCGACCGCGACCGACTTGCCGGCGAGCGCCTCGACACAGATGGCCAGCACGCGCGCTTCAAGGCCTTCGCCCGCCGCCCGATGCCCGTGGTGCTGTTCGCGCAACGTCGCCAGAGTGGCCATTTCCTCGGCAAACTCACCCGCGATAAACGCTTGTTCGAGAGCCACGCGTTGGATCTTGCCACTGGTCGTTTTCGGGATACGCTTGACCGGTACGACGTGCGCGACTTCCAAGCCGGCGTGTTCATTCACGAGGCGAGTGACCTCGTGCGAAATGGGCAAAAAGTCCTCGAGTGAGCCGCGATGCAGCACGAAGAACGTCAGTTCATCGCCTTCGGCCGATGTTGGTCGGCAGCCGGCGGCGACCACTTTGCCGAGTTCTAGGCCCGTAGCCTGCTGGGCGATACCCTCAAGGTCGTGCGGGAAGTAGTTCTGGCCGTTGATAAAGATGATCTCTTTGGCGCGACCGGTGACGTACAGGTCGCCATCAACCATTGCGCCCAGATCGCCGGTATCAAGCCAACCGGACGCGTCGATCGTCCGTGCGGTGGCTTCGGGATCTTCGAAATAGCCGCGCGTCACGTTGTCGCCACGAATGAGGATGCGGCCCACCGACCCCGGCGAAACTTCCGGGCCATCCATGGCCGCAATTTGCACTTCGGTTCCTGGGATTGGCCGGCCCACATTCATCAGCGCCAGTGCGTCGGCGGACCCGGGGTCCGCAAAGCCGGCCACCGCACCCGGATTCAACTGGTGACGATCAAACAGTCGATGCGTATAGGCACTGCCAGGGGGCGGGAACGTGACCGCAAGCGTTGCCTCTGCCAATCCATAGACGGGGAACATGGCGTGGCGTGCCAAGCCGTAGGGTGCCATCCGGTCCATGAACTCATCGCACAAGTCGACGGAGATCGGTTCGGCACCGTTAAAAATCAGCCGAACCGCGGACAGGTCGATGCCGTCGAGCGAGCGGTCATCCAGCACTTTCAAAAAGTGACGGTAGCCAAAATTCGGTGAGGAAAGGATCGTGGCCCGCGTTTGCGAAGCAAACTGAGTCCACAATAATGGTCGACGGATGAACAACTCCGTCGGCATCAGGTAATTCTCGATCCGATTGGCAAACATGAAGATGTGTTTGCCGATCAGTCCCATGTCGTGCGTGAGCGGCATCCAACTGAGGGAGATGTCCTCTGCGCTGAATCGGGCAGCGGCCGTTGCGCCGCGGAGGTTGGCGATCACGTTGCGGTGCGAGAGCACAACGCCTTTGGGCAAGCTCGTGGACCCAGAGGAAAACTGGATGAATGCTGTGTCGTCAGCGCTGGGTTGTACCGGCGTGCCCCGACGCGACAGATCGCCCAAATTCTCGACGAGTACGGCCCGTTTCTCTAAGCGAGCGAACGTGTCCGACTCGCCGACGGTCGCGGCAAAAGCGCCGATACGGTCGAGATTGCGGCGGTCCGTGTACAGCAGTGGGTTGCCCAACTTGCGCGCAATGCGCAGCAGCTTATGGCGATGCTCATCGGAGATGCCCACGGCCAACGGAACAGGAACAATACCGCCCGCCATCGCACCCCAGAAACCTTCGATGAACTGCTGGTTGCTGTTCAAGAAGATGATCATTTTGTCGCCTGGCGCGGCGCCGGCCGATTGAAGGTGCGCGAGGATGCCGAGGGCATTGTCACAAAGGCCGGCATACGGCACGGTCCGACGATCCTGTTCGCCCTCGAGATAATGGATCGCCCGCGGTGCGTCGCGGTTCGCGTTGAGGATGTCGATCAGGGTGTCGTGTGACATTCGTGTTCTTCCGTGCTGACCGAGGTGGTCAGCGAGCATGCAGGCGCATGCGCAATTCGCCGCGCGTCCGCAGGTTGATCGCCGCTTCAATATCGAGCGGGCCTTCGTTCAAGTATTCCATGCGCCACCGGGCGGCGACGCGGGCGACGTGGACGGTCATCTCGTACATCGCAAAATTTTCGCCCACGCAGTGTCTCGGGCCGGCGGCGAAAGGTATGTAGATCCATCGGTCGCGGGGGTCGTCGTTCAAGAACCGTTCGGGCCTGAACGCGTCGGGCGCATCCCAATGGGTGGGGTGTCGTTGGATCAGATAGGGGCTGAGCATGACGTCCGTCCCTGCCGGAATGCGATGCCCCGACAGTACGTCATCCGTGATGGTTCTGCGGCTCAGGATCCAACCGGGTGGGTAGAGTCGCATGGCTTCCATGATCGCCGCTTGCGTGTGCCGAAGGCCTTCTGCCTCGGCGTACGTGAGCCGTGCCGAGGGGTCTAAGTGGGCGACTTCAGCGGCCACCCGCGCATCGGCTTCCGGGTGGGTGGCCAGTAGAAACCACGTCCAGTTCAACGCGCTGGCACTGGTCTCATGCCCGGCCACAATTAACGTCATGGCCTCGTCCAACAGTTCCCGATCCGGCATCGGTGCGCCGGTTTCTTTGTCGCGAGCCGCCATCAACATACCGAGAAAGTCGTGACGTTCGAGCCCCTCACTGCGGCGTCGCACGACCAGTTCTCCGACCAGGCGGACGAGGCTTCGGAAGCGATAGGCAAACTGCAGATCACGTGCGGCGTGCTCAGTGACCAGCGCAAACGGGTTCTGACCCATCCGCTCCGTCAGCCACTCGAGGTCTTCGCCAAATATGGCGCGCAAAATGATATCCAGAGTGAGTTCGCTCATCTCCGACGTGATGGAGACTGGCGTGCCGCTGGCCGCGAGCGTTTCCCAGGCGCGTAGGCGGCCTGCGACTTCGGTTTCGATCACCGTAGCGAAGGATTCGATGACCCGACGGTGAAAAAACGGTTGAATCATTCGGCGCTGGCGGCGCCAAAGATCGCCCTCACTGGTCATGATGCCGTTGCCGAGCAAAATTCGAACGCGATCTAGGCCGACACCTTTGGTGTAATTACGGTGATTGGTGACCAGTACCCGTTTGATGTCGGCCGGGTTATTCAAGATCCAGGTATCCGATCGTCGGCCGGGTGCGTGAATGCGAAAGAAATCCCCAGACCGGGCGGTTGCGGCGACGAGTCGGTCGAGCGAATCGTCGGTCGACCCGACGTCAAAGGCGTCCGGGTCGAGCGGCGGTGGCAGCGAGCTCGCGCTATGCTGATCGAAGGTTCGGGGCATGGCTGCGACGCTGATGGCGGGAAACGTGGAACAATTGCCGAGTTTACATCACGTTGCGGTACCTGCGCAGCCTGAGGACGCTTTGGAGGTGCTGTTGGCGTCGGTGATCCCGCGCGCCCGCCGAGCCGCCATCGCCCGCCAACGCGAGTTGCGAGACCGCTTGGGTCGTGGTTTGGCGAGCGCACTGATCGCCGCGGCAGCCGCGGCGATGGGCCAGCCCTTTGAGCCGGAGATGGTGGAGTACCCGCCGGATGGGCCGCCGCGCTGGATCGGTGGGCCCGCCTGCAGCCTCTCCCACACCGGCCACGCCGTGGTGGTTCTGATCGCGTCTGGCGGACCGATCGGCGTGGATCTGGAAAGCCGGTCCGCTGCGACGCTTGAGGATGTGAGACTGATTTTGCCGGACGGATTGCGGGAGTCGGTCAACGCCGGGCGCATCCCGCCAACCGATGCCTGGACGCGTATGGAAGCCGCTCTCAAAGCCGACGGACGCGGTCTGAAGGGGATTTCTGACCTGCGCTTTGAGTCCGAGCAGGTGGCGGTGACGTCCACGGGCCGATGGGTGCTTCAGCCGGTGGAGGTCCCCGCAGGCGATCACTGTTGGTGTGCGCTTCCTGCACACCAGGCGGCCCCCGTGCGGTTGCATACCCATTCCATTGAAGACTTGGTCCGGTTGCTGCAGACCGCTCAACCCCGCAGAATCCCGGCACCCTGAGGACGTTTATGACTACGCCGGCTCCCCCCAATGCCCCCGAGACTCACGATGAACCCTATTTGGGTCGTGAGATGACCGCGCGACGGCGCTGGCTCTACCGGATTGCGACTCCCGTAGGGCTCGTGCTGATCCGCTTCTTCTGGCTCACCTGCCGAATCAAGCTTGTGCTGGGTGAAGAGAACGCAGTCGAGGGGCTGAAAGACGGCCCGATCATCCCGGTGTACTGGCACCAGCATCAGCTGTTTCTTACGAAGTACTTAATCGGGTTGCGTCGTATCGGTTTGGACCCAGGCTTTTTGATCAGTCCGTCGGTGGACGGCGAGATCCCGTCCCGCATCGCCGCCAGTCACCGTTGCTACGTGATTCGGGGGTCGTCAAGCCATACCGGCGCCCGAACCTTGCGTGATTACTACGTCGCACTCCAAAAAGGCATCTCGCCCGCGATCACGGTTGACGGACCCACCGGACCGGCGTTCGAGTGCAAGCCGGGTGCGGTCATGTTGGCTCAGTTGTCCGGCCGCCCGATTGTCGGGCTTTCCTTTCACGCGACCCGGGCCTGGCTGTTCCACAAATGGGACCGCTTTGTGCTTCCCCGGCCGTTTTCGACCATTACCATCGCCGTCGGTACGCCGCGCTTTGTGCCTAAGCGCATCGACGCTCCGACCACCGAGCGACTGCAGAAAGAAATCGATGCAGAACTCAAAGCGCTTTATCGACTCGCGAGGGATGCGGCGGGCTCACCGCACGCGTGATCCGGGTCGGCGCATTGGGCCGGCTCTAACTGAACGGTGGAATGACGTATACCGAATTCGGTGACGGTGATCGCCTTGATGGCGCGCAAGGCTTCACCAGCATCCGTGTTTGGCGCCAAGCTGGCATGCAAGGTCAGCAGTGGCTCCGATGGCGTCAGCGACCACGCATGCACGTGGTGGACATCCGTCACACCGGGCACGGCCACCACGAGTCGCTGCGCGTATTGTTCAGGATCGAATCCGTCAGGAGTCCCTTCCTGCAGCACGTGCGCCGAGTGAACTAACAGCGGCCACGCACTGCGCCCGATCAAAAGCGTCACGACAAGGGATAACCAGGCATCGGCCGCAAGCCATCCAGTGCCCATGACGATCAGCGCGGCGGCAGCGGCTGCGACGGCGCCGAGTAAGTCCGAAAGCACGTGCAAATACGCCGCACGAACATTCATATCGCCGTGGTGATGGCCGTGTAGCAAGGCCGCGACCAGCAAATTGACCGCAATTCCACCGGATGCGACCCACAACGCGATTCCTGCATTCATCGGATGGGGATCGGCGAGCCGGAAGCCGGCTTCGACGACGATGGCGACCACGATTCCAAGGAGCACGAGCGAATTGACGAAAGCCGCTAAGACGCCAGCTCGTCCATGCCCGAAACTGCGCCGGTTTGAGGCGGGCCGTTTCGCGAGGCGTTGCGCGCCATACGCAAGTGCGAGCGCGAGCGTATCCACGAAGAGGTGTCCCGCATCAGCGAGCAAGGTCAACGAACCCGACCACCAGCCGCCGATGGCCTCAACAATGGTGAAGCCGCCAATCAGCCAAAAGGCAACGCCCAGTCGATCGCCGCCATGTGAGTGCCCATGCCCATGCCCATG
>DAINQU010000038.1:0-17575 GCA_036742455.1 Steroidobacteraceae bacterium | reverse complement strand
AACCCGACGGTGGCGGCGGGTGAGGCGCCCGCAGGGACATCCGTCGAGACGGCGCGCGTGCCGATGGCGGCCTCAACCGGAGCGCCCGGCAGTTCGCCGGTGGGTAGTCCCGCACCGTCTGCCGTGCCACCCGTGCCACCCTGGCCGTTGGCCTCGATCCCGAACCCCGCAGCGGCCGGCACGGGTGCGCGAGTGGCTGACGGCGGGGCGATGCCGGTGCATCGTGCCGCGAGTCCTGTGTTGCTCAGACCCGTGACTCCGGCTGAGCCAGCTACAACGGCGCCGACGCCCGCAGCGCCGACGGAGGCGTTGCCACGACTGCCGGTCAAGGTGTTGCACGCGGCAGCGCTGCCTCCGCGGCGGTTTTTGCTCGCACGCGGATCGTTCCTCGATTGCACGTTGGAGACCGCGGTGGATTCCACGTTGCCGGGGCTGGCGACGTGCCTGCTGTCGGGCGACAACTACGGCACCGACGGTACCGTGGTGTTATTGCCGCGGGGCTCTCGGTTGATCGGTGAGACCCATGCGGATGTGCGTGCCGGTCAAGCCCGTGTGGCCATCACGTGGACGGAGGCACGTACACCGGACGGTCTTTATATTCCGCTCGGTGCCGCCGCGACGGATGCGCTCGGTCGCAGCGGTGTTCCCGGTGCTGTCGACCGCCATACCGTGGACCGCTTCGGTGCGGCGGTCATGTTGTCGGTGATCGATGCCGGGGCGAGCGCCCTCGCGAATCGGCACCAGACCGGGACGGGTGTCGTCTACAACGTGCAAGGCGGGAGGGACGTCGCCACCGAGGCGCTCCGGGACTCGATCCACATTCCACCGACGATTCATGTCGAGCCGGGTGCGCGCGTGGACGTGATCGTCGCGGCCGATGTCGACTTCTCCGACGTGTATCAGTTGGTGTCGCATGGGGACCGCTGAGCATCGCGACCACGAAAGTGCGCTGACGACGTACACCCGCCCGCTGTTGCGGTGGCTCGGGGACGCGGAGGTGACCGAAATTTGTCTACAAAGACCCGGGCAGTTGTGGGTCGAACGGTCCGACGGTTGGCATTGTGTCGATGCGCCGTGGGCGACCCTGACCTGGGCGCAGCAGTTTGCACGGCTCGTCGCAACGCGTACCGAGCAGCGGGTCGGCGCGGAAACACCGTTGTTGTCGGCGTCCTTGCCGAGCGGAGAGCGGTTGCAGTTTGTTCTTCCGCCGGCGACGACGGCAGGGCGGGTGGTGTTGTCGATCCGGCGGCCGAGTACGCGTATGTACAGTTTGGACGATCTTGCGCGCGGTGGTGCCTTTGGCGGGTGCGCGTCGGTGGCGCCCTTGAGGGCGGGCCACACGGCGCTCGAGGAGGCCTATCGAGCCGGTGCGTGGCAGCAGTTCTTGGCGCTCGCGGTCAAGAGTCGTCTCAACGTATTGGTGGCTGGGGCGACCGGATCGGGCAAGACGACACTGACGAAAGCGCTGATTCGCGAGATTCCCGCGGGCGAGCGCCTGATCAGCATTGAGGATGCGGCCGAGTTGGATCTTGCTTCCCATCCCAACGCGGTGCACTTGTATTACTCCAAGGACGATCAGGGCCGATCGCGTGTCACGGCCAAGCAACTGCTGGAAGCTTCCCTTCGGCTGCGACCCGATCGCATCCTGCTGGCGGAATTGCGGGGTGAGGAGGCCTACCATTTCTTGCGTAACGTCAGCTCCGGCCACCCGGGGTCCATCACCAGTGTGCATGCCGGCAGCGTTGAGCTCGCGATTGAGCAGGTGTCGCTCTTGGTCCGCGAGTCGAATGCCGGTCGCGATTTGTCGTTGGCCGATTTGCGACGGCTACTGCATGCGGTGTTGGATGTGGTGGTCTACTGCGCGCGCGAGGAGGATCGACGGGTCGTACGCACCGTGTGGTGGCGCGACGCCCTCGCCAACGGATCGGGGTATGCTGTCCCTACGACTTCGGAGGACGGCGGATGCTGCGGTTGAATAGCGTTGATCATCGGCGGATGCGTTGGAAAAACGGCAAAGGTGAGACGATTGAGGTCGCTGTGGAACCGCCCAACGCCACGGTTGATACCTTTGAGTGGCGCGTCAGCATGGCCGCGGTGGTCGAGGATGGGCCGTTTTCGTGCTTCGACGGTGTCGATCGCACCTTGGCCGTACTGAGTGGCGGAGAACTCGCGTTGCGCATTGCCGAAGCCCCGCCGGTGTCTGTGCACGCCGCAGGTCCGCCGCTGTCCTTCCCTGCGGACGCGCCGTGTGAGGCGCGCTTGCACGGCGAATCGGTCACGGATCTCAACGTGATGACCCGTCGCGGTGTGTGGCAGCACACGTTGCGGCGTTTGCCCCTGGCGGTGACGATCGCGCAGAGTGCATCGGCCGCCGTACTGGTGGCAGCGCCCGATGTCGCCACCGTGAACGTGGAGGGCGTGGTGGTCGAACTCGGTCCGCAGGATGCGTTACGGCTGCCGGCCGGTTGCCAGATTGTGCTGCTCGCCGGAACGGCATGGCTGGCGCAATTTGAACGAGCCACGCCGCAAGGCCGACACGACGCTCCGTGAGCAACGCGGCGATGCAAGGCCCGGGCTGACGCTAACCGGCACCGGCGCTGTGTGGGAAATCCGGTGTGCCACGCCGAGAGTGCCAGTGTTTGACCGCATCCCACGCATCGACAGCGGTTTCCGCGTAGGCGATCAGGTCGCGCTCGTGCGGTTCGATCAAGCCTTCCGCCACCATGTGCTCAAGGTTGATTAATCGGTCCCAGTAGTCGCGCCCGACCAATACCACCGGTACGGGCGGCATCTTGCGGGTTTGTACGAGCGTGAGCGTCTCGAACAACTCGTCCAGTGTGCCAAAACCACCGGGGAAGGCGACGAGAGCGGCGGCACGCCGCATGAAGTGCAATTTGCGCATCGCAAAATAGTGGAACGACAGGCACAAGCCCGGACTGATGTAGGGATTCGGCTTTTGTTCGTGCGGTAGTGTGATGTTAAGTCCCACCGACACCGCACCGACGTCAGAGGCGCCGCGATTGGCCGCCTCCATGATGCCCGGCCCCCCACCGGTCATGATGACCACGCGATCACCTTGCGGGGTGGGAGGCAGACGACCGACGAGACGCCCGAACTCCCGCGCCACGTCATACCACTTTGACAGTGTCGCGCGTCGCTCGGCTCGGGCGAGCGCATCGCGCAACGTCGGGTTGCTGGGATCCGCCTGCCACGCGGCCTGCGCCGTCCGCACGTCGGCAGCGGCCCGTTCGGTCTCGACGATGCGCGCGCTGCCAAACACCACGATCGCGTGACGCACGCGATGTGCCGAGAGCGCTAATTCCGTCTTCTCGTAATCGAGACCGAGACGAATACCCCGCAGTTCGTCCGAGGCGAGAAACTCAAGGTCCAAATCGGCGCGTCGGTACGCCGAACTCTGGACGAGTGCGTGTACGCGCTCGTCCGGGGTGGCGTCGGGCGGCACGCTCACGATTAGGCTCCGAGCGCCTTTGGCAAGGCGGCGAGGAACGCGTCCGTCTCGTGTTTGAGCCCGATCGACACGCGGGCCCACGTGTCGTAGCCGTCAAAGTGGCGGCCCACTTTGATGCCGTGGGCCAACATCCGATCCTGAAACAGTTTGAGGGGATTACCCGTGTCAAAAAACACGAAATTGCCCTGCGAGTCTGCGCGCGGCAGGCCTCTCGCGTCGATCGCCGCATGAATCCGATTACGATCCGACACCAACGCCGTGCGCGTCTGCGCCAGGAAGGCATGATCGCCAAGGCTCGCGGTCGCCGCTGCGATGCCGGTGCTGTTGGGATAGGTCAGTCCCCACGCCGCGACGGTCGGTGCCGTGTCGGCATGAGCGATGGCATAGCCCACGCGCAAACCGGCGAGGCCGTGAATCTTGGAGAACGTCCGCAGCACGAGCAAATTCGGCACCTCCTGCACGAGGTGATCCACCGAACCGGCCTGCGGATCGTTCACCAGGTGGATATACGCTTCGTCCACGACGACGAGTACGTGCGGTGGCACCGCTTTAATGAAGTCCTCCAAATCGCTGCGCCGGACGACGGTGCCGGTTGGGTTGTTGGGGTTACAGACGTAGACGACGCGGGTCTGCGGGCCGATGGCGGCATGCATGCGCGGGAGATCGTGCCGGTGCTCGGCATCGACCGGGATCCCCTTCACGGTGAGTCCCAGTCGAGCGCCGAACGCGGGCAGTTCTTCGTAGGTCGGTACGGCCGCAATGAGTTCGCCACCCGGGCCGGGGTGGGCGCCCATCAGCGCCGAAATCTTGAGCAGTTCGCCCGAACCGGTGCCAATGATCACTTGCGCGGGGGCGACGCCGTGGGTGGCGGCCAGTGCGACGCCGAGCGCATCGACCTCGCTGTCGGCGTAGCGCGGCGCCCGCACGATGCTGGCGAGGATGGCTTCGCGCGCCTTCGGCGATGGGCCGTAGGGGTTCTCATTGCCGTCGATCCGGATCAATCCGTCCGTGGACGACGGATGGGGGTTCGCTACATGGCCGCGCTTCTGGGCGTCGGCCCCCGCGAACGGTGCCGCGGCAAACAAGGCGGCAGCCCCCATCAGTGCACGGCGGCGCGACAGGCGGGGCAGTTCGAGGACGGTGGAGTCGGGGACGTCGTGGCTCATGGCATTCTCCCTAGCAGTACTCGGACGCTACCACGGGCCGGGGCATAGCGTAACGATCCGCCGGCACCCATCGCCTGTTTTCCATCACGGGCGCGCGCAGGACGACCGACGGCGCAGCGCGCGGGCGCGCGAATATTGCGATGATAGGCCTCCAATACCGGCCGCCGGCGCTTCGTCGGACAGGCGCGTCGATGACTGCAGAAGGAAGAGCCATGCGTGATCTGAACCGTTCGTGCCCACTCGGCCGGAGTGGCCTGACCGTCGCCCCGGTCGGTTTTGGTATGTGGCGTATGGTGGGCGAGGATCTAAACGCTGCGCTCGCGACGGTTGACGCCGCCCTCGATGCGGGCATGACGCTTTTCGATACGGCGGACATCTATGGCCTCGGTACGTCGCTCGGGTTTGGAGGGGTCGAACGCCTATTCGGGCGCCTCCTCAAGGCGCGGCCGTCGTTGCGGGGAGAGATCGTGCTGGCCACCAAAGGGGGGATCACGCCGCCGGTGCCGTACGACTCGTCGGCGGATTACCTCGTGCGCGCCTGCGAGGCGTCGTTGACGCGGCTGGGTGTTGAGGTGATTGACCTGTACCAGATACACCGTCCGGACCACCTAGCCCATCCTGCGGAGGTGGCTGCGGCGCTCGAGCGACTGCACCGCGACGGCAAAGTGCGCGCCATCGGCGTGTCGAACTACTCGGTGGCACAGACGCGGGCGCTGATGGCACACCTGTCGCTGCCATTGGCCTCGGTACAGCCTGAATATTCGCCGTTGTATTTAGGACCGCTGGAGGACGGCACATTGGATCTCGCCATGGAGCAGAACCTCGCGGTCTTGGCCTGGTCGCCGTTGGCGGGCGGCCGGTTGATGGGCGGCGGCGCCACCGATCGCGAGCGTGCCGTGATTGCCGCACTCGATGCGCTGGCGGCCGTTCACGGGGTGACGCGAGCGAGCGTGACGGCGGCATGGGTCCTGGCGCACCCGAGTCGGCCCATCCCACTGATGGGCAGTCAGTCGCCCGAACGGCTGCGTGTGCTGCGTGAGATCACGTCGATCACGCTCACGCGGGCGCAGTGGTACACGGTCCTCGTTGCGGCCCGCGGTGCGCCGATGCCGTGACGCGTAGGGGTCATCGACGTCGTCACCGCGTCGCGCTGCGTGGTACGATCCCGACGACTACCGACCGAGGTGCTAGGGGGCACCCAGGTGACCGGGCAGCGGTTCAAATACGGGAACATCGGCCATGAACAGGTCTCGATCGCTGTTATGGGTGCTGACTTTGCTCGTTGCAGGGTCGATGACGCAGGCCGCAGAAACAGGCTGCGGACACTCTGCGGTCGGTAGCGGGTTGTACACGGCACGGCACCGCGGGGTGACTCGGCACTACCGGGTCTACGTACCGCAGGGCTACGATGGCACGCATCCGATGCCTGTCGTGCTCGCATTCCATGGATGGAGCGGTGACGAGAACGAATTTATCGACGATGCGGCAGTCATCCAAGACGCCGATCGTCGCGGCTACATCATCGTGGCCCCACGAGGCCTCGGCTCGGAAGGTCCGGATCATCGCAATAATTCATGGACATTCCGAGGTTCTACCAGTGGTGTAGCTCCGAACGGTGAGCCGATCTGCGATGCGACACTGACACCGGACTATCGGTATCCCTCGTGTCGAAGTGACGTGGCGAAATCCACCTGTTCGTGGACGCAGTGTCAGGACGACGATGTCGATTTCGTACAGGCGCTGGTGCAACGCGTCGAGTCGACGTGGTGCGTCCAATCCGAGCGGGTCTACGCGGTTGGCGGCTCCAACGGCGGTATGTTCGTTTGGGAGCTACTGCAGAATCCCAAGACGTCGGGGCTACTACGGGCGGCGGCCCCGATCGTTGGATTACCGCATCGAGGGTATCTCGACGGACCCGCGGGTCCCACGGCAACACCGGTGATCTTGATCACCGGTGTTCGCGATCCGGTTGTCCCTCCGGGGCCGTGGGACGATACGTCGGCGACGACGACCTCGAATGACAACGATCGCTACTTCTATACCGGCGCGACCGCGATCATGCGCCGCTGGGCGGCGGCCTCCGGCTGTGGGGTCGCTGAGAGCGAAGCGGCGACACCCTTCGGCGCTGCCGCGGCCGACTGCCGCAGTTACTGCGCGCGCGAAGCGGGAAAATGGCCTCGCGTGCTGGATTGCCGCGCCGACATGGGACACGACTATGGCTTGAGTTGGTCGTGGCCCTTGATCATGGATTTTTTCGATCGGCAGTGACACCAAGGCCCCCAGACCAAGCGCGTCCGGTTAATGAGGGGCGCTGTGCGCACCGTAAGCGTCAAACCATTCCGCGATGCGCCGTGTGCGATCCTCGGCGTTCTTCGAGAGCGAATGGCCATCCGATCCATAGATGACGAGCGAGTACACTTTTCCGTGGGACTGCAACGCGTCTGCCATGCGTAATGCCTGTGTCACGGGGACGAGAGGATCCTCGCGGCCGTGCAGAATCAGGACCGGCACATTGATCGCGTCTGGCCAGAGCGCTGCCGATCGATCGCGAAAGTGCTCCGCCGCGCGGTGGGCGTAGTCGGGCCATACCTTGGGTGCCCCATCAAACCATTGGTTGCCGTTCAGGAACCAGTCGCCGTGGATGAACGTGTGGGTGTCTTCGCTGAGCAAGGAAGGTCCGGCGATCACCGCCGCGGCTCGGACCGGCGCGCCTCGCTTCAGCGCGATGTAGGTCATCGTTCCGCCGCGCGACTGGCCGAGCATGTAGAGCCGATCCGGATCCACAAAATCCAGCGCCTTGACTGTCGGCACGAGATTGAGAACGTCATCGACGTCCTTGCCGCCCCATTCGTCGCGCTTCCCCGTCTCGCCGTGAAACCGGTAATCCGAGGCTATGACCACGAAGCCCTTTTCGGCGAGCATTAACAGGTCCACGAGATACAGACACGAATCGCTGTCTTCCTTGCACGGCACGTTGTAGTTGCCGATACGTCCGTAGTCGCCTGTTCCGCCGCGATTAAAGATAATCGCGGGCCAACGTTGACCTTGTGGATTCCGCGGACGGATCAGTAATCCGCGAAGGGCTTGCCCGTCGCTCCAATAGCGGATGTCGAGCGCCGTGAACTGGGTTTGCGTTCGGGCATGCTCGTAAATCGCGGGCGTGAAATACTGGTGGGTGAAGTCGTCCAGTTCGCTCCAGTCCGGTAATGCCGGCCACGGCGCTTGACTGATAAGCTGACCGTCGGCGGGTGCGCTCTGGCTTCCCGACATTACGGTCAGAAGGGCCGCGGCGACGGGCGCCCAGACTGGTTTGCGTGGATGACTGCGTGTCATGGACAATCCCGTTAAGTTGGATGTTTTCATCGTTGGTGCCGTCCGTGTTCCCGAGACCAATGGCGTGCCGCGCGCTTTTTCCACCAGAGATAGATTCCGGTGACGCTGAGTACAACGGTATAGACGCCGATCAGGCAGATCAGCCACCGATACCATAGGGAATCCATGGGGTCGCTCGCGAAATGCAGAGCCCGCAGCCAATTCGTTACCGTGTTGCCGCTGTGCTCGCCGCTGAATCGCAGCACCTTAACGAGCTGTCCGGTGTCACCGTCAAACCAAATATCGACGCTGGAAAACTGCGGAAACCGACGGTCAGTGGCGACGCTGTACGAGTAGATCCCGTTCGACGCGAAATACGCCATCATCGTGGGCTTGAGCGTTTTGAAGTGTTCTGATTTGGCTTGATCCGCGACGATGGCGTCGCCGGACGCCTGAGCCGCGGACCAGTCGAGTAGGGGTGCCACCGCCGGCGAATGCTGCGGCAGATCGCCGAGTTCTTCGCCCATCGATCGGTAGTCGAGTACAGCGGCCGTGATCGGCTCGTACACTTGGTAGAGGGTGAGCTCGACGCTAGACCACGCGAAAACGAGCAGAAGAGGCCAGAACCACAGGCCGCCTGCACGGTGCAGATCAAACTGCAGACGAAAGACGCTGGCGGCCGTTTTGATGCGCCACGCGTCCTTCCAGCGCTGGAAGAAGCGCCGCCAACCGCGTGGGAACGTTAAATAAACCGCATAAAAACAATCTAGCGTCCACAGGATCGCCACGATACCCAGGATCCAGTTCCCCACAGTGCCCAACGTCAGGGTAGTGTGGACCGCGTACACGAACGGCATCACATTAGGCCAAAAGCCTTGGGTGTACCGCGACTCGCTGTAGCGGGCGAGTTCGCGTCCGGTCCACGGGTCAAGCGCGATCCAACCGTCCTCGAGGGTGAATGGTCGGTGGGTGGCCGGATCGATGGCCGGACTGATCCGGACCATGGTTTGGCCCGTGGACGATCCATCAAAGAAATAGGCGACCCGGGCGGTGGGTCCGATGCGTTGCTGCGCCTTGACGGCCAGTTGTGCCAGCGGCAACGGTTTGGCGCCGGGATACGGTGCCTCGGCATAGAGCGTGGGCGCCAACCATCGTGAGAGGGGCGCTCGGAATGCGATGAGACTTCCGGTCAGGCCCTCCACAATGAGAACGACACTCAATGCGAGTCCGACCCAGCGGTGGATCGTCACCCAGACGGCGCGGATCGACATTATCGACCTCGTCGCTTGGCAGCCCAGAGTACGACGCCCGTGGTGGAGACCGCCGCCAGAAGGATACCCAACACGCAGACGACGATACGGTAAACCGTGTAGTCAAAGGGGTCGCCAATCATGTGGAACGCGATCAGCCAGTCGGTCGTGATACTGGCTCGGGTTCCGTCGGTCGTTGCGATGACAGGCCCTGGGGCTCCCGTATCGCCGTCGAAATAAAAAATAAGATCCCGATCCTCTGGAAACCGCCGCGACGTGCGCAGGCGGATGGAGTACTGGTGGGAGTGAGGGTCATACCAGAGACTGTCCGGTGCGGCGACTGCGTACCCGTCGCGCCGAGCGAAGGTCTGGGCAAGGGTCTCACCGCGATCCAAGGCTTGGTGCCAGTCGAGCGCCGGCACTGGCGTTGCCCGTGGCGTCTGGCGCTCAAAGAATGCCGCTGTCGCTGAGGTATTCGGCCCAAAGATCCCCGTCATCGTGTTTGCGAAAGCGCCGAAGTTGTCGACCAACGCGACGCTCGACCAGGCGAATAACAGCATCGGTATCCACACCCATAAGCTCCCGGCGCGGTGTAGGTCGTAATTGATGCGCGGCCACCGCGCTCGCCATTTAATCTGCCAGGCGGGTTTCCAGCGACGCCAGAATGCGTTGAATCCCCGCGGTAACGTGAGATAAACCGCCCATAGGGAGTCGAGGGTCCACACCAGAGCGGTGATGGCGAGTATCCAGATGCCCGTGGACCCCAGCGCTAAGGTCTTGTGAAGATCGTAGACGAAGGGCATCACATTCGTGAGCACGCCCTGATCGCTGTAGAGCCGCGCGTCCATGCGCCGGATCACTCGTCCGCGCCACGGATCCAGTGCCAGATACAGGGGCGCGATCGATGCGCGTGTGGCGAGGCCGGTTTTGGGCACGAGATAAACGAGTGCCACGTCGTCGCCCATGGGCAGAAACCAGTGGAATTCCCGCTGCGGTTCCGCCGCTTGTGCGGCGTCGATTAACGTGGCGAGATCGAGCCGTCGTGCAGTCGAACTCGGCGCGGTGGCGAAAAGCGCCGGATCAAAAAAACGGGTGAGGGGGCCACGGAAGGACAGCATGGCGCCGCTGATCCCCTCGATCAGCAAGAACAGCGCCATGCCCAGACCAACCCACCGATGCAGGGTGAGCACGACGGAGCGGGCGGAGGTCTTGCCTCTGCCTACCGATGACATGTTCATCCCTCGGATACCTCCTGCATCGGTCCGCGGCTGCCGTGAACGCGCTTAGAACTCAAACCGGACGGTCGCCTTGGCGGAGCGCGGGTCGCCGTACACCGCGTTGACCATATTCCCGCTCGAGCCCGAGGCCCAGTTGGCAATGTTCAAGTAGCTCTTATTGAACAGATTATTCACGTTGATCTGATACGTCACCGGCCGTCGGTTCCACGTCGAGTGATAACTGGCCATGGCGCTCACGACCGGGTACCCCGGCGTCACAATCGTATTGGTCGCATCCATGGAGCCGCCGCGATAGGTCACACCGCCGCCGGTGGTCCAGTTCTTCAGAGCGCCGGCGTCAAACGCGTAAGTCGTCCAGAGGCTCGCCATATTCTTCGGCGTGCTCGGCATCGTCTGGCCGACCAAGAACGAATTGCTGGTATCGGGTGAAAACGAGCTCTCGCTGACGCGTGCGTCGGTATACGCATAGGTCAGCAACGCGTTCCAATGGGGCAGCAACTCGCCTTTGAGATCGAATTCCACGCCCCGGCTGCGTACGGCGCCGATCGTGGTCGATGGGATGGAGGCGCCCGGCGGTGCGGGTGCCGTACAGCCAAACGGATTATGGGCCAGATCCGGGTCGCAGACCGGTATGTTGGTTTTGGTCAGGTCAAAGAGCGCCACGCTCGCGAACGCTTTGCCGTCCAACCAGGTCGTTTTGGCGCCGATCTCCTTTTCCCGCGCGTCCGTGGGTTTCAGGGAAATGCCTTGCCAGTTGACCCCATAATTGGGATTAAACCCGCCCGCATAATGCGCGTAGAGGCTCAACCACGGGGTGGCTTCCCAGAGTGCCCCTAGGCGCGGAGTCGTCGCGGACGGCACCGTAAATGGTGCGTTCGGTACGTGCGACCCATCACCGCCAAACGCCGGCCCCGTGGCATTCCAGCCCCCTTGATCCACCCGTTGGTAGCGTAGCCCCGCCGTAATATCAATCCCGTGCGGGAGTTTGATCTCGTCTTGAACGTACAGGCCCTTGTTGTAGGTCACCGTGTCGCCGTCAAAGGCCGCGACCGTATCAAGGGGAGGGGCCACGATAGGGAGCGGATTCGGTGCGTTTACGTTGATCGTCGTCGGGGGCGCGAAATCGAGCGGAACGTACAGAGGGCCGCCGTTGGTCACACGATAGTAGTCGGCCCCCAACAACAGCGTGTGTTTGGCGCCGAGCGCCGTAAAATGCCCTTCGAGATCCAGTTCGGTGGCCAGCGTTTCTTCGTGACCTTTGAACCCGTAGCCGCTTTGCGTCGCCTGTAAAATCAGGCCGGTCGGATCGTAGTTGAAGCCGTAAATGTTCGCGGAACTGCCGGCGTCGGCCGCCTTACTGCGAACGAACACCTGACGTACCGTCCAACGACTATCAAAGTCGTGTGACCAGTCCAACCACTCCTGATCGCGCCGACCGTTGATCGTAATGGGATACGGTGCCAGCAGGTTCTGGCTGCGCGAGATCGGCACGAACTGTCCGTTGAAATAAGGCACAACCTCGCCGTTGTCATTAGCGTACGGGTTGTCTTCGTAGGACAGTTTCAAATGGATCTTTGTAGCCGATGACACGAGCCAGGTCAGACTGGGGGAAACGTACGTTTTCTGCATCCAGTCACCGACACGCCAACTGTGGGTCGTTTCATAGGTCGCATCGAGGCGGTACAGCAGTGTCGCGTCTTTGTTCAAGGCGCCGGCGCTGTCTAGGTCCGTGATGTAGTGATCCCACGATCCCGCAGACACGCTGACGGCGGTATACGGTGTCGCTTGCGGCTTTTTGGTAATGATGTTGACCATCCCGCCGGGTTCGACGGCGCCATAGAGGATAGCCGCAGGCCCCTTCATCACTTCGATGCCTTCCGCATCCGACAGGTTGCGTAGTCCGAATCCACCGTATTCGATGAAACGGAAACCATCGATAAAGACGGTCGACGTCTGAAATCCGCGCAGCGTGATGGACTCTTCACCGTAGACGCTCCACGCATTGGAGACCACGCCGCTGACGTTGGTTAGCGCTTGGTCGAGCGTGGTGGCTTGCTGCTCCTTGAGTAAATACTCCGGAATTACTTGAACGTTGATGGGCGTCTCCATCACCGGCGTGTCGCTCTTGGTGGCGCTGCTAGCGCTCGGCGTGATGTAGACGCTCTCGTCCGACCCGTTGACCGTTAATTTGGGGAGTTCGGTGCCCACGGGGTCAGCAGCCCAAGCGGGAAGTTGGGCGACGGTTCCGCAGAGCAGTGCGAGCGGCAGGTATGGATGGGATTTGGACATGGTGTTCTCAATTCAGAAGGAGGTCTGTAGATGGGCGAGCATGGGTTGATTGCTGCTCGACACCAAACGCAAGACCTTGCATCGCAACGGCGGGTATGCGCCCAAAGGCCGCCAGCACAAAGGCGAACACGACTGAGACACTGGCCAAGACTGAGGCCCGTCTGCGCAAGGTCGCCATCCGTGATGGGTCTTAGAAGACCCAGCGTGCAAAGTCATCCGGCGCACGAGGGGTGCGCGAGATAGGAATCGGGTTTAAGCCAACCCGGGGACTTTGTTAGGCGAGAGAGGGCGGCCCGCGGGGGAGCCGGGTGGGCACGACGGTGCCCAAGGGAACGAAGGGACGCTCGGGAACTGGTGGAGATTCCGTGTCGCCGATGACAGCCGCGGCAGGTGCGGCGGCATGGCCGCCGGCCATGGAGGTGACGGCTGCCGCGAAGGGGCAGACGGAGGATTTTTCATGATCGGTGGCATCGCCACCGTGATGGGGAAGAGGGCTATCGGTTGGAGCCAGGCCGGGGGCCACGCTCTCCGACGAGTGATCGACGAGGGAAGCACTCAGCCCCGCGTGTGTGGATGCGACGCCTTGGCAGAACACGAGCCCACCGGCGCTGGGCATGAACCCGATCGGCACCAAGGCGCGCGCGGCGAACACCGCCAGCAGCAGCACTGCCAGCAGTGGATTTCGCGACAACGTGATCGTCGTTCGGCGGTTCACGTTGTCCAGTATAACGGTATCAAGGTGCGTGCTCCATGGTGATGGGGTGAGTCGCGTACCGGCGCATCCTCAACCGAGGGGCGGCAGCCGTTTTGCACCCGAACGTCCTCGCCGCCGAATCCAAAGGACCAAACCCGTGACGTAGAGCCCGATCGGCAGAAGGCTCGCGAATGCAAACACGGCTTGTCCGATCGCGCTCCAACGGTGGCCCTGATGGAGACCGATCAGGAAGCTGGGATCGGTCTCTCGCGTGAATGGGTCGGCAGTGCGTACCGCCTCTATGCTGAGGCGTTGACGGTCGACGACGACCCAACGGGTGTCACCCTGCGTATTTTCAGCATAGACGAGGACGGACCCGCGCTCATCAAGGCGTCCAAGGCCGGTAACGGCGAGGTCCGGTAGAGACTGAGTCACGGGGCGCACAAAGTCGTTTAGCGTCAGAGGTGTCTCCTGAGAGATGGGATTGACCTGAATGACCAAAGGTACTTGGGGTGAGGTGCCAAGCTCTCGCGTAACCGGCAGCGAAAGCAAAATCGCGGTAGCGGCCGCCAGCGTGAGAGGGACACACGCATAGAGCCCGGACTTGTTATGCCAGTCACGCCAGCGATGGTCCCGCCGGAGTACGGGAAGCAGAAGTTCGCTGCGCCAACGCCGCGGCCACCACAAGACGACGCCCGACAGTAGTAGCAGGATCGTGTTAACCGCGATAACGATGAGTGCCACTCGCCCCAGACCGTCGAATCCCAGCCGATCCAGCATGAGGCGGGTGTGCAAACTGTACAGACGAAAGATCACCGCATTTTGCGGATCTCGCACCCCTAAGATTGTGGCGGTGGCGGGGTCGACGGATACCTCGCGATCAATTCGATCGCCGAAGGTGATCACCGCGATCGCCGTTTGCCCGTCGCGTTGGAGTGTGATTATTTTCAGACGTTGCGCCCCGGGCACGGAGAGCGCGGCCCGGGCCAGCTGATCGAAGTCTACCGCGTGGGTCGCATGGCTCCGGCCAACGCCGTAGAACGAGCGGTCGAACCAGGCGTCGGATGCGCCCCAATACGAAATAAAAAATCCGCTGGCTGCAATGAGAGCCACCGGAAATCCGATGATGAGCGCCCACCACAAGTGAATCGTCCGCCACAACGACCTTCGAGAGCGCGTCGGACTCTGTGTAGGGGCTATTTTCACGTGAACAAGACCATGTGAGATGCCTTCGGCGTTAACAGAGCAATTGTGGAACCGCCCGGTCGGCACCACGGACCTGCCGTGTGAGGGCAGAATCCATGATGCCGCGATGGATCACTCGCCGAGATCCGAGCGCGTGACCTCATTCAGAGAGGTCAGAACCCGATCGAGACCTCACCCAGAACGGTCAAGGGTGCGCGCGGGTACGGGCCATCAGGACCGACTTCGTAATATTTGACGCTGAACAAATTCTTGATGTTGAGACGATACTTTACTTTGGCGTGCTGATACGAAATCGCGGCGTCGGTCCGGACGTACGATGGCAACACGAGGTTGTTCGGCAATTGCTGTTCGCGGGCGCCGGCATAGTACAAACCGGCTCCAAATCCGAGTCCGTGCAATGAGCCGCCTTGGATCTCGTAGGTCGTCCAGAGGCTAGCGCCGTTTTTTGGTACGCCACGTAGGCGGTCACCTACGGGGATTTGATTGTCTTCGGTCACCACCGCGTGGGTATAGGCGTAGGTGGCGATCATTTTCCAACCCGGCCGCAACTGCCCCGCCATATCAACTTCGATGCCTCGGCTTTGCTGTTCACCCGTTTGGATACTGAACATCGGATCGACCGGGTCCGGAGTCAGCACGTTCTGACGCGTCAATTGGTAAGCCGCCACATTCAGCGACACGGCGTCCTGCAAGAGACTCTGCTTCAACCCGATTTCGTATTGCTCAGCGGATTCGGGCTTGAACTCGGTTCCGGTTCGGCTCTTACCCCCCAACGACGGATTGAAGGAGGTAGACCAGCCGGCATAGAGGGAGGTTGTTTCGTCCGGTTGATAGACGAGTCCAACGCGTGGCGTGAAATGACCGTTTGACTGCTCTTGTGGGGTCCCAGCGTCATAGGAGGTCTTATTGATATCGAAGCGTCCGCCTGCGAGCACTTTCACCCGAGGGAGCAGTTCCACAAAATCCTGCGCGTAGACGCCAAGGTTATCGACCCCGGTTGTCTGGAAATAATCCGGTGGGGGTACGGGGACCGTAATGTGGTAATCCGGATTAAAAATGTCCATCGACACGGGCGATGCATCGGCTTCGATGTAAGTGTCCCGGAGCCGCGCGAGCTCCACCCCGATCAGGGCATTGTGGTGCACGGAACCCGTCGTGAATTTGCCAAAGAGCTCGTTCTGCAACGTGTAATTGCGCTGTGTCTCGTGTGTCAGACTGGGGTAAATCGTGAGCGTTCGGCGATCGTCAGCCAAGGAGCCCGCATACACGCTGAAAATATTTTGACTGACGCCGAGTACGTTGAGGCCCTGTCTAAATCGCCAATTGTCGTTAAATTCGTGCTCAAGCGTGTAGGTGATCGACTTGGCGCTGGTGCTCTCGTCGTTGAGGCCGGGTATGCCGAGGAATCGGTTGATCGGCAGTTGGAATGCCTCTGGCTCCGACGGAAATCCGTCATCCGGTACGCGTGCATCGTTGGCGTATTCCAATTCAATGGTGATCTTGGTCGCCGGCGCAATCTGCCAGCTGACGACGGGCGTCACGAAAACGGATTTGCTCTTGTTGTAGTCGCGGAAACCACCCGCGCTTTCGGCCGCGACGTTCAGGCGATACAGCAGCGAGGCGTCGTCCGAAATGGGACCGGTTGAATCCCACGCGGCCCGATAAAAATCGTAGTTCCCGGCGGTTAGGTTCAATTGGTCGAATGATGTCGCTAAAGGCTTTTTCGTGACGGTGTTCACCACGCCGCCCACGCCATAGACGCCGCCGCCGTACAGTGCCGAGCCCGGGCCCTTGAGAATTTCAAATGTCTCTATGTTGGACACATCACGTGGCGCGAGGTAGCCGTAATCGCGAAAGCCGTTCCGATAATTTTCCGGTCCTTGTTCAAACCCACGGATGAACAAGGTGGTCATCGAGGAGATACCTTCGTACCCCGGCGTGTGTTGGACGCCGCTGATATTGTCAGTGAGCTCGTTGATACGGACCACTTGCCGATCTTCGAGCACAGCACGCGGAATCGTCTGGATGGACTGCGGAATGTCGTGAACCGAGATGTCGGCCTTCGTCGCAGTGCCCGCCGACTCCGTGGTGTAAGCGCCGTCAGCCGTGTCGTTCACGGTCATCTTGGGCAGCTCGGTAGGAGCGGGAGCGTCGGCGGCATGCGCTTGAGCGCTCAGAATGTGTGTGCACAGCAGCGCGAGAGTTGCGCGGCAAAGAGATGATTTCATGGTGGAGATATCCAAAGAGTGTTCTTGATGTCGGTGTGATTCAAGGTGCCCGGCTGCACGTCAGTGACGCTCAAGCACAAAAGCCAGGGTTTGCATCGCGACGGCGCGCACCGGATGCCCGTCGCGCAGAGCCGGTCGGCAGTGCCACGACTCGATGGCGGCGCGGGCCGCCTCGTCGAGGCGGGGAAACCCGCTGCTACTGATGACTGTGACGCGATCAATGCGACCCGATTCGTCGAGCTCGACCCGAAGGCGGACTTCTCCTTGCTCGCGTTGACGCTTGGCGAGCAGCGGATAATGCGGCGCCGACCGTTCGGGGCACTGGACGGCGAGCTCATTGCCGAGAGTTTCGGGTGCAGCCGGGGCTGGTGCCGACGTCACGGCGATGGCCCGGATCGGTACCGCAGGCGCTGGAGCAGGAACGGGCGCGGCTTCCACGACGGGCAGGTCGACGGGCGGCACGTCGCTGACGAGATGCGCGGGTTCGACCAGAGGTACCGGCGTTGGAACCGTCGGCTTCTTTTCCGGCATCGGTGCCTGCTCGTGCACGATCGAAACGGTCATGGGCGTGTCGTCGTGGCGCACGAGTTCAGTACGCACGAACCAAAAGGCCGTGAGCACGAAGCCGTGCACGACTAAGACACTGGCCAAGACTGAGGCCCGTCTGTGCAAGGTCGCCATCCGTGATGGGTCTTAGAAGACCCAGCGTGCAAAGTCATCCGG
>DAINQU010000037.1:0-20728 GCA_036742455.1 Steroidobacteraceae bacterium | reverse complement strand
GGTCCATGGCGCCGCCCATGCCTTTGATCATCTTGCCGGGGATCATCCAGTTGGCCAGATCGCCGTGCTCGCTGACCTGCATCGCGCCCAAGATCGCCAGATTGATCTTGCCGCCGCGGATCATGGCGAAGCTTTGGTCGCTCGAAAAGATCGAGGACCCGGCGATGGTGGTGACCGTCTGCTTACCGGCGTTGATGAGGTCGGCATCGACCGCGTCTTCGGTCGGAAAGGGCCCGATGCCGAGCATGCCGTTCTCGCTCTGCAGCCAGACTTCCATGTCCGCCGGCACGAAGTTCGCGACGAGCGTCGGGATGCCGATCCCGAGATTGACGTAATAGCCGTCGCGCAGTTCGAGGGCCGCGCGGGCCGCCATCTGTTCTTGGGTCCAGGGCATGTCACTCTCCCGCGCGCACGGTGACGGTGCGCTTTTCGATGTGCTTGGCAGGGTGGGCGTTGCGCACGATCCGGTGAACGTAGATCCCCGGCAGGTGCACGTCGTCCGGGGCAATGGCGCCGTTTTCGACGATCTCCTCGACCTCCACCACGCAGATCTTCCCGGCGGTTGCCGCGGCCGGGTTGAAGTTGCGCGAGGTGAGGCGGAAGCGCAGATTGCCGCTGCGATCGGCGACGTGCGCTTTGATCAACGCCACATCGGGCACCAACGAGCGTTCCATCACGTACGTTTTGCCGTCGAATTCGCGCAGCTCTTTGCCTTCGGCGACGATCGTGCCGACGCCCGTCTGCGTGAAGAACGCCGGTATACCGGCGCCACCGGCGCGCAGCTTTTCGGCCAGCGTGCCCTGTGGCGTGAATTCAAGCTCGAGCTCGCCGGCCAGATACTGGCGTTCAAATTCTTTGTTCTCGCCGACGTAGGACGAGATCATCTTTTTGATCTGCCGCGTCTCGAGCAGCTTCCCCAGACCGAGACCGTCGACGCCGGCGTTGTTGGAGATCACCGTAAGGTCCCGCGCGCCCGTGTCGCGCAACGCGTCGATCAGGGCCTCGGGGATTCCGCAGAGGCCAAAGCCGCCGACGGCGAGCAATTGCCCGTCGCGGATAATGCCGTCCAGCGCCGACGCGGCGGTGGGATAGATCTTGTTCATGGGACGCGGACCTCGCGGGAGCCGAGCGGTGTAAAAGTCGGTCATGGTAGCAAAGTCGTCGTCCGTTCCGCGACGCGTGGGCGCGGCGGGCGGGTGCGCTCTTCTGGCCGATACGCGCGCCGAGCGCGCTAAGATGGGCCAAACCGGAGTGAGAAAACGATGCTGACGCGCGAGATCCTTGACCGCCTGATTGCGTTTCCGACCGTGAGCCGCGACTCCAATTTGGCGCTCATCGATTACGTGCAGGATTTTCTCGCCGCCTGCGGCATCGCCAGTCACCGCTACGTTGACCCCAGCGGTCGCAAAGCCAATCTGATGGCGACCGTCGGGCCGACCGATCGGGGCGGTGTCTTGCTGTCGGGCCACACCGACGTCGTGCCGGTCGACGGTCAACCGTGGACGCGCGATCCGTTTGCCCTGACCGAACGCGATGGGCGTTTGTACGGCCGCGGAACCGCGGACATGAAAGGCTTTCTCGCTTGTGCGCTCGCGGCCGCCGATCGGGCCAGCCGGATGACGCTCGCGACGCCGCTGCAGTTGGCGTTCTCGTACGACGAGGAGGTGGGCTGTCTCGGCGTGCGGTCCCTGATCGAGGACATGGCGACGTGGCCCGTGCGGCCCACGCTGTGCATCGTCGGCGAACCGACGCGCTTGCGGACCGCGATTGGACACAAAGGCAAAATGGCGCTGCGCGCCACCTGCCACGGGCATGCGGCGCACTCGGCGTATCCCGATCACGGGATCAACGCCATCCATCTTGCGACGGATCTGATCGGCGTCGTTCGCCGTCAGCAGACGCATATCGTCGCGCACGGTCGACGCGACCCGGCCTACACGGTGCCGTACACGACCTTGCACGTCGGCGTCGTCCACGGCGGCACGGCCCTCAATATCGTCCCGGATCGGTGTGAGATGGACCTCGAGATCCGGCATCTGGCCACCGACGATCCGGATGCACTGCTGCAGGTGCTGCGCACCGAGGCGACGCGTCTCGCTGTCGAGGCGAGCCGCGACACGAAGCAGGCCGAGATAGAACTTCGGGTCACCAACGCCTATCCGGGCCTCGAGACGCCGGAGGACCATCCGCTCGTGGCGCTGGTGGCGGAGCTCACCGGATTGCCCGGCGTGATCAAGGTGGGCTTTGGCAGCGAAGGCGGGCTCTTCAGCGGCCGCCTCGGCATTCCAACGGTCGTGTGCGGGCCGGGGTCCATTGAGCAAGGGCACCAGGCCGACGAGTACATCGAGGTTGACCAGCTGGCGCGCTGCGACGCCATGCTGGATGGACTCTTGGCGCGTTTGCGGGCCTGAGCGACGACCTCGGACCCTTCGGTTGCCGGCAAGGGCACAGCGGGCTGTTTTGTGGAATTATGCGTCTCCCATCGGCGCGTCCGCGTCGGGTTCGGACGCACGGTGTCGAGCGCTGCCATCGCAGCCCGCGCCGAGTCGATCGATTCCGGTCGCGTGACACATGCTGAATTCCGTGCGGCTTGAAGGAGTTTCTGTGCACACCCGTATCCGACCGTTCAACACCCGTGACACCTATCCCGAGCAAAAGCTCGATAACGACCTTTGCCACACCGTGGTCGCGCGCGGGTCGATGGTGTTTGTGCGCGGCCAAGTCGGCCAAGACTTGGACACCGCGGTGAACGTCGGCATCGGCGATCCGGTGGCACAGACCGAACAGGCGATGCAGAACTTACAGACGCTGCTCCACGAGGCCGGGGCTCAGCTTGAGCACATTTGCAAAATCACGATCTACCTCACCGATGCGCGCATCCGCGAGCCGGTGTACCGCACGATCGGCCGTTGGTTGAAAGGGGTGCATCCGGTCTCGACGGGAATCGTGGTCGCAGGCCTCGCCCGGCCCGAATGGATGGTCGAAGTGGACGTGATCGCCGTCATCCCGGACGAGCCCGTCGCATGACCTTTTCCATCGTGGCCCGGTCGGCCGACCGCCGTTCGTTCGGTGTCGCGATCTCGAGTTCGTCGCCTGCGGTCGCGGCGCGCTGCGCGCACGGCCGCGCCCACGCCGGCGCCGTCGCCACGCAAAACATCACCGATCCGCGCTTGGCACCGCAGGCACTCGACGCGCTCGCCGCGGGTCTGTCGGCCGAGGCTGCGATCGCGGCCGCGTTGCGGGACACGCCGTACGGCGCGTACCGGCAACTGCTCGTGATCGGTGCGGACGGGGCGCCCGCCATCCATTCGGGCACGCACGCGCTCGGCGTGGTGGGCGAGGCCACGGGCGTCGACGCCGCGAGTGCGGGCAATTTGCTCGCGCGAGCGGACGTGCCCGCGGTCATGGTGGCGGCCTTTGAGGCGGCGGAGGGCGAGTTGGGTCACCGCTTGCTCAGCGCGCTCGAGGCGGGCTTGGCGCACGGCGGGGAGGCAGGGCCGGTGCACTCGGCCGGCCTCTTGGTCGTGCGGGACGTGTCCTGGCCGGTCGTGGATCTGCGCGTGGACTGGTCGGAGGGTGACCCGATTGCCGAATTGCGGGCTGCGTACCGGATTTACGCGCCGCAAATCGACGACTATGTGCGCCGAGCGTTGCAGCCCGATGGCGCGCCGAAATACGGCGTGCCGGGCGAAGACTGAGGCCCGATGAGCTTTACTTTGCGTCAGCTGTCGTACTTTGCCGCCGCCGGTGAGACCGGCAGCATCACGCTCGCCTCACAGCGCGTGAATATCTCGCAACCGGCGATCTCGGCAGCCATCTCGCAGCTGGAGGAGGAGCTCGGGACGCAGCTCTTCGTGCGACACCACGCCCAAGGCCTGACGCTGACGAGTGCCGGTCGCTCGCTGCTGCGCGAGGCGCACCTGCTGCTGCGGCAGGCGGACGGACTCTACGCGGCGGCAGCCGATCTGCAGTTGAAGCCGAGCGGGGAGATGTCGGTCGGCTGGTTTTCGACGCTGGCGCCGTTGCTGATGCCGGACCTGATCCGCTCGTTCACCGAGCGCTATCCCGGTACCACCGTGCGCTCGCAGGTGTCGCACCAAGAGGATCTTTTGGCAGCGTTGCGCCGCGCGGAGATTGACGTCGCGATCACCTACGACCTGCTGCTGTCGGTCGATTTTAGTTTTACGCCGTTGGTCGACTTACCGCCGTACGCGCTGGTCAGCGCCACGCACCCGCTGGCGAAGCGGACGAGCGTGTCGCTCGCCGATCTCGCGCCGTTGCCGATGGTGCTCTTGGACCTGCCGCAGAGCCGCGACTACTTCATGTCCCTGTTCCTCGCCGAGCGGCTCGAACCCACGATTGCGCTCACCGCCCAACAGCAAGACGTGGTGCGCTCGCTGGTGGCGAACGATTTTGGCTACGCGTTGTTCAACGTACGGCCACTGAACGAAACCGCGTTGGACGGCAAGCCGCTCGTGCGCTTGGCGCTCAGCGGCGATCACCGTCCGGTACGGATCGGGATCGCGGCGTTGCCGACGTTAAAGCCGACGCGGCTGGTCACGGTGTTCACCGAGCACTGCCGTGAGCTCATTGATACGCGCGCCATCCCCGGCATGGCGCCGTTGCCGCGCGCCTCGACCCGGCGGCGGTAAGGGACTGCGCGTACCGCGCGCCAATGGGCCCGTGCTAGTCTGCGCCGCGAGCCGTGACGAGCGGCGGCGTGCGCCCGGTCGCCGCCGCGCTCCGCGGTTGCCCCTACCACTGAACGAGGTCATCGAATGAGCGAGAGTGCCGCTGCGGACGTGTTGGATCGGGGACGGCTGGCCGAACTGCGTCGCCGCGAGGACGCCCATTTCGTGGCACGGACGCCGCAATCCCGCGCCTTGCAGGCGCGGGCCGAGCGCCACATGCCGCACGGCGTGCCCATGCCGTGGATGGCGGGGCTCTGGCGCACCCCGCCGATCTACATCGATCGCGGCCACGGTGCGACCTTCACCGACATCGACGGCCAGGATTACCTCGATTTCAATCTGTGCGATCTCAGCCTCACGATCGGCTACGGCAATGCGGTGGTCGCGGAGGCCGCCGCGGCGCAAGCCCGCCGCGGCACGCACTTCCTGCTGCCCACCGAAGACGCGGTCGTGGTCAGTGAACACCTGAGCGAGCGGACTGGGCTGCCGCACTGGCAATACACGTTGTCGGCATCGGGTTCGAACACGGAAGTGATTCGCATCGCGCGATTCATGACGGGACGCCCGCGCATCGTGATCTTCGGCGGCCACTATCACGGTCACATCGAAGAAACCCTCGTGCAGGCGCAGGACGGCGCGACCGTACCGGAGACCACGGGCTTATCGCCCGGTTCTGCCGCGTATACGACGATCCTACCGTTCAACGATCTGGACGCCTTGGAGCGTACGCTCGCGCGTGGCGACGTCGCGCTCGTCCTCACCGAGCCGGTCCTGACCAACTGCAACCTCGTCCTGCCGACGGCCGGGTTTCACGAGGGCTTGCGCGCGGTGACGCGTCGCCACGGCACCTTGCTGTGCATCGACGAGGCACACACCTTCCAGTTTGCGTACGGCGGGTTGACGCGCGCGTGGGCGTTGGAGCCGGACTTTCTCGTGCTGGGCAAAGGCCTCGGCAGCGGCGTGGCGTTTGCGATGTACGGCATGAGCGACGCGGTGGCCGGCTGTGTCGCGCGGCACCTCGATTCGGACATCGGGCCGCGCGGCCTCTCGTTGGGCGGTACGACCTACGGCAGTGCGTTGGCGATGAACATCGCCCGAGCGGTGCTGGAGCAGGTGCTCACGGTCACGGCCTATGACGCTGTGCGGGCGCGCGGCGCGCAGCTCGCCGACGGTCTCGACGCGGTGTTCCGGCGTCACGCCCTGCCGTGGACCGCCTTTCGGTGCGGACCGCGCGCAGGCTATTGTTTGCAGCCCCAGCTGCCCGTCACCGGTGAGCAGGCTTGGGCGTCACTCGATTACGACTTTATCGATGCGCGACGGGTGTATTTCGCCAACCGCGGTTTGTGGGACGCGGTGGGCTCGGCCGGTCCGCAAGCGGGTCTTGCGCACACGAGTGCCGATATCGATCGTTATGTGGCGACCGCGGGCGAGTTCTTGGCCGAGGTGTGTCGCTGACACACGAGCGGCGACGGACCCGAAGCGGGTCGATCGAGGCGACCGTCGGGTCGCCTCGATCGGACCGTGTCTGCGCTTAGGTCGCTGTGGTGGTCAGGTTGTTGGCCGACAGGTTCGTGACGCCCACGAGCGTAATCGACGTGCGATCGGCCAGCGTGATCACGGTGTTGCCCCCGACGACCTTGATATCGCCGAGCGATTGCAGTTGGGCGAGGGTATAGCCCTCGACGTACAAGCCCCCACCTGCGGCGGTATTGAAGCCTTGAATCACATGGGTGCCGCCCGCGCCACCGCCGTACTGCGCGGTCTGCGTGGACTTGAAGAACTCGAACAGGTTCGAGCCACTGCCGGCCTGGAGCGTGTCGTGACCGGCGCCGCCGACGAACGTCGCGTTCCCGGTGCCGCCTTTCATCGAGGCATTCGAGGCGCTGGCGCCGCCCACAAAACGCGTGGCGCCGCTGCCGCCGAGCAAGGTGACCGCGCCACTGACCGCGCGATCCGTTTGGTACGCCCCGGTGTTGAGCAGTTGCACCTGGCCGTTGGCGAGTGTCGCGCTCACACCGCCCGCGCCGTTCACCGTCGCGTGGCCGGTTGCGGCGACCGTGCTGTTACCGGCACCGACGGTCACGCTGTCGGACCCGGTGCCGAGCGCCACGCTGGCCGCGCCGGTCACGTTAACGAGGTTGTTGCCGTTGCCGACGGAGACGGTGCCAGAACCCAAGGCAACGGTGTTCGCGCCGTTGCCGGCGCGCACGCTGCCGGCGCCGGCGACCGTCACGCGGTTCGCGCCGTTCCCCACGGACACGCTGCCGCTGCCGAGGCTGATCGTGTCGGCGCCGCCGCCGAGCGTGACGGCCCCTGCGCCCACGACCGTGACCGCATCGTTACCGTTGGACGGCAGTGAGCCGCCTTCGCGGCCCGTGGATGCGCCGCCCGCAACCACGGTGCCGCTGCCCAGGGTGACCGTGTTGGCGCCGGTGCCGAGCGACACCGAGCCCGCGCCGCTGACCGCGATTCGGTTCGCGCCGTTGCCGACGGAGACGCTGCCACTGCCGAGTTGAATTTGGTTGGCGCCGCCGCCGAGAGTGATTTTACCGGCACCGGCGATCGTCACCTGGTCCGCGGCCGAACCGCTCGCGCGGACCGCGCCCGCGCCGCCGATCTGAATCGTGTCCGGGCCGGTGCCCACGGCGACGCTGCCGTTGCCGAGGATGTGGACGAAGTCGGTGCCGTTGCCGGCAGTGAGCGTGGCGTTGCCGAGTCCGTAGACGTTGGTGTTGCCGTTCGTGACCGTGGCCGAGGCGCCGGCCGGGATCGTGATGTTGGTCGATGCCATGGCTCGCTCCGTTCGATCACGACGGTGATCGCTGTGCAGCGGAGGCTACGGGTTTACCGCGATGCGACTACGTGCGGCACCGCACGCTTTTGGCGGTGTTTGGTGGGTGTCGGGCACGGGATGCGCAGACTGTGACGCGCCTCGCACGCACCCGACACGGAGGTTCGGCTTACGGCGTGCTCGTGGGGGCGATCGCCTCCAAATCCGCATTCGAACTGAGCCGTCCCACCGCGAGCGCCAATTGGGCGCGCGCCGATTGCCAGTTGTACTCGGCCTGAATCCGCACGAGGCGCGCGGTCGATCCGGCGGATTGTGCGGTCAAGACGTCGAGGATGGAGCCCACGCCCGACTGATACCGGCCGATGGCGATCTCTTCGTTCGTGGCGGCCGCTTTGGCGAGCGCCGCGCTCGTGGCGAGCGCTTGGTTCGCGGCGTCTAGACTGTGATACGCGTTCCACACGTCCAAGGACACCGACAAGCGCGATTGCTCGACTTGCGCGGTCACCTCGTCCAGCGCCGCTTGCGCACGACGGATCCCGTAGTGCGTCTGCAGCCCTGAGAACACCGGTACCGAGACCGAGAACCCGACCGCGTTCGTGTTTTGACGCGGGTAGGCGGTGAGTTCGCTCACGCTGCGCTGCGCCCCGAAGCTGATCTTGGGTCGACCAACCGCGCGCGCGGCCGTGACCTCCGCTTCGGCGGCGGCCCGTTGGTCGCGTGCGGCGGCCAAGTCCGGTCGCTGCTGCGCCGCGAGCGTTAGGAGCTCGCCAACGCGCGCGGTCACAGCCGGCGCCGACGGGGCGGCGATGGGCGCGAGCGAGAGCGGCTGATCGGCGCTAAACCCCAACAGAGTTGCGAGGTTGGCGCGGCTGGCTTTCGCCGCATTCACCGCCTGGATGCGGTTGTAAACCGACTGCTGATAGGCCGTCTCGGCCTGCATGACGTCCGCGAGGGTCGCGGCGCCACCGGTCTGCAACGCGCGCGCAACTTCCAGGCTGCGCGCGGCGTTGGCTTCGGTTTGTTGATTGGCGCTGACCGCAAGATCCGTGGCGACGACACCGTAGTAGCTTTGGATCACGTCAGCGACCGTGCGCTGGGCCGTGGCACTGCCGGTGTGCGCCGCGGCATCGAGCAGGCTGCGCGCGTTCGCCACGTCGCTGCGGCGGGCCCCAAAATCCACCAACGTCCACGACAGGGCCGCCACGGCGCTCTTGCCGTCTTGCTGCGTGCTGGTGAGCGCGCCGGCCGTGAGGTCACCCGAGAGATGATTCTCGTTGCCCGTCACCGCGATCGACGGCAAGTAGGCGCCTTCGGCGACACCGAGCGCCGCGGCCTGAACTTGCGCGGCCGCCCAAGCGGCGCGCGTGGCCGGGTTGCGGCACAGCGCGAGGTCAATGGCGCGATCGAGGGTGAGTGCGGCGCTCGGCAGCTCGCAACCGACGCCCGCGTGCGGACGGTATTCGGGGGCCGTCTTCGCGATGCGGCTGTCTGTCCCGAAGACATCGGGACCGCTTATCGACGCGAGCGCCGTCGGGCTCGCGCACGCGGCGGCAAAAGCGATCGCAATCAAAGACCGGGAAGTGTCGAAACGCATGACAGCGGATCCTCAAAAAGGGAAAGAGTACAACGCAGTGTGTGGGGTGGTCGGCATTCAGCCGTGGTCCGTCTCGGGCGTGCGACCGCGCCGCAAATCGTCGATGAGCCGCGTCCAAGCCGGCAACTGACGGCGATGCAGGTCGTAGTGCGCCACGGCCGTCTGCCGCGCCGCTCGGCGCAGTCGCGCCGCGAGGCGTGGTTTGGTCAGCGCGGTCGTGACGGCATCGGCGATCGCGTCGGTCGAGAAGAAGTCGACGGCCAAGCCGTTGACGCCGTCCTGCAGCACTTCCATCACGGGTGGAGTGCGCGAGCCGATGACCACGCAGCCCATCGACAGCGCCTCGATGAAGCTCCAACTCAACACGAACGGGTAGGTCAAATACACGTGCGCCGAGGAGACCTGCAGCAATTGCAGGTAGCGGTCGTACGGCACCTGACCGAGAAAATGGATGCGCGTGAGGTCCAAGGCGTCGCCCAACTCGTCGAGCATCCACTGCCGGAACGTGGAACCGGGGGCGTGCGGCGCGCCGTAGCTGACCGCGTCGCCGCCGACCAGCACAAACTCAGCCTTCGGGTGGCGCCGCTGCAGCGCCGGCAGCGAGCGCATGAAGGTATGAAACCCGCGGTACGGCTCTAAGTTCCGCGCCACGTAGGTGACCACCGCGTCTTTCGGGGTCAGCGTTCGCCCGTTCGGCAACACAAAGGTCGCCGATGGGTTGGGACAGGCGATGTCGGTGTCCACGCCCTCGTGCAGCACGCTGAGTCCCGCTTGCATGTGCGGCGGATGCAGACTGTGTTGCCATCGGGTCGCCGTGTGGCCCCAGTCGACCGACTCGAAGCTCAGCAGCGTCGTGGCGTTGCGCGTACGCAGCCGCGCGGGACTGTTGAAGATGGACTCGAACTCCGGATCAAAGCCGACGTCGTGTCCTTCCGCGTGATAGTAGAACTCGAAGTTGCCGAGTATCGGCGTGTCGGGGAAGACGTCGCGCAGGTAGAGCAATTCGCCCCAGCCGGCGTGGCCGACGATGATGTCGGGCCGGTAGCCGGTCGCGGCGAGGGCACTCGCGCGCTCGGCGGCGGCCGTGCCGACGGTGATCATCCGATCGAATTCCATCGAGAACGGATGGCACAACGTCGGGACGCGCGTCTCAACCGGGTAAACCACCTTCTCGACGCCTGCCAACTGATTGTGGTTGGCCTGGGTCAAAAAGTGCACACGGTGCGCGGGATCGCGCGCGTAATGCTGCGCGAGGTGCAGATACTGCCCCGGTAAGTTCTGATGGACGAAGAGAAGGTTCATAGCGGAGGTCCGACGCGCCATCCTGGATGCCGCGTCGGACGTGCAGGCTTAGGTCGTCGCCGGCGCGGTCGGCGCCACGTTCGCGGCGCTGTCCTCGGTCGTCAGCCGGGTGGCCACGCGCCGCAGTGCGGCACGCGCGGGGGTGGTCGGCGCCGGGGCGCTCGCCGTCACCGCCCTTGGGCGGCGGCCCGGCGTCTTGGTTACGGCACTGCCTTTGGACGCGGGCGGTCGACCGCGTTTTGCGCCGGTCGCCGTTGCGCGGGGCGCACGGGTCTCGGCCGTGGACTTCGTCTTGCCGGCGCCACGCTGGGCGGCGGCTTTGCGTTTCGCGGTCTTCCCGTTCGCCGCGGTGGCCTTGGTGGCCTTGGCGGTCTTGGACTTGCGGGACTTGGCGGCGGCGCCTCTACGCGACGTGGCGGCCGGCGCGGCGGCACGGCCCGGGCCGCGGCGGCCTTTGGCCGGCGCTGCCACGGCGGTTACGCCGACGCTCGGCGCGTGGCCGCGCGGCAGCACCCGAATTTGGAGTCCTTCCAGCGGATCGTTCGCGACCGTGGACCGACACGGCACGCCGTTCTTCAAGGGCCCGACCAAGGTGCCCGAGGCGAAGTAGCCGGTGTATTCAATGTCGTAGCCGGAGGCGCGCGCACCGGGCTTGAGGCGTACCGCGAAGCCGATCAAGGGGACGCCCATGCCTTGCGTGCCACAGAGCTTGTTGTCCGAGATCCACGGCGTTTCGAAGCCGCTCGAGGTGAGACTCTTGTATTCCAATTCGGAGGCCATGAGGCCCTCGAGCGGTTGGATCGAGAAGGACTCCACCCACAGGCCCGGTTCCACCCGACCGGCCCAGGCCTCGCGGGTGTAGACGACATTGCCCTTGTTGCGGATGTGCGCCGCGACTTCCAGCGGAAGTCCGACCGAGGCCTCGCGACGTGCGGTCACCGCCGGCGCCACCGACACCTCGTCGAACCGGGCGTCCAAGCGCTCCGCGCGCACCGTGAGCGCACGACCCGAGGGATCTTGCAGGGAGGTGACCAGCACCGGCGTCTGCGCGGCGAGCAGCCGCAGGACGAGAAAATCACCGCTGCGGACGAGCCAGCCCGTGCTGTCACTCTGTCGACCCATGACCTCGACATCCGCACTCGCCACACCCGGACCCACGCCGACGTGGAGGGCCGGCAAGGGCAGGGGGCTCGACGTTGCCGTCGGCGCGCCATCCCCGGCTTGCACGGAGAAAAGATAGACGCCGGCAGGCAACGGCAGTACCTGCACGGTGGAAGTCAGGGCGTTCGGGTCCACAGGGGCCATTCGGGCAACTCCAGTCGAAAAAGAATCCGTCGGCATCCGCGCACTCGTGCCAGCGGCTAACAGAGCGGTGCAGATATCAGCTGTATTGGCTTGTAAAGGTAGCAGATTCCCAGTTTTGGACTGAGACAGGCGTCTCGCTATCGCACCTATGTCAAACGCAACGATCGGCCGACCCGTATCGAGCGCGGCGTCGAGCGTGTAACTCCAGGTCTCGGGCCAGACCGAGGCGAGAAAGACCGCGTCGGGCTGTTCGCGGGCCAGCAACGGCCCCAACTCGTCTTCCCCGTACGGTCCCGTGATGGCGACCCGATCCGTCGCGAGCAGCGTGGCATCGTCGTGGGTATAGCCGATGACCACGAACTCGAGCGGCAGATCGTGCGCGGCCGCGTAGCGGGCGCAGTCGCGCAACACCCGATAGCCCTTGTGTACACCGATCCCACCGAGGAGCGCGATGCGGGTGTGTGCGCGGGTTGTGGAGCGCGTCGGCAAGCGCGGCGCTGTGCGTAACGGGGCGTGTGGCACCACCCGGATGTCGAGCGCCGGCCAGTAGCGGCGATAGCGCTCGGCCGTGTCCGCGCTCGGCGCGACGATCTGTCGTGCGCGGCGTAACCACACCCCCGTACGGCGTCGCAGCGCCGCGGCACCCAGCGCGGGCGTGAGGACGGTGCCTTGCGCGGCCACACAGCGCCGACAGTCCGCCAGACCGCGTTCGCCGCAATACCGTCCCTCCGGGCCCATCAGGGTGACCTGCGGGCAGAGGTAGACGTAGTCGTGGAGCTGCACGTCGACCGGCACCCCGAGCTCGAAGAGACCGTCGATGACGGAGAACGGCAGGTTGAGGACGTGTTGGAGTTCCACTCGGTCGAGTGGGAGCGCGCGCAGCAATTGCGTCAACGCGGACGCCTCCGTACGCGTGTCGTAGACGAGCGACTCGAGGGCCAAGCCGGGCGCGCGCACACGCACGCGATGCTGCTCGTCGCGTCCATCGGGGGAGAGAAGCAGAACCGAGTAACCGGCCAGTTGCAATGCCCGCTGGCGTGCCTCGGCGAATCGCTCGACGCCGCCGCCGAGCGCGTGCGAGACGAGGAGAACCCAGCGCGCGCTGTGCGTCTGCAGTTGCACCTCGTCCAGGCGTCGACGCCAGGCCCCGAGCGGGTCGCGGGCCAGGTACGCGGCGACCCGTGCGGCATAGCCGGGGTGTCGGTACTCAACCAAGCGTTGTGCCCGCGCTTGCAATGCCGCGCGGCGCGCCCCGAACGAGCGTCCCCCGCGGTGCTCCACGTACACGTCGGCTGCCAGCACCGAGCGGTAGCCCGCGGCCGCCGCTCGCAGGCAAAAATCCGTTTCTTCGCCGTAGCCGACGCCAAACACCGCCGCGGACAGGGTGCCGACCGAGGCCAGACAGTCGTGGCGTAGGTACAGACAAAAGCCAACCCCGACCGGGAGACGCACGGTCTGTCGCGGGAATGTCTGCGTCACGAGCGCATCGAGGGCCGCACCGGTCGGGCCCGTGGGCGATTCGCCGCTCACGGGGTACGAGACGACGGTGCCATCGCCGCTCCACGGCGTGACGGTGCCGTGATTGCCCCGCGCATAGGCGGCGTCGGTCAAGCGACCGAGCCAGTCGCCGTGAACGACCGTATCGGCATTGAGCAGTACGACGTCGTGGCCGCGACAGGCGGCGAGGCCGTTGTTCACGGCGGCGACAAACCCCTGATTGCGGTCGTGCCGCAGCCACTGCGCGCCGTTTTCGTGTGCCCACTGCCGGACCCACTGGGCGAGCGCCTCGTCGGGCGTCGCATCGTCGATGACGAGCACCCGAGTGCCAGGCGGGCAGGTGCGTGCGAGCGCCTGTAGACAGGCTTGGGTCTCGGCTCGCCCGGCGTAGATCGGCACGAGGATCGCGCGGGGCGCACGCGCGGGGGGGCGGCGGGGTGCGCGGCCCTTGGGCGCAGCCCGGTCGGCGCGCGCCGCGCGCGGCCAGAGCCAGGGGTTCTCGGGCAGCGGGCACGCGACGCCGTCCGGTGTGCTCAACGTACCGGTCCACGGCACTCGGTCGTCGCCGTCGGTGCGCTGCGCCCGGTACTCCCACGTCGAGAATCCGGACGACGCGGTCGGCACATCCGCAGAGGACGGTCGCACGACCCGTCGGGCCGGGACGCGCAGCGTCAGCGTTGGGACGTACGCCGGATCCCAGGTACTTTGGGCGCGTACCGTGAGGCAATCGCCGTCGACGTGCGTGGTGACGACGAGACCGCCGTGCGCCGGGCGTTGTGCGGCGTGTCCAATAACGCCGCGACCGTCGACCGTGGCCTCGATCCGCGCACGGTACGCCGCGGGCGCCAGACGGATCCGCCAAAAGCCGTCGGCATCGGGCTTCGGAATATCGATCGCGCGGCCGTCCACGCGGACCTGCCAGACGCCGGCCTCGCGCGCCCAGCCGGCGAGCGTAAAGTCGGGGCCGAGCAGTAAAAGGCCAGCCGCCAGCGTCGGCTCGTGCCGAAGTAGATCGCACGCGGCCCGGGCCCACGGTCCGTCGGCGCGCAACGCGAGACGCGCGACCGCACGCGAGAGTGCGTGCAGCCGGTCTGCCCGCGTGCCGCTGCGCGCGACCACCGCGAGGTAGCACGTCTCGAGCGCCTCGTCCGTGCCGAGGGCCACCGCTCGATCCAGCATCGCCAGCGCCGCGCGATCGTCGTGGCCGTCGCGTGCCAACAGCAGGGCGTACGGGCGCACGATCGACGTCCACGCGTCCGGATAGACGCGGTAAGCCCGATCAATCTGCCGCAACGCCTCCGCCCGGTCGCCGCGTTCCTCGGCGGCCTCGCTTTGCAGGAGCAGGGTTGCCAATGACAGTTTTGGACGCGACGGTCGGGAACTCATGCGCCACCGGCCTCGACGTCCAGCGCGATCTCGCCACCGTCGGCGCGGCACCGCAGCGTCAACGACGCACGACGGTTCGGTGGCACGTTCGCCGGCCACGCGAGCGCGAAGCCGTGCGCGCCGTCCGGTCGCGGCGCGACGCGCGGATCGATCGGCTGATCGGCCACGACCGTCTGCAGCCACGTCTCACCGTCCATCACATCCAACAGCATCGACGCCGTCGGCGCGTGGGGATCGAGGCACCATCCGGCGACACCGTCCGCGGTCGCGTACAGCGCAATCAGGACCGGAAAGCGCAGATCCGCGCACGCGGCGTTGAGGGACGCTCGGTAACCGATCGTCAGAGGTTCTTCCGACGGTGGCGCCGGAATCGGGCGAGAGCGCGGGCTTAACTGCAAGCCAACCGGCTGCGGATCGCCGTAGGTCCAGCCGGATTTCAGTGCACGCGCGGTGTCGAAGTCGCCGAGCGCCTCGCTCAAGCCGATGACCACGTTCGTGGTGGCGCGCTCGTGCGGCTCCACGCCTCGGCAGCGCTGCGCGTAACGCAGTGCCCCGTCCACGTTGCCGTGCCGTAAGGCGGCCTCCAACAGACCAAGACGCACCATCCCATCGGGTAGCAGTTCGCCCTCAAGGAGTGCGTTGAGCAGCGCGGGGTCCTGATGTCCGGCGAGCAGCGCATACACCTGACCTCCGGGTGTCTGCGGGGTGAGGAGCGGCTGCCACGGCGCACTCTCCGGCAAGGTCCGCCCTTCAAAAAACGCTTCGATCAGTTCATTGCGCTGTGCGAGCGTCGCGCTCGTGGCCACTTCGAGGTGGTCAAGGGTCGGTGCTTCCAGCGTACACAGACGGACCGTTTCAGCCTGCCATTGGTCGCTCGGTCGATGCAGGCTGACCCGACGTCGGTGGACCTCGGCGCGTTCGACCAACACCATCGGGGTCGGCGGATCCTGCGGCAACGTCCGCAGACGTGTGCCGAGCTCGGCCCACTCGGCCGCGTGCGCGGTGGCGACGCGATCCAACACTTGCCCGTCGAGATTGAGTACGGGCGTGACCGGGCGCCCGTGCGCGCGCAAGGAGCGCTCGAGCATCCAGGCGAGGTAGCCGCCGAGCGAGAAGCCGAACAGCACTGTCGGAGTCGGTGCGTCGGGCGACAGCGCTGCCGTCACCAACGCGTCCAAGACGGCGGCGAACATCGCAGGCTCCCGTAACGACCGTGCGTCGCCGTCCAGCGCCAAGGTTTCGGGGGTGTGGAGGGAGTAGGTGTAGATGTCGTAGTCGGGCAGGATGTGCTGCGCGAGATAGCTGATCTCGCCGGCGTGCCCGAGCGCGCCAGGTACACCGATGCACACACCGCGTGACAGCGCACGCGCTCGGCGTACGCAACGCAGGGCGAGCGTCGCCTCACCGAGTCCGGGTAAGGCGACGGCGATCTCGCGGACGGCTGGCAGCGCGCCTTTATCCACGTGCCGCAACAGGCCGCGGACGGACGGATCGTGGAAGAAGGACGCGAGAGACACGTCCACACCGTACCGACTGCGCAGACGCGACAGCACCCGAACGGCGAGCAACGAATGGCCGCCGATCACGAAAAAATCGTCGTCGGGGGCGACCGCTCGGCCATCCAGCAACTCGCTCACGAGCGTGCAGAGTTCGAGGGCGATGCCGGTCGGTGCGGTGGTCGGACTGGGCACGGCTAAGGGCGACGGGCGCAACGCCGCCATGTCCAACTTGCCGTGCGCGGTCCGTGGGAGCTCGTCGACCACCCACCACTCGTCCGGTATCAAGTAACTCGGCAACTCGGTGCGCACGTCGGCGCGTAGCCGATCTAACCAGTCCGAGGCGGGATCCACGCCCGTCTGCGGAACCAGGCAAGCCGTGAGCGTCGATGCGCGGCCGCCGTCGAGTGCGACGCCGACCACGGCCTGACGTACCGACGGGTGCCGCGCTAGCACCGCCTCGATCTCGCCCGGCTCGACGCGGTGCCCGCGGATTTTTAATTGGCGATCCAGGCGACCGAGGAACTCCAGCGTCCCGTCGGCGCGCCAGCGCACGCGGTCACCGGTCCGGTAAAAGCGCAACGCCGGATCGCGGCCGAGGGGATCGCCAACAAACCGCTCGGCGGTCAGCTCGGGACGACCGCGATACCCCAGGGCTACGCCGGCGCCGCCGAGCCACAATTCGCCCGGCACGCCGATCGGGACCAAGTGCCCCGAGGCGTCCACCACCAGCGCTTCGGTGTGTCGGATCGGACGACCGATAGGGATGTTCGACACGCTGTCGAGTCCCGTGCGGGGGATGGCGTGGGTGCACGCGAACGTGGTGACTTCCGTGGGGCCATAGCCGTTGATCAGGCGGATCGTGGGCAACCGTTCGTAGGCGAGGCGCACATGATGCGCGGAGAGCGCCTCACCGCCGATGAGGAGCTCCGAGACCGAGTCTAAAAGAGCGGGGTGCTCGTCGATCACCACGTTAAAGAGGGCGGCGGTCAGCCACATCGTGTTGACCTGTTCCGTGCGCAGCAGCGTCTCGAGGGTCGGGAGATCGGTGTGCGTGTCCGCGCTCACGACGACTCGGCCGCCGTGAAGCAACGGCGCCCATAACTCAAACGTCGCCGCATCGAACGAGAGCGTCGAGAGAAACGGTATGACGGTCTGCGCGTCGAGGTGCACGTAGTCGGGATTGTGCAGGAGGCGCACGATCGCTCGATGCGGGGTCTCGACCGCCTTCGGAGTACCGGTGGACCCGGAAGTGTACAGCAGATACGCGCGGTCGTTGGGCGCCACCGCCACGCGCGGCGCGCTCCGCTCAGTCACTGTGCGGGAGGCCATCAGAGTGTCCCACTCAAGCAAGACGATGCCGGGCGGCAGCGCCTCCGGAACCGCCTGGCGCGTGAGGTAGCCACGGATGCCGGCATCGTCGAGCACGAGTCGTTGGCGAGACAGTGGCCAACGCCGATCGAAGGGTACGTAGGCCGCGCCGGCCTTCCAGATCGCCATCAAGGCAACGATCAACTGCGTATCGCGTGGCAGATCCACCGCGACCGCATCGCGTCGCCGAACGCCGGCCGCAATCAAGCGGTGCGCCAGTTGATTGGCAGCCTCGTCCAGTTCGCGGTACGTATAGTGCGGCCCGGACCCGCTCAGAGCCACGGCATCCGGAGTGCGCTGCGCTTGCTGCTCGAACAAGCGGTGGACCGGCTGCTCCGGTAGCGGAGCGGGCTTCGGATTGAATGACTCGACGAGGCGCCGACGCTCCACGTCATCGAGCACTGAAATCGTCTCAAGTGCCGCGTGGGGCGCGGCGATCAAGCCTGCGAGCAACACGTGGTAATGGTGGTCGAGGCGCGCAATCGTCTCCGCCTCGTAAAGATCGGTGGCGTACTCCCAACACAGATCAATGGCGTCGCCCTGATCCGTCACCATGAGGAGCAGATCCATCTTGGCCGTGCGCGACGGGTAGGGATACGGCTCCGCGGTGAGATCGCCAAATGACGTCAGGGGTTGGAGGATGTCTTGCGCCGCGTACAACACGTCGGTCAGCGGTTGGCGGGACAGCGATCGGGTGGGCGAGAGTTCGGCGACCACCTCGTCGAAGGTGCAGTCCGCGCGCGCCGTCGCCGCCAGTGCGTCCGCTTGGACGCGAGCGACAAGGTCGGCAAAGGAGGTGCCAGGCCGATGGGGTGTGCGCAAAATAAACTGGTTCGCGTACATCCCGACCACGCCGTGCCAGCGGGAATCGTCGCGTCCGGCGCCGATAAAGCCGATCCCGAAGTCGTCTTGGCCGCTGTACACGACCAAGAGGCGTTGGAACGTCGCCATCATCAAGCTGTGGAGCGTGCAATGGAGCTGACCGAGCGTTTCTCGGATCCGGCGTAACGTGTGGCCGGTCACTCGACTGCGACGATTGCGGCCTCGGTGGCTCGCCTGGGCGGGGCGCAGACGATCCGTGGGCAACTCCAGTAACGGTAGGTTCTCGAGACGGCGCCGCCAATAGTCGAGCGACCGTGCGCGGTCGACGTATTCAAGTTGCCGTTCGCGGGCGTAATCAAGATACCGGGGTAACGGCGGCTCGGCGTCGAACGCGGACGGTACCGCGTATAGCCGTGCCCAGTCCGCCCACAGGATCGAGATGGACCAGCCGTCAACGGCGATATGGTGAGTGGCCACGGCGAGCAAGTGCCGGTCGCCGGGAAGACTGACGAGCATCACCCGAACCAACGGTCCGCTTTCCAGATCCACGTGCGTCAGCAACGCCGCATCGACCGTCGCGGCGAGCCGTTCCTCGGCCGAGGCGTCGCTTTCCGCTGCCAGATCGATGTGCGTAAAGCGTGGTTCCAGCGTCTCGAGTACGCGTTGCTCCGGAAAGTCGTTCTGCAATCGATAGACCGTCCGGAGTACGGGATGGCGTTGGATGAGCGTTGTCAGGGCACGGTGGAGTTGGGCAACGTCCACACGGCCCCGCAAGTCCAGCCCTTCGAGGACCAAGTAGGCCCGCGGATCGGCGATCGTTTGATGAAGAACCCACATGCCGACTTGCGCCGACGCGAGCGGACCGGACGATGCTGACGCGGGGTTCGACAGCGCCGCGGAACCCGTCGTGGGTTGCTGCACCAGTGGCGGTGCTTCCGTGAGGCGTCGCGCGAGTTCTACGACGGTCGGGGCGTTAAGAACATCTTGGGGCGTGATTCGCACGTGGGCGTCTCGGCGCAGCGCGGCGGCCAAGCGAACGGCACCGAGCGAGTTACCACCCACATCGAAAAAGTTGATTTGTCGACCGATGTGCGCAACGCCGAGGAGGGCTGCCATCGCACGCGCGACGCTGACTTCGGCCTCCGTTTGCGGCGCATTGTCGGCATCGAGCGGCGTTGCCATGACCGGGCCCGGCAGGGGCAGCGATCGTTCATCCAATTTGCCGTTCACCGTCATGGGCAGTGCATCGAGTGCAGCAATGTGGGCAGGGACGAGAGCCGCGGCTAACCGGCGACGCAGGTAGTCGGTCAGGGTCTGCGAGGGGTTGACGAGGGTCTTGTCCGCGACCACGTACGCCAGCAACTGCGGATCGCTTCCCTCGGGGGCATGCCAACGAATGGCCGCCTCGCGCACCTGTGGGTGCTGGCGAAGTTCCGCCTCCAAGTCATCGAGCGACGCGCGATAGCCGCGCAACTTGATCTCACGGTCGACGCGCCCCAAAAAGACATACTCACCGGTGGCCAGTCGCCGCACCCGATCGCCGGTGCGATAGCGACGTACGCCGTTTACGCTCCGAAACTTCCTGGCCGTGGCCTCCGGGCGGCCCCGATAGCCGAGTCCCACGCCCAGACCGGCAAGCTCCAGTTCGCCCTCCGTATCGTTGATGGGCGCCCCAGAACGTGGATCGACGAGGGTGGCCTCAAACCCAGCCACCGGTCGTCCAATCGGCGGCTTGAGCGGCCATGAGGCGGGGTCACCGGTCAGCGTGTGGGTCAAGGCCACGTGGGTCTCGGTGGGCCCGTAATGGTTTACGAGCCTGCACTGGGGGTGTCGCACAAAAAACGCCCGCAGCGCCGGCGTGACGGTGAGCGGCTCGCCGGCCTGCACCACGTGTCGCAGGTGGGGCAGCGACGCGGCGCTCTCCTCGGTTGCCGTCATCAACCACTGCAGTGGGGTGTTGGGCAGAAAGAGGTCCGTGATCTGCTGGTCACGCACATAGGCAAGCAGCGCCTCCGGATCGCGACGCGTGGCCTCGTCGGGAATCACGAGACGGGCACCGTGCGCAAAGGCCGTGAAGATTTCCTGTAACGACACATCAAACCCGGTTGCAGCCCACTGCAGTACCGTTGCCGGTGCCTCGGCGTACGGTGTCCCCTCTATCAGCCCCATAAGGGTGTGATGGCTCAGCTCCGCGCCATTGGGGCGTCCCGTGGTGCCCGAGGTGTAGAGCAAATAGGCCACTCGATCGCCATCGGCGGGCACCGACGGCGTCGTTGTCGATTGAGCTCGCAAAAAGGCGGCGTCGGACCCGACGTCGATCGTGGGCGCCGCCGGGACGTCTGCGAGCGCCGGTTCGTCAACGCGCCGTAGCCACACGGCCGGTTGCGCATCCTGCAGTAACGCACGTCGCCGATCGACGGGTTGCGTCGGGTCGATGGGGACATAGACCCCGCCGCATTTGAAGATCGCGAGG
>DAINQU010000036.1:0-20889 GCA_036742455.1 Steroidobacteraceae bacterium | reverse complement strand
GCCTCAATGGCGCTCTGCCATTGCTGTAGTGCTTTTTGTAGCGCGGCCGTCATCATTCCGTGGCTTGCAGGGGTCTCTGCGCACGGTAACATAGGGCGAAAAAAGGAAGGACCCCCGATGACCGAGCGCGCTCCATCGACGAGTTCCGGACGGTACGTTTCCCGCCTGACGAGTGGGACGCTCGCTATCATTATGGCGGGAGGGCGTGGCGAGCGGCTGAAGCAATTGACCGCCAGTCGAGCGAAGCCGGCCACACCGTTTGGCGGCAAGTTCCGCATCATCGATTTCGTTCTATCCAACTGCGTAAATTCCGGTATTCGTCAGATCGCGGTACTGACGCAATACAAAGGGCAGTCCCTGATTGAGCATGTACAGCGCGGCTGGGGATATCTGCGCGGTGAGTTCGGTGAATTCGTCAGCGTGATCCCCGCACAGCAGCAAATGGGGCCGCACTGGTATCAGGGCACCGCCGATGCGGTGTATCAAAACCTCGAATTCATCCGCTCGCATGCCCCTAAATACGTGCTGATCCTCGCCGGCGATCACATTTACACGATGGACTACGGTCCCATGATCGCGGCGCACGTCGAAAAAAATGCGGACGTTTCGATCGGTGTTGTGGAAGTGCCGAGGGATTTGGCGCGGGAATACGGTGTCCTGTCGGTCGATGAGTCCAATCGCGTCATCCGCTTCAACGAGAAGCCGAAAGACCCGGAGACCGTGCCCGGACGACCGGATATCGCGTTGGCGTCGATGGGTATCTATATCTTCAATGCGGATTTGCTCGACAGCATGTTGACGGCCGATGCCACGCAGTCGGGCTCGGCTCACGATTTTGGTAAGAACATCATCCCGGCGGCGCTCGACAGTCGTGCGGTGTATGCCTATGCGTTTCAGGACGTCCGTACCAACGCGCAGGCCTATTGGCGTGACGTGGGGACGTTGGACGCCTATTACGAAGCCAATATGGAGCTCGTACACGTTCGTCCCGAACTCAATATTTACGATGATGCGTGGCCGATTTGGACGTACCAATTGCAGCGTCCGCCCGCCAAATTTGTGCTCGACGATCCGTCCTCGGGACGGACGGGCTATGCCATCAATTCGATGGTCTCCGCGGGCTGTATCATTTCCGGAGCGAGCGTGCGCGAGTCGTTGCTGTTTTCCGACGTGCGTGTCGAAGAATGCGCGACGGTGGAGCGTTCGGTCCTGCTACCGCGCGTCTCGATTGGACGGGGCTGTGTGATTCGCCGGGCGATCCTCGATGAGGGTTGTCATGTCCCGGACGACATGCACATCGGCGTCGACGCGTATACGGATGCGAGCCGGTTTGAGGTCACGGAAAACGGTGTCGTACTGGTGACACCACAAATGCTGCAGGCGCTCGCCTGAGCCGATAGTCTGGGCGTTCTGAGTATTCAGGACGCCCAACCCCACTTGTGAGAGCGGCGTCACCCGTGGCGCCGCGCCGAGGATGTTGAATGTCGATACTGAATTCGAAGGTTTTGAATCGCCGCCGCGCAGGCGTTCTGTTGCATCCGACATCCTTGCCGGATGCGCAGTACGGGGCGCTGGGACAGGCGGCACGCAACTTCGTGGAATGGCTGCGAGTCGGTGGTTTTACGGTCTGGCAATTCCTGCCGCTCGGCCCCGTCGGTTCGGATCGCTCTCCCTATTTTGCGCGATCCAATCATGCCGGCGACCCTGGGTTGGTTGATTTGGCGACGCTCGCGCAGGACGGATTGATTGCACACGACCGACTGGGTGCGGTGAGTCGCGACGAGTTACTCGCCGAGGCGACGCTTGCGCTGCAGGCGCCGGGCCCACGGCGCGAGGCCTATGAGACGTTTCGTGCGGAAGCGGCCCACTGGTTGCCCGATTACTCGTTGTTCATGGCCGTACAGGCGCGGGAGTCGGGACGTCCTTGGTGGCAGTGGCCGGAGGCCTTACGCGACCGTAACGCGGCCGCGCTTCGTAAGGCGCGGCGCGAACTGGCGGTGGAGATCGCCCGCATCGAGGCCTGTCAGTACTTTTTCTACACCCAGTGGGGTGCGTTGCGCCGCTATGCCGCCGATCGCGGCGTGCTGCTGTTCGGTGACGTGCCCATTTACCTGGCGCCCGACAGCGTCGAGGTGTGGGCCCACCGCAAGCTCTTTCAACTGGACGACGCCGGCTTGCCGACGGCGGTGGCCGGTGTGCCGCCCGATTATTTTTCGGTCGACGGTCAACTCTGGGGTAACCCGCTGTACCGCTGGGAAGAGCATCAGCGGACGCGTTTCCAGTGGTGGATTGAGCGCTTGCGGGCGCAGTTTGCGCTCTTTGATCTGGTGCGCATCGATCATTTCCGCGGTTTGGAGGCGTATTGGGCGGTGCCGGCCGGTGCTCCGACGGCGGCCACCGGTGAATGGCGTAAGGCGCCAGGGGAAGCCCTGCTTGCGGCGGCACGCAAGGCGTTCGGTACGTTGGAAGTGGTTGCTGAAGACTTAGGCGTGATCACGCCCGAGGTCGAGGCGCTGCGGGATGGCCAACACCTGCCGGGTATGCGCATCGCACAGTTTGGCTTCGACGGTGCCGATACGAACGTCCATGTGCTGCATAACTGGACGGCGAATGCGGTGGGGTACACCGGCACGCACGACAACGATACAACGCTGGGTTGGTTCCGCCATCTGGATGGCGATGCGCGTCAGTTTGTGGCCGACTACGTGGGGACATCGCAGGACGATGTCGTTATCGGGATGTCGCGCGCCGTGCTGGCGTCGGTGGCACAGTTGGCGGTCATCCCGATGCAAGACTTGCTCTGCTTGGGCACGGACGCCCGGATGAATTTGCCGGGTACTATAGAGGGGAACTGGCTATGGAAATTCTCGTGGCACGAGGTTCCGTCTTGGCTGGCCGATCGCTGCCTGCGTTGGAATCACCTGTACGGTCGCGTATGACGCTGCGTCGCGCGACGGCCGGTGTTTGCCTCGTCGCGCTGACCGCGCTCGGCGGATGCGCTCTCACGCCCCATTTTGAGAAGCCGACGCTGGCGGTGCGGCACGTCGATGTGGAGAGCGCGAATTTCACGGAGCAGCACCTGCGTGTACACGTGCGGGCGCACAACCCGAATAGGATTGATCTACCGATCCACTCCATTCGTTACGACGTTGCGCTCGGCGGAGAGCCATTGGGGCGGGGTGAAACCGACAGTGCGTTCGTGGTGCCTGCGCGAGGCGATGCCGATTTTTCCATGACCGTGACGACCCACCTCGCCACCGTGCTCGTGAAGCTGCTGCCGAAACTGAAGGACGGCGGCCACGGATTGGAATACCACATTGATGGGACGGTTCGAACGGACCTCGCGTGGTTCCGCGAGTTTCCTTTCGACGAGCACGGCAAACTCTAACGCGCTCAGGCGGGGCCGACGAGTTTTTGGTACGCCTCGATATAGGCTTGGCCTTGGCGCGCCCACGAGTAATCGAGGGCCATCCCATTCTGCATCATGCGCGACCAATGGGGCGTGCCGAAGAGGCTCAGCGCTTGGTCGATCGCTCCGCGCAGCGCGCCCGGGGTATAGGCATCAAAGACGAAACCGTCGCCCCATCCCGACTCTGTCGAATAGGCGGTCACCGAATCCGCCAATCCGCCGGTGCGCCGCACGATCGGTACGGTGCCGTAGCGCAGACTGTACATTTGATTGAGCCCACAGGGCTCATAGAGCGACGGCATCAGAAACGCGTCGGACGCCGCCTCGATCCAATGGGCGATCCGTTCGTTGTACCCGCGCGTGAAATGCACGCGACCGGGGTAGTCATCGGCCAATCGCGCAAAGAATGCTTCGTAGCGCGGTTCGCCCGAGCCGATGGCCACGACGGCGCAGTCGGCGTCATTGAGGACATCCGGCAGGACGGACTCCATGAGATCGATGCCTTTCTGGGACACCAACCGAGTGACGACGCCGAACAACAGTGTCTTGGGACCGAGTGCGAGCGCCAAGTTGCTGGCCAAGGCGCGCTTTGCCGTCGTCTTGCCCGTGAGATCCGCTGCGCTGTAACGCTGGCCGAGAAAGCGATCGTTCTGTGGATCCCAGTCGTTATAGTCGACGCCGTTCAGAATGCCCACGACCGCGGGTCCGCGCGCACGCAGGAACGGGTCCAAGCCGGCGCCATAATCCGGCGTGCAGATTTCCTTGGCATACGTCGGGCTGACGGTCGTAATCAAATCGGCGTACATCACACCGTGCAACATGGGATTGACGCGGCCATCGCGCAGATCGTCTTGGTGCAGCATCCAGTTGGCGGAGCCCAATGACAAATCGCCGGACTCGACCGACCAGAACACGCCTTGATAGCCGATGTTGTGAATCGTGAGCACCGACCGCGTGGCCGAAAACAAGCGATCCCACGCATAGTTGGTGCGCAAATAGAGCGGTGCGAAGGCGGTGTGCCAGTCGTTGCAATGCAGAATATGGGGCGCGAAGGCCATGTGTTGCGACACCTCGAAGGCGGCGCGTGTCAGCAATAAGAAGCGACGGTGATCATCGGGATGACCGTAGATGCCGCTCCGATCAAACAGGGCGGGACAGTCGATAAAATGAATGGGTTGCCGAGTTCCGGCTGGCGTGCCGACAAGGACGCGGTAGTCATATCGGTGTTCGCCGAGTTGGAGCGACAGGCCCTCGAGGGCCGGTTGTACGTGGAGCCCCGTGCGATTGAGATCGCGATACCACGGCAGGAAGACACGGACATCGTGGCCCTCGCCGTGCAGGTACTGACACAGCGCTGCGCTGACATCGCCCAAGCCACCGGTCTTCGCCAGCGGCGCATACTCGGCGGTGCTGAAGAGAACTCGATAGGCCATCGGCCGAGTATAACCAACGGATTGTGAATATCCGTGTTGGTGTTGCTCAGGCGCTTTCGTAGATTACGTAGTGCTTAGCGCAGTCTTCGATGGTTTCCCACGTGCCGCGGAATCCTGCCGGAATGACGAACGCATCGCCGGCGCGAAATTCTAGCGCGGCACCGTCGCTCGAGGTGAGACGGACGTGGCCGCGCGTCAATACGCAGTACTCGTGCTCGGTGTATTGGATCTGCCAGCAACCGACGGTACTCGTCCATAACCCGGCATGAAATTTTGCATCGTCGCTGGAGTAGCGATTGTCGACCGACGTGACTGGCTCGCCGCTGACGATTCGATCGGCGGCGACGGTGGCGGACTCGGGCGAACCCGGGCGCTGAAAACTGATAATGGCGGGCACGCTCATGGTGTTTTGGGCGAGCCGTCCGAAGCGCCGCTTTTCGTATCGGTAGCGTCCGAGGCGGGGGGCGGCGCCGACGGACGCCGTCCGCCCGGCATGAAGGTTGACACCATCTGTTCTTGAATCTTGGTCCAATAGTCCAGATTCTGCTTGGCGATGTCCGCCAACGGTCCCACCGGCGTTTGGCTCATCATTTTGGCGACCTGCACCTGCAGCTTTTCCTGCTGCAGGGAGAACGCTTCAACGCTCTTTTCCAGATAGCGCGTCATGAAATCCTGGAGTCCGTTGCCGTAGAACCGAATGATCGACTCCAGCACCTGACTCGACAGAATGGGCTTACCGAACTGTTCTTGCTCGGCGATGACTTGTAGCAGGATCAAACGGGTGATGTCGTCCCCCGTCTTGTCCTCCACCACACGCACTTTCTCACCCTGCACAATGAACTCTCGAATGTCATCGAGCGTGACATGGCGGGACTGCGACGCGTCGTAGAGGCGTCGGTTGGCGTATTTTTTGATGAGGCGCTCTGGCTGGGTCATGGCGCCAGTCTAGCGCGTTCGCACGCGTAATTCTCGCAGTGCAAAACAGGGCGGCTGGCCGGCGGTAAGCCCGGCGGAGCAGCCTGAAATAAGATGGGACGGGCGGCACTAGGCACACCCGTCCCGAGGGGGGTCGTTACACCCGCTCTCCCCGAATTGGGGGACCGGGCGAGAAACCTTAGGCCGCGTCAGCGACCTTCGCAGTCTTCGCCTTGAAGTCCGCCGAGGCTTGGTCAAACCAGCTCGTGTAGTTCGCGCGGATTTCATCGGCGAGCTTGGTCAGTTCCTGAGTGCGCTGCGTCTGACGATCCACATAGGTCTGAGCCAGCGCGGTCTGCGACTTGAAGTACTCCGGCACTTCCGTCGTCGCGACGCCGGTCTGCAGCGCAGCAATCGAGTACTCCAACGCATCGCCAGCGACGCCATACTGATGGCGGGCCAACTTCTCGAACGACTGGATCGACAACGCAGTCAGGCGGGTCATCGGCTCGGCAAACTTCTTGCTCTGCTCAATGAGGGCATTGATTTCGGCGGTCGGGTTCGTCATCGTGAGGCTCCTAAGGGGCTTGTTGCAGTGCAGTATACACGTTTATTTTTGCAGCGCAACAAAAACTTACTCTGATCTGAAAGGCTATTTTAAACAACGGGTTGTTCGGATGGTTCGAGGGAATCGAGCGTCTTTTGCGGTGCGGGAGCCGCGATGAACACGGACGCGGGTCCGGGTGATGTGGGGGGCTTTGCCGCGCTGTACGCCCAATGGGCCTCGGCGCTGCGCCCGTCCACCGGTACGCTTGACCCAAACACGATCGCTCCGGAACTGCTCAAACTGCTGCAGTCCCATGGTCCGTTTCGGGAAGGGCCAACGCTTCCGCCCGAGGGCATTCCGCCGGGTCGGTGGCGGGCAACGCTCGCGCCCTGGTTGCACGCCGCGGAATCCGCGTACCAACAATGGGCACGATCGGCCGCCGCGGCGGATTTAGTCGGGGCAGCCGTTCGGGCGGCGGTGGCCCATCACCCCCACCTTCCAGCCGACTGGTCGCGCGGTGTCGGTGCAGACGCTTCGGCGTGGGCGGCATTGGGGCTGCCTGCGGAGGGTATGCCTCGGACCTTGGTCTGGGAGGAGGGCGCGGCGCGCGTCTTCCGCTACGGCGATGCAACGGCTCGATCGACGCCACTGCTGATCGTCTACGCCCTGATCAATCGACCGTCGATCCTCGATCTGGAGGCCGAGCGATCGATGATCCGCGGATTGGTCGCGGGTGGACGTGCCGTCTATCTGCTGGAGTGGGGCGACCCTCGGCCCGACGCGCCGGGGTGGACGTGGTCCGAGCTGGTCCTTGGCACTCTCGACCGCGCCGTACGCACGGTGGCAGGTCGGCGAACGATCGACTTGATGGGCATCTGTCAGGGGGGCGTGTTCGCGCTGTGCTACGCCGCTCTCGTGCCGCGCCGAATCCGTCGACTGGTCACGCTGGTCACGCCCGTGGACTGCCAAACCCCGGACGACTTGTTGTCCCATTGGATGCGACGTCTGGATGTAGGCCCGATGGCCCTATCGCAGAGCGTCATTCCTGGGGCGGCACTGGCGGCGGTCTTCCAGGCCTTGGCGCCCTATCGCCTCGGGCTCGGAAAATATCTGGACCTCTTGGATCACGCCGATGATCCTCACTGGGTGCAGCGATTTCGCCGAATGGAGCGGTGGGTTCACGACAGCCCCGACCAGCCCGCCGCCCTGTGGGCGGATTTTGTGCAGCGTTGTTATCAGCAGAATCAACTCCTACACGGCACATTGACCTTGGGCGACCGAACGGTCGACCTGGCCCGCATAGAGGCGCCACTGCTGAACGTGTATGCGCTCGATGACCATATCGTCCCGCCGGCGGCCTCGCGCGCGTTGGCGGGACTGACCCGATCCAAGCGCTATGACGAAATGGCCGTGCCCACGGGCCATATCGGCATTTTTGTGAGTCAGCGCGCGGCCGGCTTGCCGGCACGGATTGCCGAATGGCTGGCGCGTCGTTGAGCGGGCCATTCGGCTATCATCCGTGTCCACTTCATCGGAGGCACGGGCATGTCACTCGAAACAGTACGCGCGGAATTGGGCACCCAGATCGGTCAAGATATCCACGTCAGTGACTGGATCGAGATCACGCAAGAGCGGGTGAATGCGTTCGCGACCGCCACCGACGATCACCAGTGGATACACACGAATCCAGAGCGGGCGGCCGCCGAATCACCGTGGAAGACCACCATCGCCCACGGATACCTGACGCTATCGCTCTATCCGATGATTCGCGGGATCGTTGAGGAAGGCCGCCCGGCGTTTCCGGGGTTGCGCCAAGTCATCAACTACGGGCTGAACAAATTACGCTTCACCAATGCCGTCAAGGTCGGCGCGCGGGTCCGCGGCCGCTCCAAACTGGTCGCCATTGATGATTTCAAGGGCGGATTCATGTTGACCGAAGAATTCACCATGGAAATTGAGGGCGAGAAGAAGCCAGCCTGCATCGGCGAAATTCTGATGCGCTATTACTTCTAACGGCGACCGACCGAACGGCAGCCGCCGCGCAATTGCGCAGCGGCTGTTTTGTTTTCTTGAGCAAAAACAGCGTATTGAGGGTCGTCTGGCGAGCGCTTTGGCCGCTGTTCGGGTAGACTAGGACTGTCCCCGACCCGTCCGTGCCTCCTCGCCTGAGGGCGCCGGTGCCCCCGATGGGCCTGTGGTCGGGCGGACGAGGAATCATGGCCGCTAGCCCTTACCAGCAACTCGAGGACGAGTTCCGTCGCTTACACGCCTTTCGGGGCGCACTGGCCATTCTGCGCTGGGACGCTGCCGTCGTGATGCCGAGCGGGAGCGCCGATGTCCGCGGCGAACAACTCGCCGCCCTCGAAACCGAATGTCACGCCATTCTGACATCGCCCAAAGTCTCGCGATTAATAGAGCGGGCTCAGGCTAGTGTCGGCGCACTCGAGGATTGGCAAGTCGCCAATCTCCGTGAGATGCGGCGGCAACGCGATCATTCGCTGGCGATGCCAAACGCCTTGATCTCTCGCTTGGCCAAAGCGACCGCGCGTGCGGAGGCTCACTGGGCGGATGCGCGTCGGACGCGCCGCTACGCCGACGTGGCGCCGTATCTGGCCGAAGTCGTGGCGCTGACCCGAGATCGCGCTGCGATGCTCGGGCACCATTTGGGTCTGGACCCGTACGACGCGCTGTTGGATGAATTCAGTCCCGGCATGTTGGTGGCCGATATCGATCCGCTGTTCAAAGCCTTAGGCCGCCGCCTACCTTCACTGGTACAAGAGAGCTTGGCCTTACAAGTCGTGCCGATGCCACTGGAGGGCAATGTGTCCTCGGATCGTCAGCGCGCACTCTGCGTCGAGGCGATGAAGGCGCTGGGGTTCCCGTTTGACCGCGGCCGCCTCGATGAGTCCGATCACTCCTTTACCGAAGGGATTCCCGGTGACTTGCGCGTGACCACGCACTTTGACGCCACCGATCCGTTCCAAGGTCTATTGGCGGCGCTGCACGAAACCGGTCACGCGCTCTACCAGCTGGGCTTGCCCCCCGAATGGCGAGATCAACCGGTCGGGCGCAGTCGCGGGCTCGCGTTGGAAGAGAGCCAGTCGCTGCTACTCGAGATGTGTGTGGTGCGAAGTCGGCCGTTCTTGTCGTTTCTGCAGCCGATGCTGGAGCGTCAATACGGCGTCGCCGGTCCAGCGTGGCAGGTCGATAATTTATATCGCCATTTGACCCGTGTGCACGCGAGTCCATTGCGTATCGATGCGGATGAGTTGACCTATTTGGCGCACGTCTTGCTCCGCTACGAGCTGGAGCAGCAATTAATCGACGGTACGCTGGAGGCATCGCAGCTCGCCGACGCGTGGAATGACCACGCGCAGTCTCGCCTCGGCGTGCGGCCGCGTGATGACCTCGAAGGGTGTCTCCAAGACGATCATTGGGCGGTCGGTCAGTTTGGCTATTTTCCGGCGCATGCGTTGGGTGGCTTAATTGCCATGCAGCTCTGGGAGGCGATTCGAGCGGATGTGGAGGATCTTGATGCGTCCATCGCACGAGGTGACTTCACCGCGTTAAACGCGTGGTTGCGGTCGAATGTGCACGGCGTCGGTGCTCGCTCCAACGTACATGACCTTGTGAAGGACGCGACCGGGCAGCCGTTGTCTGCATGGCCGGCTCTGCGTTATCTCGAAGCCAAATACCTTGAGCCGCGGTAATGTCGGTCGTTGAGCCCTCTGTCGGCACCGAGGTGAGCGACACGTCATCGTCGTTGCCGAGACCGTCGCGGACGTTCAAAAAACTACAAGCCGAACTGCGCGGCATGGTGGGCAAGGCGATAGCCGATTACGGGATGATTGCGGAAGGCGACCGCGTCATGGTCTGCCTATCCGGCGGCAAGGACTCCTACACGATGCTGGACTTGCTGCTGTCTTTGCAGCGCAGTGCGCCCGTGCGGTTTGAGTTGGTGGCTGTCAATTTGGATCAAAAGCAGCCCGGGTTTCCGGCGCACATCTTGCCCGACTATCTCACTCGTCTGGGCGTGTCGTGGCACGTCATCGAGCAGGATACGTATTCTGTTGTAAAACGCTTGATCCCCGAAGGCCGCACTATGTGCAGCTTGTGTTCGCGGATGCGACGCGGCGCCTTGTATCGTTGGGCGGATGAAAACGGGATCACTAAGATTGCATTGGGTCACCACCGCGACGACATTCTTGAAACGCTGTTTTTAAACTTGTTTTATGGTGGCAAGCTCAAAGCGATGCCGCCGAAATTGCGTTCTGATGACGGTCGCCACATCGTCATCCGGCCACTGGCGTATGTGCCGGAGCGTGACATCGCCCGCTACGCGAGGGCGCGCCAATTTCCGATCATTCCATGCACTTTGTGCGGATCGCAGGCGAATCTACAGCGTGAAGTCATCGGCAAAATGCTCACAACGTGGGAACGAGAGTTCCCCGGTCGCATCGAGTCCATTTTTGCCGCCATCCGCGACGTGTCGCCGTCCCAATTGGCCGACCCCCGGTTGTTTGATTTCATGGGACTGGATGTCCGCCGAGAGTCGGCTGACGACGTATGAGTGAGCCGAGTGGGGAGTCGGATCACGCGGCCGCGGAGCAACTGCGCGATCGATTCCGGGGGATGCTTCTGGGGCTGGCGTTGGGTGATGCGCTCGGTGCTGCCGTGCAACATCGTCGGCCGGGCACGTTCAGTCGAGTGGGCGATTTGCTGGGAGGCGGTCCCTACGATCTTCCGCGCGGCGCCTGGAGCGACGATGCGGCGACGGCGCTGCTGTGCGCGGATTCCGTCATCGATTGCGGTGCGCTGCAGCTGGGCGATGTGATGGATCGCTGGGATCGTTGGCGCCGCAATGGGCTCGGTTCGTCGACCGGCCGGTGTCTCGGCATTTCCGCGGCCATGGCAGCGGCGCTCTCGCCTGCCGGGAGTGCCGTCGCAGATCGCGTGGTGGATGCGGAGCCCTTCCCACGTGCGGCGGTGGTGGCAGCGTTTGAATTTTCCGAACCCAGCGGCGCTGCTGGCGCCGCACGCGCCCTCGCTAACCTCACGCACACATCTCCGACCGTGCTGGATGCAACCGGCGCGTATGCCTTGGCGATCGTCGCCGCGCTGCACGGAACGCCCAGCCATGCGCTGATGGACGATGATCCCCGCATTACTGCGATGACGTCCCCGGAGTGGATGCCCACAGTTACCGCCGTGCGAGCTGCCGTTCGGCTGCAAGCGTCCAACGTGGCTGACGTACCGCCGTCCGGTGGCGATGCGCTCGGCATGTTGTCGTTGGTGTACCACGCAACGCGGAACACCCAATCCTACAAAGAAGCCGTATTGGTCGCTGTAAACACAGGACGCAGCTCGGACGTTGCGGGAGCGGCAACGGGTGCGCTGGCGGGGGCACTGTACGGCGCGCATTCGCTGCCGCCCCATTGGCTCGCCGCGCTGATCGATCGGTCAGTCATTGAGGCATGTGCGGATCGACTCCTCGTCGCGGCACTGACACGCTTAATGGAAGAGCCGCCCGGACAATCGGCGTGAGAACACGCTGCGGTGGGCGGACGAGGTCCATGCGCGAGTGTGTTGTCATCGATGATCGGTAAGGCTCGAAACATGAAGCCCAAACGCATTCTCGTCATCATGCACGAGAGTCTGATCCCGCCGGCTACGCTCGAGGGAATGTCACAACGCGATGTTGATGAATGCCGGACGGAATTCGACGTTGTCAGCCACCTGACGTCGGCCGGTCACGACGTTCGGTGCCTCGGCGTTTACGACAGTCTGACGGATCTCAAGCGCGCCATTCGGGATTGGCAGCCGAACATTGTCTTTAATTTGCTCGACGAGTTCGATGGTCTCGTCGCGCAGGATTTCCACGTAGTGTCTTTTCTTGAGTTACTCAAGCAGCCGTATACCGGATGCAACCCGCGTGGCTTGATGTTGTCCCGAGACAAGGTGCTCACCAAGCAGCTCTTGGCCTATCACCGCATCCCCACCCCGCAATTCGCCGTATGTAAGAGAGGTGAAAAAATCCGCTTGCCCTCACGGCTGCGCTACCCGCTCTTCGTTAAGTCCGCGACCGATGACGCCTCGTTGGGCATCGCGCAGGCGTCCATTTGCGGCGACGTCGCGAGTCTTCGGCAGCGTATCCAATTCGTGCATGAGCAGGCGTCGAGCGACGCGTTGGTGGAAGAGTACGTTGAGGGGCGCGAAATTTATGTCGGTGTACTCGGAAATGAGCGGCTTCGAACCTTACCGATTTGGGAATTGAAATTTGGCAATCTCCCCGAAGGGGGTGCGCCGATTGCGACGCGGCGCGTCAAATGGGATCGGCGCTATCAAGCTCGTCACGGCATATACACAGAAGCCGCGCACACTCTTCCGGAAGGTGTAGTGGCGGAATTGCACCGCTTGACGCGGCGCATTTATCGCGCGCTCCACTTGACCGGATACGCGCGGGTCGATTTTCGGGTGATGGCGGATGGTCGCGTTTTTGCGCTCGAGGCCAACGCGAACCCGATTTTGTCGCAAGAAGAGGTGTTTGCGCGTTCCGCGCAATTGTCGGGTCTGAGTTACGATGACCTGCTTGCCCGACTGCTATCCCTCGGGACTCATTATCAGGCCACCTGGAGGGTGGGCGGAGTGTGATGCATGAAGTTATTTGAATATATTCGTGAGGTGCCGGATTTCCCAAAGCCGGGCGTGATCTTCAAAGATCTGACGCCGCTCATGGCAGATCCCGCAGCGCTCGAGGATTCTATCGCGCGACTGATAGCCCCCTTTCGGGGTGAGCCCATTGACCTCGTGGCGGGTATGGAAGCTCGCGGTTTCATCTTCGGCGCACTCGCTGCCAAAGCGCTCGCCTGTGGTTTTGTTCCTCTGCGCAAGCCGGGCAAATTGCCCGGCGCGACCGAAACCGTCAGTTACGATCTAGAGTACGGGGCCACCGCATTGGAAGCCCATCGGGACGCATTCAAGGGGCGCCGCCGTGTGTTGGTAGTGGACGATGTATTGGCCACTGGCGGCACCGCTGCGGCGGCCGTTGCCTTGGTCGAAAAGCTGGGCGGCGAGGTGGTCGGCTGTGCCTTTCTCCTCGAGCTTATCGCATTGGACGGGCGGTCAAAATTGCCGGGGCGCCGAGTGCAATCGGTGTTGTCCGCTTGAGCGCCCGCTCCGTCATTTCGGCGTTGACGGTCTACCCGGTCAAGTCCGCGAGGCCGGTTTCTCTCGCGACGGCGAGGGTGGGTGCGCGGGGTTTGGTGGGCGATCGGGATTGGATGATCGTGGACGATCGCGATCGCTTTGTCTCGCAACGAACGCTGTCGTTGATGGCCCAATTGTGTGTCACGGCGCGTCCCGAGGGCGTGAGCTTGACGGATCCGGCGGGCGCGACATGTTTCATCGAAACGCCTCACTCGGGCGACTGGCGGACGGTGGATATCTGGGGCGACCTGGTGCGGGCCCGCGACGCCGGCGACTCGGCGGCTCAGTTTCTCAGTGAGGCGTTTTCTCGTCCGCTGCGATTGGTTTGGATGCCTCCGGATACATTACGGCCGGCGGACCCAACCTATGCCGGTCGCGCGGACGTGCCGGTCTCGTTTGCGGACGGATTTCCCATTCTGCTCGCCAATGCGGCGTCGCTCGAAGAGCTCAATCGACGTTTACCGTCGTCGGTCGAGATGGCGCGATTTCGACCTAACGTTGTGATCAGCGGGTGGGAGGCCTTCGCCGAAGATCAAATCCGTCGCATCCGCTGTGGCGATGTCGAGTTGGCACTTGTCAAACCGTGTACGCGCTGCAACATCCCGTCGTTGGATCCGCTCACGGGTGCAGCCGCCTTGGATCCGACGCCGGTGCTCAAATCGTTTCGCTACGACCGAGCGCTGCGCGGCGTGACGTTTGGCGTCAATGCCGTCGTGTTGTCGGGGGAGGGCGCGTCTCTGGGCGTTGGTATGGCCGTGGACGTGCTCGGCTAGCCGCCGACCTCTTCCTGCTCGAGCGTTTCGGTTTCTGCGACAGCGAGGCGCACCCACTCGGCCGCGAGAGGGTCATGGGTTGCGCGCTCGACATAGTCACAGGCCTTCGTGGACAGGCCGTCGTATCCGTATGTTCTAAAGCGGAAGGCCACCGGGAGATACATGGCGTCCGCGGCGCTGTAGTCGCCACACAGCCACGAATTACCGTCGCGGGTCGAGAAGATCGTGTCCATCCGCGCAATATCCCGCCCCAGTGCGTCATCCATGGGAACGCGGCGATTGCGCGCCCGAATGTTCATGGGGTATTTCGCCCGCAGCTGGGCAAATCCAGCGTGCATTTCCGCAGCGAGCGCTCGCGCCTGAGCGCGCATCGCAACGTCCGCGGGCCAACCGCGTCCGCCGGCGAGTTCGGACAGGTACTCCAGGATCGCAATCGATTCGGGAATGACGATCTTTCCGTGTACCAAGACCGGGACTCGGCCCAGCGGCGTGAAGGCGAGGGCTTGCCGGCGAAAATCTGCCGTATCAAGCACGAGTCGCTCAATGGCCAGTTCGATGCCGAGATGTTGCGCCAGTATCCACGGCCGCAATGACCACGAACTGTAGTTGCGATTGCCAATGACCAGTAACGGCGGAGCGCTCATGGACGTTGCCTCAGATAACGTAGGGTGATGTCGCTGAAATCGGTGAACAGGCCGTCGATACCGGCGTGATCAAACAGCGCCTCATGAACCGACTGCGCATCCGGCGCATGTTCAGGCAAATCGTCTGTTCGAAAGGTGTAGGGGTGCACAGCCAAGCCGACGGCATGGGCATCACTGACCAACGACGAGTAGAGCGGCTCCTGCTGCGGTCCCGGCCATCGCACGATGTGTGGGATCCACGGACCGATACCGTGCGCATACCGCGCGACTGCCGCAAGACCGTCGCGGGTCCGCATGGCTTCGTAGTCATTGTCCGATTCCAGCCAGTCGTTTTCGCCAATCAATTGGACGAGTCGCAAGGTGCAACCCAGGTCGTGCTTGATACGCAGCAATTCTTTCGCGTCGAAGCACTGTAACCAGACGTCATCGTCAGGACCCACGTAGCCGAACTCAGCCAGCGTCTTCAGAACGATTGGGCTGAGGTCTTTGCCCTCAGCACGATGCCATGCCGGGCTTTTGACTTCGGTATAAATGCCTGCATGGCGGCCGGTAGCCGCGTTCAGTCCGCGGATGAATGACAGTTCTTCTGCCAACGAACGGATCCGCAAACCGAGTCTTTCGTGAAATCGCCCTGGGTATACGGGCGCCTGCGTGGCAGGGACGACCCGTTCGTGAACATCGAGGGTCTGTAATTCATTGAAATCCAGATCAATGACGTACCAATGTCCGTCTGCTCGGCGTCGGTTGGGGAAGCGGCGCGCCACATCGGTGACTTCTTCGAGCACGAGGTCGTGGAAGACAACCGGTACGTCATCCCGGGTCAGAACGACGTCTTGCTCCAGGTAATCCGCGCCGACGGCGTGGGCGTATGCCTTCGCGGCTAGCGTGTGTTCGGGGAGGTAGCCCGATGCGCCCCGGTGGGCAATAACAATCGGGTTCTTGCGGATCGATGTGGCGGTGCTCATGCGTCGGCAGGATAATCCCTCCATGACACGACCGCCACGGGCTATCTCACTGGATTTGGACAACACGCTCTGGGACACCCCACCGGTGCTCGAGCGTGCTGAAACTGCGCTGCAAGAATGGCTGCGAGAACACGCGCCAAGGATCGCGCAGCGCCACACGCGCGCATCGTTGGCCGCCTCGCGTGCAACCGTCGTCGCGGAGGTTCCACACCGCGCACACGACTTCACCTTCATCCGTACGGAGTCGCTTCGGCGAGTGGCCGTGGAATGCGGCTACCCGGATACGCTCGCGCTCGCTGCGTTTGACGTCTTCATTGCGGCTCGAAATCAGATTGACCCCTTCGTCGATGTGCCGGGTGCCTTGGCGTGGCTTGCGCGACGGCTGCCGGTTTATGCACTGACCAATGGCAATGCCTGTGTACATCGAGTGGGTTTGGGCGAGCACTTTGTCGGCTCGTTTGAGCCGGTCGCCGTTGGTTGTGCAAAGCCCGATCCACGCATATTTGCCGCGCTCGCGACGGCCGCGGGTGTGGACGAGGCGTCCATCTGGCACGTGGGGGATGATCCCTTGGCCGATGTTGACGGTGCGTACCGTGCGGGGCTCGTATCGGTATGGATGAACCGAACTGGCGCCGAGTGGCCGGATGAGTTGCGCAGGCCCGACATCGAAGTGCGAGACATGGACGATTTAGTGGCCCATGTGGAGGCCGCTCTTTAAGGGCCGACCCCGAGGCGATCAGCGGCACGTAGCAGTGCGATGATGGTTTTGGCGTCTCGAATCGTGCCGTCCAGTGCGTGCCGAACCGCCTCGCGCAGCGGTACCCAATGGACTTCGAGCACCTCGTCCTGTTCAGGTGTTGCCGGCACGGCGCGCAGATCCGTCGCGAGGAAGAGGTGAACGACCTCCGTAAAGATCCCGGGCGATGCCCAAATCGCACCCAAGGGTTCGATTTGGCCGGCCTCGAGGCCTGCTTCTTCGGCCAGTTCGAGGCGAGCGGTCGTCTCTGGCGGTCGACCGTCCAATTTTCCGGCCGGGATTTCCCAGAGCCAGTCGCGCGCGACGTGGCGATATTGCCGAATGAGACAAACCTGTCCGGTTGTGTTGACGGGAACGACGCCCGCTCCACCGGGGTGGCCGACAATTTCCAGTCGAGTCTCCACTCCGTTGGGAAGCGCGACGTTTTCGACATCGAGCGTTATCACGCGTCCGGTATACAGGCGTCGGCTTTGGGACATGATGGTCGCGCCTCAGCGCCCGTGACCTTCTTCGACATCGATTTGACCGGTTACCTGGCGCTGGACGAGAGACCAGCTGAGGCCGACGGCCATGAGGCAGCCCAACAGCAGAACGGCCAGCCAACCCAGAGCGCCGCTGTGCGACACGTCGATCCAACCTTGGCTGGCAAGCAGCCAAACGACGGCAGCGAAGAGTGCAACGCCGAGCAGTAAGCCGAACTGGCCGAGCGAGCGCCAGGTGGCATGGGCTGAAAAGACCCAGCCCCCGAGCAGCACGAGTCCGACAACGGCCTGAAGCGGCTGTACCGACGGAAAGCCTGACGCTACCCAGTGGATGTAACTCATCCCGGTCGGATTCCACGTCAGAGCCACTAAGAGTAGAGAACTCACTAGGCGCAACAGAAACCCCATGAGCGTCAGTCGTTCCATCGTCTCAATCCCATCAGCAGGTCGGCAGTGACTGGGGCCAGTGTAACAGCGAATAAGGACTGGATAAGCATACAGTCCCGTCGGATAATCGGGCCATGGCCGCCGATCCATTTGAAGCTCTGAACCCCGCCCAGCGCGCCGCTGCGACCCACGGTCAGCCGGCCGAGCGGCGGGTCGATGCATCGCCCTTGTTGATCATCGCGGGCGCTGGCACCGGCAAGACGTCCACGCTCGCCCACCGGGTGGCGCATCTGGTGCTGAGCGGGGTAGATCCTGGACGCATTCTGTTGCTCACGTTTTCGCGGCGTGCGGCGGAGGAAATGACACGACGTGCGGAACGAATCGTCGGTACGGCCACTCGTGGATCCAGCGTCCGTTTGCCTTGGGCCGGCACGTTTCATTCCGTCGGCAATCGTCTGTTACGTCTGCACGCACCGTCCGTGGGGCTTGATCCCGCATTTAGCGTCATGGATCGCGGCGACAGCGCGGATTTATTGGACGTGGTGCGCCACGAACTGGGCCTAGCGGGGCGCGACCGCCGTTTCCCTCGCAAGGACACCTGTTTGGCGATCTATTCCCATCGCGTCAATACGCAAGGTTCACTCGCTGATTCGTTGCAGAGCCAGTGGCCTTGGTGTCTGAGCTTTCAAGAAGACCTCGTGCGTTTATTCCGTGCTTACGTCGCGCGAAAGCAGGCGGAGCAGGTGCTCGATTACGACGATTTACTGCTGTACTGGCACGGCCTCGTTTCGGAACCTGTCCTGGCCCAAGCTGTTTCGGGACGGTTCGATCACGTGCTCGTGGACGAATATCAGGATACCAACCGCCTGCAAGCGGAGATTTTGCAAGCTATACGTCCGGATGGGCGCGGCCTGACAGTCGTCGGCGATGATGCTCAAGCAATCTATTCATTCCGAGCGGCCACAGTCGACAACATATTGGAATTCCCGACGCGCTTCTCGCCGCCGGCTCGCGTGATCGCGTTAGAAGAAAATTATCGGTCGACACAACCCATCCTCGATGCTGCGAATGCGTTATTGAAGGAAGCGTCACGGCGCCACGAAAAGCAGCTGCGCGCGCATCGTGTCGGCGTGGCAAAACCGCGATTGGTTACGGTTGCGGACGATCGGGGGCAGGCCGATTACGTGATCGATACGGTGTTGGCGGTGCGGGAAGCGGGTGTCCCTCTCAGAAAGCAGGCGGTACTGTTTCGTTCGAGTCATCACAGTGATTTGCTTGAAGTCGAATTAACGCGGCGAAATATTCCGTTCGTTAAATACGGCGGTCTGAAATTCCTCGAGGCAGCGCACGTCAAAGACTTACTGTCTGTCTTGCGTTGGGCGGACAATCCACGCCATCGAATCGCCGCATTTCGCGCTTTGCAATTATTACCTGGGATGGGGCCGGGCTTTAGTGCTCGCTGTTTGGAGCCCATCGCGGCGGGCCGGAGTCTGTCGGAGGCGCTGGATGTGTTTGCGCCACCCTCGGCTGCCCGGGCGCATTGGGAGGACTTCCGTGGATTGCTTGAGCGACTGATCCATCCGCACGCGCCGTGGCCGGGACAAGTCGAGGCAGTATGGGAATGGTATCGCCCCCATCTCGAACGGATCTATGACGCGGCGTCTGTGCGCGCGGGAGACCTTGAGCAGTTGGCGCGCATTGCCGGGGGATTTTTGTCACGGGAAAGATTCCTGACCGAATTAGCGTTGGATCCGCCGCGGGCGAGCGGCGACGAATCCGGCCCCCCCTTATTGGATGAGGATTACCTCGTACTGTCGACGGTGCACTCCGCCAAGGGGCAGGAGTGGAACGAAGTATTTGTTCTCAACGTCAACGATGGAAATTTTCCGTCGGAGTTCGCAGGCGGTTCGTCCGCGTTGCTGGATGAAGAGCGCCGCTTGCTATATGTCGCGATGACTCGTGCTCGCGATGGGCTGCATCTCGTAACCCCGCTGAAGTACTACGTGACTCAGCAGCCCAAGTGGGGAGACGCCCATGTGTACGGTGCCCGAAGCCGTTTCCTCACGCCTGCGGTGTTGTCGTCGCTCGATTGCGTCTTCCATGGAAACGCAGACACGACCGTACCCGGTGTTGCGCCGGATGCGCAGCGACCGGGGTTGACCGTCGACGTAGCCGCAAAAGTGCGCGGATTCTGGGACTGAGCGTCAGCCGTTCACGATGCGCGACTAGTGTGCGTTGATGGGCTTTCGGAAGCGTAACGTGAAACGATCCGATTCGCCGATCGAGGCGTATCGGTCGTGGTCTTTATCGCCAAGGCGATAGGTGGGCGGCAGAGTCCAGACGCCCTGATCATAATCACGCGTATCTTTGCTATTCGCATTGATATCCGATGACCCGATAAATTCGAACCCAGCTTGCTCCATTTGTTCAATGGCAAAGTGCTCGTTCACGTACCCGAGCTTTGCGAGAGGATCAACGGGCGCCATTGGATCGGCGCGGTGATCGACGATACCCAATATTCCGCCCGGCTTAAGTGCGGCATAAATTGCTTTGAGCATGGCCGGCGTGGTCTCCGGACGCGCTAACCAATTGTGTAGGTTCCGAAAGGTCAACACGAGATCTACAGAGTTATTGGCAACGGGAGTGAGAGCATTCGGCGCTTGTAGAGCGACGATCTCAGCCTTGCCATAGACCTCGGGGGTGGCCGCAAATTTGGCGGTTAGCGCACGTACATTTTCCTTCGCGTAGGCGCTGCTGAGCGGATCATGCTCCGCTGCGATGTATCGACCGTGGTCACGCAAAAGCGGGGCTAGAATTTCCGCGTACCAGCCACTACCTCCCGGCCAGATTTCCATCACCGTCATGTTGGCTCGGATGCCAAAAAACTGCAGCGTCTCACGCGGATGACGCGCAGCATCGCGCGCTCGATTGGTGTCGGAGCGCGTGTTGCTCGCAAGTATCTTGTCCAACGAAGCCAACGTTGCTGCATCCGATACCGGAGCGGCAGTCGGGCTCTTTCTGTCGGGCATCGCTGAGGGCGTCGCTACGCTCGAGGCCGTCGGCGCGGTCGGTGGCGTATGCGTGCAGGCCGCCAATGCCAACAATGCGATGAGTGCGCCTGTGCGGGCTGACCGACTGTACATAAAGTGTATCCCCGTGATGGAAGCCGCAATTCTAGGCGGTTGTGCCCGGGAATGAGCGCCATGTGAATGATACGCCCAAAAAAAACCCCGCCGTTCGGCGGGGTTCCGTATCTATCAGTGTCGCGACGATCAGTAGTTGTTACCGCCACCGCCGTAGCCGCCACCACCACCGTAGCCGCCACCGCCACCGCCGTCGCCGCCGCCGCCACCGCCGCCACGGCCGCCACC
>DAINQU010000035.1:0-21561 GCA_036742455.1 Steroidobacteraceae bacterium | reverse complement strand
CGCAAGATCCGGATACGCTGAAAAACCATGACCCGCCAAGATCGGATGGGCGTCGCAAGCCACGCGACGCACGAGTTCGGCCGGGGCGCACAGCGCCTCCCAGCGAAGCTCGAGCGCATCGCCGATGATGCGGCCTTCCGCCGCATAGACCTCCCCCATCCGCGCATCAAGCGCCACCACCACCGTGTCGGCGTGCAGCCCGGCCGCGCGCGCGCGCTGGGCGGCCGCCACAGCCACGGCTTCCAGATCGGAAATTCCGACAACCGGCACACCGAGACCGAGGGCGAGCCCTTGGGCGACGCTGATGCCGATCCGCACCCCGGTGAACGCGCCCGGCCCCCGCCCCACGGCGATGGCGTCGATGGACGGCAACGTCCAACCGGCCTCGTCGAGCAGTTCGTGGATCCATGGGAGGGTCGCCTCCGCATGCCCGCGGCCAATCACCGCAAAGCGGTGGGCGACCAGTCGACCGTCGTCGTCCAAGGCGACACTGAGGGCTTCCGTGGCGGTATCGAGGGCCAGTAGTCGCATCGCTGCACTCACTCTTCCAACGCATCCAAATGGTGTCGCAAGAACGCCGTCGCCTCGTCCACGCGGGTCGTCAACGGCATCTCCGGTAGGCTCGCCAAGAACGTGCGGCCGTAACTGCGTGAGCGTAGCCGCGGGTCCCCCACCATCACCACCCCGAAATCGGCCGTATCCCGAATCAGTCGCCCAACCCCTTGTTTGAGGGCTAACACCGCTTGGGGGATCTGGTGATCCGCAAAACCATTGCGGCCGGCGCGGCGTAACCCCTCGAGACGCGCTTTCAGCAGCGGGTCGTCCGGCGACGCAAAGGGCAGTTTATCGATGACCACCACGCACAACGCGGGCCCACGGACGTCGACGCCCTCCCAAAAACTGGAGGTACCGAGCAACACCGCGTGCCCGATTTCGCGGAACCGTTTCACCAAGGCATCGCGGGGCATGTCGCCCTGCACGAGCAGGGGGAAGGGATCGTCGGCGGCCATCGCTTCGCGCAACAAGTGCGCCGCTTCGGACAAGGCGCGATGGCTCGTGAACAACAAAAAGGCCCGCCCACCGGCGGCCCGCAGCAGCGGCAACGCCGCCTCGATCAGAGCGCGGTTGTACAGCCGATCGGAGGGATCCGGCAGGCCGGGCGGAAGGTACAAACGCGATTGCTTGGCGTAGTCAAAGGGGCTGGCGATCAACAGCGTCCGCGCGTTCTCGGCACCCACGCGACTGGTGTAGTGCGCGAAATCAGACCCAACGGCCAAGGTGGCCGAGGTGTGTATCCAGGCGCACGGCCGCTCCTCGGACTGTGCCCGCAGCCGATCCGAGACCTCAAAGGGTATAAATTCGAAGGTGAAGTAACGGGCCGCATTATCGACCCACTGCAGCCCCATCGAGCCGTCAAAGGCCAACAAACCGCGCAATCGGGCCGCCATTTCCGCGGCACGGCGGCCGCACTGCCGCACCGGCGCGGCTTCCACCTCGGGATCCTCGTAGCGCTCGGCCACGCCTTCGAGCGCGATCGCCAGTTCTTCCGCGGCCTCAAGGGCAGAGTCCGGCAAGCGCGCCCATTCGATGCGATCGCCGAGTCCGGAAAGACTCAGCGACAGTGCCGACACGCCGCCCTCCAGCTCTGCCAATTGACCGCGCGCGGTGCCGTCGATGAGCCCGGCGCGCGTCAATTCGAGTTCGGCGTCGCGGACCAAGGCCAGCACACCGCGCGAGCCGAAACGCGTCCCGAAGAACTGCGCCGCTACTTCCGGGAACTGGTGGGCCTCGTCGAGGATCACCGCCTGCGCGCCCGGCAGCAACTCGCCGAAGCCCTCCTCCCGCAACGCCATATCCGCTAACAGCAAATGGTGATTGACCACGACCAGGTCAGCCGCCTGCGCCTCGCGGCGCGCCGCCAGTACGTGACAACGCCGAAAATCCGGACAGTCTTGCCCGAGGCAATTGTCACGGGTCGACGTCACCGCCGCCCACAACGGATCGTTGTCGGCCACCGAATCGACCTCGGCGATGTCGCCCGATTCCGTCGTTTCCGACCATTGGACGATACGATTGAGCGCGCGTTGCCGGGATCGGTCAAAGCCAGGCAGCGGCGGGGCCGCCACTTCCAAGGACAGCCGGTAACGACACAAATAATTAGAGCGCCCCTTCAGGAGCGCGATCCGCACGGGCCGGCCGAGCAGCCCCGCCAAGACCGGCAAGTCCCGGTGAAACAACTGATCTTGCAGGTTGCGTGTACCGGTCGACACCAGCACTTTGGCGCCGCTGTACAGGACAGGAATCAGGTAGGCGAACGTTTTGCCCGTTCCCGTGCCTGCCTCGACGACAAGACTGCTGCGCTCCTCGATCGCGGCGGCCACGGCATCCGCCATCTGCAGCTGCTCCGCACGGGGCTGGAATCCCGGGAGCACATCGGCCAGCGGGCTGTCGGGCAGGAGGAGCGATCGCCAGTCCGACATGTAAACGCCCGTCGCTCCCAAGAGGCCGCTGTTGCGGTGCGCGCATCATCCCCGCCCCTCTGCAGCGGCGCAAGCCGTGCGAGGCAAAGAGGCTCAATTACAAACGTTTTCATTCGGCGGTTAGGAAATGCAAGGGCGTCGACCGCGCCGATTAGGCGACAAATCCCTGTTTTTATTATCAATTAACGCACTACAGAAGTCACTACATTTTTGCCGTCGCGGCACCGCAAATGGCTGTTTTTCCCCTATTATTCCACCGTTGACCACGGAGTTCGTCACTACATGAGCAGCCTTCCCGCAGACTGGTACCCTCGCGTGCACCTTGCGGCCGACAGCGTGACCGAATGGGTCCGCGCGGTCGCCGCGCTCACCGAACCCGACCGCGTGCACTGGTGCGACGGCAGCCAAGAGGAGGCGGATCGCCTCACGTCCGCGTTGCTCGCCGCGGGCGAGTTGACGCCGCTGCACCCGGACTACCCGGGCTGCCATCTCTATCGCTCCGATCCGACCGACGTGGCCCGGGTGGAGCATTTGACCTACGTCTGCACGAGCGACCCGGCGGACGCGGGCCCGAACAACCACTGGATGGACCCCACCGAAGCGCACGCCCGGATGGACGACCTGTTCCACGGCTGTATGCGCGGACGGACCCTTTACGTCGTTCCGTATTGCATGGGCCCGGTGGAGTCGCCGTTTGCGCGCTGCGGTGTCGAGATTACCGACAGTCCGTACGTGGTCCTCAACATGCGCCTCATGACCCGGATGGGGAGCGCCGCCTTGGCCCGCATCGAGCGGGAAGGCTCGTTTGTGCGCGGTATGCATTCCACCGGCGATCTGAATCCCGACCGCCGCTTCATCATGCACTTCCCCGAAGAGCTGTCGATCCGCAGTTTTGGCTCGGGATACGGCGGCAACGCCCTGCTCGGCAAGAAGTGTCACGCCTTACGGATCGCCAGTTGGCAAGCGCGCGACGAGGGCTGGCTCGCCGAGCACATGTTATTGGTGGCGATCACCAATCCGGCCGGCGAAACCTATTACGTGGCAGCCGCTTTCCCGTCGGCGTGCGGCAAAACCAACCTCGCCATGCTGATCCCGCCGGCGTCGATGCCCGGCTGGACGGTACGCACCATCGGCGATGACATCGCCTGGCTGCACGTCGGCGACGACGGCCGCCTGTGGGCGATCAATCCCGAAGCCGGTTATTTCGGTGTCGCCCCGGGCACCAATCCCCGCAGCAACCGCAATGCCTACGACATGGTGCGGCGCGACACCCTGTTCACCAACGTCGGGCTCACGGCCGACGGCCAGCCGTGGTGGGAGGGCTTGGACGGACAACCGGCGATCGACTGGCGCGGCCGCCCCTTTGAACGCGCAAACGGCCCCGCTGCGCACCCCAACGCGCGCTTCACGGTCTCCGCGCGCAACAATCCCGCCTACGCGAAGGAAGCCGACCACCCCGCAGGCGTGCCGATCTCGGCCATCCTCTTCGGCGGTCGGCGGCGCGCGCTGGCGCCGCTCGTGTGTGAAGCCCACGACTGGGCCCACGGCGTCTTACTGGGGGCCAGTGTCGCCTCGGAAACGACCGCCGCTGCGACGGGTGCCGTCGGGGTGCTCCGTCGCGACCCGATGGCGATGAAGCCGTTCTGTGGCTATCACTTTGGGGACTACTGGCAACATTGGTTGGACGTGGGCGACCGCTTAACCCAACCGCCGCGGATCTTCCACGTGAACTGGTTCCGCCAAGACGACGACGGCCGCTTCCTTTGGCCAGGGTTCGGCGACAACCTGCGGGTCTTGGCCTGGATGCTCGAACGCGTCGCCGGCCGCGCGCCGGCACGTGATACCGCGATCGGATGCATGCCCTCCCCCGCGGACTTACCGCTCGAAGGGTTGTCCATCGACACGGCCACGCTCGAGTCGTTATTGGCCGTCGATGCCTCGGGATGGCGCACCGAATATGCGCATCTGCTCGCGGAATTCGCGCAATACGGGGATCGCGTTCCCGCGGCCTTCCATCGCTTCATCGACAGCGCACTCGCGCGCTTGGACGCCTAATCCTCGCAGGCGTAATGCACGGTTCCCGGATCATCGGCGCTCGGCTCTCGGCCGAGCCCGATGGTCCCCGTGCCTTCGAGACTGATCGTGTCACGGCGCACGAACTGCACGTCCCCGCCGTTCATCCGCACAAAACTGCCGTTCGTGGATTGGTCGGTGAACTGAAAACTGCCTTTGCGGGCTTCGATACGGGCGTGCAGCCGCGACACCAGACTGCCGGGCACCATCACGTCGTTTTCCTCAGCACGACCGAGGTTAATGCCGCTGGGCGGCTCGGACAGCGTCCATTCCGTGCCGTTGAGACCGACCCGTAACCGCGTCGATCGGGTACGACCGCCGGCCCCTTGCGCGGGAATATGGATGACCCCGGTGGCCTCCTCGAAATGCCAAACCACTTCGTAGAGCGCCGTTTCGTCGCTGAACCCGCGCAGGGTGGCGACATCCACGTGCCGCACCGCGGACTGCCACTCAGGACCCAGTCGCGACACCACCGACTCCGTCACCATGATCTGGCCGGCCTTGGCCAGACTGGTCAGCCGATTGGCGGTGTGCACCGTCGAGCCAAACACGTCGAATTCTTCATGGACCACGGGCCCAAAATGGCAGCCGATCCGGATGGCCACACGGCTCAGCCCATCCGCCGGCGGTGGGTGGGCCGCCAGTGCCCGCTGCATGCGTGCCGCGGCGGCAATGGCATCGGAGGGCGACGGGAACGTCGCCATGATCTCGTCGCCCATGGTCTTGATCACGGTGCCGCGGTGCGACACCGTGGCGTCGCGCATGATATTGAGACTCGCGCCGATGAGGGCACGGGCGCTGGTATCGCCGAGACGCTCATACAACCGCGTCGATCCGACGACGTCGGCAAACAGCACTGCAAGTTGTACGTCCGTGTGCATTCGTCCAATTATATGCCGGTTAGCCGCTCAGGTCTGTCACCGTCCCACCAGAGCCCTCCGCCGCCTTGACCGCGGCTGCGAGCACTTCGAAGCCGACGCCGGGGCGCGTCGCAAATTCGGAGAGCACGCGCCGGAAGGATCGCGCGCCCGGTCGATGGGCATACAGACCGAGCAAGTGGCGACTGAGCGAGTGCAAACGTGTCCCAGACGCCAACTCCGCCTCGATGTACGGACGGAGGATCGCGATCCAGTCGGCCGGCGCGGGCGGTTCGTAACGCGACTCGGGCCATAACGCCGCCTCCAACTCCGCCAACACGTACGGGTTGTGATACGCCTCGCGACCGACCATGACGCCGTCCACGCAGGCGCGGTGATCCAACGCTTCTGCCACCGACTTTATGCCGCCGTTGATGACAATCGATAGCGCCGGCCGCTCGCGTTTGAGCCGGTAGACGACGTCGTAGCGCAGCGGGGGGATATCGCGATTCTGGCGCGGGGTCAGCCCGGCGAGGATCGCCTTGCGCGCGTGAACAATAAATTCGGTACAACCGGCCGCCGCGACCGTATCGACAAAATGCAATAAAAACTCGTACTGATCCTGATCGTCGATACCGATACGGCACTTCACCGTGACCGGCACGCGTACCGCGGCGCGCATGGCGGCAACGCCGGCCGCCACCCGCTCGGGGTTCGCCATGAGACAGGCGCCAAAGGTCGCGTTCTGCACGCGCTCGCTGGGGCAGCCGACGTTGAGGTTGATCTCGTCGTAACCGAAGTCTTCGCCGATCCGCGCTGCGGCCGCTAAGCGCGCCGGATCGTTGCCGCCCAATTGCAGCGCGAGCGGGTGCTCGCAATCCGAATAGCGGAGCAGACGCTCGGGGTCGCCGCGCAGAATGGCCTCAGCGACGATCATTTCCGAGTACAGCAGCGTTTTCGGCGCGATATGCCGCACGAAATGCCGATAGTGACGGTCGGTCCAATCGAGCATCGGCGCCACACTCAAGCGGCGATCCAGCGACACGGCCGCGCTCATGGCTGGCCTTCCACGCCCGATAACGTCTCCGCAACCAGCCAATCGACGACGCCGCGCAGGGCCGCATCGTGCGATTCGCCCGCATTGCGAGCCGCGCTGTAGAGCGCGCGCTGTCGCATTGCGCTCGTGCCACGCGCGAGAATGGTGCGGGCATGGCGTATTTCAGCGCCGCTGCCAAACGCCTCCGCATCCTCTTCGACAAATTCGATCAACTCGTCGACGAGGCGCTGACACGTGACGAGTTCGCCGCGCGCAAGATCCAACAGCCCCGCCTCGACCCCGTAGCGCATCGCTCGCCAGCGATTCTCTTGGACCAGCAATTCGGCGTGGCTGCGCCACTGCCGGTTACCCGCGCGCAGGCGCCACAGCGCGCGCAGCAGCGACTGCACCAATGCCGCGACGCAGACCGCATCGTCTAGCGACGTGCAACAGTCCATGACGCGCACCTCGAGGGTCGGGTAGCGCCAACTCGGGCGTATGTCCCACCAGATTTTCGAGGTGTCCTCAATCAATCCGTTGCGGATGAGCATATCGATGTGGCGACGGTATTCACCCCAACTGGCGAAGCGCGCGGGCAACCCCGATCGCGGCAGCCCACTCACCACGGACGTGCGAAAGGACCGAAAGCCCGTGTCCTCGCCTTCCCAAAACGGTGACGACGCGGACAACGCCAGCAAATGCGGCAGGAAATACGCCAGCTGGTTCATTAAATCGATGCGGGTGTCGTCATCGCCCACGCCGACGTGGACGTGCATGCCGCAGATCAGCATGCGCCGGGCGGCCGCTTGCATCTCTTCCGCCAAGGCAAAGTACCGAGCCTTCTCCGTGTGCTTCTGATCAATCACACGGGCGAAGGGGTGCGTCGAGGCCGCCATGATGGCGAGGCCGTGCCGGGACGCGACGCCGTGGACGAGCGCCCTCAGCCGCGACAACTCCTGCCGGATACCCGCCGGGTCCTCACACACTCGCGTACCGACCTCGACCTGGGAGCGCAGGAACTCGTGGCTGACACAGCCCTCCCCCAGCGTTTCACACTCGGCGAAAAATGCCGGGTCCGGATCTTCGTGCAGCGCCCCAGAGTCTCCCTGTATCAGCAGATACTCTTCCTCGACGCCGATCGTAAAGGTGGGAACATCCATCACGGCAGCACCTCGGCATCCTGCAGCCACGGACGCAAAGCGCCCGCCAGCAGGTCCGCCCAGCGGCGAACGCCGGCCGGCGTCAGCAATTCGTCCTGCCGGATTTCGAGACTCACGTGCGGGCAGTCACCCGCGCGCGCGTGACGATGAAGGGTATACGCGGACGGATAGCGCCCGCTGTAGGGCTCATTGTCACCGATGCGCCCCACCGCCGCCGCACGCAGGTGTCGCAGCAACGGATCGGCGAGTCGCGCATCGTCGCCGTAGAGCACGCCCGCCACCCAAGGGCGCGCAAACCCGTGGAACACGGGCGTAAACGAGTGGATGGCGATCAGCGCCACGGGGCCGCGGGCGACGCATTGCGCCACCGTCTCGGACAGCGCCGTGTGGTAAGGGCGGTGGATCGCATCCAGACGCGCCTCGCGATCGGCCGCGCTCAACCCCAGATTGCCGGGTATGCGATGTCCATCGCCGTCGATCGTGAACGCGTCCGGCGCCTCGGGCGCGCGATTGCAATCGACCACGAGGCGCGAATAGTTGGCGAGGAACGCCGACGTCTGCAGTCGCTGAGCCAACGCCATCGATAATTCGGCTGCACCGATATCCCAGGCGATGTGTCGGCCCAACGCGTCGACCGGCAGCCCCAAATCACCCAATGCACGGGGAATGCGCCGCGCCGCGTGGTCGCACACCACGAGCGCCCGACCCGGTTCGCCACATCCCACGAGGGTGTACGGCGCCGGTTCATCCGGCGCGAGCAGCCCGTTCGGTGGTGTCCTCCCGTGCATCGCTCGCGCCATCGTTCAGCGCTTATTCGCCGTCGGCACGCTCGGCGCGGCGACGGTCGCCTTCCTTGAGATGCCGCTTGCGAATGCGGATGTTTTCCGGGGTCACTTCCACCAACTCGTCTTCGTCGATGAACTCCATCGCCTGTTCGAGCGAGAAGCGAATCGGTGGGCTGAGCACGACGTTTTCGTCCTTGCCCGCCGCACGCATGTTCGTAAGCTTCTTGCCCTTCAGCGGGTTCACGACGAGATCGTTGTCACGCGTATGAATGCCGATGACTTGGCCTTCGTACACCTCATCACCGTGGCCAATGAAGAGACGGCCGCGCTCTTGCAACGCGAACAGCGAATACGCCAACGCCTGCCCTTCACCGTTCGAGATCAGAACGCCCAGCTGACGCTGCGCGAGCTTCTTATCCACCACCGGGCCGTAGTGATCGAACACGTGATACAAGAGCCCCGTGCCCGACGTCAGGGTCCGGAAGTCCGTCTGGAAGCCAATCAAACCACGCGACGGCATCATGTATTCGATGCGCACGCGGCCACGACCGTCGTGGGTCATGTTGGTCATCTGGCCGCCGCGCTCGCCCAAGGCCTGCATCACGCCGCCTTGCGACCGCTCTTCGATGTCCAGCGTCACCTGCTCCCACGGCTCTTGGCGCTCGCCATCGACCACGCGCACCACGACCTGCGGGCGCGACACGGCCAATTCGTAGCCTTCGCGGCGCATGTTTTCGATGAGCACGCCGAGGTGCAGTTCGCCACGACCGTAGACGCGGAACTTGTCCGGGTCTTCCGTGTCCTCAACGCGCAGCGCGACGTTGTGGAGCATTTCGCGCTCCAGTCGCTCACGCACCTGACGGCTCGTGACAAACTTGCCTTCCCGACCAAAGAACGGCGACGTGTTCGTTTCGAAGGTCATGTTGATGGTCGGTTCGTCGACGACGAGACGCGGCAACGGATCGATCGCATCCGGCAAGCAAATCGTGTCGGAGATCTTCGGCGCCGCGATCCCAGAGAAGGCCACAATGTCGCCCGCCTGGGCTTCTTCGACTTCGACGCGGTCAAGGCCGAGGAAGCCGAGCACCTGGCCGATACGCTCTTGGCGCACCGCACCGTCACGGTCAACCACAGAAACCGACATGCCGCGACGCATCTTGCCGCGCGCAATGCGTCCGATGCCGATCGTGCCGACGTAGTTCGAGTAGTCGAGCTGACTGACCTGCAACTGCAGCGTGCCGTCCGGGTCGACGTTCGGCGCCGGGCAATGCTTGACGATCGCTTCGTACAGCGCGGTCATATCACCGCCGCGGTGCGACGGATCCAAGGACGCATAGCCCTTGATCGCCGAGGCGTAGACGACCGGGAAGTCCAGCTGCTCGTGCGTCGCGCCCAAGCGGTCGAACAAATCAAACGTCTGGTCCAGCACCCAACCCGGGCGGGCCTCGTCGCGGTCAATCTTGTTGATGACGACGATCGGGCGCAGACCGTGCTTAAAGGCCTTCTGCGTGACGAAGCGCGTCTGCGGCATCGGGCCGTCGACGGCATCGACCAGCAACAGCACCGAGTCGACCATCGACAACACGCGCTCGACTTCGCCGCCGAAGTCAGCGTGCCCCGGGGTGTCCACGATGTTGATCCGGTAGTCGCTCCAGCGAATGGCCGTGTTCTTCGCAAGAATCGTAATGCCACGCTCTTTTTCGAGATCGTTCGAGTCCATGACGCGATCAGGAACGACAGCGCGCGCGTCCAGGGTGCTGGACTGCTTCAAAAGCTGGTCGACGAGCGTGGTTTTGCCATGGTCGACGTGGGCGATAATGGCGATATTGCGGAGATTGGAAATCACAGGGGGGATACTCAGGACCCTGGAATGGGCCCACTGGCTAGCCGCCCATTATACGTGGGAAGCCCTCTTCCCGCACAGTCACTGTTCTTACGGGTGTGTGACAAGCACCGGCAACTGAAACGACCGGGTCTCCGGTTCTCCCGGCAGATCGAGCGACACGTCCACCGACACGAGGTGGAGGCCAGGGGTGGGCGCCTGCCAGGTCGTCTCCAGCGTTTCGCCCGGACCCGGCTCCAGCCGCGGCAAATGCACGTCGGTGGTCCCGGTGCCGAGCAGTTCGTCGTCGCCGTGCCAGCGGACCCGCAACGCCGGCTGAGCGCCCGAGGCGGTCAGCACCAGCGTGATCGAAAACCGCTCCCCCACCCTCGGCGCTTGGGTCAATCCAAACCGCAGGTCGACCGGCAGCGTCCCAGTACCGACCGGGACCGCCGGCGTCCAGGCCGTCGGCGCGACCGGGCGAGCGGCCGGGCGGGCGCTGCCGGCCGGCGCACCCGAACCGGCGCCATCGCCGTGACAGGCAACCAACAGCAGCGCGTGTACAAGCACGAACGCGTGACGGACGACTCGATGCCCCATACGTCTCCACCGACCGCTTACAGACGCAGCGGCGGTTCCTCCATGACTTGCAGTTGCTCCATCAATTCTCGCACATGGTCTTCCCAATACCGAGGCCCACCGAACCACGGGAAGGCCTTTGGAAAGGCCGGGTCTTGCCAACGCCGAGCGAGCCACGCCGCGTAATGGAGCATCCGAAACGCGCGCAGGGGCTCCACCAAGGTCAATTCGGACCGATCAAACGATGCAAATTGCTCGTAGCCCTCCAGGACGTCCGTCCACTGGCGGCGGCGCTCGTCCGGCGTACCGGCCGCCAGCATCCATAAATCCTGCACGGCCGGCCCGGTCGTACAGTCGTCCAGATCGACAAAGTGGGCGCCGGCGTCCGTCCACAACACGTTACCGCGATGGCAATCACCGTGAATCCTTAAGGTTCGAGGCATCACCGCTTCGAAGGCGTCGGCAACCCGATCCGCTATGGCCCGAGCCACCTCGGCGTACGGGTCGATCTGATAATCGGGTAACCAGCCGCCCTCCTCGATCGTGTCGATGGCCGCTTCGATCTGCCGAACCGGATCGAAGCGCGCTCGGTGTACGAAGCGGCGCGTGGCACCCACACGATGGATACGCCCCAAGAGTCGTCCAATGCGCTCGCGATCCTCGGCGGTATCGAGGTCTGGCCATCGCCCGCCGCGCCGCGGGTAAACGGCGTACTGGTAGCCCTCGTGGCGATGCAGGGTCGCACCGGCGAGCACCAACGGCGCCACGACCGGTATCTCGGCTTCGACGAGTTCGGCGGCAAAGGCGTGTTCTTCCTCGATCGCCTCGGTCGTCCAGCGACCCGGTCGGTAGAACTTCACCACCACGGGGGCCTCGTCCTCGAGACCCATCTGATACACCCGGTTCTCGTAACTGTTGAGGGCGAGCATACGACCGTCGGGCACAAGCCCGATGCGCTCGAGCGCCGCCATCATCACATCCGGCGAGAGCCGATCGTAGGGTATTTCGGCCGAAGCCAGGGACGGAACAGTGACCATCGGATCATTATGCGCGGCCTGACGCCGCCGTGTTGGCCTGCTCTGATATTCTCAGGCCGCGCAGAAGCGACAACGGAGTGTGGTGCGTGTCGAAAGGTAAAGCGATTTTGGTCACCGGCGGCGCCGGCTACATCGGCAGTCACGTGGTTCAACAACTCGGCCGGGAAGGCTGGAGTGTGGTCACGCTCGATAATCTGTCACGCGGTTTTGCCGACTCCGTGACCTACGGCCCGCTTGTGGTCGGCGATATCGCCGATCGGGCACTCGTTCGACAGGTCCTGCGCGACCACGACGTCGGCACCATCATGCATTTTGCCGCCTACACGATCGTCCCCGAATCCGTGGCCGAACCCCTGAAGTATTACGACAACAACGTCCTCGGGACTCGCGCGCTGATTGACGCGGCCTTGGCGGAGGGCGTTGACGAATTTGTGTTTTCCTCGAGCGCGGCGGTGTACGGAATGCCGCCCGGTGGCGTCGCAGCGGAGGACTCGCCGACCGTACCGATCAATCCCTACGGGACGTCGAAGTTAATCAGCGAATGGATGCTGCGCGACGTGGCGGCCGCCTCGTCCCTACGACCGGTGGCGTTGCGCTACTTCAACGTGGGCGGCTCGGATCCGTCTGGCCGTATCGGCCAGTCCACGCCGCAAGCCACCTTGTTGACCAAAGTCGCCGCCGAACACGTGGTCGGTAAGCGGACGCACGTGTCGATTTTCGGCACCGACTACCCCACCCCCGACGGCACCGGGATACGCGACTACATCCACGTCGAAGACCTCGCCGCCGCCCATTTGTCGGCCTTGCGCTACCTGCGCGCCGGCGGTGCACCGATCGTCCTCAATGTCGGCTACGGTCGCGGTGCCAGCGTGCGCGAAGTGCTCAACGCCGTGGCCGCTGCGGCCGACCAACCGTTAACGATCCGGGAGGAACCGCGGCGTGCGGGCGACCCACCGGTCTTGGTCGCGAAAGCCGACCGGATCCGTCAAGTCCTCGATTGGACGCCGCAGTACGATCGCTTGGAGCAATTGGTCGGCGACGCGCTGCGCTGGGAGCGCGTGCTGGCGGCGCGACCGGCACCTTGACGGTGCCGGAACGCCCAAGGCCAATCGGCCGTCGCTGATATCATCGACCGATGCGCGTCCCCCACCCCCGTTCGTTACGCGGCCTCATCGTGCTCGGTACGGTGTTGGTCGCCGCCCCGTTCATCGGTGCGGTCATCCACGCCACGGTGCAGATGCGGGTACTCACTCAGCGCAGCACCAGCCTGATCGCACGCACTGCCGCGGCGACCCGCGCGGGTCAGGAACTGGCCCGGTCCTCGACGGCCGTGGAGCGGGCGGCACGGTTGCGCCTCGCCCTGGGCGACGATTCGATGGACGACGTATTCCATCAGAACGTCCAACGCACTGAGGCAGCGCTCACCGGCCTCGTCGCCGACACGGACACCGACTCTGATTTGAATCGTTCGGGGGATGCTGTCCGTAGACGGATAGCGGACTTGGCCGCCGCGTTTTCGGATGCGAGCGCCCGATCCGCCAAGGCCGGGGACCCGGCGCTGCGCGCTGCCATCGAGCGGTACACCCCCATCGCGGGGGATCTGTCCCGGTTGGATCGGCAGTTGGCCGATCGAACCGCGGCATCACTGAGTGACATCCAAGCCTCGACGGCCACCACCGAGTCACGGCTCTACCGGGAGTTGGCGGTGATTTTGCCGGTCTCGATCCTCCTCGTCGTGGGCTTCCTCACCGCCCTCGCGCGACCCTTGCGGCGCATCGATCGCGCCATCGACGCCCTGGGCCGGGGTCACTACGACGCACCGGTCGAGGTCGGCGGCCCCGCGGACTTGGTGAAACTGGGCGCTCAACTGGAGTGGCTGCGGCTGCGCCTCATCGAGGTTGGGGAAGCCAAGAATCGCTTCTTGCGTCACATGTCGCACGAGCTCAAAACGCCGCTGGCCAGCATCCGCGAGGGCACGGAACTGCTGCTCGAGGGCGCCGTCGGGGCGCTGTCCCCGGAGCAACGCGAAGTGGCGTCGATCCTTCGGGACAATGGCGTGAAGCTGCAGCGGCACATCGAGAACCTGCTCTCCTACAGTGCTTGGGAAGCGCAGACAGGGTCGCTCGAGTTGGAGGAGTTTCCGTTGCGGGACCTGCTCCGGACGGTCATCGACGCGCACCGCATGACGCTGCTCACGCATCACTTGCGGCTCACCGTCGACGTGGGCGACGTGACGGTCACCGCAGATCGCGGCAAGTTGCGGCTCATCCTCGACAATCTGCTCTCCAACGCGGTCAAGTACACGCCGGACAACGGCAGCATCGACATTCGCGCCACCACCGACGGGGCGGGACTGATCGTGGAGGTGATCGATACCGGTCCGGGCATCGCGCCGGAGGATCGAGAACGTCTGTTTGAGGCGTTCTACACCGGGCGGTCCGAGGCCAACGGCCCGTTGCGGGGCACCGGGATCGGCCTGTCAGTCGTGCTCGAGTTCACAGAAGCGCACGGCGGGCGGATCGAATTGGTGGATGGCGAAGGCACGGGCGCCCATTTTCGGCTACGGTTACCGGCCTACCCGCGACCGGCCCGTAAGCCCGCTGTGTTACACGACGCATGACCGTTGCCCGCCTCACCGCTGCGATTCTGAGCCTCACGGTGTTGATGAGCGCCGTCAGCGGCTGCGCGTCCGTAGAAGGTTGGTTACCCAAACGGTCGCCCGCCGTAGCGCCGGCGGGTCCCGACCGCGAGGCGGACACAGGCCGTGCACTGTTGGATGCCATCGCATTACTGCAAGTCGACTCCGCGTCGACGCAAGCCGAGCTCGTTGCGAGCGCCAAGGCCGCGGCAGACGCGGCACCGACGGTGGCCAATCGGCTGCGGTACGCGGCCTATTTGGCCATACCCCGACAACCCGCCGCCGACCCTGTCGCCGCGCGAAGACAGTTGTCAGAAATCCTAGCGCAGCCAGAATTACTGCGTCCGGCGGAACGGATTGTGGCGACCCTGCTGCTCGACGAGGTCGATGACCGACTGGTGCTGCAGGCCGAAGCCGACCGTCTCCGCCAGGAACTCGCCTTTCGCGAGAAAGAGCGTCCGGTGACACCGACACCGAAACGCACCCCCAGCGAAGCGGACGAGATCGCGCGTTTGAAGCGTGCGCTCGAGGACGCCCAGCGCAAGCTCGACGCGGTCACCGAGGTCGAGCGTTCCATGCTCGGCCGGGGGACCCCGGCGAAGCCGTAAGCTGCAGAGGACATCGTGGCTCACTCTACCCGTAAAGATGCGCGCAAGCGCCCGCCTCGCATTCTGGTCGTCGACGACGATCCGGGGCTGCTGCGACTCCTGTCCATCCGGCTGCGGTCGGAAAACTACGAAGTGCTCCCGGTCAGCAATGCGCTGGATGCCTTGGAGCAACTGGACCAGTTCCGGCCGGACCTAGTCGTCACCGACCTGCGCATGGATCGGATGGACGGCATTGCGCTGTTGGAGGAGATCCAAGCACGCCGTCCGGGCCTCAAGGTCATCTTGCTCACCGCGCACGGCACCATCCCCGATGCGGTGCGTGCCACCCAAAGCGGCGCGTTCGGCTTTTTGACGAAGCCGGTTGAAAAACAGCAGTTGCTCGAGCAAGTGCAAAAAGCCTTGAAGGTGTCCGGCTTTGCGACCATCGACGAGGAATGGCGCGCCGGCATCGTGACCCGATCCCCCCTGATCGAGCAACGGCTCGGCCAGGCGCACATGGCCGCCGCGAGCGACGCGCGCGTCCTCATCAGCGGCGAGACCGGCACGGGGAAAAAATGTTTCGCCCGGGCCATTCACGCGGCGAGCAGTCGCCGTGAGGGGCCGTTGGTGATCGTCACCTGTGCCGAGTACGCCGACGGCAACGTCGATCTCGACCTGTTCGGTAGCGTGGAATCCGGCGGGCGCGGCCTCTTGGAGGCCGCCAGTGGCGGGACATTGGTCTTGGACGAGGTGGCCGACTTGCCATTGCCGGTGCAAGCTCGCCTCGCCCGCGCCCTGACCGAGCACCGCTTGCCGGGGGGCGCCGCCGGCGCTGGAACGCCGCTCGACGCGCGCGTCATCGCGACCACCCGGACTCAATTGGCGCAGCAAGTAGAGCTCGGCTTATTTCGAGAAGATCTACTTTACCTTTTGAATTCATTGCATATTGAACTGCCGTCTCTGGCCCGACATCGGGAAGACATCCCGCTGTTGGTGGCCCACTTCCTGGACGGTATCGCCGACCCGCAAGGCCGACGCCTGAGTTATGCGCCGGACGCGATCGAGTTCTTGGCGACCGCGGAGTGGCCGGGCAACGTGCGGCAATTGGAAGCGGTCGTCCGCCAGAATGCCGCCCTCACGCCGGCGCCGGTGATCAGTCGCGAGATCGCCGAAAACGCCGTCGGCGCGGGTGCCACCGGCCTCCCCTCGTACGACGACGCGCGCGATGAGTTCGCGCGCAACTACCTCGTGCAATTGCTGCAAATCACCGGCGGCAACGTGAGCCAAGCGGCGCGACTCGCGAAACGGAATCGAACAGATTTCTATAAGTTATTGAATCGTCATCAGCTTTCGCCAGACGATTTTAAGGCCGGTACGCCGTAATCGCGCACCGAGGGCGCGGGCGGAGCACCGCCCCGCGCCATGGATTCACGTTTTTAGTGCTGCGCCGGACGGTGGGCTAAGGCGCCTCGGAGGCCTGCCAGCCCGACAACGACGACGGGCAAGATCATGAGCGTTTGGTAGACCACGGACGCTGCCAACGCGTGGGCCGGGGCAACCCCCGTCGCCCCCAACGAGACCAGAAACGCGAGCTGGGCGGAACCGGCGTATCCCGGGGCGTTGGGGAGCAAGAACGCCACCACGATCCCCACCACGACGAGCAGCGCGGTGCCAAGACCGATGACATCGCCCACCACGAGGGCAGACCCGGCCGCGCACACCGCAATGGCCAACCACTGGACAAGCGACCAGCCGAGAACCCGGATTGCCGTGCGCAGCGAGCGTACCGGCGCAAACCCCGCCAAAGCCGCGTCCACTTCCCGCAGAAAGGCCTCGGCGAGTCGCGTGGGCAACACGGCAGCGATGTGCCGGGCCAACGCCTGAAACGGCGCTGGCCATACGAGCACCGCCACAATCCCCGCAGAACCGGCGAAGGCGACCGCTCCTAACGTATGAACAGCGCTGGCAACAGCAGCCGGTACCGGCACCCAGACGATGGCCCACGCCGCCAGTAAGAGGACGGCAAAGAGGTCAAAGACCCGTTCCGCAACGATCGATGCCAGAACCGCGGACGCCACGAAGCCTTGTTGGCGCTGCAGCGAAAACGCGCGGACGAACTCCCCGGCGTGGGGCAAGAGCGCATTCAGGGCCAAGCCTGCGGTCACGGGTCTCACGAGTGCCCCCGCCGTGGGCGCGGAGGTCGCCCCGAGCAACCACCGCCAACGCACGGCCTTCGCCCACACAAACACGGCAGTTCCCGCGAGCACACTGACCGCCGGGAGGCCCCAGCGGCCGCCACGGAGCAGGCCGAGCACCGCCGCGACGTCCGTGCCGCGGAACGACCACGCCAGCAAGGCCCCGCCGACCGCAAGGCCGAGCAGCAATGCCAACAGCCGCGACAGGCCGGCGCGCACGACGCTTACGCGTAGAAACGGCGGATCGTGTCGACGACGTACTCGAGCTCGGCCGTTTCAAGTTCGGCGAAGATCGGCAGTGCCAAGGTCTCGGCCGCGGCACGCTCGGACTCCGGGCAATCCCCGGTGGAATGACCGAGGTACGCGAAGCACTCCTGCTGGTGCAGCGGTACCGGGTAATAGATTTCGCTACCGACGCCCTCTTCGCCCAGAAAGGCCCGCAGCCGGTCTCGATCCGGGACGCGGACGATGTACTGGTTGTAAATATGCCGGCGGCCCTCCAGGGCCATCGGCAACTCCACGGTCGACTCAAGCCCCGCCGCCGCGAACAGCCGGCCGTACGTCTCGGCGTTGGCCTGACGGCCCTGTGTCCACGACTCGAGCAACGGCAACTTGACGTTGAGCACCGCCGCCTGCAGTTCGTCGATGCGGAAATTGCCACCGATCATGGCGTGGTAGTACTTCGGCTTACCGCCGTGCACGCGCATGACTCGCAGCCGCTCGGCGAGTTCTGGGTCACGCGCGGTCACAAGCCCCGCGTCACCGAATGCGCCGAGGTTCTTGGTCGGAAAGAAGGAGAAACAACCGATGTCACCGATGCTGCCCGCGCGTCGGCCTTGATACTCCGCCCCGATCGCCTGCGCAGCGTCCTCGATGACCGACAGGCCGTAGGTCGCCGCCAGCGCCATAATCGGGTCCATGTCGGCCATCTGGCCGTACAAATGCACTGGCATGATCGCCCGCACCCGAGTGCCGCTCGCCCGATCGTACAAGCCGTCCTCGCGCGACTCGCAGCCCTCGGCGAGATAGCGCGACAACCCCGTCGGGCACAAGTTAAAACTGACGGGATCAATGTCGAGATAAATGGGACGCGCGCCGGTGCGCGCGATGGTGCCGCCGGTTGCGAAGAAGGTATACGGCGACGTGATGACCGCATCGCCCGGTCCGATGTCGAGACCCATGAGGGCGAGCAACAGCGCATCCGTCCCCGACGACACACCGATGCCGTGCTCGGAGTGGCAATAAGCAGCGGTCGCGACTTCGAGTCGGTTCACCTCGGGACCGAGAATGAACATCTGGCTTTCGCAGACGCGTTCAAGCACGGGCAAGACGTCGGCTTTGAACGTGCGGTACTGCCGACGCAGATCCAGCAACGGCACAGACATTTTGGGCATATGAGGTCACCGCATCGATGAGGGCGAAGCGCCCCGGGCGGCCCGAACTCTACACAATCTGTCAGGAAAAAGGCGGCCGGGCTTTGACGCTGAGATGGCGTCCCCAGAGGGATTCGAACCCTCGTACCTACCGTGAAAGGGTAGTGTCCTAGGCCTCTAGACGATGGGGACGAGGCCGGCCGATGTCTCTCGAAGTGGTGGAGCTAGTCGGGATCGAACCGACGACCTCTTGCATGCCATGCAAGCGCTCTCCCAGCTGAGCTATAGCCCCACGCGAGAGGCCGCGAATCTTGCTAGGAACCGCGGCCCGTGTCAATTACTTGACCAAATTAATTCGCACGCGCGTGCTCAAGGGCGCGATCGATGCGCCGCAATGTCGCCTCCGCGCCCAAAATGGCGAGCGTCGCATCGATCGGCGGCGACACACCACTTCCCGCCACTGCGACACGCAAGGGCTGCGCGACCTTACCTAAACCGACGCCGAGCTTGGCCACCAAGGCCTCCAAGACGCCGTGGACCGCTGCCGCCGTCCAAGGCCCCTCCAACGCTGCGAGCGCCGCACGCGCCTCGTCCAACACCGGTGCGGTTTCCGCATTCAGGTTCTTCGAGGCCGCCTTCGGATCGTAGCCCGTGGGATCGGCGAAGAAGAACATCGCCCCATCCGCCATGTCGACAAGCGTCTTCGCCCGCTCCTTCAGACAGTCCGCAACGGCGGCGAGGTCCACCGACTCCACCGCGATCCCCCGCTCCGCAAGCACCGCCGAGAGGCGTGGAGCGAGTTCTGCACCACTGCGGCGCATCATGTGCTGCTGATTGGTCCAGGCCAACTTATCGGGATTGAGCGCCGATGCCGACTTGTTCACGGCGTCGAGGTCGAAGAACTGAATCAACTCCTCGATCGAGAACAGTTCCTGATCGCCGTGCGACCAACCCAGCCGCCCGAGATAGTTCAGCAAGGCCTCCGGCAAGAAACCGGCGTTCTTGTACTCGAGCACACTGACCGCGCCGTGGCGCTTGGACAGCTTCGTGCCGTCCGGGCCCAAAATCATCGGCAAATGCGCGTACACCGGCGGCGTTGCGCCCATCGCGCGCAGCATGTTGATCTGACGCGGCGTGTTGTTGATGTGGTCGTCGCCGCGGATCACGTGCGTGATGCCCATATCCCAGTCATCGACCGCGACACAGAAGTTATAGGTCGGATTGCCGTCCGAACGCAGAATGATCAAATCATCGAGCTCTTGGCTATCGAACACGATGGGGCCGTGGACCACATCGTTGACGACCACCTGCCCCTCGTCGGGATTGCGGAAGCGCACCACCGGCGTCACGCCTTCTAAGGGCTCGGTCCGGTGCCGGCAACGACCGTCGTAGCGCGGCTTTTCCTTGCGCGCCATTTGATCGGCCCGCATCGCATCGAGCTCGGCCTTCGAGCAATAGCAGTGATAGGCATGCCCCGCCTGCAAGAACTGGCCAATGACCTCGTGATATCGGTCGTAGCGCTTCGTTTGGTAGAACGGGCCCTCGTCCGCGTTGAGGCCGAGCCACGCCATGCCGTCCAGGATGACCTGCACCGCTTCATCGGTCGACCGTTCGCGATCGGTGTCCTCGACGCGCAGGATGAACTGACCGCCATGGCGACGGGCATACAACCACGAAAAGAGCGCGGTACGCACACCACCGATATGCAGCATGCCGGTGGGACTCGGGGCAAAACGGGTTCTAACGGTCACGGTCTGGCTCGCTTCAGAGGGGCCGAGACTTTACCAGACGCGCCCCGGTTACGGACGGAGGCTGCACAGACGGATTGCGGGATGGCCCGAAGATCCGTACACTGCGGCACCTCGACTCGCATGGCGGGCGGTTAGCTCAGCGGTAGAGCACTGCTTTCACACGGCAGGGGTCACAGGTTCAAGCCCTGTACCGCCCACCAAATCCTCGAACTTCGTTTGGTTACCAACGGTTCTTAAGTTCGTAACTCGATGACCCCACCCCGAGTACGATTGTCTCTGGACGTTGAAGGCCGCGCGGTCATTGCGACGAATTCACCCCGCCGGGCGAACCTTGCTCAGTTCATTGGCGCGCTTTCCTGCTCTGCGAGCCTGTCAGAGATCGTAGGCCAGTTGCTGCGATAGCCGCGGCTCCGCCGCCGAGCCCCCACGCTCATCGCCCAGCCAGTGCTCGCTTCGAAGCGCCATCATCGGACTGATGCACGCTCGGCCACTCAGCACCATCGACAGCGCCGATCGTTCGCCCCGTTGAAGCCGCAACAAGAGTGTCGCCATTTGGCTTTTTGACCGAATGGCAAAACGGTCATTGCATTAAGTAGTTCATTGAACTACCCTTGTCCTATGAACTTTGAATGGGACAAAGCGAAAAGCGATGCCTGTTTTCGAAGTCGGGGCATAGACTTTGCGTATGCCGTATCGGCGTTCGCGGACCCCCATCGCATGATCCGCGCAGACTCTCGCCACGACTATGGCGAGACCCGTTATGAACTCATTGGCCAAATTGACGGCAGATTATTTGTAGTGATCTATACATCCCGACCTAGCGGGATTCGGATAATTTCAGCCCGGAAAGCCAATCTCCGGGAAGCGAGAAAGTATGAAAATCGTGCGCATGAAGATGAACGTCGTTGAGACTGCGGCCAGACCCGCTGGGAAGATCAACCGTCGCAAGGTTGATGCAACGACCGAAGCAGATATCGCTCGCCAGATTGCCGAAGATGATAATGAGGCGATGCAGGATGCCGCACGATTCGCACGACGAGTGAGAGGCCGGCTGGGATTTAGTCAGTCGGAATTCGCTGAACGAATCAATGTATCCCTGGACACGATACGAAACTGGGAACAGGGAAAGCGTTGCCCCACTGGAGCCGCCAAAGCGTTACTCAAGGTATTGGACAAGGTCCCTGAAGC
>DAINQU010000034.1:0-23717 GCA_036742455.1 Steroidobacteraceae bacterium | reverse complement strand
TCGGGAAAATGATACGGCCCGTAGTTGTTCGAGCAGTTGGTGGTGAGGACCGGCAACCCGTAGGTGTGATGCCAAGCACGGACCAGATGATCGCTCGCGGCCTTGGAGGCCGAGTACGGACTGTTGGGTTCGTAGCGATGCTCTTCGGTGAACGCGGGCGCCGTGGGCGTGAGCGAGCCGTAGACTTCGTCGGTGCTGACGTGCAGAAAGCGGAACGTGGCCCGCTCGGCCTCGGGCAGTTCGGACCAGTACGCGCGCACGGCCTCGAGCAAGCGGAAGGTGCCGAGCACGTTCGTCTCGATAAACGTGCCGGGTCCGTGGATCGAGCGGTCCACGTGACTCTCGGCCGCGAAATTGATGACCGCGCGCGGGCGGGTCTGTGCGAGCAGGTCCGCAACGATCGCCGTATCGCCGATCGAGCCGCGCACGAAGCGATGCCGAGGGTCGTCGTGCAACGCCGCGAGGTTCTCAACGTTGCCCGCGTAGGTGAGCGCATCGAGGTTCACGACCGGCTCCGCGGACGCCTCCGCCAACCAGTCGAGCACAAAGTTACTGCCGATAAAGCCGGCGCCACCCGTCACCAAAATCATGCCGTTCCGATCCTTCGGCGCCCGAGTCGGGCGGACGCACGGGAAGATACCGGATTATGGTGACGGTCGGTGTGAACGGGTGACCGGACTGAGACGCCGCTCACGCGGACGGGGCCTGCGCGGGCGATCCGTCCGCCTCAGAGCCCCAACACCGCCACGGGGCACACGGCCAGTCCGAGCGCGACCAGCTGCCCGACGAGGTCACGGCGGCTGAGCGACGGTTGGCGTCGCCGCCCGATGAAGAACCACGCCCCGATGATCGGCAGTTGGCCCGCCACCAAGAGCTGCCACAGGTGCGCGGCGGTGCCTTCGTCCGGCTGTGGGCTGACGCCGTAGACGACAACGTGGGTCAGCAGTATCACGAGCGCGAACGCCGACATCACGGGCGGCGCCCAGCGTCCCAAAAGAGTCCATACGGTCTGTGGCACGGTCTGTCCCTCCGGTGAAACACCCCAACGGCGCGCCGGGCGGTGGGCCCCGCGGCGTGGCCGCAGGCTACACCGCGTTGCGCGCGATCACGTCCTGATAATAGCGCGCACTGGCCTTCGGTGTGCGCACCTGCGTCGCGTAATCGACGTGCACGATGCCGAAGCGTTTCGAGTAGCCGTGGGCCCACTCGAGATTGTCGAGCAGACTCCAGACGAAATACCCGCGGATGTCGGCACCCTGCGCGATCGCCTCGTGCACGGCCTCCAGATGCGTCCGCAAGTACTGGGTGCGCAACGGGTCGTCCACTCGGCCGTCCTGCGCGGTCGGTGGGTCGTAGAACGCACTGCCGTTCTCGGTGATGTAGACCGGCGGATTGCCGTACTCGCGCGCCACCCGCACCAAGAGCTCGGTGAACGCCGCCGGCACCACTTCCCAGCCGGTCTCGGTGTAGGTGGCGCTCGGGTTCTTGACCGTGCGTATGCGCACCGGCCAGGCCGACGGGTCGTTGACCGTGAGGCCGCGCGAGTAATAGTTGATGCCCAAGAAGTCGATTTTCTCGGTGGTCAGCGCGTAATCGGCGGCCGGCGGATCCGACCAGCCCTCGCCGTAAATCTCGGCGAGCTCCGGCGGGTGCGAGCCTTTGAACACGGGATCGAGGTACTGCCGGTTCATGTACGCGTCGCCGCGGATCGCGGCCGCCACGTCGGCCGGATCGCCGGTGGCGGCGACCTTCGGCTCCAAATTCAACACGAGCCCGATCCGATGCCGACCCTCGGCCCGATAGGCGCGCACGGCTTCGCCGTGCGCGCGCAGCAGGTTGTGACTCACCCGCGGCGACTCCCACGCGCTCTTGTGGCCGGGCGCGAGCACGCCGTGCAGATAGCCGCCGTCGGCGATCACCCACGGCTCGTTCAGCGTGATCCAGTTCTGCACGCGATCGTCGAGCAGCCGGTAGGCCCCGCGGGCGTAGTCCGCGAACCACGCCGCACTGTCGGGATTTAACCAGCCACCGCGCTCGTCGAGCGCGGCCGGCAAATCCCAGTGATAGAGCGTGACGTAGGGCGTGATGCCGCGCGCCAACAAGCCGTCGACGAGTTTGTCGTAGAACGCCGCTCCCGCTGCGTTGTAGCGACCGACGCCGTCGGGGTAGAGCCGGCTCCAACTGATGCTGAAGCGATAGGCCTTGAGGCCGAGCGACGCCATGAGGTCGAGATCCGACTCCCAGCGACGGTAGTGGTCGCAGGCCACATCACCCGTATCGCCGTTCGTCACGCGCCCCGGTGTGTGACTGAAGCGGTGCCAGATGCTCTCGCCCGCGCCGTCGGCGAGCGGCGAGCCTTCGATCTGGTACGCCGCGGTCGCCGCGCCCCACACAAACCCGTCCGGAAACTGTCGCGTCATCGCTCTTGTCCTGTGCTGCCACGGCGCCTCACGCGCCGAGGGTGATCTCGATCGTGTGTCGTTGTCCATCGTGCGCCAGCGGCACCGCGACCCGATCAGTCGCGCACGTCACCGCGTGACCGTCGACGCGCGCCGCGCGCACGCACGCCGCGCCGCCGTCGGTCGTCACGGTGATCGTGTAGTGCGTGCCGTCCGGGCGACGGTGCGCCACCGTGTAGCCGGGCCAGGCGTCCGGGATGCGCGGGGCGATGACGATGTGCGAGCCGCCCTCGAGCGTCACGCCCAACAGGTTCTCGAGCGTCACGCGCAGCATCCAGCCGGCGGAACCCGTGTACCAGGTCCACCCGCCGCGACCGACGTGCGGGGCGACGCCATACACGTCCGCCGCAATCACGTAAGGCTCGACCTTGTAGCGCGCCACGTCCGCGGGCGTCGCGGCGTGCGTCACCGGCGAAAGCATCTCCAGCACCCGCGCCCCCGCGTCGCGCCGACCGGCCAGGAGCAACGCTTTGGCCGCCCAGAGCGCCGCGTGCGTGTACTGACCGCCGTTCTCGCGCACGCCTGCCACGTAGCCTTTGATGTAGCCCGGATCCTCCGGCGTGTGCTCAAAGGGCGGCGCCAACAGGCGGACCAAGCGGTCGTCGAAGGAGACGAGCTCGCGCAGCATCGCATCGAGCGCCTGCTCGGCGCGCGGCGGCGGCGCGACCCCGGAGATCACCGCCCACGCCTGGGCGAGCGCGTCGATGCGGCACTCGTCCGAGTCCTTCGAGCCGAGCGGCGCGCCCGAGTCGTAATAGCCGCGGCGGTACCAGCCGCCGTCCCAGCCCACGGCGTTCAGCGCCGTCAGCATGTCCGCGCGGTAGGCGCGCAGCGTCGCGACGAGCGCGGCGTCGCCGCGCGCCTCGGCGAGGGGCACAAACCCGTCGATCGTCGAGACCAGAAAAAAACCCATCCAGGTGCTCTCACCGCGCCCCTGTCGACCGACACGGTTCATACCGTCGTTCCAGTCGCCACAGCCGAAGAGCGGCAAGCCGTGCTCACCGCGAGTCATGCCGCGCTGTAGCGCCCGCACGCAGTGCTCGTAGATCGTCGCGGCCGACTCGGCCGGCCAACTGGGGAAGTAGCGTTCGTCCTCGTCGGGGTCGAGCGTCGGACCGCCCCGGAAACCCACCACCTCGTCGAGCACCCCGGCATCGCCCGTCGCCGCCACGTAGCCCGCGGTCAGGTACGGCAACCAGACGAGATCGTCGGCAAAGCGCGTGCGCATACCGACACTGGCCGGCGGATGCCACCAGTGCATGACATCGCCCTCCTCGAACTGGTGCGCAGCGTTGCGCAGGATCTGCGCGCGCAAGACCTCCGGGTGCGCGAACGCAAAACTGGAGGCGTCCTGCAACTGATCGCGAAAGCCGTACGCGCCGCCCGACTGGTAGTACGCGCTGCGTGCCCAGAGCCGACAGACGAGCGTCTGATAGCCGAGCCAGCCGTTCATCACCCGATCGAGCGCCGGCACCGGCGTGCGGATCTCGGTCGCGCTCAGTAGGCGCGTCCACTCGGCCACCGTCGCGGCGAGCCCGAGGGCCGGGCCCTCGTCCCGAAAGCGCGCGAGCAACGCATCGAGCGCACTCAGGTCCGCCACTTCGCCGAGCACGCACGCGCACTCGAGCGACCCGCCCGGCGGCAGGGTGATGAGTCCGCGCTGCGCGGCCATCGCCTCCCCCGTCTCGCCGACCGTGAGCGGTCCGCCCGCAGCGATCGCCGCGGGCGCGGCGAGCGAGCCCGGGCAACCGAGCACGACGCGCCGATCGATCGAGGCGTCGCTCACCGGCACGCCGATCAGCGTGGCAAAGAGCACGCGCCCCGCGAACACGCCGGCCGCGTCGTTCGTCGCCGTCACGCACTGGCGCGCGGCATCGATCCCGACCCGGATCGATGCGCGCGTCTCGGTCGGGGTCCCGCCTTGCACGAGGGTGGCCACCTGATAGAGCGCGAGCGTGCGCGCTGTCGCGGAGGGGTTGTGCAACTGCAGATGCACGACACGCACCGGCGCGTCGCTCGGCACGTAGACGGTCGCCGTGACGGCGAGCCCGAGCGTCACGTGCGTGTAGGTGCTGTAACCAAAGCCGTGACGCACCTCGTAGTGCGTCGCGCCCGGCGTGGGTCCGGGTAAGAGCGAGGCGTAGTCGCCGGTGGCTTCGTCGCGCAGGTAAAAGGCCTCGTCGTGCGGGTCCTGCAGCGGGTCGTTGCGCCACGGCGTCAGGCGGTGCAGCCGACTGTTGCCGTGGAAGGTCGTCAGCGCGCCCTTCTCGCTCACCAACACACCAAAGTCGTGGGCATTGGCGAGCACGTTCGTCCACGGCATCGGCGGCAGGTCGAGGCTGCCGTCGGCGCCGCGCGTCACGAGGATGCGGTACTCGCGTCCGTCCGCCGTGAAATCGCCGTAGCCGTTCGCCGGGCGCTCGCCCGTCCACGCCGCGACGGTCGCGGGCGCGCGGCGCGTAGCGCCCGCCACCGGGCGTGCCGCACGGGTCGCGACGAGGCGCGCGGCAAGCGCCGGCGGGAGGGAAGTGGCATCGGCCCGACGCGGCACGGCCACCGCAGCCTCGGCGCGCCAAGCGTGCGCCAACTCCGCCGGCGTATCCGCCGCGGCGAGCGTGGCCGTGAGGGTCGCCGTGCCCTGCGGCGGGACGGTGATCGCCACCCTGAGCGCCAGCACCGGATCCAAGACGTTGCCGGTCGTGCCGCTGAGCGGCGCGGTGAGCCCGAGCGCGTCCGCGGGGGCCCGACCGCGACCGAGCCAGCGCGCGCGATCGGTCTCGTGACCGCTGAGCGGCGCGCCCGTGAGCGTGAGCCCGAGCGCCGGATGCTGCTCGCCGTTGCGCCGCGGTCGGCGCGTGGCACGCAGCCATCCTGTCGTCGCGTCGAAGGCCGTCTGCACAAAGAGTTTCGCGAAGGCCGGGTGACCGTCCTGCGCGTCCGGCGGGTTCAGCACCACCTCCGCGACCGCCGTGACCTCGAGCCGCCGCGGCGTGTCGCTGCGGTTGTCGAGCGTCAGCACGCGCTGCTCGGCGCTGCCGCGCACGCGCACGGTCACCGTTGCTGCGAGCGCGTCGTGGGAGCTGTGCAACGCGACACCGTCGGCGAGCGCGCGCACCTCGCGCGACACGCCCACGGGCGTGCCACAGGCGCTCCACAGCGCACCCGAGTCCAGATCGCGCAGCACGAGCGCAAGGCCGTGCTCATCCAGGCACGGATCGTCCTGCCAGGCGGTGAGGAGATAGTCGTCGTAGACGGCAGTGCCGGTGCCGGTGGGCGTCAGGATCGCGCGGTAGCGGCCTTCGCCGAGCACCAGCGGCGCGGTCAGAGTCTCGGTCGGGGACGGACGGTCCATGGGTCATTCGCTCTCAAAGTAAAGGTGGTGAGCCGGTTGCGATAACCGCAACCGGCCGTGTTCGGTGGGGCGGCGCACGCCATCGACGACGGCCATCGCCGCATCGCGCACACCCGGAAAATCGAGCACGAGGCCGCCGGGCGCAGCCGGGACCTCGGACAAGGAGACTTCGATGCGCGCACCGACGCGGCGCGCACGGTACGAGAGCGGCCCCCACGGGGTCGCGAGGTGCGTCACCGTCACGCCGTGCCCTTCGAGCCAATCGCGCGGCAACCCTGCACCGAGGACCACGGTGCCGTGCGCGCTGTCGTCGTAGGCGTACAGATCGAGCGCCGCACGCAGAAAATCCGAGGCCACCCAGCCGTGCGGCAGATCGCCGATGAACCGCACCTCAGCAGGGTCGCGCGTCACGACCTCGGGCCACTGGTTCCAAGGCCCCGGTCGGCGCGCGGCGAAAAACCACGCCAACGCCGTGAGCGCGCGCTCGCGTTGCCCCAACCGCACCAGCGCACCGACGTTGCGCCACTCGTACGGGGTGTAGACGTCCCAGGCGAGACGGCCGTCGCGACGATCGAGGAAGAACTGCCAGTAGCGCGCGAAGGTGCGCTCGAGCGCCGCGGCCGGCAGATCCTCGCCGCCCGTGCCGGGCGACAGCGCGACCGTGGTCGAGGTCGCGTCAAAGTCGCCGAGATCAAAGGCGCCCGGTACGGTGTCGATGCCGTGTGCCGCCATCGATCGCGTGAGCGCGCGTTGCACGGCCGCGCTGAACGCCGCCCGCGACGCGCGATACGCGTCTGCCGCCGCCGGGTGACCCAACTGCGTCGCGATCGTGATCGCATCGGCGTAGCCGCGCAGGCCCCAGATATCGTCCCAGAGCGCGTGCATGGGTTTGGCCGAATAGCCTTCGTGACTGATCGAGACCGGCAACACGCCCGCGTACTCGGGCGGCTGACCGGGCGCGCGCGTCTCGTCGCGCTGCGCGTCCAGGTACGCCACCGCCGCCTGCAGTTGCGGCCAGACGCGCGCCACGTGCGCGCGCCCCGGGGCGCCGCCGTACTGCAGCACTTGACCGGCCAAAAACAAGAACTCACCGGCGCTGTCGTTCTCCGGCACCGGATCGGCGCCGCGCCCGTCGCGACAGCACGGCACCTTGCCGCTGCCGTACTGAATACCCGCCCACGCGTCCAAGTAGTTGAGGGGGGCCTCAATCTCGCCCAAGCGCAGCAGCGCGGCGCTCATCATCGCGCCGTCGCGGATCCACGAGCGCGCGTACGAGCGTGTGCCGGGTCGCAGCCACGGGCCGTCGGCGCTGATCAGGAGGTGCGCGTGCGCGGTGCGGATCGCATCGCGCAGCGCGTGCGCGAGCGGCGCGTCCGCATCGACCGTGACCCGATGCAGACGGGTCTGCCACGCGCGCGTCAGCGTCGCCACGTGCGCACGTTCCGCCGCCGCCGCACACGGCGGACGGGCGGGCGGCGACTCCGCCGCCACCGATCGGTCCACGCACACCGTGATCGCCGTATGGCCGTGCGCCGCCACGCGACGGGTGTAGTGCAGCACGCCGGTCTCAAGGCCCTCGGGACTCCCGTGCGACCCGCTCGCCGGGAAGGTGCCGAGCGTGGGCGGCGTCCAACCGCCCGGCCGCGAACCGTCCCACGGTGCCAGCGACACCGCATCGGGCGGCGCATCCGGGGTGAGCACGTAGGCCTGCGTCGGCGTGACCGGCCACAGCCGGCCGTGTGCCCAGGCGAGTGCGCGGATCGGGCTCCAGCCACCGGCGACGTTCAAGAACTGCGCCGGCGGGTTCACTTGGAAGGGCCGCAGCAGGAGATTCAGCTCGACGGTGTGCGCGCGGGCGTCGTCGTTGCTCAGCGTGTACGTGAGCACCTGATGGGTGTGATCGCCCCGCCCCGTGCCGGTCGCGGCGATCGTGAGACTCAGCGGCCCGACGCGCCGCGTGACGGACGGCAACGGCAGGTCGCCACCGACGAGCGCCACCGAGTGCTCGGCGTCGGCCCAGCTGTGCGGCGTGCCGTCGATCGCGAGCCACGGCTCGAGCGCCGGTGCCCCCGGCGCGAACTCAAAGGCACCGTCCTCGGACAGGAGCCCCGTGTCGTCGCCACCACCCGGCTCACCCACGAGCGTCCACGCCGTCTGCTCCAGCCACCCGCGCGGGTACTCGCCGCGCGGACGCTGGCGCGCGATCGCGGTCACGCGCCGGTTCGGATCCTCGCCGAACGACGGGTCCAGCGGAACGAGCGCGGCCAACGCGTGCGCACGATCGAGATCGTCCTCGGGCACGATGCGCCAGTAGCGATCCTCGGTGGCGGCAAACGCGAGCGTATCCACGGCCTCGGCGTCGCGTACCGTCTGCAACAGCGTCCAGTCGCGCGCGTCCGGCGAGGACTCGAGGCGGTAGTGATGCGGACCCGCGTCCTGCCAGGCGATCAACGCACCGCCGATCTCGCGCGGCGCGCCCCAATCGATGACGGTCGGCCCGCGCAGCGGCAACGCAGCGTGCGTGCCGTCCGGTAGAGGGTGGCGCCCGTCGACGCCGATTGCCTCGGCCGGCGGCGGCGTCGCCGCGGGCACGGGCTTCGGTGTCAGCTCGATCGGGCCGAGCTCGATCGCCCCCGGCGCGCCGGAGCGCGCGTTGACGATGACTTCGAGTCGCGCCGTGTGGCGTAACGTGTGATCGGCCTGCGGCCCCCAGGCAAAGGTGACCTCGCGGCGACGGATGTGCAGGACCGTGCCCTCCGCGCTCGGCACAAGCTGCGTTTTACGCACCCACCAGACGTTCTCGTTCGCCGCATCCGCGAGCTTGATCTCCAAGACGTTGCCGGCGAGCGACCCTCGGATCGGCACCACGAGCTCAAAGTTCTCCGGCCAGTCGATCGGCAGCGCGCGCGCCGCGCCCGCGTAGCCGGCGTGATGCCGATAATCCCAGGCGATCGCGACCGCTCCGGTGGCCGAGGGGGTCGCGACACCGTGCACGTCGTCCGAGGCGAGCGCCGACCACGGCCCCGCACCACTCTGCGTATCGAGCGGCGTCGCCGGTGCCGCGGCAACCCGCGCGAGCGAGAGCGCGACGATCCACGACGCGCGCGCCTTCATCCTTTCACCGCACCGGCCATGAGGCCCGCGAGGTAGTAGCGCTGCAAACTCAGAAAGAGCACCAGCACCGGCACGACGGTCACGACGCTACCGGCCATCATGAGTTCGTTGTCCTGCACGTGCTCGCGCGACAGCGCCGCCAAGGCCACCGGCAAGGTGTAGCGCTCGGAGTCGTTCAGCACGATCAGCGGCCAGAGAAAGTCGTTCCAGCTGCCGAGGAAGGTAAACACCGCAAGCGTCACCAGCATCGGTCGCATCAGCGGCAACGCCACGCGCGTGTAGATGGTCCACTCGGACGCGCCGTCGAGACGCGCCGCGTCGATGAGCTCGCCCGGGATCGCGAGCGCCGCCTGGCGCACGAGGAAGATGCTGAAGATGCCGGCCAGCGACGGCACGAGCACGCCGGCATAGGTGTCGACGAGGCCGAGCGCTTTCAATTCCAAGAAGAGCGGCAACATCGCCACCTGCGCCGGAATGACGAGCGCCGCGAGCAAACTCTTCTCGAGCCGCGCGCGGCCCGGGAACTCGAGTTTCGCAAACGCGTAGCCCGCCGCGACGTTCAGGGTGAGCGCGCAGAGCGTTGAGAGCACCGCCAAGAGCACCGAGTTCGCCAAGTGCCGTGCCATACCCGCGTGACTCCACAGTTCGCGGTAATGCGCGAACGTGGGGTGCGTGGGCCACAGCGGCGGCGGATAGGTTGCCGACTGGCCGGTGGGCATCAGGCTCACCGCGACCATCCACACGAGCGGAAAGAGCGTGATCGCAGCCGTCACGACGAGGAGCGCGTTGACCCACAGACCGCGCCGCCTCACGACGCACGCTCCTGGGTGAACTTCGCTTGCACGAGCGCGGTGGCGTACATGAGCAGAAAGAGCACGAAGGCCACCGCCGAGGCGCGCCCCAGGTTCCACCACTTGAAGCCCTCGTCGTAGAGCAGGTAGAGCACCGACAGCGTGCTCTGCGCCGGACCGCCTTGGGTCATGACGTAGGGCTCGGCAAAGAGCTGAAAGTAGCCCGCGACCGTGAGGATGCCGACGAAGACGAGCGTGCCGCGGATCCCGGGCACCGTCACGTGGCGAAACTGCGCCCACGCGCCCGCCCCGTCGAGTTCGGCGGCCTCGTACAGGTCCGCCGGGATCGTGCCGAGCGCGGCGAGCAAAATCACAAGGTTGTAGCCAAAGTTTTTCCACACCGCGAACAGGATGATCGCCGGCATCGCCCAGTGCGGATCGCCGAGCCAATCGATCGGCGCGATGCCCAGCTGTGCGAGCGCGTAGTTGATGAGCCCGTAGCGCGTGTGCAGCAGGTAGCGCCAGATGACCGCGACCGCGACCACCGTCGTCACCGACGGCGCAAAATACGCGGTGCGGAAAAAGCCCGCGTAGCGGGCCGTCTTCGCGTGCAGGAGCACCGCGCCGCCGAGTGAGGCGGCGAGACTCAACGGCACGCCCACAACGACGAAGTACACGGTGTTCCCCAGCGCCTGCCAGAAGAGCGGGTTCGTAAGGAGATCCGCGTAGTTGCGCAAGCCCACAAAGCGCACGTTGTGGATCGAGGCGATCGCGTAGAGGTCGTAGTCGGTGACGGACAGCACCAGCGCAGCCAGCACCGGCAGCAGAAAAAACACCACGATCACGACGAGCGCGGGACCGGCGAACAACCACCCCCACACCGCCCGACTCACGGCAATGCTCCGGTGGCGACGAGCTCCCGGCGCTTTTCCAGCATGCGATCGGCGCGCTCATCGAGCGCCGCCGCACCGGCCTCGGGGGTGAGCTCGTGGCGCACGACGTGCTCGGCGACGAGCCGCAGCTCGGTCATGATCTCTTCCCACTCCGCCACCGGCGGGGCGGGACGGACGCGCTCAAGCTGCTCGCGAAAGGCGGCCGTCAACGGGTCGTTCCGGACCGAGCCGGTCTCCCAGACGGCGCGGCGGGCCGGCAAATCGCCGGTCAGTTGGTAAAAGCGCTCCTGCACGTCCGGGCGACTCAAGTACTCGACAAGCGCCCAGGCTTCCTGCGGGTGACGGCTGCGCCGAAAAATCGCGAGACTCGCGCCGCCGGCGATGGAGGCATCCGGGCCGTGCGGGCCCGGCAAGGGCGCGGTGCCCCAGCGGCCGTTGAGCGCCGGCGGCAGTCGCCGACGGAACTCGCCGATGTTCCACGGCCCCGTGATGTAGAACGCAAAGTACCCGCGCGCAAACTCGTCCCAGACGTTGGAGATCTGCGCGTTGGTGACGGCGGGGGCCAAGCCCTCGTCGAACATCGAGATGTAGTAGCGAAAGGCCGCCACGAAATCGGGGTTCGAAAAGTTACCGCGCGTGGCGTGATCTTTAAGCACCGGCGTCGGCGACTGCAGCGCGAGCGCCAAGATCGGCTCGTACTCGTTCAACGGCAGCAAGATCCCGTAGCGCTGCCCCTGCGACTGCGCGCGAATCGTTGCGAGCATCGTCTTGAAGGTGGCCCAATCGGTCGGTACGTGGTCGTAGCCGGCGGCGGCGAGGATGTCCTTGCGATAAAACAGCAGCCGCGTGTCGACGTACCACGGCACGCCGTACTGCGCCGCGCCAATGCGGTTGGTGTCCCAGATGCCGGGGAAGTAATCGGTCGGCGGAATGGCGTGGGAGTGCGCAAGATCCGCATCGAGCGGCCGCAGCGCGCCGAGATCCGCGAGCTCCGCGACCCACGTGTTGCCGAGCTGACACAGATCCGGCGTCGAATCGCCGGCCACGGCGGTCAACAGTTTCGCGTGGGCCGCCGTCCACGGCAGGGACTCGATCCGCACGTGCACGCCGGGGTGCTCCGCCTCAAAAGCCGGCATCAACGCCTCGAGCACTTCGCTCTCGCGCCCCATCGCCCAAAAGCGCAGCTCCACCCCGGCGGGCTTCGGTGCGCACGCCGCGAGGCCGACGCACAGCGGCAGCAGGGCGAGCCAGCGGCGCATCAGGGCGCGTCGACCCAACCGCCCGTGAACCCCGCCCCCTTCAAGCCGGCCTTGATGTAGGGGTTCGCGCGCATCTGCGACCAGACGAGGCCCGTTCGGTAGTTCTCGATCATCCCGACGATGGGGCCCTCGTCGATGCCGAGGTAGTCGACGTCGACCCAACCTTTGCCGGGGATCACGCGACCGCTTTGCACCGGCGCACCGTCGGGGACCGTGGGGTTGAACGCGTCCAAAAATCCGTAGGTGCCGTACAAATCCGTGCCGTAGCGCGTGAGCAGCGCATTGATCGCCGGCAGCACGATCTCCGGTGCGAAGGGCAAGGACGAGACCACCCCGGTCGGAGCGAGCGTGCCGTCGTCGTAGGTGCTGATCCCACCCATGCCGCGACCGGCGTAACCGATGAAGGTGCGGCTCACGCCGTTCACCGTGACGGTGAACGACCCCGGCCCGTCGCAGGCGGTGACCCCGAAGACGTGGGCGTCGTAGCCCACATAGCCCAAGGTGTTTTGCACGGCGTACGCCTGCTGGGCGTAGGTCGCGGCCCGACTGTTCTTGAAGTAGTCGGAGTTCTTCGCCTTCATGTAGGCGTCTTGGATGCCGTTAAAGTCGATCCACAGGTGCGAGTACTGGTGACCGAAGAGCGGCGGAAAGCCGAGGAAGGTCTGGCCGTACGCCGTGCCCCAGGTGCGATCGTAGCCCGACGTCCAGCCCGCCCACGCGCTCCCCGGCACCGGATGGGTCGGTGAGCCGATGGCGAGCACGTACAAGAGCATCGCCTCGTTGTAGCCGATCCAGCGGTTGGGGTACGCGCCGGTGTCCGGCTTCCAGCCCATCGCGATCAGCCCGCTGCTGTCGGCGAGAAAGTCCCACTCGACGCGCCGATACAGTGCGTCCGCAACGCTGCGGATCTGCGTCTCGGTGGCGTCACTGCCGCCGTAGTACTGCTCGGCGTTGAGCACCCCGGCCATGAGCAGCGCCGTGTCGATCGAGGACAACTCGTTGGTGCGATAGCGCAACCCCGTCGACATGTCGAGGAAGTGATAGAAATACCCGTGAAAGCCGGCAGTGCCGGTGGCCGCATCGCCTTGCGGCAGACTCAGGAGGAAGTTCAGCGTGGTCAGCGTGCGCGCCGCCGCGTCGCTGCGAGGCACCCAGCCGCGCTCAGCGCCCACGGTGTACGCGGTGAGCGCGAACCCGACCGCCGCGACCGAGGAGAAACTCGGCGTCGGGTAGCGATCCGGCACGAGTCCGTTCGTCGGGTTGGCCGAGTCCCAGAAATACTGGAACGAGCGATGCTCGAGATCGTCCAGCTGGGCGGTCGAGGCCGGTGCCACGGTGGCCGTCGGTGGCGCGCTCGGCGCCAGCGGCACCGCGCTCTGTCCGCCGGCACAGGCCGAGAGGGCCACCGCCCACGAAAGTACCCACGCCGCGCTCTGACGAACCATCCCGGACTCCTTCTCGTCTCTACCCGTCGCGATCCACCCGACGCGGGACCGACCCGCCCGCGGGGGCTTACATCGGCGCCCGGCAATACCGGTCGATAAACTGCTCGTGCATCGGCAACGTCTGAACGCAGTTGGCGATCACCTGGCGGGTCATCTGCACCACCCGATCGACCTCACCCGGCTGCAGCGTGTACAGGCCCGGGTGGCATCCCGTCGGCATCATCCCCTGCCCGATCATCACCTGGACCCAACTCGTGACCGCGAACATCTCTTCGGCGTTGCGGAAGAAGCGCCCACTGTCGAGGAAGAGCTCGATGTTCTCGCGCAGCGACTCGGGGATGCTCATCGACGCACAGGCCTGCCAGAACGGCGCGTCCACGCGTTTGTTGGCGTAGTAATGCAGGATCAAGAAATCGCGGATGCGCTCGAATTCGAAAATCGCCTGACTGTTGTAGCGCTGGATGAGCGTCGGGCTCATCCGCCGATCCGGCAGCAGGTTGAGGAAGCGACCGATACCCGACTGAATCAGGTAAATGCTGGTCGACTCAAGCGGCTCCATGAAGCCGCTGGCGAGACCGATCGCGAGGCAGTTACGGTTCCAGAACTGGCGCCGATGCCCCGTCGTGAACTTCAGCACGCGTGGGTCCGCCAGAGGCGTACCGTCCAGATTGCCCAACAGCGTGGCGGTCGCCTCGTCCTCGCTCGTATAGGCGCTGCAAAAGACGTGACCGTTGCCGGTGCGGTGCTGCAGCGGAATGCGCCACTGCCAACCGGCCTTGTGGGCGGTTGAGATCGTGTAGGGTTTCGCGGGTCCCGTCTTGGCGCAGGGCACCGCCACCGCGCGGTCGCACGGCAACCAGTGCGTCCAATCGACGTAGCCCGTGTGCAGGGCTTGCTCGATCAAAAGCCCCTGGAAGCCCGAGCAATCGATGAAGAAATCCGCGGTGACGCGCTCGCCCGATTCGAGCACGACCGCGTCGATAAAGCCGTCCGGCTCGCGCAGGTCGACGCGCACGACGCGCCCTTCGGTGCGCTTCACGCCGCGCTGCTCGGCGTAGCGGCGCAAGTACTTCGCGTACAAGCCCGCGTCAAAATGGTAGGCGTGCGGGAAATCGCGCAGCGGTGAATTGACCGGCGCATCGCTCGGCGACGTCATAAAGCGCCCTTGCGGGGCCGCCACGCTGTGCAGCGAGTACGCGCCTAAATCGTCGCCCTTCCCCGCGAGCATCTGATGCAGCCACAGCTGGTGGAAGGCGTGCGGGCCGTAGTCGTGCCCGAGATGGCCGAAGCCGTGAAAGTACGAGTCCCCGAGTTGACCCCAATTGCGGAACTCGATACCGAGTTTGAACGTGCCTTTGACCTCGCGGACAAACTCCGCCTCGCGCAGGCCCAAGGTGTCATTGAAGATGCGCATGGCCGGAATCGTCGCTTCGCCGACACCGACGGTGCCGATTTCTTCCGACTCGATGAGTCGCACCTGACACCGGTTTTGCAAGGCATTGACCAACGCCGCCGCCGACATCCAGCCGGCGGTACCGCCACCGACAATGACGATGGACTTGAGGGGTTCCGCGCTCATACGCACCTGATTCGAATAAAGAGGCCCGGACGCTCGCGCGTCCGGGCCCGTCTCACCTCAACCCAGTCGGCCGAAGCCAAAGCATGGCTTTGCACATCGGACCGTCTCGCGAGGCTTAGAACTTACCACCCACCGTCATCCGCAACGTGCGCGTGCTGTTCGCAATGTTGCCCGTCGGGTTGTAGTAGTGGCTGGCCGGCGTACCGTCGGAGTTGTACGTCGTGTTCTGGTCCACCAAGTTGGCGCTGTTGAAGACGTTCAGCACGTCCGCACGGACGTAAGCGCTGAACGAGTTCGCGAACTTGAAGTTCTTGGTCAACTGCAGATCCAAGCTCTTGTAGGCGATCTTCACGTTCGGTGCCAACGTGATGTCGTCACACGGCTGTCCCAAGGGCCCGAGGTTCGGGGCACCCGAGGACGGCTGCGGACGGCAACGCGAATCCCAACCCGGCATCGGCGTCGAGAGGGTCAACTTGCCACCCAAAATCAGGTCCCACGGCAGCGCGACGGATCCGCTCGCGACCAAGCGATGCTTCGGCGCGTTGGTCGATTGCAGGAACGGTGCGAAGCGCGTGAACGGATAGTCCACCGAGAACTCGGTGTTGGTGAAGTTGCCTTCCATGTTGTTCGGGATGGAGTTCGTGTACGCCTCGGTGAAGGTGTACGACACCTTGAGGCCCCAGCCCGACTCGTTGGTGAACGGCTTTTCCGCACTCAACAACAACTGCGTGGTACGGATCTCGACGTCGTTATCCGTCAACACGAGGTTGTTGGTCATGCCGACCGGCGTCGTGACGCCCGGCGTCACGTCCCACGGCGTGCCGTAACCACCCCACGGCTCCGGCACGTAGTACTGACCGGCCGCACCACGGCTACCGACCACGAAGGTCAACCCGTTCTTCGAGTTGATGCGTGCGACGACCGCGCTCGTGTTCCAGTCGCCGATCCGCGAACGGATACCCAAGCTGAACTGGTCGGAGTACGGCACCTTCAGGTTGTTGTTGAAGAGGTACACGTCACCGACCGTACCGGCCACGACGTTCTGCAACGCGCCCGGACCGTTGGCGTACGCCGGGTTCCAGGTCAAGCAGCTCAGGCCGTTGACCGTGCACGGGTGGCTCGGCGTGTTGAAGTACACGGTCGGCACCGAGGTCGCGAGCTTGGTCTGCTCCAACTGCAGGTAGTCGAACAGGTCACGGTCGTACGAGCGGCCGATGCCACCGACGATGACGTTCTTCTGGTCGCCCGCGATGTCGTAGGAGAAGCCGAGACGCGGCTGGATCTCGCCGGCGTAGGCTTTACGCTGCGAGCCGTTGCTCATGTAGTCGTTGATGTTGTAGCCAAACGGGCCCTGCGCGTAGTACTGCGCCCAGGTCAGACCCGCGGTCGGCGACTGCTGCGAGAACAGGTTGCGAATCAGATCCGGCGTCTGCCAATCGAGGTAGGTCGGATTCTGTTCGTAGTCCCAACGGACACCCAAGTTCAGCGTCAGCTTCTTGTTGACGGTCCAGTCGTCCTGGAAGTAGAGGCCGTACTGACGGTCGTTCGACTTCGCCACGGCGCTCGCCAGCGGCTGGCCGTTGACGCTCGCCGGAATGCCGGTGAAGGTTGCCGAGTACGGCGAGCTCTCCACACCCGTGACCGGGTCGACGTTGTAGCTGAACACCGGGTAGCAGGTCGAGCAGGCGTCCATGGCGGTCAACTGCACGGCCTTGACCTTCACGCCCATCTTGAACGTGTGCTTACCCGTGCCGAGCGCCACGTCGGCGAAGGTCAGATCGTCCTGGAACGAGAAGCCCTTCTGGCCCTTGTCCTGCGTCGCACGCGGATCCGCGCCGCCCGTGTTGAGGAGGCCCTGGTTATTGCCGTTGAACAGCCAGGTGTAGTCCGCACCGTTCGACGAATAATTCGCCGCGGTCGGACGGTAGAACGAATTTTCCTCGGCAATGACGGCTTCGTTGAACCAACGATCGGCGTTGTGCTGCCAGCGGACGTCGTAGCGGTAGTCGGTGTTGCGGGTGGTGACCGTCGTCGACGCGGCCTGACCGACGCCGGCGCCGTTGCCGTCCGAATTTTCCTGACGGGTCTTTACCGAGAATTCGAAACGGTCGTTGGCGGTCGGTTCGTAATCGATCTTGCCGAACACCAACTTCTCGGTGAACGGAATCGACGACGGACCCACCTGCGCCTGCACGCTCTGCGGCAAGGCGGCGATGATGGCCGCCGGCGGCGTGCCGGCGTAGGTCACCGCGACAGGCTGGGAGTAATCCTTGCCTTCGTAGGTGACGAAGAAATGCATCTTGTCCTGAATGATCGGACCGCCGAGCGCGAAGCCGTATTCCTTGTCCTTCGACTGGACCTTATTACCCGCCGCTTCTTCCGACGGCGTTTCCGCGCGCAGGCTGTCGCTCGAGTAGGTGCCGAAGAATTCGCCGTGGAACTCGTTGGTACCGGACTTCGTCACGGCCGCGATGGCGGCGCTCGAGAGCTGGTCGAATTCCGCGCCGTAGTTGGACGTGATGACCTTGTATTCCTGAATGGCGAGCTGCGGGAACGGGTTGCCCTGGCTGCCGTCGGACTGACCGGCCTGGCCGCTGCGGACATAGCCCTTCTGACCGATACCGTCGATGAAGATGTTCACCGAGTCCGGACCGTCACCGCCCGAGCGGAAGGTGGTGGCGCCGTTCGGCGCGACGTTGAAGATGGCGCCCGGCACCGTGTCGGCGAACTCCAAGAAGTTGCGCGTCAACTGCGGGACCGTCTGAATTTCTTGCAGCGAAACGATGTTCGAGATCTGCGGGGTCTTGACCTCGACCAGACGCGAACCGCTCACCACGACCGAGTCGAGGAGCGCGAGATCGAGCGTCGAGGTGGTGGCGACCGACAGGACGATATCGCGCTCGGTGCCCTTGCCCGCGCTGACCGCGTAGGTGCCCGGGGGCAGACCCAACAGGGTGTACGAGCCGTCGGAACCGGCCTTCGTCTTACGCGTGAAACCCGTCGCACGGTTCGTCGCGACGACTTCGGTGTTCGCCGGCGCGGTGCCCTGCAACGTCGCGTTGGCGGTTTGCGCGTAGCTGACGCGCGGGCCGGCCAAAATCGCGGCGACCGCCGCCGCGAGAGTAACGGCACCGGTGCGGTTCGTTACGGTTGACAGACGCTTAGTCATGGATTGGTCTTCCTCTGTGTTGAATCGTTATCTGCAAAAACAGCCGACCTGCCGCCGGCCCGCGCCGGTGGCAGACCGTCGGGTCCGGTTCGGAATCGCTCACGCGGTACGGGCGGGATAGAGCGCGCTGCGTCCGTACGGCCGAGTCGCCGAGCGCTGCTCGACGTCGTTCGACGAACCCCCTCATTCCACCCCCTCGCATCGTCCGCATCGTCAGCCGGATACCCGGGCGACGACGCGTTTTGTGGCGCGCAGCGTAGCCGCGCGGACGATACCTTGGCAAAACTTTTCAGAGCAAAGCGACTCACCGGCGCGTGCCACCGATTGGCCGTTCGCACGCCCACGCAGCCGTCGGCGCTCATGAGGCGCGCGCCCGGCAGGAGTCACGCACCACAAGCTCAGTCGGCAGCGTCCGCGTGGAGGCGCGCGCCCGATCGGTGCCGATGGCATCGGCCAAGCCGTCCAAGGCCCGCGCGCCCAGTTCTGCCATGGGCACGCGCACGGTCGTGAGCGCCGGCGCCACGTATCGGGCCATCGGGATGTCGTCGAAGCCGACGATCGCCACGTCCTCCGGGACCGCGACGCCCGCCGCGCGCAGCACGCGCAGACAGCCCAAGGCCATCATGTCGTTGGCCGCGAACACGGCGTCGGGACGCTCGTCCAACGCCAAGAGGCGCGCCGCGGCCTGCGCCCCGGACTCCTCGGAAAAATCCCCGGGTAACACGTGCTCGCGCACCTCGGGTTGCGCAGCGATCGCTTCGCAGTAGCCTGCCAAGCGCTCGGTGGCATCGAAGTTGTCGCGGGGACCTGCGATAAACGCAATGCGTCGATGTCCGATGCCGACCAGGTGCTCGACCATCGCCTGAGCACCGCCGCGGTTGTCCACGCCGAACGACGAATGGCTCTCGCCACGCACGGGGGAATTGATGACGACGGCCGGCGTGCCGTCGTGCGAGTAATCGCTCAGAAAGGCCGAGTCCGCGTAAGGCGACATGATCAGGAGGCCGTCGACGCGGCCTTTGAGCGCGCGCACCGCGCGCCCCGTCTCCTCGGCCGAGCCGTGCACGCCGGATAAGAGCAGGTGCAACCCGCGACGGCGTGCCGCTTGGTCGATACCGCGGATGATCTCCGAGAAGAACTCGCCGTGCAGATCGGGCAGGAGCACGCCGATGGTGTGCGTGAGGCCGGTCGAGAGCGAACGCGCGGCGCTGTCGGGGATGTACCGCAACCGGTCGATCACACCCAAGATGCGCGCGCGCGTCTCTCCGTTCACGTTCCCGTGACCGTTGATTACGCGCGACACTGTAGCCGTCGAGACGCGCGCTTCCCGCGCAACGTCTCGAAGTGTAGCTGCCACTCCCCTCGCCCCCTCTGTCGTAACCGCTTACACTCGCGATGTAACCGGTTACTTATGTTCTGTTACCAAGACTAGCGCGGACTCAGGGCCGGTTGCAAAGATTTTTCATAACGGGGATCGCCGGCGCAACGTTGCATCGGCACCACAGAATTGAGCGCAAACGATTGCAGTCGAAAAGGACGCCGCGTCCTTGCCGAATGCCCCGTCAGCGGCAACACTGACCCCGATTGAGAGGGGGCCCACGATGGCGGCGATCGGCTTTACGAACATCTCGAAGACCTTCGGCGGCACGCCCGTCCTCACCGATCTGACGCTCAGCGTCGCCGATCGGGAGTTCATGGTCCTGGTCGGCCCCTCGGGCTGCGGCAAGTCGACGGCACTGCGCCTGATTGCGGGCCTTGAAGCCCTCTCGAGCGGCACGCTCACCATCGGCGGACGGGACGTGGCGGCGATCGCCCCGAAGGATCGGGATGTCGCGATGGTCTTCCAGAGCTACGCCCTCTACCCGCACATGAGCGTGGCCGAGAACATCGGGTTCTCCTTGTCGATCCGTGGCACGCCGGCCGCACAGATCCGCGAGCGCGTCGCCGCCGCGGCCGAGACCTTGGGTCTGTCGGCGCTCCTCGAGCGCAAACCCGCCGCCCTCTCCGGCGGTCAGCGGCAACGCGTCGCCCTCGGCCGAGCGCTGGTGCGCCAACCGTCGGTGTTCCTCTTCGACGAACCGCTCTCGAACCTCGATGCCGAACTGCGCGTGCAGATGCGTGCCGAGCTCGCACGTCTGCAAAAAGCGCTGGCGACGACCACCGTCTACGTGACGCACGACCAGGTGGAGGCAATGACCTTGGGTCATCGCATCGCCGTGCTCGCCCCCACCGGCGCCGCGGGGACGCCGAACCTGATGCAGGTGGGCACGCCGCTCGAGATCTACGATCGCCCGGCCAACGCCTTCGTCGCGCACTTCATGGGCTCGCCGCCCATGAACTTACTGCCGGCGACCACCGACGGTGCGTCGGCGGTGGGAGCCGGCTTTCGTGTGCCGCTGACCGGCACCCTCCGTGGGCTCGCCGGCCAACCGGCACGCGCCGTGCTGATCGGCATCCGACCCGAGCACGTCCACGAGCCCGGCCGACTGCCGCACGAACGCGCCGTGTCGGTCGAGGCGCCGGCCGAGATCGCCGAGACCATCGGTGCGGAGTCCCTCGTGCATCTGGCCTTTCCCGAGGCGCGGCTCATCGCGCGACTGGCGAGTCGGCGCATCCCGGCCTTCGGCGAGCGGGTGCCGCTCGAACTCGACAACGCCCAGTTACACGCCTTTGACGCGCTGAGCGGCGCGCGCCTCTAGAGGGAGTGGCGTGTCGGCCGCGCACTCACCGCGCGGCGCATCGGCACTTTCAACAGGGTGCGCCCCGCCCCCCGACGGCGCATCCTGATCGCCGACGCTCGCGCAGGCGAGGCTAGGCGGCCGTTGGGAGGCTCGGTCCATGCAGACGACCGGTTGGCAACAGTCCATCGCGCTGCTGCGCTCGCGTCGCTTCGGGACGTTCTTTTTTTCGAGCCTCCTGTCGAACATCGGCACGTGGGCGCAGTCGGTCGCCCAGCCTTGGCTGCTGCTCAGCTTGGGCGCTTCTCCGTTTCTGCTCGGACTGGATGCCTTCGCGATGGGCGCCCCGATCTTTGCGCTCACGCTGATCGGCGGTCTACTCGCCGACACGCGCGATCGACGTCGCGTGATCGCGGGCTTCCAGTCGCTGCAGATGCTCTGCCCGATCCTGATCATCGTGCTGTGGGAAGCACACCGCCTCCGACCGGAGATGATCATTCTGCTGTCGCTCGTCGTGGGCATCACCGATGCCCTCTCGATGCCGTCGTTCCAGTCCATCGCACCGAGCATCGTGCAACCCGACGAAGTGCCGACGGCCATCGCGCTGAACGCAGTGCAGTTCAACCTCGCGCGCATCGTCGGTCCTGCCATCGCCGGCGTGCTCATGGCGCGCGTCGGTGCCGCGGGTGCCTTTGGGGTCAGCGCGCTGTCGTACCTGCCGTTCATTCTGGTCGCGCTGTGGATCCTGCCGAGCGCGGGGGTACGCCGGGCACCCGCCGAACGGCTGCACTGGCGCCGACTGACGAACACGTTGCGCGATATCACCCGGCAACCGCGCCTACGCGGCGCACTCCTCACGACCCTGGTGACCAGTGTGCTCTTGAGTCCCATCGTGACCTTCAGTCCGGTGCTGGTGAAGCAGGTGTTCCACGGGACCGTCAGCGACTTCGGCACGGCCCTGACCGCCTTCGGCATTGGCGGCCTTGCGGGTGCGGTGGGCTTGGCGGCCGTGGAGGCGCGGCACGATCGGCAACGGATCAGCCTCGTCGGCGCCACCCTGCTCGCGATCAGCGTCGTGGTCAGCGCGCTCAACCCGGTGGCCGCGCTCGCCCCCATCGGCTTTGCGTGTGCGGGCGTGGCGATGACGGTAAGCCACTCGGCGGCCAATACGCTGCTGCAATCCGAAACCCCGGCGCCGGCACGCGGCCAGAGCGTGGCGCTCTTCATGCTCTGCGCCCGCGGTGGCGGCGCCTGCGGCAGCCTCTTGAGCGGTTGGGCCGTCGCGGATTGGGGGGTGCGCAGCACGCTCGTCGCCAACGGCCTACTGGCGCTCCTCGCCGTCGTGGCGCTGCAATGGACCGGGCGAGCGTCGGCGACCCGCTTGCGCTGAACCGCTATTGCGGCGCAGGAGGCACCCTGCGATAAGGGCTGAGACCGACGGGGAGAGCACCGATGAGTTGGCGGCACTGGCGAGACGTCTTCATCACCGGACGAGAGACCAAGGCACCCGCACGGGCCTCGACCCGACACCCCACAACGATCCGATTACCGGCCGTGCTCGTCACGACCGCGGCCCTCACGCCCACCGAGACGCTCGCCGCGCAGTCGAGCTCGCTCGACGGCCTCGGCACCGACGAGGCCGCCGAGCGCCTGCGCACGCACGGCCCGAACCGAATCGCCCGCGAGCAATCGCAGGGGATCCTCGCCGGACTCCTGACGCGCCTGTCCAACCCGCTCAATATCCTGTTGCTGCTGCTCGCGACCGCCTCCTGGCTGATCGGTGATCACGATGCGGCGACCATCATCGTGCTCATGGTCATCCTGAGCGTGTCCCTCGCCTTTCTGCAGGAACACCGTTCGAATCAAGCGGCTGAGAAACTGCGCGCGATGGTCCACACCTCGGCCACCGTGCGCCGGCGCAACGCCGACGCGCCATCGACGGATCCCGCGCCGTGGACGGAGGTACCGATACAGGATCTGGTGCCGGGGGATATCGTGCACTTATCGGCGGGCGATATCGTCCCGGCCGATGTGCGGCTGCTGAGCGCCAAGGACCTCTTCGTGAGTGAGTCGGCGCTCACCGGCGAAGCGCTGCCGGTCGACAAAGACCCGAGCGCCATCGCCCAACCGAGCGCCGATCCCGGCCGCCTCACGAACCTGTGTTTTATGGGCACGAGCGTGATCAGCGGCAGTGCCACGGCGGTGGTCGTGCTGACCGGGTCGCACGCCTATTTCGGGGCCTTGGCCGACGTCATCGCCGGCGAGCGCACGATGACTGATTTTGATCGCGGCGTATCGCGCTTTGCGTGGCTCATGATCCGCTTCATCATCGTGATGGCGCCGCTCGTCTTTGTGATCAACGGCTGGACCAAGGGCAACTGGATCGAAGCGTTCTTATTCGCCGTCGCGGTCGCCGTCGGGCTCACGCCGGAAATGCTGCCGATGATCGTCACGGTGAACCTCGGCAAGGGTGCGCTTGCGATGTCCCGGAAGAAGGTCATCGTGAAGCGCCTGAACGCGATCCAAAACTTTGGCGCGATGGACGTGCTGTGCACCGACAAGACCGGCACGCTCACGCAGGATCGCATCATCCTGGAGAAACACGTCGATCTCGACGGCGCCGACAGCGACGAAGTGCTGCTGTACGCCTACCTGAACAGCCACCACCAATCCGGCCTCAAGAACCTGCTCGACGTCGCGGTACTGAACCACCCGGACGCGCAGCGCTTAAGCTGCATCGCCGCCGAGTACGGCAAGTTCGATGAAGTGCCCTTCGACTTCAACCGCCGGCGCATGTCAGTCGCGGTCGAGGGCCACGGGCAGCGTCTCCTGATCTGCAAGGGCGCTGTTGAGGAGGTCTATGCGATCTCGCGCTTTGGGCGCTCGGGCGACTCGGTGTATCCCTTGGACGAGGCGCACCGCAATGCACTGCAGGCCACGAGCCTTGCCCTGAACGAGGACGGCTTTCGCGTCATCGC
>DAINQU010000033.1:0-25571 GCA_036742455.1 Steroidobacteraceae bacterium | reverse complement strand
GCGCGAGCAGGTGCAGAACGTGGAGTGAGGATCTGACCGCGTAGCACGCCCGACGGAGAAACCCGCTGAAGATCGAGGCGAATCCGCTAAAAACCATTAAGAGTCAAATAGTTATAATTTCTTCCGCACGCCGTAGCGCGCTCACGCTCCTGCCTCGCGTCGTCGTGCCGGGCGCGACGTCAAGGGCCGCTCCCGACGTCAGCGGACGCGATTGTCGGCCGCTCAACGGGCGGCTCCGTTCGTCTCAGCCCCTGCATTATTGCCCTCTAAGGGCATAAATGCGGGGGTACTTTGGACCCTTGGTGCGGTTACCATTTGCACTCCTACACGCCCACCAGACCGAGCACCATGAGCACCGACCTGCATCGCCGCGGACGTCTTTTTGTCATTGCCGCCCCTTCAGGAACCGGCAAGACCAGCCTCGTCCGCGCACTGATGGAGCGCTCGCCGTCACTCGCTTTTTCAATTTCACACACCACGCGCAAGCCCCGACCGAATGAAATAGACGGCCGGGACTACCATTTCACCGACCGTGCGCGCTTCGAAGCCATGATTGGGAATGGCGAGTTTTTGGAATACGCCGAGGTGTTCGACAATCTGTACGGCACCGGAAAACACAGCGTCGAGGCCGCCTTAGACGCGGGGCGTGACTTGTTACTGGAGATTGACTGGCAGGGCGCCGCGCAGGTTCGGCAGCACTTGCCGGAAGCCATTGATGTCTTCATTTTGCCGCCGTCCCGGGCTGCCCTCGAGCAGCGCCTGCGCGGTCGCGGAACGGATTCGGAAGACGTCATTCAGCGGCGTCTCATGGAATCCGTGACCGAATTGTCACGCTGGCATGAGTTCCGGTACGTGGTGGTGAATGAGCACTTTGACCGGGCCTTGTCGGATCTCCAACACATCGTGGACGGGGATGCCGGTGCCTTTCGCAGCGATCGCCCGGAGGTCCAGCGTTTCGCCGAGAGCCTTGTCGCCTGAGCCCAAAACCAACGCAAGTGGTCGTCCCGGCTCGAATTGCGTATACTTCGCGACCCTCCTATGCATTTCGGAAGCCGCCCGTATGGCCCGTATCACGATCGAAGATTGCCTGAAGCAGGGCGTCGAGAATCAGTTCGAGCTCGTCCTCGTTGCCGCCAAGCGCGCGCGCCGCTTAGCCAATGGCGCCGATCCGCTCGTTGACTGGGAAAACGACAAACCGACCGTCGTCGCGTTGCGTGAAATTGCCGACGGCAAGGTCAACTCGGACTTGCTGCTCGAAGCCGATCCGGAGCCGGCACCGGCGATGATGCCGATTGAGAACCCGCTCGATCTGCCGGGCGACTTCCGCGCCCCGCAGTTCGGTCTCGGGGACTAACACCGACACCCCCCCGCCCAGCAGATGGCCAGTGCTTCGTCGCTTCTGAACTTTCTGCCGGGCGGACGCGGATCCATCGGGATCGGCCAACTGCTGTCGAAACTCGAGGCGTACCTGCCACCTGACCAGGTCGCTCGAGCACAGGACGCTTACGACCTCGCGCACGAGGCCCACAAAGGCCAGAAGCGCATGACGGGTGAGCCTTACATCACCCATCCCGTTGCAGTTGCGGGCATCCTTGCCGATCTACACCTCGACGGACAGACGATCTGTGCAGCCTTACTGCACGACGTGATCGAAGACACGCCCACCGCCAAAGAAGAGATTGTCGCTCGCTTCGGCCGCGAGGTGGGCGAGCTCGTTGACGGCGTCTCGAAACTGGACAAGGTTCAGTTTAAGAGCCGCAAAGAAGCTCAGGTCGAGTCCTTTCGCAAGATGATTCTTGCGATGACGCGGGACATCCGCGTCATCATGGTCAAGCTTGCCGATCGCACCCACAACATGCGCACACTCGGCGCGATGCCGGCCGTGAAGCGCCGCCGCATCGCGATCGAAACGCTCGAGATTTACGCTCCCATCGCCAATCGTCTGGGTATCCACTCGATCAAGCTCGAGCTTGAGGATCTCGGATTCCAGGCATTGCACCCGATGCGGCATCGGGTCATCGATAAAGAATTACGCAAAGCGCGCGGCAATCAAAAAGAGTTTTTGCCCAAGATTGTCTCGGGTCTGACGAACGCCTTAACACGCGGACAGATTCAAGGGCGCGTCGAGTCTCGAGAAAAACACCTCTACAGCATCTATAAGAAGATGCGACGCAAAGGTGTGCCGTTAGCGGCCATCATCGACGTTTACGGCATTCGTCTTGTCGTCCCTACCGTCGATGATTGTTACCGGGCACTCGGCGTTGTCCACAGCGTCTACAAACCCATGCCGGGTCGTTTTAAAGATTACATCGCGATTCCGCGCGTCAATGGCTACCAGTCGTTGCACACAACGCTGTTTGGTCCGAATGGCATTCCGCTCGATGTGCAGATTCGCACCGAGGACATGCACATCGTGGCCGAGAGCGGAATCGCGGCCCACTGGCAGTACAAGACCGGTGAAGATGTCGGCAGCAGTCATCACGATCGCGCGCGCGAGTGGCTCGCGAGTTTGATGCAGATTCAAGAAGGTGGAAGTCCGGAAGAGTTCTACGAGAGCGTCAAAGTGGATCTGTTTCCGGACAAGGTCTACGTATTCACGCCGAAGGGCGAAATTTTGCGGCTTCCAACCGGCTCGACCTGCGTGGATTTCGCCTACGCCGTGCACAGTGAAGTCGGCCGGCGTTGTGTCGCTGCGAAGATTGACCGTCGATTAGTGCCGTTACGAACCGAGCTGCGCAACGGTCAAACCGTTGAGATCATCACCGCGAAGGGCGCCACGCCCAATCCTGCGTGGACGAATTTTGTCGTCACCGCCAAAGCGCGCGCGTCGATCAAAGCCTACCTCAAGACCATGAAGCGCTCCGAGGCGATCGATCTGGGACGACGACTGGTTGATCAGGCGCTCAGCGAGTTCAATTTGCCGCTCAAATCGATCGAAGCCGAATTGATGGTAGCGGCGGCGCAAGAATTGGGCTGCCACACCGTTGACGAACTTTTCGAACAAGTCGGCCTCGGCGAGCGCCTCGCGCCGCTCGTCGCGCGGCACTTGTTGCCGCCGGAGTACGTCGAGGCCGCGCGGTCAACGAACGCACCGTCGACGCCGTTAGCGATTTCGGGCACAGAAGGCCTGCTGGTCACGTATGCGCGCTGCTGCTTCCCGATCCCCTATGAACCGATCATCGCGTACCTGTCGTCAGGACGCGGCGTGGTGGTGCATCGGGCCAACTGCTCCAATCTGGACGGCTGGCATAAGCAGCCGGAAAAGTGGTTGCCGGTCCAATGGCAGGAAAATATAGACCGGCACACGTTCACGACTGAATTGAAGGTGTTGGTGCAAAACCGCCCCGGCTCTCTGGCGGCGGTGGCCGCTGCGGTGGCCGGGACACAGACCAATCTCGGTCATGTTTCCGTCGTCGAGCTGGACGAAGACAATTCCGCCATCACGTTCGAGTTGCAGGTCGTCGATCGCGCACATCTCGCGCGGGTCATTCGAGCGGTCCGCAAGATGCCGGAAGTCGAGTCGATCGAGCGTTCCTAGCGTTTTCGGCGTACGCACCGTTGGTTGTGTCGTGCGAGAATACGCTCACCATCGCGTCCCGTTTCGGAGCTTCTATGTCCCGTACCATTATCTCGACCGACAAGGCGCCTGCCGCCATCGGCACGTACTCTCAGGCCGTTAAGGTCGATCGCACCGTCTACATTTCTGGCCAGATCCCGCTCGATCCGTCGACGAAAGCGTTGGTAGAAGGCGATATGGAGGCACAGATCCGTCGCGTGTTTGATAACTTGAAGGCCGTCGCGGAGGCTGCCGGCGGCAGTTTGGCGAATGCCGTGCGCGTTACGATTTACCTCACCGATTTGGCGCACTTCGCCTTGGTCAACCAAGTCATGGCCGAGTATTTCAGCGAGCCGTATCCGGCACGTGCCGCCGTGGGCGTCGCCTCCCTTCCGCGCGGCGCCGCCGTCGAAGCCGACTGCATCCTCTACGTGTGAGTCGAGTACCCCCCTTAAGTCGCGGTCGTAGTCCGGCACTGCCGGAACTACGGCCGGTCACAACGCTTAAGGGGGTGGGCGATTCGTTAGCCGAGCGTCTGGCCAAGCTCGGGGTCGAGACCGTTCAAGACCTGTTGTTCTTGCTGCCACTGCGCTACGAGGACCGTACCCGAGTGCTGCCCATCGGTGCGCTACGGTCCGGTGATCGGGCCGTGGTGGAGGGTGAAGTACAGCTCGCCGAGGTCGTCATCCGGCGACGCCGACAGATGCTCGTGCGGATCGCGGACGGATCGGGCTTCCTGACCCTGCGGTTTTTCTATTTTACGGCGCAGCAACAGGCGCAACTGCAGCGCGGCGTTCGCCTTCGTTGTTACGGTGAGGCTCGGCGCGGCACCCTTGGCCTTGAAATTGTGCACCCCGAATACCGCCGCGCAGAAAGTGCGGACACACAAAGGGTGGAGGATTCATTGACCCCGGTCTATCCGATGACCGAGGGAATCCAGCAAGGACGCATGCGTATCCTCACGGCGTTGGCGCTGGCGGAAGCGGAGTCCCAATCCGTACGGGACTGGCTGCCGGCGGAGGTCCTGGAGGATGAACGCTTACCGTCGCTCGCGGAAGCGCTCGTGTTCGTGCATCGCCCACCGCCCGGCGCGGATTTGGAGACGCTCTCCGGCGGTATGCATCCCGCGCAACGCCGCCTCGCCTTTGAGGAACTCCTGGCCCATCAGTTGAGTCTGCGCCTGCTGCGCGATGAGATTCGCTCGGACCCCGCCTGGCCGGTCGACGCCTCGACGCGGCTCGCACCCCAGCTGCGGACCGCCCTGCCGTTTTCGCCCACCGGCGCTCAAGAGCGTGCGCTGGCGGAGGTTCTCGCGGATCTCGCGAAGCCGTCGCCCATGCTGCGGCTCGTGCAAGGGGACGTGGGGTCGGGCAAGACCCTCGTGGCCGCACTGGCTGCGCTCGCCGCCGTCGAGGCCGGCTACCAAGTGGCCCTGATGGCCCCGACCGAATTGCTCGCCGAACAGCACCATCAGAATTTCGAGCGTTGGCTGCAGCCGCTCGGCATCCCCGTCGCCCTGTTATCAGGCCGGTTGACAGGCCGCGCACGCCAACTGACCCTCGACGCGATCGCCGCCAGCAGCGACGTTCCGGTCGTCATCGGCACGCACGCGCTCTTTCAGGAGGGCGTTCGTTTTGGCCGGTTGGCGCTCGTGATCATCGACGAGCAGCATCGCTTTGGCGTGGAGCAACGTCGCGCATTGCGCGACAAAGGACTGAGCGAAGGCAGGGTACCCCACCAACTGATCATGACTGCCACGCCTATTCCGCGAACCCTTGCGATGACCGCATACGCCGATCTCGATGTCTCGGTCATTGATGAGTTGCCCCCGGGTCGCACACCCGTCAAAACGGTCGTCCTCGCGGAGACGCGGCGCGATGAGGTCGTCGCGCGCATCGCAGCAGCCTGCCGCGACGGTCGTCAAGCGTATTGGGTATGCCCCCTCATTGAAGAGTCGGACGAACTCGACTACCAGGCCGCAGAAGCCACACACGCCGCGCTCGTGGGCGCCCTGCCCCAGTTGCGCATCGGCCTCGTACACGGACGTTTGGCCGGCGCCAAAAAGCAGGCCGTCATGGCAGCTTTTAAACGTCAGGAATTCGATCTCTTGGTGGCGACCACCGTGATCGAAGTGGGTGTCGACGTCCCCAATGCGAGCTTGATGGTTATTGAAAATGCCGAACGCATGGGGCTCGCGCAGCTGCATCAACTTCGCGGCCGTGTCGGCCGAGGCGCTGCGGAATCCACCTGTGTGTTGCTGTATCGATCGCCCCTATCGCAGCTGGCGCGTTCGCGTTTGGACGTGATGCGCTCAACGAACGATGGATTTGAAGTTTCTCGGCGCGATCTTGAACTGCGCGGTCCGGGCGAAGTTCTCGGCACGCGCCAGACGGGGTTGTTGCAACTCAAAGTGGCGGATCTGAGTCGTGACGTGGATCTTCTGCCCCGCGTACAAGCGGCTGCGGAGGTGATGATTTCGCGCCATCCGGATAACATACCGGCTCTGCTGCGTCGATGGATCGGGACGCGGGAACGGTACGGGCGCGTCTGAGGGGCGGTAATACGTTGAACAAATCGTCGACGGCGACTATGGGCTCGTTATTGCCACTGGATCTTTGGGCGCGACTCGATCGGATCACCGCTCGCCTGCCGCTGCGATGGGCAGGCTGGCTCGCGGCAGAGGAACTGCTGACGGAACGGATTGCGCGGGAGGCCGGTGGGCCGGCTCAACTCCGGCTGTTGGAGGAATGCATTGGGTTTCTCAATGCCGATCAGCGCGAACTGCTTGGCTCACCCACCGATAGCGCGTTGCTGCGACAGGTGGAGTTAACGGCCCAAGGTCGGGCGTGGGTGTACGCGGAGACGCTGATCCCCGATTGCGCGCTCGATGCGCATCCTTGGCTTGCGGATCTGGGCGTGCGCGCACTGCCGGAGGCCCTGTCGTGGCGCGATGACGTGCGGTACGGCGCATGGGAGGTCGCAACGCTGCCGGCCGCTCATCCGTTAGCGACGCGCGCGCTGCAGCGCGTCCCGGGTCGACACGAGGCGGTGTGGGCGCGGCGAGCGGTGATCACCATCGGTGAGGCCCGTGTGTTGCTTCACGAGGCATTTCTTCCGGACTCGAAGTCGCGATGAAGTCATCGCTGCGCACCGTCGTGTCCACGCTCGTCGACTACGGCTTGCTGATACGGTTACATCGCCCGGTGGGTACGTGGCTACTGTTGTGGCCGGCGCTCTGGGCGCTCTGGATGTCCTCGGCCGGCCACCCCCACGAGCACGTATTCATCGTTTTCGCGTTGGGGGTCTTTTTGACCCGCTCCGCCGGTTGCGCCATCAACGATTGGGCTGACCGCAAGGTCGATCCGGAAGTGAAACGGACGCGCGACCGGCCTTTAGCGGCCGGCCGCATACAGCCGAGCGAAGCGCTCATCGTGTACGCCATCCTCTGCCTGCTGGCCTTTGCGCTTGTACTGACACTGGACCGTCTGACGGTTGCGTACGCGGTGGTCGGCGCCGGACTCATGGCGGCCTATCCATTTATGAAGCGTTTTTTTCCACTTCCACAGGCTTGGCTCGGACTGGCCTTCAGTTGGTCCATTCCGATGGCGTGGGTGGCGCAGCACGGTAGCGTGACGCGCGTGGGCTGGCTCGTCTTCGCCGCTGGCGTCCTCTGGGTGATGGTCTATGACACGCAGTATGCGATGGTCGACCGCGACGACGATCTGCGTCTCGGGGTGCACTCGTCGGCGATCACGTTTGGGGATGCAGATCGGATCGTCTTAGGCGCCCTGCAAGCGTTGACACTGCTTGCGCTAGTACTGGCCGGCCAAGCATTGGGGATGGGCAGCTGGTATCACGCGGGCCTCGGTACGGGCGCGATCACCTTCGTGTACCAACAATGGTTGATACGGGACCGCAGCCGGGAAGGCTGCTTTGCCGCATTTATCAACAATCAGTGGTTTGGACTCGCCGTGTTTCTCGGGGTCGCGCTCGACTTTTTCTTCCGGTCACCCTGAACCGACGATCAGAGCGCATCCGCCGTGAGGTTCGCCCACGCGTCGGTCGCCATTCGGCAGCGCTGCCGGGCTTCCGCAATCCGAATCTGAGCGGCCAACCAGAGGGGATCGTCGTTCTCAACCAGTCCCTTCAGCTGGCGCGTCCAGGCGAGCGCGTCCCGTAAGCGGGCATGGGCGTCCTGCCATGCCTGCTCCAACAGCCGCAAATCCGCCGCTGCGGCGTAGTGTTCGGTCGTCGGTACTTCCAGTTCATAACCCATGGCGTCACGGTAGACCGTGCGAATGACGCAGCGGCGACGTCGCGATGACAACGCCGTGACGTCTACGGTAGCGTCAACGCAGCGCGTATTTTTTCGGCGTGCTCCGCAAGAACAGCACTGTCTGCGGCATGGCGCGCATGGTGACCGACCCCACCCGGTCCGTAGACTGGGATGATGTGAAAGTGCAGATGAAAAACCGTCTGCCCCGCGGTGGCACCGTTGAACTGGGTGACGATCAGGCCTGGGGCAGAAAACGCCTGCTGGACGGCCCGCGCGACGCGTTGGGTGGTTTGAATCGCCGCCTGCAGGGACGACGTTGGCGTGTCCATCAGGTTTTCGCCCGCCTGCTTCGGGATGACCAGCGTATGCCCCGGTGACTGGGGCATGACATCCATGAAGGCCAACGTGTCCGCATCCTCATAGACGCGGTGGCAGGGCAGCTCGCCACGCAGAATCCGGGCAAATACATTGGCGGGGTCGTAAGCCATATCAAAGACTCCAAGCAACGTTATGAGCGGCGATGCGACAGAATACGATTCATCAGCCAGAGCGGCTTCTTCATCCGCGGCACCTCATGCAACAGCGGGTTGGCGGCAGCGGACGCGGGCGTGGGGCACGCGGCCGCGCCGCTCGTCAGCCAACCGAGAGCCGCCGATAATTTACCCTCACTCGTGTCGCCGAGCGCGTGGGCATAGTCGTCCGCCACATCGCATCCATTCACGGGTACGCCCCCGTTCGCGTTGGTTGCATTCGACGGAATGAAGCCGTCGGTGTAATCACCAAAGCCCTGCGTGTTGACGCCTTTGAATTGAATGGAGAAATAGGTCGTTCCGCAGTTGTCCTGCGGATAGAAGCCATAGGGCTTGCCGCAAGTTTGGCCACCGATGAGCACCACGTTCACGCCGATCCCACGCAGGCTGTTGATCACGGCTTCGCTGGCCGAGCAGGTGTCGGGTCCCACGATCACGACGACGCGCGTCAGCCCCAACGTCGGCAAGGGGGTCCCGGAGGTCAGGCTGTAACCCTGCGCCGTCGCATAAAACGGTGTCGGTGTGATGGGCTGCCCGGTGATCGGGTCGTTGGTCGGGTACTTGTCGTTGAACGAGAGTTTCTCAAAGTAGCCCGTTTGCGTTTGCGTGGGCCCTGCGATCATGTAGGCCAGCTCGCTCGCAATATCGAGCAATCCACCGCCGTTGTAACGCATATCCAAGACAAGATCGGTGATCTGGGCGGCCGCAAACGTCTGGAACGCGCCGCTCAGCGCGGACTCGGCGCTGGCAATGTGATCGTTAAAGGTCAGATAGCCCACCGGACCGTGACCCGTCGACAGGACCGTCGCATTCTGGACCGGCACCGAAGTGACATCGGCCGCCGCCATCGTGACCGTACGGGTCGCGGACGCGCCCAGATCGAGTACCGTGAACGTGTGTGTCTCACCGACAGCGGTCGGATTCAGCGCCGCATTCAACTTATCGACACTCGCCTGATCACCGGCGTTGACGAGATCAATGCCGTCGATGGCCGTCACGGACGCACCGCGCGCCAAACTCGCGCTGCTCGCCGGGGTGTTGGGATCGACATAGCCGACAATCAACTGTCGAGGCGGTGTCGTGGCGACAAAGACCCAATGCGCACCGTAGTCGACGGTTGCGCTGCCGGAGACCAGCGCATTCCATTCGGTGGTCGGATAGGTGAAATGAAATTTGTCCTTCAGCGCGCCCGACGCGGTCGTCGCCGACGTCTTGTCGAGCGCAAAATAGGCCGCCGTTGTCGCGTAACTGGCCGGATTGAGATCCGGCAACTCGGTGTACCAGAGGTAATACGCGTGCACCCAAGAGCGGATCCACGCGTTCTCCCAGGTCACCGATCCCTGTACGTCGGGGTAACGCTGGCCGGTCGTCGGATCCGAGCCCACGCGGGGTACGGCGCAACGGGCCGCAAACTGACTTGGGTCAAGATAACTGCCGGCCGTGTAGGTGGGACCGGACGATCCGGTCGTCCCGCCACCGGAGGACCCCGAACTCCCGCCGCTGCTGCCACCGCCGCCTCCGCCGCCGCACCCCGCCAGCGCGCTCAGGATCAGAAAAGTCCCCAAAATCGACGAACGGTTGAAAACGGTCATTTCGGTTCCACCTCGCAACCTGTCAAACTAGTGTCATGTGCGGTTGGCCTTGAGCGGCCGCCGGCGCGGACGAATCGATGAAGGACGAGGACAGGATACGTGACACGGGGCGAAAACGTGCGTAGCTCGGGGCCCGAGCAGCAGAGCACCGGTTCGGTGCTGATGATTCGACCAGCGACCTTCTATTCGAATCCCGAGACGCTGGAGAGCAACCCATTCCAGCACGCCGTGGAGGCGCCCCGAGCGGGCACTCTTGCGGCGGCCCAAGCGGAATTCGATGCGGCTGCCGCTGCCTTAGCGGACGCCGGGATCGATGTCGTGATCGCGGAGGCTGACGCCGCGGCGGACACGCCCGATGCCCTGTTCCCCAACAACTGGTTTTCGACGCACGCGGACGGGCGCGTGGCGCTCTACCCCATGGCGGCCGCGAATCGTCGTCGTGAGCGACGCCCCGAATTGCTGCGCACGATTGCTGCACAACGGGGTTGGAAGATCCGCTCGGTAGTGGACCTTTCAACGCTCGAGGCGCAGAACCTGTTTGTGGAAGGCACCGGCAGCTTGATCCTGGATCGGACGCATCGGTTGGCCTATGCGTGCCGTTCGGCGCGCACGCATGACGCAGCCGTCGAGTCCTTCTGCGAGGCGTTTGGTTACCGCTCCGTCATCTTCGACGCCCACGATGAGGCGGGCCGGCCCATCTATCACACGAACGTGATGATGTCGGTCGGTCCGACATTGGCGGTGTTGGCGAGCGGACTGGTCGCCCCAGGCGCTGGCTTACGGCGGGTTTTTGATGCGCTCGAATCCAGCGGCAAGACCCTGCTCGATCTGTCCGCCGCTCAGGTGAGCGAGTTCGCCGGTAATATATTGTTTTTAAACGGATCGTTAGGCCCTGTCGTGGCCATCTCTCGCCGCGCGCTGCTGAGTCTGTCGCGGGCCCAGCGCCTCTTGTTGGAGCAACATGCCCGACCGGTCGTGTGTGCCGTAGAGACGATTGAACACCTCGGCGGCGGCGGCATACGCTGCATGCTCGCCGAACTGTTCCTACCCGAGGCCTGATTCAGCGCTCAAAGCGTCGCGACAGGATGACGGAGACCGTCGTCGCTTTGACCCCTGGGCAGGCTCGCAGCGCCGCCAGTGCGGCGTCGAGTGATTCCGTGGAGTCCGCACCGAGCAGTGCGATGATGTCGTGGGCGCCACTGACGGTGTAAAGCGCCGTCACCGCGGGCATCGCCCCGAGCATCCGCTCCACTTCGCCGTGCTGGGCGGGCTCTAACGCAATCATCGCGTGCGCTTGCACCGGACGGGCGCGAGCGGTGGGCCCCAAATCGACACGGTACCCTTGTATGACACCCGAATGCTCAAGCCGCTCCAGTCGACTTTGTACGGTCGACCGAGCTATTCCCAAGCGTCGAGCCAATTCAGCCGTCGACAGTCGCGCGTCTTCCCGCAAGAGCGTCAGCAGGGCTTCGTCGGTCGCCGATTTCGTCATAATGAATGCAACATTCGTTAAAGTGACTGCAGCAATCTCTATATTCGCCAAAATATTCGCGCACTTCAACGACGCTCTCGGCAGACGCGGGATGGGTCAGCGCTCTTCTGCTGGAATCCTGGATTGCCCGTCACCGGGGCGTCGAGAGGGAATCGCTGAGCGCGGGCGATCGGCCTACGGCGGCGGTGGCTCTCGACCTCAGCGCGGCGCCCTCAGTACGGCAATCCCCATGCGCAGGAATTTCTCGCCAACCGCTTCAGCCGCGCCTACGCTTTGCACATAGAAGCGTCGGCCGCAGAGGCCGCCACGGGAAGGACTGTTTCATGAATGCATTCGAGTGTTTGCAGAGCCTCGGCGTCGACGTCCGCGCGCTTGACGGTGGCGACCTAGTCAGCCGCTCGCCGATTGACGGCACCGAGCTCGGTCGAGTCCGTGTCGCGGACCCCGCGCAGCGCGAACAGACCGTGGCGGCGTCAGTGGCGGCATTTTTGCAGTGGCGCCGGGTGCCCGCGCCTCGGCGCGGCGAACTGGTTCGCCTGTTCGGCGAGTCCGTGCGACGCCACAAACAGGCGCTGGCCACGCTGATTACGCTGGAGGTGGGCAAAATCACCAGTGAGGCGGCCGGTGAGGTGCAGGAGGTCATCGACATCTGCGATTTCGCGGTCGGCCTTTCGCGCCAACTCTATGGCCTGACGATCGCGTCAGAGCGGCCCGGGCATCACATGCAAGAGCGCTGGCATCCGCTCGGGCCCGTGGCCATCATCACGGCATTCAATTTTCCGATGGCCGTCTGGTCCTGGAATGCGGCGTTGGCACTGATCTGTGGCAACAGCATCGTCTGGAAGCCCTCCGAGAAAACGCCGTTGACCGCTCTGGCGCTGGCATCGCTCCTCGATGCGGTGGCGCGGGACTTCCCCGAGGCTCCGACGCATCTCTCCACCGTCGTGCACGGCGGTCGTGACGTGGGCGAGTCTCTCGCCGCGGATAGGCGTATTCCGCTGGTGTCCGCCACCGGCAGCACCCGCATGGGACGCGACGTCGCGGTGACCGTGGCAGGTCGTTTTGGGCGCAGCCTGCTGGAGCTCGGCGGCAATAACGCCATCATCGTTGCGCCGACCGCCCACGAGGATCTGGCGGTACGCGCCATCACCTTCGCCGCCGCCGGCACGGCAGGGCAACGCTGCACGACCGCACGCCGCCTCTATGTCCACGCGTCCCGTTACGACAGCTTAGTCAGTCGCTTGCAGCGTGCGTATGCCAGCCTCGCGGTCGGCGATCCGCGGGTCGCGGGCACCTTGGTTGGTCCGCTGATCGACGCGACGGCGTTCGAGGCGATGCAAACGGCGCTCGCGGACGCGCGCGCGGCGGGCGGACGGGTCCATGGCGGCGAGCGGGTGGCGGTGCCCGGACTCGACGGGTACTACGTGCGCCCCGCCCTCGTCGAAATGCCGCACCCCTGTGCCGTCACGGCGCGCGAAACCTTCGCGCCCATCCTCTACGTGTTCCGCTACGAGACCCTCGCCGAGGCGGTCGCTGGCAACAACGGCGTGGCACAAGGACTCTCGTCGAGTCTGATGACTCGCGACCTGATGGAGTCGGAGTGGTTCTTATCGGCTGAGGGCAGCGACTGCGGTATCGCGAACATCAATATTGGGCCGAGTGGCGCGGAGATCGGCGGCGCATTTGGGGGAGAGAAAGAGACCGGCGGTGGCCGCGAGTCCGGATCGGATGCCTGGAAAGCCTACATGCGCCGCCAGACGCAAACGGTGAACTACTCTGGCGCGCTGCCCTTAGCGCAAGGCGTTCAGTTCGACGTCGAGTAGGCGCCCACCGTGGCCGGCTTCGGGCATCCCGCAGGCCCGAAGCCCTCGTTGGGCTTCTTTCACGCCACCGCATCTGGCATCGTCGCAGCATGAACGCTAATGCCCCTGCTCTTCGCGTCGCCGTCTTGCCGGTGACCCCGTTTCAGCAAAACTGCTCTCTCGTGTGGGAGGCCGCCACCGGCCGGGGGGCGGTCATTGATCCGGGCGGCGAGGTGGACCGCATCCTCGCGCTCGCCGAGCGAGAGGGCGTGACCATTGAACGGATCCTCATCACGCACGCCCATGTCGACCATGCCGCGGCAACGGCCGAGTTGCACCGTCGCCTCGGCGTTCCCATCGAGGGCCCCCACGAGGGGGACCAGTACTGGATCGACCGGCTGCAGCCGTCGGCGCAGCAGTACGGGTTTGCCTGCGAGGGACCGTTCGAGCCGGATCGTTGGCTACACGATGGAGACACGGTCCACATCGGCACACAGACGCTCGACGTCGTGCATTGCCCGGGGCATACCCCCGGACACGTGGTGTTCATCCACCAACCGAGTCGTTTCGCCGTGGTCGGTGACGTGTTGTTTCAAGGATCGATCGGCCGCACGGACTTCCCCGGGGGCAATCATTCCGACCTGATTCATTCAATCCGCGAGAAGTTATTCCCGTTTGGGGATGACGTGACCTTTCTGCCCGGTCACGGCCCAACGTCTACGTTCGGCGCGGAGCGACGCTCCAACCCCTACGTGTCCGATCGCGCCGTCGGACGCTGAAGCACGCGTGGCGTTTAGCCGAACGTTATCAATCGCTCGGTGTAGTGATCCACGAGCAAGGCGCCGAAGAGGTAGCCGAGGTAGGCAATCGACCACCAAAACGTTCGCATGGGGCGAGCCGCATCGGCATCGCCGTCCCGATACAAGCGCCACACGTGCCACAAGAATCGGGCATCGAGTCCCACCGCAGCGATTCCGTACACCCAACCGGACATGCCCGTTAAGACCGGCATGACGGTGATGAGCGTCAGAATGATCGTGTAGAGCAGGATGTGCAGACGCGTTAGTTGAATACCGTACACCACGGGCAACATCGGCATACCGATCTTCGCGTATTCCTCTCGCCGCGCGATCGCCAGCGCCCAAAAATGCGGCGGCGTCCATGCGAAAATAATCAGGAACAGCAGCAGCGCGTTGGCATGCACATCGCCGGTGACGGCGGTCCAACCGAGGACCGGCGGTGCCGCGCCCGCAGCGCCGCCAATGACGATATTCTGAGGCGTCGCGCGCTTCAGCCAGAGTGTGTAGACGATGGCGTAACCGATCAGCGACGCGAAGGTCAGCAGAGCGGTGAGCGCATTGACCCAAACGATCAACAGCACCATCGCAAGCGCGCCGAGGATGAGCGAGAACCACACCGCTCGCATCTCGTCCATCTTGCCTTCCGGCAGCGGTCGATGCCGCGTCCGGGCCATCTCGCCGTCAATGCGTTGGTCAATCACGTGATTGACCGCCGCAGCGGACGACGCTGCGAGCCAGATCCCCAGTGAGCCGAACACGAGTGCGCGCAACGGCGGCAGCCCCGGCACGGCCAAAAACATACCGACGAGCGCGGTAAACACGATGAGCAAGACCACTCGCGGCTTGGTCAGCTCCAGGTATTCGCGCCAACCCGGTCGGGCCCGCGGCAATGGCTCAGCGTCAGTCGTCATGGCAGATCGATCCCACGGTCAGCCTCTCCGACAGCGGAGCGGTGGGGCGCGAAGGGTATCACGGACCCTCGTTGCGAGCGGGCCAGAGGCGCCGGACGACCGTCAGCGTCGCCAACAACAGCACGACCGCGCCCGCGTTGTGCGCCGTTCCCAACCACAGCGGGAATCCTCGCCAGATCAAATTCATGCCGATCAGCCATTGCAACACCACCGCGCCCATCAGCGCCAATCCGGCTGAGCGGACGCGCGAGGTTCGCGCGCGCAACGCGGTCAATAAACCGGTGAGAAACAGCAAGCTGCCCGCGACAACGGCCCCAATCCGATGGGTGTAATGGATGGCGGTACGGGCGGCTTGCGAGAGCACTCCGCCTTCATAATCTTTACCCTGCTCATGGGCAAAGCGAAACGCCTCGGCGAAATTGGTCGATGGGTGGTAGGTGCCCTGACAGGTGGGAAAGTCAGGGCAGGCGACGGCGGCATAGTTGGTGCTCGTCCAGCCGCCGAGAAAGAGTTGCACGATCAGTGCTGCCATCGCGAACATCGCCAACGGACGCGTCGAACGCTCGGCGGCACTCGGGCTGCGCGTCTCCGGCGTCAGCGACAACCACCACAGTATCGACAGGGTGGTTAAGCCGCCCAACAGATGGGACGTCACAATCACCGGTGTCAGCAACAAGGTCACGGTAAAGGCCCCGAGCGCCCCTTGTGCCCCAATGATCAGTGGCAGCACCAAGGGAAGACGAACCGGCTGCCGCGGGTTGCGGCGGTGCCGAAACGCATAAATGGCGAGACCGAGCACGACCAGGCCCAGCGTTGAGGCGATGTAGCGATGCACCATCTCGTGCAACGCTTTCTGATAGTCGAACGGTCGAGCGGCGTACGCCGCCTGCGCGGTATCAACCTGCTCCACCACCTGAGCGGGATGCACATGACCGTAACAGCCAGGCCAATCGGGGCAGCCGAGGCCGGCATTCGTGAGCCGTACCCACGCACCGACAATGACAACGATCGCGGCCAGCAAGGCACCAAAACGCGCCCAGCGACGGAAGGGGACTAGAGAATAGGACGTCATCACGGCAGTTCATCCTCGCGCGGCCCGAGAACGGGCCGCGCGAGTTTCGCGGATTTCTCAGCTGACCGCTATCCCGCCACTCGGGACGGGGCGTCGGTCGCGACCAAAAGTTCGACCGCACGGCGGGCCACCGGGCCCAAACCCGGATCGGCCGGGCCAATCTCGACCATCTGGCGACGCATGCGATCCGCCCACATCCGCTTCACATGCATGAGCGTTTCTTGGGCAGCAACGTCCGCCTCGGAGCCGGACCCGTAAAAGTCAGCGATCTGATTGATCATGCGAACCAACAGTTCTGCTTGCATCGCCTTTCTCCCTACGCTCAGGCCGTTACGTGGGCAGTGTCGGAACGCAATGGCAGGCGAGACTCGCGGTTCTGACGGAACCGGAGCTGCCAGTCGAGCGGCTTCTCCACCTTCACCACCTGAACGGCCGTGACCTTGTACTCGGGGCAATTCGTTGCCCAGTCCGAATTGTCGGTCGTCACGACATTCGCACCCGATTCCGGGAAGTGGAAGGTCGTATAGATGACACCCGGTTGCACACGATCCGTCACCTCGGCACGCAAGACGGTTTCGCCGGCGCGGCTGGCGATACCGATCCAATCGCCGTCCACAATGCCGCGCACCTCGGCGTCATGCGGATGAATCTCGACCGTGTCCTCGGAGTGCCAGACGTTATTGGCCGTGCGACGCGTCTGTGCGCCGACGTTGTACTGGGTGAGCACTCGACCCGTGGTTAACAGCAACGGGAAGCGCGCGTTCACACGCTCCGGCGTCGGCACGTATTCGGTCACGAAGAATTTGCCCTTGCCGCGAACGAACGAGCCGATGTGCATCGTCGGCGTTCCTTCCGGCGCGTCGGCATTGCAGGGCCATTGGATGCTGCCCAGCCGATCCAGCTTTTCGTACGAGATACCGTGGAACGTCGGCATCAGGCGCGCGATCTCATCCATGATCTCCGACGGATGCCGATAGTTCATGGGATAGCCGAGCGCGTTGGACAGCAGCTGCGTCACTTCCCAATCCGCGTAACCCGCGAGCGGCTCGATCACTTTGCGCACGCGCGAGACACGGCGCTCGGCATTGGTGAACGTTCCGTCCTTCTCCAAGAAGGAAGAGCCCGGGAGCAAGACGTGCGCGAACTTCGCCGTCTCGCACATGAAGATATCCTGCACCACCAAGCACTCGAGCGCCGACAGTGCCGCGACCACGTGATGGGTATTCGGGTCCGACTGCGCCAAATCTTCGCCCTGGATGTACATGCCCTTGAAGCTGCCATCGAGGGCCGCTTCGAACATATTGGGAATGCGCAATCCCGGCTCATCGGACAGCTCAACGCCCCAGTCACCTTCAAAAAGGTGACGCGTGGCGTCATCGGATACGTGACGGTAGCCCGGCAACTCGTGCGGGAACGAACCCATGTCACACGAGCCCTGCACATTGTTCTGTCCGCGCAGCGGGTTCACGCCCACGCCTTCACGGCCCACGTTGCCCGTCGCCATCGCGAGATTCGCGATGCCCATCACGGTCGTGCTGCCTTGGCTGTGTTCGGTCACACCGAGACCGTAATAGATCGCGCCGTTGTTAGCCGTCGCATAAAGGCGCGCAGCGCCACGTACGGTCGCCGCGGGCACGCCGGTCACTGCTTCCGTGGCCTCGGGCGAGTGCCGCGGGTCGGCAACCCACTTAGACCACTTATCGAACGCCTCTTTCTCGCAGCGCTCCGCCACGTATTCGTGCTTGATCAAACTTTCGGTGACGATCACATGGGCCAAGGCCGTGATCATCGCCACGTTCGTACCCGGACGCAGCTGCAGGTGATACGCCGCTTCGATGTGCGGCGTGCGCACCAATTGAATTTCACGCGGATCAATCACGATCAATTTCGTGCCGGCACGCAACGCACGCTTCAGGTGCGAGGCAAAAACGGGGTGCCCGTCGGTGGGGTTCGCGCCCATCACGATGACCACATCCGACTTCATCACTGACAAGAACGTCTGCGTACCCGCGGACTCACCCAGCGTCTGCTTCAGACCAAATCCGGTCGGGGAATGGCACACGCGAGCGCAGGTATCCACGTTGTTGTTGCCAAACGCCGCGCGGATCATCTTTTGGACCAAGAAGACTTCTTCATTGGTGCAACGCGATGACGTGATGCCGCCGACCGATCCGCGGCCGTACTTCGCCTGAATACGACGGAACTCGCTGGCCGTGTAATTGATCGCCTCTTCCCAGCTGACTTCCCGCCAGGGATCGGTGATCTTGGCGCGAATCATCGGCGCCGTGATGCGGTCCGGGTGAGTCGCGTAACCGTACGCAAACCGTCCCTTCACACAGGCGTGGCCGTGATTGGCGTCACCGTCACGGTTGGGCACCATTCGCGACACTTGGCCGTCGATCACTTCCGCCTTGAGCGAGCAACCCACGCCACAGTATGCGCACGTCGTCGTGACCGACTTTTCAGCCGGCCGCGCGAACGCAGCAATCGATTTTTCGGACAAGGCCGCGGTCGGGCAGGCCTCCACACAAGCGCCGCACGAAACGCATTCAGAGTCGATGAACGACTCCCCTGCCGACGCGCTGACTTGCGACGCCAGTCCGCGGCCAGAAATCGTCAGTGCAATCGTGCCCTGCGTTTCATCGCACGCCCGCACACAACGCGAGCATGCAATGCAGAGCGAGGGATCGAAACTGAAGTACGGGTTCGAGTCGTCCGTCATCAGCGCCTGCACGCGCGCTTTGGACTCGTGGGTGATGCGTTGCGGACAACGACCGTCCTCAGCGTAGACGTTGTCCGTCACGCCGTGGAGTTTGGCCATATCCTGCAGTTCACAGTGGCCATCCGCCGGACAGCCATCGCAATCCAGCGGATGCTCGGACACGTAGAGCTCGACGACGCCGCGGCGTAGCTGCGAGAGCTTGTCGCTGTCCGTGCGAATCTTCATGCCGTCGGCAACGAGTGTGGTGCACGACGCGGGATAACCGCGGCGCCCTTCGATCTCAACGAGGCAAAGGCGGCACGAACCGAACGCCTTCAGGCTGTCCGTTGCGCAGAGTTTGGGGATGCTCGTGCCCGCAAGCGCGGCTGCTCGCATCACCGAGGTGCCTTCTGGCACCTGGATCGTCATTCCGTCGATTTCTACCGCGACAAGTGTCTCGGAAGTGGATGGCGGGGTACCGCAGTCATAATGATCTATGGCGTACATCGGGGTGTTCCTCGTTGTCGCATCAGTGCCGGCTACGCGGCGCGAATTCGTCTGGGAAATGCTTCATCGCGCTCTGCACAGGGAAAGGCGTCATGCCGCCGAGTCCGCACAAGGACCCGTGCAGCAGCGTCTCGCAGAGCTCGCCTAATAATTGCTTCTGGCGGTCCGGATCGCGGCCGGCCAACAAATTGTCGATGACGTTGGCGCCGCGGGTCGAACCAATCCGGCACGGCGTGCACTTGCCGCACGACTCGTACGCGCAGAACTCGAAGGCGTAGCGTGCCAAGGCAGCCATATCGGCCGTATCGTCAAACGCAACGATTCCACCGTGACCGACCAACGCCCCGACCGCTGCGAACGCTTCGTAATCGAAGGGCGTGTCGAATTGCGATTCCGGCAGGTACGCGCCCAACGGGCCACCGACCTGAACCGCTTTAATCGGGCGGCCGCTGGCAGAGCCACCGCCGTAGTCGTAAAGCACCTCGCGCAGCGTCACGCCGAACGCACGCTCGACGAGGCCGCCGCGCTTGAGGTTGCCCGCAAGCTGCAAGGCGATGGTCCCGCGAGAACGACCCATGCCGTAGTCACGGTAAAACGCAGCACCTTTCTCAAGGATGACGGGGACCGAGGCGAGCGACATCACGTTGTTCACGATTGTCGGCTTGCCAAAGAGGCCTTCAATCGCCGGCAGTGGCGGGCGTACGCGCACTTCACCGCGCTTGCCCTCAATGCTCTGCAGCATCGAGGTTTCCTCGCCGCAGACGTAGGCGCCGGCGGCCACACGGACATCGAGTTCAAAGCGGTGGCCGCTGTTGCAGATGTTTTCGCCCAAGTAGCCGGCGGCTTTGGCCGCCGCAATGGCCACCCGCAGTGCCGCAATGGATTCTGGGTACTCAACACGGCAATACACGTAGCCTTGGGTCGCACCCACCGCGATGCCCGCGATCGTCATGCCTTCGATCAAGGTGAACGGGTCACCTTCCATGATCAGCCGATCGGCGAACGTGCCCGAATCGCCTTCGTCGGCGTTGCAGGTCACGTATTTTTGCTCGACCGGCTGGTCCAGCACCGTCTTCCATTTGATGCCCGTCGGGAAGGCTGCGCCGCCGCGGCCGCGCAGCCCCGAATCGGTGACCGCCTGCACGATCTCGGCGCCGGACATCGCCAGCGCGTTACGTAGCCCTGCATAACCGCCGTTAGCCACGTAGTCGGTGACCGATGCGGGATCGACAATCCCGATACGACGGAACGTCAGGCGTTGCTGCGACTTCAGGAACGGATGTTCCTCCACCAAACCGATCGCTAGCGGATGAGCGTCCGTACGGCCGAGTCCGGCCGCAATCAAGCCACCGACGTCTGCGGCACCGACCGGACCGTAGCCGACACGCCCTTCCGGCGTATCCACTTCCACCAGCGGCTCCAGCCAGAACAGCCCGCGCGAGCCGGTTCGAACCACCTCACAGCCCTGTGCGAGAAAGGCGGCAGCAACCTCGTCGGCACCGAGCGAAACGGCCGTCGAGTCTTTGGGTACATAGACGCGGGTCACTGGGCGCCCTCCTGGTGTGCCAGTAACGCATCGAAGCGCTCAGGCGTCACGTGACTGTAGAGACGGCCATCGATCCGGACGGCCGGACCGGTGGCACAGTTGCCCATGCAGAACACCATTTCGAGGCTCGTTGCACCGTCGGCGGTGGTCTCGTGGTAGTCGATGCCGAGTTTCTCTCGGGCATGACGTTCCAACGCCTGACAACCGCGAGCCTGACAGGCTTCGGCGCGACAGATCTGCACCGTGCGGGCACCCGGCTTGTGCATCCGGAAGTAGTGATAGAACGTCACCACGCCATACACCTCGGAGCGCGCGAGATTGAGCCCCTGCGCGATACGTGGGAGCGCGCTTTCGGGGATATAGCCGAGCGCATCCTGAATGGCATGCAAGACCACGATCAAAGGACCGGGTTCGTGCCCGTGTCGGGCAATGGCGGCCTCGACAGCCTGCAATTCGGCGGTTTCGTCGCTGGTCACTCTACGACCCTCGTTCAGCGTGGCGGTTGGGATAGCAGCGCAAGGCTAACTCCCAGTAGGACCTCCTAGGATAGCCAAATCCACCCACAGACCATGACAGAACGCGACATCGACCCTACGCAAAAGGGTACGGAATCCGATTTTCGGGCGGATTCGTGAGGGCGCTCACCGCTCAGCCGATGTGGGACAGGCGCAACAATTTGTCGAGGTCTTTGATCAAACCCTTGCGATCTCCGCCCGGTGGGAATCGCATGACGAGATTTCCCAACGGATCAACCACATAAACCGTAGCGCGGGCGGTTTCCTGCCCCTCCGATGGCGGCAGCGCCGCGAGCAATCGTTGACCGTCGGCGCCGTCGGCGTACACAACTGTCAAATCCGGGTCCGGGGGGCCGACTTCGGTCGACGTGCAACAGGGCGCCATGCCGAGGAGCACGCGGCGCACCCGGTCCCGCTCATGGTCCATCGCCAACCGCACTTTCTTCAGTTCGCCCAAATCGTGGCGGCAGAGCGCATCACACGAGGGTCCAGTGACGTAAATCAACGACCACTGATGCCGCAGGAAGGACTCCCCGACCGCCTCACCGGTCGGCGTGCGCAAAGTCGTCGCCGACGGCAGCGTCTGGACCGGTTCGATCAGTTCTCCGTGATTCACCTTGTGGCCCGGCACCAGGTGGCCGCCGTAGTACATCCAAAACGCCAATCCGAGGGGCCCGAGAAAAAGTGACGCAAGGGCCAAAAACTGAAGCCTGCCGCGACGACGCGCGGCCTCCGGTAGGGGAGCATTCATGGGTGTTTCTCGGTTCTGCGGGTATTCACGACAAGATAAATCACGAAGAGTGCGAAGGCTAAGCCGTACCACTGGACGGCGTAGCCGAAATGGCGCTCCGGTGGCAGCCCACCGGGCCGCCAGTCCCGGATGTACCCGTCCGGTGCATTCCCGTCGAGCAGCAGAATTTGCGGGTCGACGTGTTGCCCGTAGACGCGGCGCACGGTCGCGAGATCGGGGTAGGACAATCGACGCGGCCATCCCGAGCCGTCCGATTCGGCCAATGCAATACCCGCCCGCGGTAGCTCATCGAGACGGCCAGCAACCGTTCGGACATCGTCCGTCACACTGATTTGTGGCCATTGATCCCGACGCGGGGGTGCCGGGATCCATCCGCGATCCACCAACAACGTGCCAAGCGTCGTGCGCAATGGCGTCAGTACCCGGTAGCCAACACGGCCGTCATGCGTCATGTTGTCCAGGAGGAGTTGATGCTCCGGGTCGTAGCGGCCTTCGAGACGGACGTGCGCATAGCGTGCCTGTCCCTGCGCGGACCCGTACGGCACGGCCGGCGCATCACCCCGCGCAAACGCGCGAAATTGCGCCTGTTTTTCCAGGCCGCGACGGACTTGCCACGTTCCGAGCGATCCGAGGGCGACGATGCCCGCCAGCGCGAATACGGTCGGCCATAGGCGTACGGTGAAACGGCTGCCACGCACTATACTGACCCCCTCATCGGAGGACATACCGTGGATTCGTTCAAGACTTTGGTCGTCATCGCGTTGCTCGCCATCCTGTTCAGCCTGGGCAAGGCGTTATTTCACCTGACCAGCGGTAAGGGGGACCCCTCGAAAACGGTACGCGCCCTCACGTGGCGAATTAGTTTATCCGTTGCGCTACTGCTGTTGATGTTGTTTGCGGCGCATCAGGGGTGGATCGCTCCGCACGGCGTGGGTCATTAACCCCCCAAACGAAAACGGCCGCTTCCGCGGCCGTTTTCGGTACTGGACGGAGGTGCCCGTTCAGAGCCAGTAGACAAAGAGGTAGAGCCCGAGCCATACCACGTCAACGAAATGCCAGTACCAGGCGACCGCTTCAAACGCGAAGTGCTTCTCCGGCGAGAAGTGGCCTTTCAGTACGCGGAACCAGATCACGAGCAGCATGATGGCGCCGAGCGTGACATGGAAGCCGTGGAACCCGGTCAGCATAAAGAACGTGGAGCCGTAGATACCCGTTCCGAGCGTCAGACCCAGTTCCGTGTACGCCTCATGGTATTCGCGAGCCTGCAAGAACACGAAGATGAAGCCCAGGATAAAGGTCGCCGCAAGCGCCATTTTCAGCGTGGCGCGATTTCCAGCCTTGAGAGCGTGGTGGGCGATCGTGCAGGTCACACCGGACGTCAGCAGCAATAGCGTGTTGAGAAGCGGCACGCCTAAGGCCGGAATGGTTTCGAAGGTCGAACCTTCGCCCTTCGGGCCCAATGCGCTGGGGCCGTTCGAGGGCCAGCCGCCTTCAAATCCGTGCCACAACATGGAGCTGGTCAAGTGCTTCGCACCGTGACCGGAGAGCCAGGGTAGCGACAACTGACGCGCGTAGAACAAGGCGCCGAAGAAAGCGGCGAAGAACATCACCTCGGAGAAGATGAACCAGCTCATCCCCATACGGAACGACCGATCCACGGCGCTGTTGTACATGCCGGCTTGGTTTTCTGAGATGACCTTGCCGAACCAACCGTAGAACAACACGAATATCAGCAGGAAGCCGATACCGAGGATGGTCGATCCACCACTCGCCTGCTCAATCGTGCGGGATGCGCCAAACATGAGCACGAACAGGGAAAGCGAACCAAACACCGGCCAAGGGCTGGAGTGCGGTACGTAATATTTGTCTTCGGAGTGATCGTTCGCCATGGTCATTCCTGGTGGGTCAGGTGTTGAGTTTCAATTCAATCAGCGTGTCGACGCCGCGCTCTGCGGCAAATCGAAAAAGGAGTACGAGAGCGTAATCCGGTCTACGTCCGGCGGCAGTTCGCGCGCGACGATAAAACGGATCGGCAATTCGCGGGACTCAGCGGTCGCGAATTTTTGCGGTTCGAAGCAGAAGCACTGGGTCTTCTTGAAGTAGCGCGCTATGGTCTGCGGCGCAATACTCGGCACGGCCTGCGCAACCACCGGGTGGCCGGTGAGATTCTTCGCATGGAAAGTGGCCTCGTAGAGTTTGCCCGGATGCACCTTCATCGTATTGGTTGTCGGCGCAAACTCCCAGTCGGACTGTTGGGCCACATTGCCCACAAATTCGATGGTCACTACGCGATCGGCATCCGGCTGTTCGATCACAGAAGCTTGGGCCGTCTGGGTTCCGTACCAACGGTTGCCGGTATCCCAGACTTTACAGAGCACGCTGTACAAGGGCACCAAGGCAAAGCCGAAAGCAAAACTGCCCGCCGTAAACAGCAGCAGTCGCCCGACCAGCCCGCGGTGACCTCGTGGCGCGGTCATCTCAGTGCGGCGCTCGCGAAATCGTCAACGCGATAAAGCCGACGTAAACGGCAACGGCCAACAGACCCAAGATGAGCGCGAGCCGCCGGGCAGACCGGCGGCTCGCGGAGACAGTGCGGGGCTCGTGAGATTCCGTCACTTCAGTCTCAGTGGTGCGAATCGGGCGTCCCGGTCAAATCCGGCGCCTCAGTAAAGGAGTGATACGGCGCCGGGGACGGAATCGTCCACTCGAGACCGGTCATCAGACCATCCCAGACTTTGTCTGTTGCTTTCGCACCGCCGCGCGCGCACTGCCAAATCAGCACAACGAACAGCAACTGCGAGAAGCCGAAAACGAAGCCGCCGATCGACGACACCATGTTCCAGTCCGTGAACTGGGTGCTGTAGTCGGGAATGCGGCGCGGCATACCGGCCAGACCAAGGAAGTGCTGCGGGAAGAACAACACGTTCACCGAAATCGTCGACATCCAGAAATGCCACTTGGCCAACGTCATGTTGTACATGTGGCCGGTCCACTTCGGCAGCCAGTAGTACACGCCCGCCATGATCGCAAACACGGCGCCCGGAACGAGGACGTAGTGGAAGTGGGCGACCACGAAGTAGGTGTCTTGGTACTGGAAGTCCGCAGGTGCGATCGCGAGCATCAGGCCCGAGAAACCGCCGATGGTGAACAAGAAGAGGAAGGCGATGGCGAACAGCATGGGCGGTTCGAAGGTCATCGAACCCTTCCACATCGTGGCCGTCCAGTTGAAGACTTTCACGCCCGTCGGAATGGCGATCAGCATCGTGCTCATCATGAAGAACATCTGCCCGGCCAGGGGCATACCGACCGTGAACATGTGATGCGCCCAAACGATGAACGACAAGAAGGCGATCGAGGCGGTCGCGTACACCATGGCGTCATAGCCGAACAGCGGCTTGCGCGCGAAGGTCGGAATGATTTCCGAGACGATGCCGAAGGCCGGCAGAATCAGAATGTAGACCTCGGGGTGACCGAAGAACCAGAAGATGTGCTGGAACATCACCGGGTCGCCGCCACCGGC
>DAINQU010000032.1:20116-28595 GCA_036742455.1 Steroidobacteraceae bacterium | reverse complement strand
GGGCTCGCCACGCGCTAGCGGCCCCTGTCGTTGAATAAGCCAAGTATCCTCTCAACAAGCCGGTATACCGTGGTCGCACCCATCGTCCGCGGCCAATCGGTGCAACGGGGGTGATCGCGCTTTTGCGCACGGCGTATCGCCTGCTTAATTTGGGCCAAGGCGATCTTTCGTGTATCAATGCCCTTGTCGTAATCGGGTATCCAGCGTTTGAGGCGATTCGTGCAATCCTTGGAGGAGGCGATCCCGGAGCCATCCTCGAAATGCAAGAGTAGCCAGTACTCGAACTTCGGATTGCTGAGAGCAAAGCCGTGGTTCGTGGCTTGTAACGACCACTGATGCAGCTTGGTGAGCTGATCGTCGGTCCAACGGTCCTGATCAACGACCAACCACGCCTCGTCCGAGGTTGAAGCCGCTCGCGGTCGAGATAGTCCTTCATACGCTTCAGCACTTGGTGTGGCGCACTGCGACTCTGTCCTTCCAAAGTCTTGACGTGCACCACGGACGCAGCGCCGGTGAGGGACGTAAAGTAGGTCGGCTCGGTTTTGCTGCCTTCCGTCGCGATCAGGAACAGCTTCTTGTAACGCCGCTCCCCGAGCGGTCGCTTAAATTGTCGCCGGCTCATACGCACTACCGCAATACGTGCCCCGTGACCGATACGTCAGACTCAACGACGGGACTTGGCAATAAAATACGAGGAACACCGCCCAGTCGCCCCTGCAGATAGCTCTTGCGTATATCCTTGTCATTGCGTACGTCCTTGTAGTCGGAAAACGACATGAGCGTCGACACACCGAAGGAATTGCGCTCGGCCACCCACATCTCATCCCGACGCAACAAGTGCTGATCCATCAGCAAAACGTCGTGCGTGGTCAGTAGAAGCTGCGTCCGCGTATCGTTAGAGCAACTGGCGAGATAGCCCTCCAACAGTCGTCGGGTCAGCACCGTATGCAGGCTCCGGTCAAGCTCATCGATAACAAACACTTTTTTCGAACCGGGGGCTGCCAACTCCAGAAAGGCCGGCAACAAATCGATGACTCGCTGCGACCCGTCTGACTCTTGGCGTATATCAAATTTAGCCTCACTACCGCCTAGCTTCGGATGGAAGGCAACCAATTTCTTGACGAACAGTTCGCCATTTTTTCGAGTGAAAATTAGGCGGTCATTCTTTCCGGACATCAGACGTATCGTCGTCCCCTCCTTAACATCTTCGCTCAGTCGGGCCTTCGTCGACTCGGGCAAGTCAACATCATCTAGGGAAACCGTCTCGCCACCCAAATACGCAATGCCCGTATCAAGTTGGGAAAGCATCAAATTCATCGTGGTATAGAGCGGATGATTTTCGTCGATGAACTTTTCAAACGACTTAAATCGTGAATCAGGCGCAACCAGAACGAGCGCGTTTTTGAACCAGTCGTATACATGACGAAAGTTGTCGATCTTTTGCGAGACGGAGTTCGTCAAGAACAATTGGTTGTCTCGCGTACCCTTGAAGGCAAATTGCAGAAATTGATCTCGCTGCAGTGACGCATCGAAATCGATCATGTCGCCCCGTCGCGCATACAACTCTCGCTCACTCGTGCTTTTGATGATGACCAGTTTCTCTTCCAGCACCACCCGTCGGTTCACTGAGAACGAAAACTCGTAGATTACCTCGTCGATCAGGAGTTCAAACACAAAGCGAGATGGCTTTTCGACACTGGTGCTGTCGAGGCGAAAGCCTTCGACCGCCAGATGACTGTCGGGCTGGGTGCCATTGACGATCATCCTCTGAGCAAAATTGAGAGCTTTAATGAAATTCGTCTTGCCGGACGCGTTACCGCCATAAATGGCTGCAACCGGCAGGATCCGCGTCCGGTACTTCGTGACCCGGGGGATTCTTTCGGTGTGTTGCTGCTCTCGGCTCGCCACCATCGAGAACTCGACGGGGTCACGGAACGACATCCAGTTTTCAACCGAGAAACGAACGAGCAAAAACCTTCTCCAGAGATAAAATCGAGTTAAATTGCTAAAAATTCTGCCGAAAGATGCCTAAAAAGTCAATTTCAAGAGATATTTTCTCTTCATTAGACGCAAGCCGCGGCCGGACCACGCTCGACACCTCCGGCCCGCCGATCCGTCCGACCGATCTGCTGTGACGATTCAGTGAGTCGTATCCTGCAGACGGGCGCGGTAGACAGAGCTTCCTTGACCGCTGCGGTGACCGGACGACTCATTGCGCTGGATACCCTGACCGGGGAGCACTGTGCGCGACGTACCGGTGGCCGCTCGGATCAACCGTCATGCACTGCCGGGCGCTATCGTTCCGGGACCCGCTCCGTGCGTGTATCCACTGCTTATTGCCGTAGGGAGAGTACGATTGGGAGTCTGACCCCCGCCCAGCGACTTCCCCAAATGACACCCGTGCGCCGCTTCGGCGCGACCGCTACCCGGTGTTGCTCGGTGCCCCGTCGCGCAACCGAGCTGAAACTCAAAGCCCTCATCGACCGAACCCGCCAGATGGAGATCACGGTGCGACCGAGCTACGCCATTTTCACTACTCCACCGCAAACCCACGGTGCGCACCTCCCATGAAGCGACTCGGCCTGTCCGCACTGTGCGTGATGACGTGCACCGCGGCAACGCCCGCGCACTGGCAGGACGTGGGTCGCTTTGTCATCCCGCGCAACGACGCCGGCGTGCGCGTCATCGTCACCAACTTCGTGGACACCGCGCACATCGTCCGGGACGGTCCCTACTGGCAGGCCTGGACGCAACAGCGCTACGACAGTCCCATGAGGACGTTCAACGGGGCCTCCTTTGTGCAGGCGACGGCGCTCCTGCGGGTGGACTGCGAGCGGCGACGTTCCGCGGTCGTGCGGGATCGGTTGGAGAACGCGGGAGGCCAAATCGTCTACCGATCGACGCCTCATGCACTCGAGTGGACGGACGCCGTCCCCGACTCCATCAGCGCCTTTCAGATCGACCTCGTCTGTAGTCAGGTCTCGGGCGTCAATCGACCCGCGCAACCGTCGTAACCACCGTTCGCGCCCCGCGGGGTGCATCTCAGCGAGCGACTCACCTGCCGCAGCGGCGCGGCTAGCGCGTACCGATCGTCAAGATCCCTTCGTTGGCGAGCGCATCCGCGCGCTCGTTGCCCGGGTGTCCGGCGTGCCCTTTGACCCAGTGCCAGGTGATGTCGTGGCCGGCGACCGCGGCATCGAGGGCTTGCCAGAGGTCTTGGTTCTTCACGGGCTTTTTGTCGGCCGTCTTCCAGCCGCGCTTCTTCCAGTTCGGTAACCACTCGTTCAAGCCGTCCATGACGTACTTCGAGTCGGTGTAAAGCGCGACACGGCAGCGGCGATTCAGCGCACCGAGCGCTTGGATGACGGCCGTGAGTTCCATGCGGTTATTGGTGGTCGAGGCTTCGCCGCCGCAGAGTTCTTTTTTGGCGGTGCCGGCAACGAGTAAGGCCCCCCAACCGCCGGGGCCTGGGTTGCCCTTGCAGGCCCCGTCGGTGTAAATCGTGACGTCCATACGTAGCGTATCCCCTTCCCCGTCGACGCGCGGATCCTCTCACGGGATCCGGTTTTCCCCATTCTTTCTCGCGCGGTCCGACGGCCGATCCTTAAAACGACGCAGGCCGCCTGACGGCGGCCTGCGAGGGGATCGGTCCGTAGAACCCACCGATCAGTCGAACAGCGTCGACCCGATCGAGATCTTGGCCTTCGCGCGCATCGCTGCGACGTAGGTCTCGAGCTCTTCGGCCGAGTAATAGCTCGTCAACCGCCGGTAGGCCTCGAGGTTGTCCGGCTTGTACTCCCCCGGCTTCACCGCAGACACGGCGTACACGACCACATCGCCACCGAGCGTGGTCTTCTGACCGACGGTGACGTGACCCGCGGTCGGCGCCGCCAACACGAACGCCCCCGTCACGACTTCGTGCGGGGCTTCCTTGTCGGTGCGCGCGATCGACTTCGCGGCGGTGTACTTGATCGCATCGGCAGCCGGCGTGCCCTTCGGCGGCGTGGTCGAGCCACCGACGGCCTTCAAGGCCGCATCCCAGCTCTCGCCAGCGACGAGGCGACGGGCGATGTCGTTGGCGGCGTCTGCGGCGGCCTTCGCCGCGAGCTCGCGCTTGAGAGCGGCTTCGACACGGCCTTGCACGGCGGCGAGCGGCTCGAGCGTCGGCACCTTGTGATCGGCGGCGCGGACGACGACGACGCGACCGGTCGACATCTCGAGCGCCTTGCTGTTGGCGCCGCCGAGCACGTCGGACGACCAGACGGCGGTCACGACTTTGCTGTTCAAGGCGAGGTCGTTGCCTTCCATGCCCTTGTGGAAGTCCGGCACGTCGTGAATCTTAAGATGCAGGGCCTTGGCGATCGGCTCCAAGGAACCGGCGCTCTCAAAAGCCAACTGCTCGAGCTTTTCCTGGCGCTCGCCGAAGCGGCGCTCGGCTTCGGTCCGACGGTACTCCGGCTCCACTTCGCCGCGCACCGACTCGAAGCTCTTCTGCTTGCCCGGGACCACGTCCACGAGCTGGATGATGTGATAGCCGAACGGCGACTTCACCGCACCGCTGATGGTGCCCGGCGCCATCGAGAACACCGTGTCGCCCACGCCCGCGGGCAGGAACGACTTCTCTTGCGTGCCGAGGTCACCGCCCTTCGAGGCGGACTCGGTGTCCTGCGAGTACTGCTTAGCGAGCGCCGCAAAGTCGGCACCCGGCGCGGCCGCGAGCTTCGCGATCTCTTCGGCCTTCTTCTTGGTCGCCGCTTCGTCCGTGCCGGTCGGCAGGAAGATGTGGCGCGCATGGCGCTTCTCGGGCTCCGAGAACCGCTCCTTGATCGTGTCGTAGTAGGCCTTCAAGCCGGCCTCGTCGACCGCGACTTCGGCCGCGACGTCCGGCACCGACAACTCGACGTACGAGAGGTGCACCGAGTCCGGGGTCATGTAGTCGTCGTGGTGGGCGTCGTAGTACGCCTTGATCGCCGCGGCATCCGGCTTCTGCGCTGCCATGAACTTCGCGGCCGGTATCGTGGCGTAGGCGACGTCGCGCGTCTCACCGATGAGACCCGTGAGCCACTGCGCTTCCTTCAACGTCGCAAAGGACGAGACGAAGAGACTGCCTTCGAGCGCCTTGGCCTTGATGAGCACGCGCTGCTCGGCCTCAAACTTTTCCGGCGAGTAGCCGCGGGCCTTCAGCAACGCGAAGTACGCGTCCTTGTTGAACTCACCGCCGACCTGAAAGCCCGGGTAGGCCTTGATCGAGGCGATGACTTCGGCGTCCGAGGCCGAGTAATGCTGTTCGGCGACCTTCTGGTCGATCAGCGAGGTCGCGACGAAATCGTCGACGACGCCCTGCTGCAGGGTCTTCTTGACCGCGTCCGGCATGCCTTCCGGGTATGCGCGGGCCGCTTCGGCGAGCCGCTGCTGATAGGTCTGGCGGACCTGTTCGAGATTGGCCTCCTGGCCGTTGACCTTGAGACCCCGGTCCATGTTCGCGGTGAAGTCGACGATCCCGTGGACGCCCCACACAGCAAACACGAGGGAGAGCGGCATGAGGAAGAACCAGCCGATCACCTTCATCCGGTCATTGATCCATTGCAGCATCGCGAACCCCAGTAACAAAAATGGCTGCGGACAGCGGCCGTACCGTCGGCCCCCGCCCGCGAGGTCGGTAGTCTACAGGATGCCATCGATCGCGGGGCACCCGGCCCGGCGAGCAAAACCCAACGGCCGCGAGGATTTAGGCCGATGCTCGGCGCTCACCCCCAGAGGTCCGCCCGCGCTCACGCGGTCCTGTCCGTCCGCCCGGACTGTACCGCGGCCGGGGCGTCGACCCAACGGCAGTGCCGCATTATGTGAACCGAGTCTCATCGGCCTCTCGACCCGCCCGACCGTAGCGCCCGATACCACAACCGGCGCTGGACCGAGGCGGCGTGCTCGACGTCGGTTTGCTCGGTGAGCGCGAGGCGCAGCGTCTCCAGGCGTCCCACGCAAAACTGCAGACGGTTCGCGGAGAGTCGATCGGCGCGCATCGCCTGGACGAACCCCACCAGGCCTTCAAGGTCGTACACGCCGGACGGCATCGCGGTCTTAAACTCGGGGCGACCGGTGAACACGACCACCGGGATCACGTGCTCGGCGGGCAGAAAGTCGAGGGCCGCACGCACCGCCGCGACGTGGCCGTGATTTTGGTGCAAGGGGTTTTGGAAGCGAAACCGCCCGCGACGGAACACCTGCGTCCACGTGGACGCCGTCGGGTTCGCGAATATCCACCCGCGGTACTGCTTCGTCTCGATCACGAACACGCCCGAACGCGACACCACGAGGTGATCAATCTGCGTCGTCCCCCCGGGGATCGGCAGCGTCACGTGATTCATCAGATGGTAGTCGGGTGCAGCGAAGTGACAGGCCAGTGTCGCGCGCACCTCGGACTCGCTGGCGTTTTGCGGTTGATAACCGCCGGCACGGCTACCGATCGAACGGCCTAGGAAAAACCCGCACAAGGCGGCCAGCAAAAATTCCATACCCACCGACTCCGAAACGCGTGACCGCCTGTCGCTCGATGCGGTCCGTTCCCGTCCGGTCATCGCCGATGAGGGCTAGCCCCACGCCGTGCCGTTCACCCGGTACACGGCACGGGCGCCTTGTGTGGCGCCCGTGCCGCTGGCCGCCGGATGCACTATTCGGCAGTCGGGGTGTGACTCGACTTCACTGCCTTCGGCTCTGACCTCTTGATGAGCTTTGCCGTGACCTGACGCAGTTCGTCGAGTTCCTGACGCAACGCGGCGAGTTTACGCACCTCGTTGCGCAGTGCTTCTACCTCGGCGTTCTGCTGCTTCAGCGCATCGATTTCCCGCGCCTGCGCCGCGACCCGCTCTTGCTCCGCGGCCAACGCCGCGGCCTGCGCATCCAGACGCGCCGCTTGCGCCGCGATGGTCTGCCGTTCGTCGGCCAACTCCTGTTCCTGATGCCCCACGACCTCATGCTCTTTCTGCAGCTCGTTCAGCAACAGACCGCCCAAGAGGTGATAGGCCACCGTCTCCGGCTGGCCGTCGGCATTACGCACGACCAGCTCTGGGAACACGCGCTCCACTTCCTCGGCAATGAGCCCGTATTGGATCGGCTTGTTACCGCTCGCATCCGGCTTTTTGTAGTGGAACGAGACCGGCCGCAATTGATAGAGGCGGCTGCTGGCATCGCCCATCGGCGCGATGTCTTCCTTGTAACGTTGCGAGGACTGCAGCACACCCAACTGGCCGTTGGAGTCCACCACCACCGAAGCTAGGCTTGAACCACCTGGGGAGGTGGCCCAGACACCGGCGACATAGGTTGCGATGTGTGGTGCGAACGAACCGTCCGTCGCCACTTGACCGATACGGATGACATTACTCTCGTTGGTCACGCCGGATTTACCCGGGGTGCCGAGATAAATGTTGTTCGAGCCCGTGGTCACGTAGGTGCCGGCGCTGTAGCCCAGGCCGATGTTGTACGAGCCGCTAGCGCCCATGTGCATCAGTGCCTGACTGCCGAGCGCCACGTTGTAGTTGCCCGTCACCAGGTTGGACAGCGCGCTATAGCCGTTTGCGACGTTGTCGGTGCCCGTTGTGGTCGCGTACAGGCCTTCATAGCCCTCGGCGTTGTTGCGGGCACCCGTCGTGACCGCAAGTAGCGCACCGGTCCCTGCCTTGAGGTTGTAGGCCGAGTCCATGGCAAATCCGGCGGGACCTGTCGCACCGGTTCCACCGGTTGCACCGGTGCTCCCGGTTGGGCCCGTCGCGCCCGTTGCACCGGTATTACCGGTGTTGCCGGTGTTGCCTTGCGGACCGGTGGCGCCGGTCTGCCCGGTGGCCCCTGGGAGGCCGGTTGCACCGGTAGCGCCGGTGTTGCCCTGTACGCCGGTCGCGCCGGTCGAACCGATGTTACCGGTCGCCCCGACCGCACCGGTCGCTCCCGTGACGCCCGTCGCACCCACCGCCACGATCAGCTGCCACTTCGTCTGCAGCGTATCGGTGCTTGGGTTGACACCCAAACTGGCGGCGACGGCGATGTAGCCGGACCCGGCGTACGTCACCAGGCTGTTCGCCGGGTAGGTGACCGCGTTATTCCAAGTTCCCAACCAGGTCACACCGGTGGCACCGGTCGCACCGACGGCGCCGGTTGCACCCGTAACACCCTGTGCGCCCGTCGCGCCAACGCTACCGGTGACGCCTTGAGCGCCGGTCGCGCCGGTATTGCCCACAGAACCTTGGGGACCGACAGAACCCGTGGCGCCGGGTACACCGGTCGCACCGGTGGCACCCACCGGCCCCTGCGCGCCTGTCGCACCCACCGCACCCGTGACACCCATCGCACCGGTCGCGCCGACCGCCCCGGTGGCGCCTGCTGCGCCGGTATTACCGGTGGCACCGACGGCGCCGGTCGCACCGGCATTACCGGTGGCACCGGTCGGGCCCACGACGCCTGTCGCGCCCGTCGATCCGGTGGCGCCCGT
>DAINQU010000032.1:5679-20016 GCA_036742455.1 Steroidobacteraceae bacterium | reverse complement strand
CCGTCGGACCCACGACGCCCGTCGCGCCCGTCGATCCGGTAGCGCCGGTGTTACCCGTCGCGCCTGTCGCACCGGTATTACCGGTAGCACCCGTCGGACCCACGACGCCCGTCGCGCCCGTCGATCCGGTAGCGCCGGTGTTACCTGTCGCGCCCGTGGCACCCACGGCGCCGGTCGCGCCGGTGGGACCTGCCACACCCGTGGCACCAGTCGCGCCTTGCGCGCCGGTGCTACCGGTCGCACCGGTCGCGCCCACAGCACCCGTCGAGCCGACGGCCCCCGTCGCGCCCATCGCCACGAGCAGGTTCCACTTCGTGCCGAGGTCGGATCCCGGCGGCGTTGCGGAGTTGGTGGCGATCGCGATGTATTCCGCGCCGCCGTAGGTGACGACGTTGCCGGCCACGTAGTTGACCGCGCCGCTCCATGCCCCGAACCACACGAAGCTGGTACCGGTCGCACCGGTGGCGCCCGTGGATCCGGTCGCACCCGCAGCGCCTTGGGCCCCGGTCGCGCCGGTCGGGCCCATCACACCCGTCACGCCTTGCGGACCGATCGAACCGGTCGCACCGGTCGCGCCGGTGACACCCTGCGCACCGGTGGATCCCGTGGCACCCGTCGCTCCCGTGACGCCTTGTGCTCCGGTCGCGCCGGTGGCCCCGGTCACACCCTGCGCTCCGGTTACGCCCGTCGCACCCGTCACACCTTGTGCGCCTGTACCGCCCGTAGCACCGGTTACGCCTGTGGCGCCGACGGCACCCGTCGCGCCGATCGCACCCGTCACACCCGTTGCACCCGTCGATCCCTGAGCCCCCGTGCTTCCGGTGGCACCCGTGACCCCCTGCGCACCGGTGGGGCCGGTAGCCCCGGTGGCACCCTTGCCGACCAACACGTTCCAGTACGCGTTCAGATCCGTGCCAGGGATGACATTCTGATTCGTCGCGACCGCGATGTACTCGGTGCCGCCGTAGTTAACGACGTTGCCGGCGACATACGTCTGCGACCCGTTCCAGGTGCCGAGCCATACGAAACTCGTTCCGGTTGCGCCGGTAGCGCCCGTCGACCCGATCGCACCCGTCGTACCTTGCGGACCGGTCGCGCCGGTGGCGCCGACTGCACCGGTCACACCGATCGGACCTTGCGGACCCACAGCACCGGTCGAACCCGTCGCACCCGTCGGACCCACAACGCCGGTAGCACCCGTCTGGCCTTGCGCACCTGTGTTGCCGGTTGCGCCCGTCGCACCCGCGGCACCGGTCGCGCCGATGGCACCCGTCGTACCCGTTGCACCGGTCTGACCCTGCGCACCCGTGTTACCGGTTGCGCCTGTCGCACCGACGGCACCGGTCGCGCCGATGGCACCGGTCGTACCCGTTGCACCATTCTGACCTTGCGCACCCGTGCTGCCGGTCGCGCCCGTCGCACCGGCGGCACCGGTCGCGCCGACCGCACCGGTCGCACCCGCGGCGCCGGTGGCACCGCTCGCGCCCTGCACGCCGGTCGCACCGGTCGCACCCGTGGCGCCAACGGTGCCCGTCGCGCCCATCGCACCCGTGGCTCCGACCGCAACCAACAACTGCCAATACGTCTGCAGCGCGTCCGTCGCTGGGTCTTTGCCCGTGCTCGACGCCACCGCGATGTAGCCGGACCCGGCGCGCGTGACGACGCTGGTCGGTTGGTAGGTGACGGTGTTATTCCACGTGCCAGCCCAGTAGACGCCGGTCGCGCCCGTCGCGCCCGTCGCGCCGGTTACACCCGTCGCGCCTAAGGCACCGGTCGCACCCGTGCCGCCGACTGCACCGGTGGTACCGATCGGCCCTTGCGGACCGACCGCGCCCGTATTGCCGGTCGCTCCCTGCGCCCCGGTCGGACCGACGATGCCTTGCGGACCCGTCGGACCAACGGAACCGATCGCACCGGTCGCACCAACAGGACCCGTGGGGCCAACGATGCCTGTCGCGCCGGTCGGACCCACGTTACCGGTTTGACCGGTGGCGCCCGTGGCACCCACGCTGCCCGTCGCGCCGGTGGCACCCGTAGCACCCACCGACACCAATAAATTCCAATTTACGCCACCGTCAGCGCCGGGGATCACGTTGGTCGAACCGACGATCGCGATGTACGCCGACCCGCCGTAACTGACGACGTTGCCGGGGACATATGCGGTGGCTGGGTTCCACCAACTGGACCACACGAAACTCGTGCCGGTTGCACCGGTCGCACCGGTCACGCCAGTGGCACCCATGACGCCTTGCGCACCGGTCGCGCCAACCGTGCCTTGCGCACCGGTCGCACCGATCGGGCCCACAGGTCCCGTCGCGCCAATCGCGCCGGTGACACCTTGGGCGCCGGTCGCACCCACGGCACCGGTATTGCCTGTCGGACCCACCGCGCCCGTGACACCCGTGGCACCCTGAACGCCCGTTGAACCGGTTGCACCGGTCGGGCCGGTGTAGCCGATGCCACCCGTCGCACCCGTTCCGCCGACCGCACCGGTCGGGCCCATCGCACCCGTTGCGCCGGTCGCACCGACCGAGACGAGCATCTGCCAGTAGGCGCCGTTGTCCGTACCCGGCACGACACCTGCGCTCGGCAAGATCGCGATGTACGCAGAGCCCGCGTAACTGACAACGTTGCCCGGCACGTAGTTCGTAGTGCCCAGCCACCAGTTCGACCACACGAAACTCGTCCCCGTCGCGCCCGTGGCGCCGGTGACGCCGGTGACGCCCGTCGCGCCTTGCGCGCCGGTACCGCCCGTTCCGCCGACCGCGCCGGTCACACCGATCGGACCTTGCGGACCCACCGCCCCCGTGTTGCCGGTGGCGCCTTGCGCACCGGTTGGGCCGACAAGGCCTTGGGCACCCGTCGACCCCGTCGCGCCGACGGCACCCGTCGCACCCACCACGCCGGTCGTGCCGAGCGCTCCGGTCGCACCGGTCGGACCGACACTGCCCATGGCGCCGGTCGGGCCGGTGCCACCGACACTCCCCGTGGATCCGGTGGCGCCGGTGGCGCCGGTCGCGCCCACCGAGACCAAGAGATTCCAGTACACGCCGGCGTCGGTGCCCGGTGTGTAACCGACGTTCGGCGTTGCCGCACCCGCAATCGCGATGTACGCGGAGCCGCCGTAATAGACGACGTTACCCGGCACATACGTCGTTCCCGAATTCCACCAGTTCGACCAGACAAAACTCGTGCCGGTCGCGCCCATGGCGCCGGTCACACCCGTCGCTCCGACGGCACCGGCAACGCCTTGCGGACCCACGGCACCGGTGTCACCCGTTGCGCCGGTCACACCCACGGGGCCCTGTACACCCTGTGAACCGGTGGCACCGGTGACACCGGCCGCACCCGTCGCGCCGGCATTGCCGGTCGCACCTGTCGCACCCGCGGCACCGGTCACGCCCGTCGCGCCGGCGCTACCCGTGGCACCGGCGGCACCGGTGCTGCCGGTGGCGCCCACGGCACCCGTCGCACCGATGGCCCCTGCCGAACCCGTCGCGCCCGTCGGCCCGGCGACGCCCGTCGCACCGGTCGCGCCGACCGAACCCGCCGGTAGGATGAGGTTCCAGTTTGCCCCGCCCGCGAGGACGTCGGCCGTCGGCGTGATGTTCTTGTTGGATGCAATCGCGAGGTATTCGGCGCCGGCGTAACCGACCACGTTGCCGACGGAATATTGAACCGCCGCATTCCACGCGCCGGCCCACACGAAATCCGTGCCGGTCGCGCCCTGGGCACCGGTGGCGCCGGGTGCACCGGTGGCACCTTGCGGGCCGGCGGGACCTTGAGCGCCAGTAGACCCGGCGGGACCGACCAGACCTTGAGGACCTTGCGGGCCCGCCGCCCCAGTAGCGCCGGTGGCGCCCGCGCTCCCCGCCGGGCCGGTTGCACCTGCAACACCAGTCGCGCCCGTCGCACCGACCGCGCCCGCCGAACCCGTCGTTCCGGTCGGTCCTGCGACACCGGTAGCACCGACCGGTCCCGTAGGGCCCACGGCGCCGGTGACACCGACACCCGTGGCACCCGTGGCACCCACACCGGTCGCGCCGGTCGAACCTATCGGCCCGGTGGCACCGGTGGCACCGGTCGCGCCCGTGGCCCCGGTCGCGCCCGCGCCCGTAGCGCCGGTCGCACCGTTTGAACCGGTCGCACCCGTCGTTCCGGTGGCGCCTGTAGCGCCAGTGGCGCCGGTCGCACCTGCACCGGTCGCGCCCGTGGCGCCCGTGGCGCCAGTCGCGCCTTTCGCGCCGGCCGCGCCCGTCGCACCCACCGTACCCGCGGCACCAGCCGCACCGGTGGCGCCCACCGCACCGGCAGGACCCGTGGCACCCGTCGCGCCGACCGCGCCCGTTGGGCCGGCCACACCGGTAGCGCCTGTCGAACCCGCTCCGGTGGGACCGGTCGCACCGGTGGCGCCGGCGGTACCCGTCGGGCCGGTCACGCCCGTCGCACCCGTCGCTCCCGCACCCGTCGCGCCCGTGGCGCCGGTCGAACCTTTGGCGCCCGCGGCACCGGCAGCGCCCGCAGCACCGGTTGCACCCGTCGCACCCGCACCCGTCGCGCCCGTGGCGCCGGTCGAACCTTTAGCACCAGCGGCACCGGCTGCACCTGCAGCACCGGTTGCACCCGTCGCTCCGGTCGATCCGGATCCGGTGGCGCCCGTCGCGCCGGTGGCGCCTTTCGCGCCTGCCGCACCCGCGGCACCGGCAGCACCCGTCGCACCCGTTGGCCCGGTGGCACCGGCGACGCTGACGGTATCGATCGCGACATTCGCGGTGGCGGTGGCGGTACCCGCCGTGAGTACCAACGTGTAGGTGCCGTTAGAGAGCACGCCGACGTTGGCGGTCACCGCGCTCGACGTCGCGCCGCTCACCGTCAGCGTCGTGCCACCCAACGTTAACGTCGGTGTTGTCGAACACGTGGTTCCCGAACTCACCACACACAGGGACGATCCGTTAACCGCAATCGACGTCGGCGTACCGGAGGCGTTGGTGTTGACCAACACGGAGGTAATGCTGGGCGTGCTGGTAGTGCCTGCTGCCGCGTACGGCGCCTGACCGGCAAGCACAGACGCAATCGCAACCGCCAAACGACGACTATTCATGGGCATCTCCGTTTCCCCTTGTCGCCCTCCGTGTTCCGTGTGAGGGCGTGCTTTGTTATCGAAATCAACAGATTCGACTTAATATCTTTTTACATATTTAGCATTTCTTTTTACATAGTGCACGTAATCGCTTGATTTTAAGTATTTTACATATTGCAATTTTACATAACGCAATTCTCTGTCCTAAAAATTGCCCCGACCAGCCACTCAGAAAATCGCGACAACAACATCGCAACTAACCGCTCCGCAATACGCTTTAATCGATTGATTATTCAGCCAGTTAATAAGCCGAACGAATGACCCGTTCACCGCCCGATCGAGCGGCGAAACCACGACTGCTCCTCAATGCTTGGCGACACTGTTGCGTAATTATTTCAAGACGCCGCCAGACTGGCCGCCGCGCATCCGCGCGCGCTCGCGCCGCGCCTGAGGCGCCAAAATCGCGGCAGCAGAAACGGTGATGCAAACCAGCGCAAAACGGTCGAATGGACCGCGAATTTTTCGGAGGCAATGCGCTCACTCGCAGCCCACGCACTAACGCAATGCGTATCACCAATCGCCTCTCACCGAGATTTTGGTTAGTCACAGCAGTGATGCGAACGCGATAGTCCGGCGTTCAGCGTGCTTGCATTCGATTATCGGTGCTGGGCTGAACCGTCAATTGCAACGATCGGCGATACCCATGACGTGGCAGCGAATATTTGTCAGTTGTTCTCACTCTCGCGTGGGGAAGAATCCGCTGCCCGCGATGTTCATGGGTGTCGAGTACCCGCCGATGAGTAAATCCTTGTGATTGACGAGATTGACTGGCCTGCGGATGCCATCAGTGCAACCCGTGCGAGCGCCGGAGCGAATGCTGAGATAACGGAGATCGCCGCTTATGCATTATCAGGGCGCATTCCCTGTCAGAGGAACAGTCAAATCTGGCCCGCCAAAAAGACGGTGGTTGCGGTGACGCGGCGCTGGTCAGGGATGATTCTCGTACCCTAAAAACGACCCGCTTGGGTGCACCCTACAGAAACGAACTGGACTGGAAAGGATCGACCGCCAGGTCACCGGGGTACCGCTCCGCGTGACCGCCCTCCACCGCCGTGCCATGCTGCGCCGGCACTCCCACCGCGTGGGCCCATCATCGCGAAGACCCGACCGCTAGTCAGCACCGCATGCCGTGTCGGCGGTTTTGCCTAGCAACCGGTCCAGCAGCATCGCCAGAGCCGCCCCGGTGAATTGAGCGAGCACGAACGCAGGCACGCACTCGGGTGCAATGCCGGCAAAGGTGTCGCTGAACATACGGCCAACGGCAGCGGCGGGGTTGGCAAAGGACGTCGACGCGGTGAACCAGTACGCGGCGCCGATGTAGGCCGCCACCCAGGACGATGCCCGGCCGGCCGGTGCCCGAAGAATGACAAGGAGCAGGCCTGCGGTGGCGACGATCTCAGCCAGCCACTGGCCCGCGCCGGCCCGTAATTTGGTTGAAAATTGGAGGATGCTCATGTCGAACATCGCATGGGCGAGCCATGCCCCGAGCACCGCCCCGATCAGCTGAGCAACGACGTACGCCACCAGCTCGGCCGCCGGGAGTTTTCCTCTGGCGGCCATCACGGCACTGACGGCTGGGTTGAAGTGTGCCCCGCTGACGGGACCGAATACCTCGATTAAGACGTAGAGCCCACCCACCGTGGCCGCCGTGTTCGCCAGCAAGGCGACGGCGACATTACCCCCCGCCAAGCGTTCGGCCATGATTCCCGAACCAATCACCACGGCCAACAGCAGCGCGGTTCCCAGGAGTTCAGCCCACAGCCGACGATTCAGGGACACGGTGCGTCAGCTCTGCGCGATTTGCGTCAAGGCTGCGTGCAGTTCCGTTTTGCTCAGGGTGTCCAAGGGCAATTGCAACAGCTGCAGCAGCCGGTAGGCGATGGCCTGACGCGTCAACTCAAACGCTCGCCGCCTACCCTCCTCGCCACCCTCCGCATTCGAGGGATCGGGATAACCCCAGTGCACTTTGACCGGCTGCCCATGGCCTGCGAAGAACACGGGGCAGGACTCTGCCGCCGCACTGTCGCAAACCGTGATGACGATGGACAGCGGCGGCGCCTCGGGCGTGGTGAACTCATCCCAGCTTTTGCTGCGGTACCCACGCGTGTCGACTCCCGCGCGGTGTAGTGCGTCGAGTGCAAACGGGTTGAGCCTTCCGCTCGGGGCACTGCCTGCGCTAAACGCCCGGACGTCCTTTCCCAACTTCTGCGCAAGGTGGTTCAGCATGCCCTCGGACAACACGCTTCGGGCTGAGTTGTGAGTGCAGAGGATCAATACGTTAATGGTCATCAGGGGTTCTCGGGTCCCGAAGGTTCGGATGAGCGCGCTCGACGCGACCGGCGAAGAACGGCTGCCGCGGGTCACGCCGCGGCCGCAGAACGACAGTCGCACGGTGAAAGCATACGCGCAGCGACGGACCGTTGCTCTACGCAACGCGCGGTCGGTTTTTGCGGAAATAGGCGAAAACGTGGCCCCGACGGGGGAATCGCTTCGTGCGATGAATGGCGGAGTGGACGGGACTCGAACCCGCGACCCTCGGCGTGACAGGCCGATATTCTAACCAGCTGAACTACCACTCCACTTGAACCAGCCCGGTGCGTTCAGTACACCTAAGGTTGGTGGGTGCTGAGGGGTTCGAACCCCCGACCCTCGCCGTGTAAAGGCGACGCTCTACCAACTGAGCTAAGCACCCTACTCGGCTCTCGAACCGTTTGCCCTGCGTCACTAGGCGCCCCGAGAGCCCAAAATGATAGCGGCCCTTGCGCGAAGGAGCAACCTCTCTGCAACATTTTTTTACGCGACGTCGATATCCGACTGCGCTTCCACGTCCGGCGGCCCGAACTGCGGCGTCACAAAGCGTGGGCGGACCGGCTCGTTCGGGTTTTCGATCGTCGTGAACACGCTGCGACCGCGCACGTAATGGCGTCGGTCAAAGCCTTCGACGTCGTTCACGTGCGGCACATCGCCGATACCGTCGGCGAGCACCGAGTGCTTTTCTTCGCGGATCAACACCGCGCGGGCGCGTTTGACCATCGCGCGGATGGCCGCCATGAGTGCCCCGCTCGTCGCCAACAACAACACAAACGACAACGCCTCCGGTGCCCCGGCGCGCTGCAACTGCAAGCCGACGCAATCGGCGATGATCGTCGTCGCGACGAAAAAGATGAAAATGCCGCGCACCGACCAACCGGCCGCTCGCAACTGATGGTGCAGATGGCCGCGATCGGGCGCGAACGGCGAGCGGCCCGAGAGCACGCGACGGAAGGTGCTCTGAATCACTTCGGTGGCCGGCAAGAACAAGAACCAGACGCTGTTGATCGGCGCGAACGCGGCCTGATCGCCCTGGCCGGCCGACACGAGGACGGTCGCGAGCGTAAAACCAATCAGCGTGGAGCCGGCATCGCCCATGAAGGTGCGCACTGGGCGATTGAGCATAGTCGGCGCGTTAAAGCAGAGGAACGCCGCGGTACCGCCGATGAGGCTCGCGAGCACCGGCAGCAAGCCCGGCCGCACGTGCGTGCCGGCCGCCACCAGCAACACCACCCCGGTCGCAAGCGCGATGCCGCCGGCGAGACCGTCGAGTCCGTCCATCATGTTAAAGGCATTGATGGCGGCCACCATCACGAACACCGTCACCGGCAGCGCGAGCGGGCCGAGGTTCACGGGGCCGATGCCGAGGAAATTTCCCAAGGTCTCGAGCCGCACGCCGTGCGGCGAGAAATAAAACACCAAAGTCGCGACGACCACGTGGCCAAGCAAGCGCGCCTTCGGCGAGAGCCCGTGCGCGTCGTCGTAAGCACCCATGGAGACGAGGATGACACAGCCGGTCATGAACGCAGGGACGGAACCAAAGGCACCGGGCACCACGCAGACCGCGGCGAGGAGACCCAAGAACATCGCGATGCCACCGATGACCGGGACGGCCCCTTGGTGCATCTTGTGGCCACCGGCCACGTCCAGGAGCCCTAAACGACCGGCCTGCGGTCGCAACGCGAACACGGCCAACGCCGTCACGGACGCTGCCAACAACCCTGTGAGCCAAATCACTTGCGGCATAAAACCTTCCTTGCGTCGCCGTACCGATCGAACCGGTCGGGTCATCCAGACCCTCCGTGCCGACCGAAAGCGTCGATGGCCACCAGATTATGTCTGATGGCGAGCGACCGCACCATGACGATCCGCTGACAGTTGAGTGTAGCGCGCTCACACGCCGCAATGCAGCACGCGAAGCGTCGCTTGTCGCAGTCACCGTGCGACTGGGCTCACCGATTGATCTTTGAGAATTTCGCCGCCGCGGGGTGACGAAGACCCCGGGCGCCGAACGGCGCCCGGGGCTGCCAGGCGATCAGTGCGCGGGGCGCACTTCGTGGCGGGTCGACACTTCGGTCGTGGCCGGCGCACCGTCCGCGTCGCGCGGCAAGACCACGAGCGGCGAGCGCTCGAGCGCGACCTCCAGCACCTCGTCGAACCACTTCACCGGACAAATCTTCAGCTTGTCCTTGATGTTCGCCGGGATGTCCGCGAGGTCCTTCTCGTTGTCGGCCGGGATCAGCACCGTCGTGATGCCGCCGCGATGCGCCGCAAGGAGCTTTTCCTTCAAGCCGCCGATCGGCAGCACTTCGCCGCGCAGCGTGATCTCGCCGGTCATGGCGACATCCGCCCGGACCGGGATCTTGGTGAAGGTCGACACCAAGGCGGTCGCCATGCCGATACCGGCCGACGGACCGTCCTTCGGGGTCGCCCCTTCCGGCACGTGCACGTGCACGTCGCTCTTCTGGTGGAAGTCCGGATCGAGCCCGAACAACGCGGCGCGACTGCGCACCACGGTCATCGCGGCCTGGATCGACTCCTGCATCACCTCGCCGAGCTGACCGGTGTACTGCAGCTTGCCCTTGCCCGGCACTGCCGCCGACTCGATGGTCAACAGGTCGCCGCCGACCTCGGTCCACGCGAGCCCCGTCACCTGCCCGATGCGGTTCGACTCGTCGGCCTGGCCGTAGCGGAAGCGCTCCACGCCGAGGTAATCGTCGAGGTTCTCGGCGTTTACCGTCACCGTCTTGTCGGCAGGCGTCAGCAACAGGTGCTTGACCGCCTTGCGGCAGATCTTCGATACCTCGCGCTCGAGGCTGCGCACACCGGCCTCGCGGGTGTAGTGGCGCACCATGCCGGTGAGGGCATCGTCGGCGATGGTGAGTTCGGACTCGGCGAGCCCGTTCGCTTTCGCCTGCTTCGGCACGAGGTAGCGCCGGGCGATGTTGATCTTCTCGTCCTCGGTGTAGCCGGCCAACCGAATGACTTCCATGCGATCGAGCAAGGCCGCCGGAATGTTCAACGTGTTCGCCGTGCAGACGAACATCACCTCGGACAGATCAAAGTCGACCTCAAGGTAGTGGTCGGCGAAGGTCGCGTTCTGCTCCGGGTCCAACACCTCCAAGAGCGCCGAGGACGGATCGCCGCGGAAGTCCATCGACATCTTGTCGATCTCATCGAGCAGGAACAGCGGGTTGCGGACCCCGGTGCGCGCCATGCTCTGGATGATCTTGCCCGGCATCGAGCCGATGTAGGTGCGTCGGTGACCGCGGATCTCGGCCTCGTCGCGCACGCCGCCCAAGCTCATGCGGATGAACTCGCGGTTCGTGGCTTTAGCGATCGACTGGCCGAGCGAGGTCTTGCCGACGCCCGGGGGGCCGACGAGACACAGGATCGGACCTTTGAGGGCCTTCACGCGCTGCTGCACGGCGAGGTACTCAACGATGCGCTCTTTGACCTTGTCGAGGCCGTAGTGATCGGCATCGAGCACGGACTGGGCGTGGGCGATGTCGGCGCGGATCTTCGAGCGCTTCTTCCACGGGGCTTTGACGAGCCAGTCGATGTAGTTGCGCACGACGGTCGCCTCGGCGCTCATCGGGCTCATCATCTTGAGCTTATTGAGCTCGGCGGTCGCCTTCTCGCGGACGTCCTTCGGCATGCCGGCGTCTTTGATGCGCTTTTCGATCTCCGCGTGCTCGTTGGGCGCGTCCTCGAGCTCCCCGAGCTCTTTCTGGATCGCCTTCATCTGCTCGTTGAGGTAGTACTCGCGCTGGCTCTTCTCCATCTGCTGCTTCACGCGGCCACGGATGCGCTTCTCGATCTGCAGCACTTCCATCTCGCCCTCGATCTGGGCGAGCACGTGCTCGAGACGCTGGCGGACGTCAAGGATCTCCAGCACCTTCTGCTTCTCGACGAGTTTCAGCGACATGTGCGCCGAGACCGTATCGGCGAGACGGCCGGGCTGGTCGATGCCGGCGAGCGAGGTCAAGACCTCCGGCGGCACCTTCTTGTTCAACTTCACGTACTGCTCGAACTGCGACAGCACCGAACGGGTCAAGACGTCGGTCTCGCGCTCGCCAACGTCGTCTTCGTCAGCGACGGTCTCGACGAAGGCGGCGAAGAAATCGGCGGTGACGAGCCGGTCGATGCGCGCGCGGGCAACGCCCTCGACCAGCACTTTGACGGTGCCGTCGGGGAGCTTCACCAGCTGCAGGATCGTCGCCAGGGTACCGATGCGGTACAAGTCGTCGGCTTTAGGCTCATCGACGTCGGCTGCCTTTTGCGCCAGCAGCAGGATCTGCTTGTCGCCGCGCATGGCCTGATCGAGCGCCATAATCGACTTCTCCCGCCCGACGAAGAGCGGAATGACCATGTGCGGGTAGACCACCACGTCGCGCAGGGGCAACACCGGCACCGGGGCCGGATTCGAGTCCACGACGACTTCAGCGTGCTCGGGGGTGTCAGTCACGTCGATTCCTTTACTAATCAGAGGGTCGCCTCGAACCGCCGTGCCAGATGACGATTCGATGACGTCAGGATACCCCTAGTGGGGACGGTGCGGCCGTCGTACAAGACTTAAGACCCCAATAAAGACGAAGGGCCGGGGTCTGACGACCCCGGCCCTTCGGTGTCTAGGACAACCCGCGCGTTTAGACGCGGAAGGCATCCACGGACTGACCGTTGGCCGTGGCGGCCTTCAGCCACTTCGGCAGCTTGCCGCGACCGCTCCACGCTTCCCCGTTCGGGCCGCGGAACTTGATCGGGGCAGCCTTACGAGCGCCGCCGGCGCCGGCCTTCGCCTTCGCCGTCTTGGGCGACTTCGGCGCCTTCACCGCCATCGCCTTGCGACCACGCTTACCCTTCGCTTTCGCCTTGCCCTTCGATTTTGCGGCCGCGGCCACCGCATCGCGCACTTGGGCGACGGTAATGCCGAAGGCGCGCATCGAGGCGACGATGCTCGCGAGCGTGTTATCGAATTCCTTGGCACGCAGTTCCTGCGCCTGAGCCGTCAGCGATTCAATTTCGCTCTGCAATTCAACGAGTGATTTCATGGACTTATTGACCTTCAAATAATAATTGGTTTTTGGGAAAACCTTTTTCAAGCGAAGATACTATTATTCTTAAACTGTAACACTATTAATCTTTTGTAATTAATGACGCAGTCGACACCATTCATCGCGCAAACCGCGAACACATGCATCGAGCGAACGGCGGAAGACCAAAAACCACAACTTGTTGTTTAATATAAGTTTATCGTATTTTAAGCCCGCGCCTCGATCGGACCATACCGCTGGATGAATGCCAGTCACCCACGCCTAAAATCCGCCGTCGAGACCTAACTCAAAACGCCAATAACCACCGACTAGGATTAATTTTCGAACTCCACGCATATATCCACTATAAAAACTATTTGCTTATTTTTCATGTGGTTATAAATCAACGTTGCCATGGATAAGCCTAAGTGCCGTGCGCGTGCAGTTGCGTTGATCCGGGATCGCGCTGTCATCGATGCGCCGCGATCGACCTATATCGGGCGTCTGCGGTGGACGCACGTGATCGCGTGGGCGACGAACGGTGCCGACCGTTGTGCCCACGGGTAAACATCAGCCAGCGGGTGTCGTCTCAGCCGAGCGACTCGGGAAACAATCCCGGCAACCAGCGGGAGGCCAACGCCGGGGGAAAGGCCAAGCGCAAGGGCGCACGAGCGCTCGACGAGGTGAGCACCCCGCGATCCATCAAGGCCGAAATGAACCGACTGCTGCTGCGCTCACTGGCATCGAAAATCTCGGGTGCGTCCCCTCGCGGGATTTCACCGCGATACAGCAACACCTCGAGAAGGGTCCCGGATTTCGGCGGTAGCTTACCCAACCGGATTTCCTCCTCCACCCACAGCCGGATGCGTGTGCGCAACTGATCCGGCTGCATCAGGCTTTCCATGAACGACACCTGATCAATACAGCTTAGGAGAAAGAATCGGGTGAATTCCGTCAGCGCTTCCTCGCTCAACGACCCGCGACCATCCAGATCGTTGCGACGGGGCAGGTCGCACGCGGCGAGGTGGCCTTTGTACGCATCGACACGACGGGCGAGCCCGCGGGCAATCGACCAAAGGCCGCCGGTTTCCACAGCGTCCAGCAACGTTGCGTGCGACATGAGCCGAGCAACACGGCCGTTCCCATCGAGAAACGGATGGATCCAGACCAGACGGTGGTGTGCCGCTGCCGCGGCGATAATCGATTCCGTTTTGCCGAGCGCGCCGTAGACCGCCTCAAATCGCGTCATGAAGCGCGGGACCGCAGGCCCGCTGACGGCGATATGATTCCCGACCTTCACGTCGCGGTCCCGGCACTCACCGGGGACGACACGGATTCGGGCGTGCATAGCCGGGTCCTCCACCGAGAGCAGATCGTCGGGCAAAGCCTCGCAAAAACGTCGGTGGATTTCGCAGATGCCGTCGACGGTCGCCGCCCGCCCCCGCAGACCGCCGCCGTCGATCCACTGTTGGACCGTGATGTGGGCTTTGGCTTCTAACTGCAAATCCCGCTTCCGGGTGTCGGCGCTGTAGTCGCCCTTGAGGGCGCGCTCGATATCGATCGGGTGCGTGTCGTGTCCTTCGATCAGATTGCTGTAGTAGCAGTTCATCGATCGCACGAGATCGGCCAAAGAGGACAACAGGCTCTCCGGCAATGATCGGCGGAAGCCCGCGCTTTTCTGCCCTAACTCAAGCGCTAGATCCAGCAGCGCGCCCCGCTGACTCGACCCTTCCCGAATCGTCAGGGGCTCCATCAAATCCAGCGTTTCACCCCGATCTTTGGCGGGATTTTTGGCGGGATGTTTGGCGGGTTCATTGGCGTGTGTTTTTCGAGCCATAGCCCAATATACATCAA
>DAINQU010000032.1:0-5579 GCA_036742455.1 Steroidobacteraceae bacterium | reverse complement strand
TGTTTGGCGGGTTCATTGGCGTGTGTTTTTCGAGCCATAGCCCAATATACATCAATCAGTTATAAAATTTCATCCCCATGGATTGGCGGGTATTTTGGCGGGTTATTTGGCGGGATCGTTGGCGGGTTCGTTGGCGGGTTCGCGGGGCCGTCCGGATCTCACCGACGGCGCCCTCCCACCCCCCGTCCCAGCGCGCGTCGGCTTAGCCTAAGCCCGCGCGATCGAGGCTCGCTTTGAGCCGGCCGAGCGCGTCCGGGGCCGCCGCGGCCGCTGCCTCGAGCGCGGGCACGAGCCCCACCGCCTGCACTTTGCCGAGTTCCACCCCCCACTGATCGAAGGGGTTGATGCCAAAGAACCGGCTCTCGAGGAACGTGCGGTGCTCGTAGAGGGCGATCAATTGACCCAAGGTGCGTGGATCGAGCCGCGCAAACGCGAGGATCGAGGACGGCCGGCCACCGGCGTGAACGCGGTGCGGCGCGAGCGCCGCCGCGGCCGCACCACCCGCCTGAACCTTCGGGTCGGCGAGGACGTCTTGCAGCGAGCGGCCGCGCGCGAGCACGTTGGCCTGCGCAAACGCGTTCGAGAGCGTGAGGACCGAGTCCTCGACCCGGCCCGAGGGGCTTTCGTAGGGCACGACGAAGTCCGCCGAGACGCGGTGCGTGCCCTGGTGCAGCAATTGGAAGAACGAGTGCTGACCGTTGTTGCCGGCCTCACCCCAGAGCACGGCGCCGGTCGGATAGTCCACCGCGCTGCCGTCGAGGCGGACGTGCTTGCCGTTCGACTCCATGGTCAGCTGCTGCAGGTAGGCCGGCAAGCGGTGCAGACGCTCCGCGTACGGCAGGATCGCGTGCGAGTGACAACCCACAAAATGGCCGTTCCAGACCGAGTACAGGGCCATGAGCACGGGCAGGTTCGCACCGAGCGACGCCTCAAGGGCGTGCCGATCGATCGCGTGCGCCCCGTCCAGCATCGCCTCGAACGCCGTGCTGCCAATCGCCAGTTCAATCGCGAGTCCCACGGCCGACCACATCGAGTAGCGGCCACCGACCCAGTCCCACATGTCAAAGCGCGCGTCGCTCGGCACACCAAAGGCGTCCATGGCCGCCGCATTGGTCGAGACCGCCGCAAAGTGCGGCGTCGTGCGCCCCTCGCCCAACGCCGACACAAGCCACGCACGCGCGCGATGGGCGTTGGTTGTGGTTTCGATCGTCGTGAACGTCTTCGAACAGACGACGACGAGCGTGGTCTCGGGGTTCAGGCGCGCCGTGAGATCGAAAAGCGACGCGCCGTCGATGTTCGAGGCGAAGTGCACGGCGAGCCCGGGCACCGCGTAGGGCGCGAGCGCTTCGGTGGCCATGACGGGTCCGAGGTCCGAGCCGCCGATGCCGATGTTGATCACGTCCGTGAAGCGCTGACCGGTCGCACCCACGCGCCGCCCGCTGTGCACGTCGGCGACGAAGGCGCGCGCTTGCGCGCGCGTGCGCGCGATTGCCTCGCGAACGTCCACCCCGGCGACGAGCAGCGGCTCGCGCGACGGGTCGCGCAGCGCGGTGTGCAGCGCCGCCCGCCCTTCCGTGGGGTTAACAATCGCGCCCGTGGCCTGCGCGACGAGCGCCGCCGGCAAGTCCGCCTCGGCCGCCCACGCGAGCAGATCGGCGAAGGCCGCATCGTCGACGAGTTGCCGGGAGTGATCGAGGATGAGCCCGTCCACCTCGGCGCGCAGGTGCTGGCGACCCGGGCCGTAGAGGGTGGCAGGCGCCAGCGCGGTCAGACGCGCAGCGTGGGCGGAGAGACGAGCCTGAAGGGCGGCAGAGCCGACCGGAAGCAAGGTGGGCATGAGGGACCTTGAATAAAACGTTAGGAGTTCAGGGCTGGCGGGGCCTGCGTGCGGAAGACGCACTGGCCTTTCGAGGCCTTGTGGATGCGATCGAGCATGGCCTCGTGCAAGGCCAGCTCCGCCTCGCTCGGCCGGACGATGGGGACGGTGACCGCCGGGCGGTGCCGGCGCGGTCGGTCGGAGCCGATGCTCGAGCGCTCGCTGTCGGCGCGCAAGATGAGCGAGCTCTGCCCGCCGGTCATTGCCAGATACACGTCCGCCAGTAGCCGCGCGTCGAGCAGCGCGCCGTGGTACTCGCGGTTGGAGTTATCGACGGCGTAGCGCTTACACAGCGCGTCCAAGCTGTTGCGCTGCCCCGGGTGCAGCTTGCGGGCGAGCTCCAGCGTGTCGGTGACGGTCGCCAGATCCGCGATCAGGTACTTCTCGGGCAAACGGCCGAGCTCGTGGTCCAAAAAGCCGACGTCAAAGCTGGCGTTGTGGGCGATGAGCTCGGCGCCGCGGATAAAGGCGATGAAGTCGGCGGCGATGTCGGCGAACTTCGGCTGTTCGGCCAAAAACTCATCGCTCAAGCCGTGCACGGCCTTCGCGCCCTCGTCCACCGGCCGCTCGGGGTTGAGGTAGCGGTGGAAGGTACGCCCGGTGGGGCGGCGGTTGACCAACTCGACGAGGCCGATCTCGATGACGCGGTGCCCTTGGGCGGGCTCAAGACCCGTGGTCTCGGTGTCGAAGATGATCTGGCGCATGCGATCCCTGCCGGTGGTGAGCGCAGGATTCTACCGCGGCGCACCGCCCGGCGGGAGCATGCCGGTGGCTTACGGGTAGAGCGTCGCCTCGGCGAGCAGTTTCCCGTCGCGGTCCTTGGCGGCGAGCAGCGGCGCGCCCTCCAGCGGCCACGGGATGCCTAAGGTCGGGTCCGACCAGAGCACCGAGCGCTCGTGCTCGGGGTACCAGTAATCGGTGGTCTTGTAGAGAAAATCGGCCGACGCCGAGGTGACCACGAAGCCGTGGCCAAAGCCCGGCGGCACCCACAGCTGTCGATGGTTCTCGGCGGACAGGGTCACACCGACCCACTGCCCGAAGGTCGGCGAGGAGCGACGCAGATCGACGGCGACGTCGTAGACCTCGCCGTCGATGACGCGCACCAGTTTTCCTTGCGCGTGTTCGATCTGATAGTGCAGCCCGCGCAACACCCCGCGCGCCGAGCGCGAGTGGTTGTCCTGCACGAAGGCGATGTCCTGGCCGACCGCGGCGGCAAAGTCGCGCGCGTTAAAGCTCTCGTAGAAAAACCCGCGCGCATCGCCAAAGACCTTGGGCTCCAGGATCAACACGTCGGGGATGGCGGTTGCGGTGACGGTGTAGGGCATCTCTCAACTCCGGCCGGGCAGCAGTCCGAGGAGGTACTGCCCGTAATGGCTCTTCCGATACTGCGAGGCGGTGCGTGCGAGTTGCTCCGCGTCGATCCACCCCTGCCGATAGGCGATCTCTTCCGGGCAGGCCACCATGAGGCCTTGGCGCTTTTGCAGGGTGGCGATGAAGCCCGCGGCTTCGTGCAAGCTGTCATGGGTGCCGGTGTCGAGCCACGCGTAGCCGCGCCCCATCACCTCCACCGACAGCGTCCCGGCTTCGAGGTAACGGCGATTGAGGTCCGTGATCTCGAGTTCACCGCGCGCCGACGGGCGGATGGTACGGGCGACATCGCAGACCGTCTCGTCGTAAAAATACAGTCCCGTAACCGCGAAATGGCTCTTCGGATGCTCTGGTTTTTCCTCGATCGAGAGCGCGCGGTACGCGCCGTCGAACTCGACGACGCCGTAGCGCTCAGGATCGGACACGCGGTACGCGAACACGCTCGCGCCGTGCGTGCGCGCGGTCGCGCGCTGCAGCAGCTCGACGAAGTCGTGGCCGTAGAAAATGTTGTCGCCGAGCACGAGCGCCGACGGCGCATCGCCGATAAAGTCGCGGCCGATCAAGAACGCCTGCGCCAAGCCGTCCGGCGACGGCTGCACGGCGTACTGCAGCGACATACCAAAGGCCGAGCCGTCGCCTAACAGCTCGGCAAAGCGCGGCGTGTCGTGCGGCGTGCTGATGATCAGCACCTCGCGGATCCCCGCCAGCATGAGCGTCGAGAGCGGGTAATAGATCATCGGCTTGTCGTACACCGGCATGAGCTGCTTGGAGACCGCGTGGGTCACCGGATACAGCCGCGTGCCGGAGCCGCCGGCCAAGATGATGCCCCGACGGGGCGTGCTGTGGGATGCCTGCATGGGTAATCCTGTCCCTATGATGGGAGCGCCGTCGGCGATGACCGTGTCATCGCCCAAGCCACTCGGCCAACACCCGATCCACGCCCCGCTGCCACGCCGGCAAGGTGAGATCGAACGTCGATTCGAAGCGCCGCACGTCGAGGCGCGAGTTCAGGGGCCGACGCGCGGGCGTCGGATACTGGGCTGTCGCGATCGGCGCGATCGCCCCCGTTGGCAGCCGCAGGGTCTCGCCCCACGCGCGCGCACGCTCGATCACGTACTCGGCGTAGGCGTGCCAGGTCGTCGTTCCCCGCGCGGCCACGTGATAGGTGCCACTGAGATCGGTCGTCGACCGGTGCAGCGTGCGGATGGCGTGGGCGGCACAGTCCGCCAAACACTCCGCGCCGGTCGGCGCGCCCCACTGATCGGCCACGACCGAGAGCGCCTCGCGCTCGCGCGCGAGCCGCAACATCGTGCGCGCGAAGTTCGCGCCGCGCGCACCGTACACCCAGCTGGTGCGCAGGATCAGGTGGCGGCAACCGCTCGCGCGGATCGCCGCCTCACCGGCGGCCTTGGTGGCGCCGTAGACGGACAGCGGCGCGACCGGATCGGTCTCGCGCCAAGGCGTCTCCCCGGCGCCGTCGAACACGTAATCGGTGCTGTAATGCAGCAGCCCCGCCCCCAACGCCGCGCAGGTCTCGGCCACGCGGGCCACCGCGGTCGTGTTGACGAGCGCGGCGGTCTCCGGCTCCGACTCGGCTTTGTCGACGGCCGTGTAGGCGGCCGCATTGACCACCCAATCCGGCTGCAGCGCCGCCAGCGTGCGCGTGAGTGCCTCGGGTTGGGTGAGATCGCCGCAGTGACCTTCCGTCGCGTGGCGACCGAGGACGATGAGTTCGCCGAGCGGCTGCAAGGCCCGCTGACACTCCCAGCCCACCTGCCCTGTCGGGCCCAGCAACACGAGGCGCATCAGGCCGCCCCGTACTGCTGCGCGATCCAGTCGCGGTACGCGCCGCTTTGCACGCGGGCCACCCACTCGGGGTGCGCGAGATACCACGCGACGGTCTTGGCGATGCCCGACTCGAAGGTTTCCGCGGGCGTCCAACCGAGCTCCTCCTCAAGCTTGCGGCTGTCGATGGCGTAGCGCCGGTCGTGCCCGGGTCGGTCGGTCACGTGCGTGATCTGAGCGCTGTAACTCAGCCCATCGGCGCGCGGGCGCGCGGCATCGAGCAGGCGACAGACCGTGTGGACGATGTCGAGGTTGGTGCGCTCCGAGCGCCCGCCGACGTTGTAGACCTCGCCGGGGCGACCGCCCGCGAGCACGCGACGGATCGCACTGGCGTGATCGCGCACGTACAGCCAGTCGCGCACCTGCAGTCCGTCGCCGTACACCGGCAAGGGCTTACCGGCGAGGGCGTTGACGATCATGAGCGGAATGAGCTTTTCGGGAAAATGATACGGCCCGTAGTTGTTCGAGCAGTTGGTGGTGAGGACCGGCA
>DAINQU010000031.1:0-31346 GCA_036742455.1 Steroidobacteraceae bacterium | reverse complement strand
CCGCTGCCCGTGATGCGATGGCCCTCGGGCCCAATCCGGACCGGGTTGATCGGTATCAGAACCAGGAGTAGTTGAAGCTCACGCTGATGCGTTCGGCATCGACCGGATTGGCGGGCACTTCGTGGCGTAGCCAACTTTCGAACAAGCTGACCCAGCCAACCACCGCCGGCACCACGACCCATGGTTGGTTCGCCGGTCGCGCCGACGCCCGCCGCGCCGGAGCGGCCATCATCCGATCGAGACGTGGATCTTCAAATTTCAAGCCGGGCGCGCCTTTTGGGACCTGCACGTAGTACGTACCGCTGATGGTCGACGTCGGGTGGAGGTGCAGTCCGTGCATCACCCCTTTCGGCATGATGTTGATCCAACAATCGGTCATTTCCAATTGCTTGCCCGCGAGGTCGAATTCCAGACTGCGCGCAAATGCGCTGACGTGCCGGTTCAGTAGCTGTTCCAAGCGCGCAAAGGTCGGCGAAACGGTCTGCAAGCGACACACCGACCCGTAGGACGTGTAGCCGCCGGGATAGTTGGTCTTCGACCAAACCCGCCCACCGCCATCGTCCTCGCGCAGGACATGCGCCTCGCGCAGTATTTGGGCATTGAGCGCCGCCAGACCCCGGTCAGCCAGTTTGGCGCGATAGATTCGGGTCGGAAACAGTACATCGGTCGGCATGCTGTCACATCATCCACTCCCCCGGGCGTTGTCACGCCCGAGGGAGTCTGGGCTCAGAAGTTGATGCGGTACTCGAGTCCCACCGTGCGCGGCGCGTTCACCACGAGACGCGGACGCCCGGCGGTTTCAGCAGCCAACGAACGGTTGTCGCCGAGGTTGGCTTCGGTGTTACCGAGGTTTTTGCCCACGAGCGCGAACTCGTGCGGGCCCATCGAATACGCAACGCGCGCGTCGAGAATGTCGTACGCGGGGCGGACACGCGGGTGCAACGGATCCACCGTGGCACTGATGCTGTCGCCGGTGTACATCCAGCCGGCGGTAAACACCCAGCGACGATCGGCATCCATCGGCACGGTGTACGAAACGTTGGCGTTCGCCGTCAGATCCGGCGTCTGGTAAACGCGCGATCCGACCGTGAGTTGCGGTACCAACGCGCTCGCTTCAGAAATGCGCGCATGCTGGAATCCGATACCCGCCGACAGGTCCAGGTGGTCGGTCGCGCGAGCGTGCATCTCAAGCTCCGCACCCTTCACCGTCGCAGCACCGGAGTTGGCACGGAATTGGAAGCCACAGGGCAAGTTGATGCTCTGCTGAATCGAATCCCACTTCACGTAGAACGCGGCGCCGTCGATCGTCAGGCGATGATCGAACCACGTGTTCTTACTGCCCACTTCAAAGTTCCAGAGGTGATCCGACTGGTAACTCTTGGTCTGCGCCGCGCTGGTGTATCCGAGCGCTTCTAACTGGGCAAAGCAACCCAGCGAATCTTGCGTGGCACTGCCGGGAATGGATGGGACGAGACCGCCGGGGCGGAAGCCGCGTGCCGCCTGCGTGTAGAGCAGATGGTCCGCGTCCACGTGGTAGTCGACCGCAACCTTCGGATTAATACCGTTTTCGGTGCTCGACTGCGTCGGATCGGTGATCCGTGCGCCACCAAAAGCGATACCTTCGAGGTAGCCACCGGTGCTGGTTTTCACCTGATACGCACGCAGACCGACCGTGGCTTTCACCGCTGACGTCGGCTCATAGGAAAGTTCGCCGTAGACCGCCGGCTCCTGCTGCACGGTCTGGTAATCCTGACCGAAGATTTCATCGGGATTGCTCGGATTGACCGGGATGCCAATGAGGGTCACGCCCGCGGTATTGCTGATGCCGAGCGCGATGGCCGGCGGGTAGTAGCCGGCGTACGGCATACGGCCGCGGGTGTCGGAGTAGAAGGCGCCGGCGACCAACTGAGTGGGGCCCTGCCACTTCGAGGTGAAGCGGAACTCCTGAACGAAGCGATGAATCTGTTTGATTTCGCGAATCGTCGAAGCGAGCGGTTGTGCGTGATAGATCGACGACGAGGGGTCGCCGGTATACGGCAAGCCATCGAACGGCGACAGCAGGTTCTGCCAGAGAAAGTCGGTCTGATCTTCCGTCTCATCCACCGTACGATCAAAGTACGACGAGGATGACGTGTAGGTGCCGGCGTCCGTCTCGTACTTCACAAGCACCGAACCCAAGGTCCAGTAATCGGTCGCGTTCTCTGGCAAATCAAAGAAGCGATACTGCGTGTAGCCGTTCGGGGTCATGCTCGCAGGGACAAGGCCGCCCGGATTCGGTACGGGATACGTACCGCCATCCGCATACGGCAGCCCATTCATGTCCGAACGCTGGTACATGATGCGCGGCTGCACGGTGAGCGAATCATTCACCTTGAAGGTCAATGTCGCCGACCCACCACTGCTGTCCGTCGCCCCCACGTTGTCGACTGTCGTGGTCGACAAATTACCCAGTTGGGTCGGATCGCAGGTTGCACAGACGTTCGCCGCATCCGTACTGTGCGTGAGGAAGCGACGCTTGAAATAGCCGGCGTCGTGCTGGAAAAAGCCGACGACGCGTAACGCGGCGCGATCATTCAACGGCAAGTTCACGGCCGCGTCCGCGCCGTAGTTCTGATCCGGCGCGTTATACGTCTGCGACCCATTGACGTGCACATGTCCGGAGACGCCGCCGAAGTCCGGCTGGTCGGTGATGAGGCGGACCGTGCCACCCATCGACCGGGCGCCGTACAACGTACCTTGCGGGCCGCGGAGGACTTCAATGCGCTGCACATCCAATACGCGCGGGTCGATCGAATCCGGGACCGGCGTCTCGTCAATGTAGAAACCCGTGGTGCCATCACCCGCGATACCGCGAATGGAAATCGTACGCGCTGTACCGACGCCGTCGCCCGTATTGGCGAAGGCCAAGTTGGGTACCTGCCCGGCGTAGTCAAAAAAGGTCGTTACCGCCTTCTGCTCCAGCGAGGCTTCGGACAGCGCCGTGATGGACAGCGGCACGTTTTGCAGCGACTCGGATCGACGCTGCGCCGTGACGACAACTTCCTCGACCGTGCCGGTTGCGGTGTCTGCCGCCCAGGACGCACTCGCCGCCGCGACAGCCGCACCCGACAGTACTAACTTGATAATGGTACGCATTGACTGAATCCCCCCTAATCACCGCTACTGCGAACGCCGGTTAACGCAGCGTCGTCAGGTCGGCGTTGTACGAAAGCAACCCCAGAGAGAGGCTACGCCGGAGCCGCATTCTAGCGCGTTAGCACGCCGGAGCACGCGAGGCCCCCCCAAGCACCCTTCTACCGCTCGGACGTTCTCATCGTCTTGCACGCCCGCGCGAGTCGACAGTACCAGAGTGCAAGGCCATTGAGGGGGTACACGTCGGGCCCGTGTGTTGCGCGGGTGCCACGATCAGCGGGCGCTATCAGTCGGCTTCGGTGGGTATACCCGCTTGCCGCAGGCGCTCCCGCACGGGCTCGAGCATCGCAGCGTACGGTCGCCAGCTGGCCAGCGCATCGGTATACAACGGCTCGCGAACCTGCGAGGCGCTCGCGGTCGCGGTGGGTCGAGGGTTACGATCAAAGGCGAGACACGCCGCATCGAAAGGCAAGTCCAAGTTCGCCAACAAGCCGCGGACCTGCAATTCTGGGGTTTGCACGAGCGCTTCGTAAGACACCTCGACCAGGCGACCCGGGAGCACCTGACGCCAATGCCCCATCAAGCGCTCGTAGCCGATGTAGTAGGCGGCTAACTCGTCGAGATCGTAGGCAAACGGATAGCCCTGCTCGAACAGCATACGGTGTATCGCATAGATCGTGGCCAAGGGCCCGCGCTGGACGTGCACGATGCGTGCATCGGGCAATGCGCGTGCGATCAGCCCGCAGTACAGATAGTTCAGGGGCATCTTGTCGGTAAAGTGCCGTGCGTCACCGATAAAGCGGCGCATGCGGTGCCGATACGCGGCGCCCAAGGCGGGGAAGTCGAGATGTGCCGACGTGCGTACCAATGCTTCCCGGCTGGACTGGGGCCCGCGCTGCCGCTGCACCTCCGCCACTAATGCCGTCGCAAATTCGGGTCGCTCACCCGTACTCCGCACATCGGGATGACTGCCGAGGATGCGTTCGACCAGCGTCGATCCGGTGCGCGGCAAGCTGACCACGAAAATCGGGCGTGCTTCCGCGGTAGACGGTGCCTCACCACTCGACGGGTTTGGATAAACGGCCGGATAGGCCTGACGTATCCAATCGACTGTGTCGAGATCACGTTGCACGTCGTACTGAAGATGCGCACGGCGCAGGCGCGCGCCCAGACCCAACTCGATGGCTGCACGAGCGTGCTCACCGAGGTCCGCATACTCCTTAGCCAACGCGTAGTGCAACGGCACCGCACGTCGCCAGTCCGACGCCGCTACTGACAACGCCCCACGCAGCGCATCAATATGGTTGCGTTCTGGCCGCTGCCGGCGCAGTTGTGATCGGTTGAGATAGGCCTGGCTATCCGTGGGAGCTTGTTCGAGGACACGGTCGTAATCCTCTTCTGCTCCTTTCGTATCCCCCAAAAACGCCCGCACCGCCGCTCGATTGAACCGGTAGGCCGTGACCTCGGGCGCGAGGCTTACGGCCCGATCATAGGCCGCATACGCTTCCGCGAACGCCTCGAGCCGTGACCACAGATCGCCGATTTCGGCGCTGCGCGCAGCACGATCTGTGTCCGCCGATGCGCTGGCTTGGTACAGCGCATCGAGCGTCCGAATGGCCAGATCGACGCTGGGATCGCCCGACACCAACGCATTCGCCACGGCCCGACGGGCTGCGGCGAGGCGCGCAGGATCGGACCCTGAATCAGCGGAACTTATAGTTCACCCCCACGCCGATGGTCCGAGGACGCGTCGGGTTCTGAATGCGATACCGTGGGTCATCGTAAATGCGCAGCAAGGAGCCAGCGGACGTAATACCCAAGACGTTCGTGAGGTTCTCACCAAACAGACGGACCTGCCAAGCCTCTCCGACGGTCATCGCGACGGAGGCGCTCACCGTCGTGAATCCGCCTAAATGCTGGTATCCGAGGGCCGTAGAGTTCAATTGCGTGCTCACGTCGCTCCGGTAGGACGCATCCAAGTGCGCCTCCAAGCCCTTTCGGTCGCTCAGGCGTGTGGAATAGGCGAGGTCGCCGGTCAGGGTTTGCTTGGGCACATACGGCAGTCGATCGCCCGCATTTGCCGACACAAGGGTGTAGACGGTTCCATTGACCGGATCGGTCACGGTGAAGCCTTGCGTAATCTTCGCATCGGTATACCCGTAGCCCACCGTTGCCGCCCAGTGATCCGACAACTGCCCGGTCAATTCGGCCTCCAGCCCTTGGCTGACCGCATCGCGACCGTTAACGACGGCCGGGTCCCCTGCTTGACCGAACACCTGAATCTGCACGTCCTTCCAATCCACACGGTATGCCGCGAGGCTGTAGCGTAACCAGCCGTCTTTTTCGCCCTTGTAGCCTACTTCGTAGTTTCTGACCGTGTCGGGCCGATACGGCACGATGTTCGGGCTTTCGCAGAAAATGCAGGCACCGAGCGGTAGCGCGTTGATGCCGCCGTGGCGGAAGCCTTCGGAATACGTGGCGTAGATCCGCGAATGCTGATCGAGCGCGTAACTCGTGTTCAACTTAAAGATATGGTTGTGGAAGGACTGCTGGCGCTGCACAAGCGTCGTACCGTAATGGTCGGTCGCGTTGGCTGGAGCCGGAAGTGTCGAATAGAGTGGACCGCCGAACGGTATGGTGGAATCCAGTCCTTGCGAAAAATCCTGTGCGAAAATACGGGCACCCGCGGTCACTTGCCATTTGTCAGTGATGTGTCGCGTCAACTCACCGTAGGCGGCACGGTCCAAGAATCCGGAAATACGCAGATAGGTAAAGTTCGTGTCGCGAGGCGTCAGCGCACTCGGCCGTGTGCCGCCGTTGTAATACTGCACAAAGTCGCCAAAGTTCGCGTAGCTCGGATTGCTCGCGATCGCGTCCGCCGATCCGGGTAGTTCGGACCATGCAGCGAAGCCGGGAATCGTTTCGTATTGGAAAAGATTCTGCGTTTGATGCTGGAAGAACAGTCCCGCGGTGTAGTCCCAATCGCCACCGCTCTTCGACACCAACCGGAATTCTTGCGTGAAATTCGTATCCTTCGACGTCGTATAAAAGAGAGACGTAATGCGCGGATAATTGCCGTACAGAAACGGCGAGATCATGTCGTATGCGATTACGAACTGCGACTCGTCGTAGATATTGGCTACGTTGACGGTCGAATACGATGTCGACGAAGTGACCGTCGCAAAACCCGCATCAGCCGTCAGCGTCAACGATTCCAGATCGACCGTGCGGTGTTCCGGCTCATACGGTACCAGCATATCGGTTTGATAATTTTCACCGGCGGTCTGATGCGAGAAACCATTCGAATGATCGTCCTGACGGTGGTACGTGGCGTCGACCGTCAGCCAATCGTTCGCTTTCCAACGCGCCGCGAGACGCGCATGGAAGCCGTGAGCGTCGTCCACGTGGGCGACAGGGCCGGTCACAAACCCGCTGGTCAGCGGGTTGGACGGATCCGCGAGCACCGGCTGCATGTTGCTATCAAAGCGCACCGCATTCTTCGCATCAATGAATCCGGCGATCCGGTTGTAGCCGGCCGACAATCGCAGAGCAAAATCGGGGCTGACCGGGATGTTCAGCATGGCTTCCAGGTTCGATGACGGCGAACCGGCATGCTCCGTCTTTGACCCCTCGATCGAAACGTTGGCATCAAATCCGCTCGGATCGGGTGCGTTATGCACAATTTTCACGGTACCGCCCACAGCGCCGGAGCCGTAGAGCGTGCCTTGGGGTCCGCGCAGTACTTCGATACGCGCAACGTCCGACAACGCAAGATTGACGAATTGCGGCACGTCGTCCACGTACGTAGACACGGTCGGGACGCTACCCCACGGCAGGTAGGCAGAGTTGACCGGGTCGTTCACGTTCATGCCGCGAATGATGATCAAGCTGTTGCTGCTGTTGGCGCGCGGTCCGAGATCCGGAATGGTGACGCCCGGCACAAGCCGCGAAAGATCGTTCAGGTTCGTCACGCCGGCGCTTTGCAACGACGCGCCGGTCACGGCCGATATGTTGTAAGGAACATCGAGTACCGTTTGTTCGCGACGGTTGGCCGTCACCACGATTTCTTCGAGCGCGCCCACCGAATCGGTACCAGCGGCTGCGATGGATACGGCCGGCGCACCTAATACGACGGCGATGGCCGTTGCAATCAACGAGGAATGGCGTGTCGGTGTGGGATTGGGATTCATAAGCGTGTACTCCATAGCAGTGCGTTCGTGTTCAGGCGCCTGTTCGGGCGTCTGCCGGGCAACCGGGTAACCGGCGGCCGGCCAAATATTCGTCGATTAATTCTCGGTATCGGTTCGCACCGAAACTGGGGAAGTGGCCCCCGTGAACGACGCGTACCGGCAGTTCCTTGAGCCGATGCAGCGTGTCGATATATTCATCGGTATTGGAATGATAGGCGTCATCGATGAGCGGGCCGTCGTACACCGCATCACCGGACAGGAGCATGTGCCGCTTCGCATCCCACAGGGCGATAGAGCCTGGGGAATGGCCGGGCGTGTGCAGAACTTGGAAGTGCCGATCGCCGAGATCAATCACATCGCCGTGTTCGAGCAGTCGCGTCGCCGGAGCTGGCCGGACCGTGTAGGTGGTTGGGTCGAAGCCACCCGGCGGCAAACGGTCAAACATTTCCAACGTCGCATAGCGATCGGCGACCGTCGCTGCCGGCGTCGGATCCGCCAGGATAGACGCTTCGGCACGATGCACCCACCGTTCCGAAAATTCGTGGGTACTGCCGATGTGGTCAAAATGCGTGTGACTCGCGACCGCGATCAAAGGCTGCTGACGCAGCCAGGGCACCTGCTCACAGAGACTGAGGGCGCCGAGCCCAGAGTCAAACAGCAGCGATCGATCTCGACCCTGCACAAACCAGATATTGCACCGATAGAACGGCAAAATGTGGGGCTCGTGGATCAGGGTCACGCCCTCCCCTACGGCCCGGACTTCATACCAGTCGGCAGGATGGTGCACGCACTCCATCATTGCGGTGCCTGACGTGTGGTGATCGGCGCGATGGGAACGTCAATCGTAGGCACCCATCGGGGCCCGCGCGCCCCGTAGACGGCGCGTGGCTCCGGCGCGATCCACAACGCCAGCGGGTAGAGCACCGCGGGCACCGCAATCGCAAACACAATGGAGAGGTCTACGTCACCGAGCAGCGCGCCCATTGGACCGACGTAGTGACCCGGCATATTGACGGCAGCCAGTGCAGAAACGGACGAGACGAGCCAGACCAGCATGGTCGGTATGTTCCAGCCACCCCGATACCAATAGGCTCCGCCTTCGGCGCCGCGGTTAAATACCTGCATGGCATCCGCGAGGTAATAGCCGCGGCGGAAAAAATAGCCCTCGATCATGATCACCATCCACGGCGCGGTCGTGACCACGATGAGCGACACGAACGTCGTGATGGCGTCGACGAGATTGAAGGCGAAGCGACCGACGAAGATCAGTACAAACGCGATCAGTCCGATGAGTAGCGTGGCTTTCACGCGGCTGAGCCGTGGAAAAACGCTGGAGAAATCGAGTCCGGTGCCATACAACGACGTGGTGCCTGTCGACATGCCGCTCGTGACCGCCAAGAGCAACATGGGCACGGCGAACCCGTGCGGCGCAGTGGCAATCAGACCGCCGGTGTAATCCACTTGTTCAAGGTGCTGAGGCGCGAGACGGGCGATCACGGTCGCGGTCATCAGGCCGAAGAGGAACGGGGGCAGGCTCAAGATCTGCGAGAGAAACGCGGTGCCCATCAGGCGTTTAGGGGCCGTCTGCCGCGGCAGATACCGCGTCCAGTCGCCCAGAAAAGCGCCGAACGAGATCGGATTGGCCATGGCCACCAACACACCGGAAATGAACGGCGCCCAAAACGCTGCACTCCCCCACGTCAGGTGCTGGCCCGCAAAACCCGCGTCGAACAACGACCCATAGGCCACGAATCCGGCCAGAAACAATGCCGTGGCAGCGAGAACCGCCACCTTATTGACCCAGAGCATCAATCGGAATCCGTAGACCGATACTGCCAGTACCGCTAGGCCGAGGACCGCGTAGGCCGCGCCATAGCGAAACTCGCTCGGGTGTATACCGGCGACGAAATCGAGCGCGCCGACCACAGCGTCGCCGCTCGACCAAACGCTGATCGAAAAGAAGGCTACGGCGGTGAGGAGACTCAAGAAGGATCCAACGATCCGACCGACGACGCCAAAGTGAGCACTGGAGGACACGGCGTTATTGGTGCCGTTCAGGGCGCCAAAGAGAGCCATCGGCGCCAGTATCGCGGCGCCGATGGTGACGCCAAGGACGCAGGCGAGCACTCCTTGCCAAAATGACAGCCCGAAAATGATGGGGAATGCCCCCAGTACGGCGGTGGCCAAGGAGTTCGAACCGCCCCACGCAATACGCAAAAAATCGAACAGGGTCGCCGTTCGCTCGCTGTCAGGGATCGGCTCTATGCCATGCCGTTCTACCGCTGACATTGTTCATTTCCATCCGTTCAAAACCTGTACAAGAACCTTATAAGGTTGTACAGACGCTGGCAAGCGTCTTCTGTCCTGCGATTGACCCGTGCACCCACGACGCTTGGAACAAAAAAAAAGGGCGAGCATCCTGCTCGCCCCGAGGGGGTTCTGTTGGAGCGCGGCTCGCGCGTCGTCCACGGGTGAAACTGTACCCGCCCCCGTTGCATCCGACAAAAGAACCTTATTGCGAGTTATGCATGAATAGCGCTCATGCATGTCTTCGCTCTGTCATTATTCCTTTTAGGAATCAAGGCGATTGCAGTAGTCCGCGTTGCTCCAGATAGGCCACGACATTCTCAGCAGCCGTGGTGGAGTCCACCGCGGTCGTGTCGATCCAAATGTCAGGCGCCTCCGGCGCTTCGTACGGTGAATCAATGCCCGTGAAATTCTGCAATTCGCCGCGTCGCGCCTTGCGGTACAGGCCCTTGGGGTCTCGCGCCTCGGCGACGGCGAGCGGGGCATCGACATACACCTCAATGAACTCACCGGGCAGCATCAGATCCCGCGCCATTCCCCGCTCCGAGCGAAACGGGGAGATAAAGGACACGAGCGTGATAAGGCCGGCATCGGCCATCAGCTTTGCCACCTCGGCGACGCGCCGGATGTTCTCAACGCGATCCTGCGCGGTAAAGCCTAAATCTTTGTTCAGCCCGTGCCGAACGTTATCGCCGTCCAGCACGTAGGTATGCCGCCCCATCGCCACGAGGCGGCGGTCCACGAGATTAGCAATGGTGGATTTGCCGGACCCGGACAGTCCCGTCAGCCAGACCACGCAACCCCGCTGGCGCTTGAGCGACGCGCGCACCGTACGATCCACATCCATCGCTTGCCAATGAATGTTCTGGGAGCGACGCAACGCAAAATGCACTAACCCCGCACCGACCGTGTCGTGTGTCAGGCGGTCGATCAATATAAATCCGCCGAGCGTGCGGTCCTCCATGTAGGGAGCGAAGGCGATCGCACGATCACATTCGACCTCACACACACCGACGTCATTGAGTGTCAGCCGCTCGGTCGGGACTTTTTCGAGGGTGTTAACGTTGACCTTGTACTTGATTGGCGCAACGGTCGCGTACACCGTTCGGGTGGCCGTCTTGAGCAGATATTGGCGGCCCTGCAGCAAGGGCTCCTCGCTCATCCAAATAATAGTGACCTCAAACTGATCCGCACACTCAAGCGGTTGGTCGTGGGTACTCAGCACATCGCCACGGCTGACGTCGACCTCATCCGCCAACACCAGCGTCACCGATTGACCGCGAGTGGCCGACGGTAGATCGCCATCCGCCGTGACCACGCGCGCGATCGCCGTTTCGCGATTCGACGGTTGCACCCGCACACGGTCACCCGGACGGACCGTTCCGCTTGCGATCGTGCCCGCAAAGCCGCGGAAATCCGCAGTCGGACGATTCACCCACTGAACCGGCATCCGAAACGGTGATGCCGTGCTCGACGAGGCCAGGTCTACCGTTTCAAGATGACCGAGCACCGTAGGCCCGCGATACCACGGCATCGCTGTCGATGAACTCACCACGTTGTCACCGCAGACGGCGGAGACGGGGATGGCGACGACGTCTTCTATGCCGAGTCGCGACGCCAGTTCGCGATAGGCGGTATTAATGGCGGTATAGACCCCTTCGTCGTATCCAACCAAGTCCATTTTATTCACGGCGAGGACCACTCGCCGTATCCCCAGGAGCGAGACAATGTAACTGTGCCGCCGCGTCTGAACGAGGATGCCTTTGCGCGCATCGACCAGAATCACCGCCAAATCTGCCGTTGACGCGCCGGTCGCCATGTTGCGGGTGTACTGCTCGTGGCCAGGCGTATCGGCAACGATGAACTTGCGGCGTTCCGTAGCAAAGAACCGATACGCTACGTCGATCGTGATGCCTTGCTCACGCTCGGCGGCAAGACCGTCCACCAAGAGTGCGAAGTCGATCTCACTGCCTCGCGTACCGACCTTTCGCGAATCCGCTTCTAGCGCCGCAATTTGATCGTCATAGAGCATTTGGCTCTCGTACAACAGGCGACCGATCAAGGTGGACTTGCCATCGTCTACGGAGCCGCACGTGATGAAACGCAGCAGATCTTTCCGCTCGATCGCCGCCAAATACGTCTCGAGTTCTGCGCTCGGCACTGCAGTGGTAGAGACCGACATCAGAAGTACCCTTCCTGCTTTTTTTGCTCCATGGAGGCCGCACCATCGTGATCGATCAGTCGTCCTTGGCGCTCGGACGTCCGCGCTTGCAGCATCTCCAAAATAATCGCTTCAACAGTCGTCGCCGTGCTCTCGACCGCGCCGGTAAGTGGATAGCAACCCAACGTTCGGAAGCGGACCCGACGCAGCATGGGGGTTTCACCGGGTAGCAGGGGCAGACGATCGTCGTCGACCATTATTAGCGCGCCGGAGCGTTCGACCACCGGTCTGTCCGCAGCGAAGTAGAGCGGAACGACCGGAATCTGCTCGCGATAGATGTACTGCCAGACATCCAGTTCGGTCCAATTCGACAACGGGAAAACGCGAAAACTTTCGCCGGGCGCTTTACGCGTGTTGTAGAGCGACCACAGTTCGGGCCTCTGTCGCTTCGGATCCCAACGATGGGCAGCGGATCGGAACGAAAAAACGCGTTCTTTCGAGCGACTCTTTTCCTCGTCGCGGCGGGCGCCGCCGAATGCCGCATCAAAGCCGTGCTGATCCAACGCCTGCTTCAGCCCCTCCGTCTTCATCACGTCAGTGTGCACTTGGGAGCCGTGCGTCACCGGCGAGATGCCGCGCGCAAGCCCTGCCCGATTGACGTGCACCAGCAGTCGGACCGCCGGGTCGGCAGCGACCGTGTCGCGCAGCTTATACATATCCCTGAATTTCCAGGTGGTATCCACGTGCAACAGCGGAAACGGCAGTTGCGATGGATAGAAGGCTTTTTTGGCAAGATGCAGCATCACGGCGCTGTCTTTGCCGATCGAATAGAGCATCACCGGTCGCTCGCACTCGGCGACGACCTCACGGAGGATATGGATACTCTCCGCCTCTAGGCGATCTAAATGGGTGCTGCGGGGAAGAGACTGTGCGCTCATGGATCCTCGGCTAAGCTCTAAAGGGCCGAATGCCCGAGCGTGCCATACCTCGGGGGTATGGTCAGTGTACCGTTACTCATTTCCAAGATCCCTCCGACTCGGGCATCCTGATGGGGTCGGTCTCTGGAGCCTCCCGCGTGTCAGACCCCCTGCTCTACGTTGTTGCTGGCGCCGCCGTCGGCGCGCTCGTCGGCCTGACGGGGGTGGGGGGCGGGTCATTGATGACACCGATTTTGGTGCTGGCCTTTGGCCAGTCACCCTCTGTCGCCGTCGGTACAGATCTTCTTTTCGCCTCGCTCACGAAAATCGTGGCGAGCGGTTCTTTCGGCCTGTCGCGCCGGATCTTGTGGCCCATCGTCGGTCGACTGGCGCTCGGCAGCATACCGGGGGCCGCCGCGGTTCTGGCCATTCTCTCCGTATCGGCCCGGCGGGACCTGCACGCGGATCGTGTCGTCATGCTCAGTTTGGGGCTCCTGCTGATCCTGACCGCCGCCGGTATGTTGGTCGAGCGCATGGTCAGCGGGCGACAGACGCATCCGGAGCCGGGCGCCCACCCTCCGCCACGCCGGCTGGTTGCCACCGTCACGGTGGGCCTTCTCGTCGGCGCGGCGGTCACACTGACGTCGGTCGGCGCTGGGGCGCTCGGTACGGTCGCGTTGCTGTACCTGTTCCCGTGGTTGTCGACCGATCGAATTGTCGGCACCGACATCGCCCATGCCGTCCCACTCACGTTGGTCGCGGGGCTCGGGCATGCGGCCCTCGGGCATACCGATTTGCATGTGTTGGGACTCCTCCTCCTCGGCTCGGTGCCGAGCGTCTTGATTGCGTCTCGGCTCGCGCTGCGCATCGCCCACCGCTGGCTGCGTGTATTGCTCGCCGTGATGCTCGCGGTGGTGGGCGGGAAGATACTGTACGGCGCGTAGCGTCGCAGTGGCATGATCGACGGATGAAGTACATCGATGCGACGACGGTCGGGACGCACCTCGCGACAGCGCCTCTTCTACGCGCCTTGGAACGGATGTTCGCGGAGGGATGCAAAGCCCCGGTCCGACATGCGCACACGATTCCGGTACCGAACGCACCGGACGGGTCTTTGTTGCTGATGCCTGCTTGGCGCAGTGGTCGCTACCTCGGCACGAAGTTGGTCTCCGTCTTTCCAGGGAATTCGCAGCACGGTTTAGCCGCTGTCTCTGCTGTATACATACTCTTCGATGCGCAAACAGGCATCCCACTAGTCCTGATGGACGGCGACGAACTCACGGGGCGACGAACCGCGGCGACGTCGGCACTTGCCGCTCGCTATTTGGCGCGGCCCAATGCAACGCACCTTCTGATCATCGGCAGTGGCCGTATCGCTCGAGAATTGGCCATCACACATCGGGACGCGCGGCCCGGGTTGACGCGCATCTCGGTGTGGAGCCGCTCGCCAGAACGCGCCGTCGCGCTTGCCGACAGTCTGCGTGCCGCCGACCTGCCTGCTGACAGCGTGACGGACCTCGCTTTGGCCGCCTCGCAAGCGGACATGATCAGTGCCGCCACGCTGTCGACGGAACCGCTACTCCAACGAGCGTGGATACGCCCAGGGACGCATCTGGATCTGGTGGGTGCCTTTCGGCCGGGTATGCGCGAAGCGGATGATTCCTTAGTGGCGGCCAGTCGCGTGGTGTGTGATACGCGGGCCGGCGTACTCGCCGAGGCGGATGATGTTCGCGTACCGATTGAACGCGGCTTGCTACCGGTCGAGCAGATCTACGAACTCGCCGAGTTGTGCCGAGGCGACGCGCCGGGTCGTCAGCACGCCGATGAGATCACGTTGTTCAAATCGGTCGGTGCTGCGCTCGAGGATTTAGCCGCGGCAATCGTCGTCTACGAAGGCCTTCAATCCGCCTAATCGACGACCGGGAATGCCACCGGTCCCCATATTTCGTGTGGGGAGTCCATCAGCACATCAATGACCAGCGGCACCAGATGTTCCATGAAGCGGAGACAATCCCGGAGTTGCTCACGGTTCGTACCGCCGCCCCACGTCGCGCCTCCATGTACGAGTTGATTGCGTAACGTGTAAATCCGCGACAGCACAATGCCGAGGACGGAGCCGGTCTGTTGAGCCGCGAGCGCGCGCTTCGCGGCACGGTTCGCATTCACGAAGCGCCGCTTCCACTCCTCCTCCGTGGTGAGACCGTTTTGGAAGTCCCAGTAGTCTTGGAACACATAGCGATTTTCCAGCAGGCCGCGAATGCTGGCACCGAATTCTTGCCAGACTAGATTGGCGATGCGCCCCGTCGGATCGCGGTCGATCAGTCTACGCAGGAAGGTACGGAACGCTAGACGTTCGGAGAGTCGACCACCGTCATCGATTTGTACGGCGTAGGCGGCGTTGAATGCTATCCACAGAAAAATAAAGCGGCCGTCACTGTCCGACCGGCGAGTCTCTGCCGCCTTCAACCAACTGAGGCTGCGATGGACTCGCAGTGAATGCGCTGCCGGCCAACGCTCCCGCTCACGACGATGGCGCTCTTTCAATCCGGCGTAATTCAAGTCCATCGCGTCGCCTCCGCGGTATGCCGGACTCAAGAGTACTGCGTGGCGGCCTTCTTGAGGGAGTCGGCGATAGCGGTTCTGAGCGATGGTGGCCCGAGCACCTCCACATCGGCCCCATAGCGCTGGATGTCCATGCGCAGTTCGGTGGGCTGACTGTAGGGAATGTGCATCAGCAATCCCCCGTCCGGCAGCCGTTCCTGCCGCTGTTGCGGGTGCCATTCTTCATCCGCCACCCACCGCGCACTCTCGGGGGTGAACTTGAGCACCGCCATGGCATCCGCTTCGCCCTCAAAAATCCCGTACCCCGTCGACAGACGCGCATCCAGTGTCTTCGCCGCGAGCATGTGCGCCGGTATCGGCGTGAGATCGGCGCTCAGAACCCGGTCTAGCGAGAACACGCGTAGATCGCGCCGCACGTGGCACCACGCGGCGAGATACCAGTTACTGCGGTAGAACGTCAGTCGCTGCGGGGAAACGACCCGCGTCTGAGCCGCATTCCGCGTGCGACTGCGATAGGCAATCTTGATTCGCTTCTCGGTGGTCAGCGCCGTCAACACCGCTTGGAAGCGGTACTCGTCCACCCGCCGATTCTGGGGCATCACGAGCCGGATCCGATCCTTAAGATCACTCCGCGCAGCGGTCGGACGCCGATAGATCTGTTGCTTCAGACGCGTCCGCGCTTGCGCAGTCTCCTTGCGGAACAGACCCGGTGGAATCTGATCGAGCAAATCGTAGGCGGTCAGCAGCGCAGACAGTTCACGCGAATCGTACGCGGGGCCTACCGGGCCCGCGGCCGTGCCGGCTGACGCTTGAATGGCATAGCCTTTGCGTTCGCGATCGAACTCGACAGCGACCAACAACTGTTCGCGCAAGAATCGGACCAATCGCTTGACCGTCGCGCTGGACGCATCCAACGCGCGGCACAACGCCGCGAGCGACATCGGCTCGGGTGCTGCCAACAATATGTCGTAGATCTCTGCCACGCGTTCGTAACGCGCCATGCCACTATCCCTATGCGGCTGAAGCCTGAATGCCCCACTGTGCGGACGAGAGTGTACCCAGTGACTCTTCCCGCGCCTGTCCTCAAGGATCATCCGGTGATCCCGTAGACTCTTTAAATTATGGTGACACGCGCGGCTGCAATCGGGCCGGTGAGAGCCGTTCCACGGACAACCCCAACGCCTCTGCGGTGGGCGGCAACGGTTGACGGCCGATGATCCGCGCCGTCAGATCGCCCAGCCCTGAGGCACTCATGATGCCGCCGCCGCCCTGCCCTACGAGCCAGAAGAAGTTGGGCGTGGCGAGGTCAAATCCGGCTACCGGATGCTCGTCGGCGGTGAACGTGCGCAGACCCGCCCACTTGGCTTTGATTCGCCCCACCTTCAAGTGGGTCAGTGTCTCGAGATGATCGAGGGCCACGGCGAGATCGTATTCGTCCGGTTGGGCATCGCACGGCACCGACGGGGTTTGGTCACCGGGCGAGGCCATCATCACCGGTCCACTCGACTTCACGTAGAAGCCCGAGACCATCTCGTCCAAAACGGGTCCCCCCGTTGCGTCGAATCCCGGATCGAACGTCAGCGCCGTACGACGGCGGGGCTCAAGCCCCAGTGGCGCAACCCCACAGGCGGCCGCCACCGGATCGCCCCACGCACCCGCCGCATTGACGATCACGCGGGTCCGAACGGTCTGCTCGCCCACTCGGGCAACCCAACCGTCGCCGAGCGTTTCGGCACCGTGGAACTCGGTGTTACTGAGCGTCTCGCCACCCGCTGCGCGCAGACCGCGCAGAAACCCCTGGTGCAATGCATCGACGTCGATTTCGCTATTGTCCGGATCCCAATACGCGCGGGCGACGGTGTCCAGGCGCAGGTGCGGGGCGCGTTCGCGGATCTGCGCCGCGTTCAGGCACTCGAGGCGCGGGTTGTCCGCGTGCGCATGCGCATAAAAGGCGTCCGCCATGTCCTCGCCGCCGTGTCGGGCGAACATCAAATTGCCGCGTCGTTCGAGCAGCGGCACGGCCGCAAATCCCGGCGGAGGGGCATCCAGGAAGGGGCGCCCGTACAACACGATGGCGCGCATCAGGCCATCGAAATGGCATGCGGTCCACTCGGCAGCCGAGCGGCCGCTGGCGTGGTAGCCGTATCCCGGTTCACGCTCCACTAACAGCACGCGGTGCGAGGATGCGAGGAAATACCCCGCCGACGCACCGGCGATGCCGCCGCCGACGATCAGTACATCGACCTGTTTCATACGGCCTCCACCACGCGATTCGTCAGCGCTCCAAGCCCTTCGATTGACGCTTCGACCCCGTCACCGACCTGAACGGCGCCGACGCCCTCGGGCGTACCGGTGTAGATCAGATCCCCCGGCGCCAGCCGCACGTAGGTGGATAGGTCTGCGATGATCTCCGCCACACTCCACAGCATCGCCGACACATCGCTCGACTGACGCAGTGCGCCGTTCACGCGTAAGGCGATCGCACCGGAGTGTATGTGGCCCACCGCGCTCACCGGATACAGCATGGACAGCGAGGCGGAGTGGTCGAAGCCTTTCGCCATATCCCACGGCTGCCCGGCGCGCTTTGCACTCGCCTGCAGATCGCGACGTGTCCAATCGTTGCCGATGGCGTAGCCGAAAACGCACGAGAGCGCCGCATCAACCGGGATGTTCCGTCCACCGTGAGCCAGCGCGACGACCAGTTCGACCTCGTGGTGAACGTCGCTGCTGCGCGGCGGATAGGGGAAGTCTGCGCCGTTGGGGAGTACGGCATCCGCGGGCTTGGTAAAAAACACCGGCGGATCTCGCTGGGGATCGCCACCCATCTCCTGAACGTGCGCTGCGTAGTTGCGACCCACGCAGTAAATTCGGTGGACCGGGTAGAGGTCGCTCGATGCGGCGATCGGCACCGTCACCGGAGTTACAACGGGTACAGCATTCGTCATCAGCGTCTCCAAGCCTCGTCCCGCGCCATGCGCGGGTGCAGGCTATCAAATCGCGGCACGTCGGCGGCCCCGAACAGCTTCAGGATGCGCCGCTTGCCTGCTCGAGTTCCCGGATGCGCGCCTGCGCGGTGGCGAGCGCCCGCCGCAGTTCGGCGACCCGCAACCGTAATTCGCCCGCCTCCCGTGCCGCGCGATCGGCTTCGTTGAGGCGCGCGCGTAACGCGTCGGTTTCGCGCGCCCAGCGTTCCTGATGGACGCGCTCGCGCTCCTCGGCCAAAGCGGCCCGCGTCTGCGCGGCGTGCAGCGCGTCGGGGTTCGGCACGGCCGTCGCGGCGGCTACCCGCGTGACCGCGATGGGCTGCTGCTCCGCCAGCAAACGGTACACGCGCGCGACACTGCCCTTCGCGCCGTAGCGTTGCCGGAGCAGGTCCCGAACGGCGACACCGTTGCCCCGGCCGGCGGCCATAGCATCCCGAATCGCGGTTCGGATCATGTCATCGGTGAGCAGGCGCGGACGCATCGCTGGACTATAAGCGCTTTTCTTAGTTACGGAAAGTTTCCTTAACGCGGTCTGACAGCCGCGTCCCGGGTCATTTTCCGCTGGGTCTTGCGCGATCTATATCTTGAATATCAATAGGTTAAGACGATAACTTGTTTCACGGAATGTTCCACGCACGCCAGGTCCCTGTGGAACCTCACATTGTCCTCCGCCGGATCCCCCCGCGTCGCCGACGGCGGAGGGATCACGACTGGCGGAACACCCGCAAAGTTTCGTCGCGAAATCCGTGTACCTGAAACATCAATTTCGTTATATATATCAATATGTTACTGAGGTTTCGTCTCGAAACCTCAGTGCCGAAACCTCAATCCAAGTCCTTGAGAATCTGCTCCATGGCCTGCAGCACCGCGTCCCTATCGCTGCTACCCAAGCCGCGCGGGAACGCGACCGTCACCTTGCCCCGCGCATTGCGAACGACGATGGCGCGACCGGCACGCCCCACGTTGTACTCCCGGCGGATGGGCTCGAGCTTGCGGGACTGATCGAGACTGGCGAGCAGTACCTTCAATACGGCACGTGGGTCGCGACTGCCCTCCTCTTCCCGTCGCGCCAGATTCTTCGCCGCCTGCAAAACCACGTCCTTCGCACCGGGACGATCTAGCAAAGACGCCAGTTTGTACGCCTGCTCCACCGGAACCATAGAGCGATCCTTAAACAGCGCAGCGACCGGGCCTAGGGCGAGCAACTGCGCGGCCTTCACCATCTTCGTCACTTGCCCCTTGGAGACATTCAACGCCCCGGCGAGCGACTCCTGCGTCGGAAAGACGCGCGCCTCGAGTTGCGCATGAAACGACAGCGCTCGCTCCATCGGCGTAATGTCCTGGCGATCGGCGTTCTCAAGGTGCATCAGCACCGCCGCCTGCATGTCGGGAACATCGACAACCCGAATCTTGAGCTTGGTGTTGGTCGCCTCACAGGCGTACCGGCGCCGCATGCCGTAGATCAATTCAAAATCAAAATGCGGGTCGTCTTTCAGGCGCCGGGCCAACGCCGGCTCCTGCTGCCCGTCCGTCGGAATGGAGCGAATCAGATCTTCGCAGCGCTCCCGGGTGTACCAACTGTCCGTCCGGTTGTGCAGGCTCCACCCACGACAGCGCTTCGGATCCACCGACAGAATCGTCTCGCGGATAAGACCCGGGCTCGTGCGCCCTTGCAGCGCCAGTTCCGCGGTCGGCAGGACAGCCTGTGACGCCGGCCGCTCCGCCGCCACGGGTGCCGCATCCGCGCGATCTCTCACCGTCTTCGCGATGTCCCCAAGCTTCGCCCCACCGAAGAGTCGTTTGTTCATGGTCATTCCCCTCAGATGATGCCCTTGGCATGCAGCGCTTCACGCTTGGACGGCCACTCTCGGAGGACCGCGGTTTCAATCTCGCCAAACACGCTGTCCATCATCTCGAGGACTTTGCGGTTCGGTTTCACCTGTTCGTACGGACCGACGAACTGTGCCGACGCGTTAATGACCTCGGCGGCATGAAAGAACACCCGCTGGAAAGCGCTCTCGCCGAAGCACGCCCGCATCACGTCGACAAACTGGCGTTGGCTGTCGTAACGCTGGTCGAAGAGCGTCGTCAGCACCGAAATCCAGCGGTAGCTCTTCTCCGGGGCCAACTGGGCAACGTAGTTGCGGATCATGCGGAAGAACTGCACCGTCGACGAAAAATCGAACATCTTGGCCGCCGTCGGCACCAACAGCGCGTCAGCGGCAAGCAGAACGTTCAGCGAGATCACCCCGAGTGCCGGCGGCGAATCCAGGAGCACCACGTCATAGTTTTGCGCCACGGACTGAATGCCGTAGCCGAGCTCTGCGAAAACTTCTCGCCGCGCCTCCAGCGAACTCTGCTCCGCGATATGGATGACGAGCGCAATCTCGGCCTCGTACAGCGCGAGGCAGGCCGGGACCAAATCAACGTTCGGAAAGTACGTCCGCCGGACAACGGGCTCTAGGGTCGAATGCGAGCCGTCCAGATAGGCGAGGATGGTGTCTTCTTGGCGAATCTCCTCGTCCGGCACGTAGCCAAACATCGACGTGGTCGTCGCCTGGCTGTCGGTGTCGATCACCAGAACCCGATAGCCCTTCAGCGCTAAGTAGTGCGCGAAGTTGATACAGGTCGTCGACTTGCCCACGCCGCCTTTGAAGTTCTGACACGCAATGACCATCGGCCGATCCGTGGCCGAGTCGCGCCAGGGGAGGGTGCCGAAGTGCGCTCGGAACGCCTGGATCTGCTCCAGGGAGTACCCGACCCGGCGATTGTTGTCCGGATTCCGTACCGGCGGATCCACCTTCAACTCCGCCTCCGCCCGCGCCAACGTCGTCCGGTCGCGGCCGACCATCTCCGCGGCCTCGGACGGCGAAAACAATCGCTGAAGCGACTTGCGGGAGTGCGGCGCTTGGCCGAGCTCGTGCATCTTGGACAGAAAATTCTCGCTGTACTCGAGAATGGTCTGCAACTTGTCAATCGCTGGGGTCACTGGCACACTGTCCTCCCGGTGATGGGCTCACCCACGGATTTTCAGGAGAATCTACCAGAAATCCGTGCATTCAGCCGGGCTGTTAGGCATGATTCCGCGTACGTGAGCACAATCAACAACGACATTGCCGCCGAACTGATGGGAGCTTTGCAGCGATATGAAGCTGCTGGCTACTCGCGCCCGCGCATTTTGGCCCGACTCGTCGCCGATGGATACCCCGTCGAGGCGCTGCGACCGTTGTTTCCCAATTTCCCGGACTCGGCATTTGCGCGGGCGGAGCTGCCCGGTCCACGTGCCCCAACCCTCCAAGGGTTGCAGGAGCGCTGGACACCCCCGGCCCAGACCGCCGCCGTCTCAGCGCCGCCGAGCCCTGCGCCGCCGGCGACCGTATCGTCAGGCACCGTGCCCGAGGCGAGCGCCGCACTGGACGGAATTTCTTTTCACTACGTGCCGCTCATTCAATGCTCGTTCCCGCACGCCGACCCGCACGAACTGACGAGCTTTACGCGCCGCAACGGTTGGCTTGAGCTCACGCTCGGCACCACGCGGCCGGAAACCGGTTTGCCCTATGGCGTACCGGCACGCCTGTTGACGATTTACTGCGCCAGTGAAGCCGTGCGTACCCGGTCGCCGGAAATCTATCTCGGCAAATCCGTCCACGAATTCCTGCGCCTATTGGACGTTCCCGTCACCCGCGGCGAACGCGGCAACCTACGGGTCTACGCCAATCAATTGCTGCGCCTGATTCACTGCACCTTGTCCATCGACGAAAATATTCGCGACGCGAGCGGCCGAAGCGGCCTGCATATCCGACAGGCACTGTTCGCCGATGAAGCCCGCCTGTGGTGGGACGAGGACGCGACGGTCGGGCAGGGGAGCACGCTGCAATTGTCCTCGGTCTTGTTCCAATCGATCTTGGAACGATCCGCACCGCTGGCAACGTCAGCGATCAAGGCGCTGCGCAAGAGCCCTATGGATCTCGATGTGTATGCCTGGCTCGTGCATCGGCTCTTCCATCTGAGCAAACCCAGCACTGTCACGTGGCAGCAGCTCTCCGATCAGTTCGGGCATGCGTACGCCGAGCTACGGCAGTTCCGACGCTTTTTTCTTGATTCACTCGCGCGCGTGCGTGCGGTCTACCCCGAAGCCAATGTGAATCTCGTGGACGGTGGCGTGATGCTGCTGCCGTCGCGACCGCATTTGGCGCGGCGCACCAAGCCACGCTGATCGACGCGCTCGCGGGTTACCCCCCGTTGCAACTCTCACGCAAATTTTGCCCGCGCGCGTGCACCGCACGCAAAAAATCGTATGAATTCAGGCACTTTCACGCGCTAGATCAGGCGGCGTTACATCTCTCACGCCCAACCCTTAATCGATTGATTAGAAACGAATTTCCGTCTGACTCCGTGAGAGTTGTTGACAGGATTCGGCGTCACATCTCGCGCGGGCTACCGTCACAACTCCCGCACGGTGGCGTAGCAACACTCGTCGACAGCCGTCACAACTCTCCGGAAAATCGTCATTTTCTCTATTTATTACAGTAGGTTACATGTCCCTCCTGTAGTTCCTATAATTCCCTGTAGAAAGATCCTACTGGACGGTAAAGAACGAACCGAAAGGGGAGGGGAGGCAGACCCGACAGAACCCGGCGTCGCCCCCTCGAATTCATCGATGATGCATGGCATCCAAGAAACTGACGCCGTACGAAAAGTGCTCAGCGCAACCGGCAAAGCCGGCATACACCGTGGTCACATCGATCGCCCGCGCCTCGCCGTCACTCAGAACATCGAAACCGAAACCCGGCGTACCGAAGAGTGCGTGTTCGCTCAGACAGCCACCGCACTGATCGCAGTGGTTGTAAAAGTAAGGCACGGATCCGAAAAACGCCGAGCGTTGGCGGTAGAAGAACGACACTTGCCGTAAGCGCTGCGCCACCGAGACATCCAGGCTCGTCACGAAGGACAACAGCGTGGGATCGTCGGATCGTTCCCACTCGTCCTCGCCGGGCCCGTCACCCAACATCCGAACCTCGTGTCCGGCGGGAAGAACAATCCCGTGCACGCGCGCCTCACCGGCGCAATGCTCGCAGGTGTGACGCGTCTCGAGCAGAAGGTAGCTGTGCGCGCGGGCGTTCACGCTCGCACTGGCCCGCGACCATCCCAGTAACGGTGTCGGATCCGTATCGGGCGGCACATACCAACGCTGCCGCTCCGCATCCCAGCGCGCACCGAGGCGGCGCGCACGATCGCGCTCTGCAAAAGGCACATCGAGATCCAATCGTCGCACGGCACACTCCACCTACCGACAAGGTCCAGTGAGTGTGCAACGGGTCGCGGTCAAACCGTCTGTCGAATAATTGCCCTTTTTGTGCAAAAACTCGTAGGTCCCCTAAGATTCTTAGATGACCTTCGCCTTGCGCGGTCCGGGACGATGGGAAAATCTCACACGGGCGTCGAGCACTTCGACATCGATCTGCGCTGCGCGACCGCGGTACACCTCGGCCTTGAGCCACTCGCTTTCCGCTTTCGCAGCCTCCTTGGTCACGATGCGGGACCAACAGCGCGACGGAGCGTCCCACCGGTAGCCCCGCTCGCGTAACAGATCTTTCGTCTCAAACGCGGAGCCCGTGGCCCACAGGCGGAGTAGGGGTTCCGATGACGCTTCGAGAAGGCGCCACAACCCAGTCGCGCCCGATACCGGCAACGGTCGGGCCAGTATCTCCAGCAACGCCCGACAGTCGATTTCTGAGCGATGCGCGTCGTAAAAAAAGCCGTAGAGAAAACCCAGATATTCCAACTTCGTGCCCCGCACCGCCTCGGCGCTCCAGGCGATCTGCGCGTGCGAGCAGGCGAACGGCAAGGTTTCGAAGACGTCCAGTCGACGCTCCAGAAACGGACGATCAAACGCGGCGTTATGGGCAATCACGAGCGTGGCTCCCGATACCACCTCCGCGACCCGCGCATCGTCAATGCGCTGGCCGCTGACCATCGCGTCTGTGATGCCGTGGATTTCCGTGGATTCCGGCGGGATGGGAAAGCCGGGGTCTTCCAATCCTGAGTATGTATCAACTATGCGAGTGATACGACCTGTCGCGGTCTCGTACTCAAAGCGCAACAGCGCAATCTCGATCATTGCATCGGTGTCGAACCGACCCGTGGTCTCGGTATCAACCACGACCGCGTGCGCGGTTTCTCCCGTCGCCGGAGGCCCAAATTCCTGGCGGATCGCCAATCGTCGAATAACCCGGAAATCCGGATGCGACGCGAGTAGGGCTGCGGCGGCCTCGAGGGCCGCTGGATCGACTGTGTTCATCGGATCTCCCATAAGTAGCTCTGCAGGGTAAACGCGCGCGCGATACCCGTCGAGAAGATCAGAAGCAAGACCGATATCCAGCGAAACGCACCAAATATGCCGCTCACGGTGCCTGCGCTGACGGGTGGATTCTCTCCCTCCCAACCACGGAGGAAGACGATGATGAAGACTCGACCCATAGTGACCCGTGCCATCCCAGTGCTCGCGCTGGTGGCCGCCCCGGCGTTTGCCCAAACCAGTCCGTTCTCCACGGGCGCGACCGCCTTTCAGACCGACCTACTCACGACACTCACCCCAGTGGCCGTCATCGCCGTGATGGCGCTCGGCGTGGCCGCTTGGTTTAACCGCATCAGCTGGGGATGGGCCCTCGGCGGTGCGATGGGCATCTTGCTGGTGTTCGGCGCGCCACAGGTCGTGACCTGGGTCCGCACTCTCGGCGGGGTGTGACATGAATGCGCCCGCCCAACGCTCAGCGGTCGGCACGGACCTCTTGTTCGTCGGCGTCACGCGCCCAGCCCTGCGATTTGGCGTGCCCTACGCCGCATTGCTGGTCAACGCGCTCGTCACGCTCGAGTTGTTCCTGCTGACACGTAACTTGCTCAGTCTGGTTGCAGCGCTGCCCATACATGCCTTCGTTTGGGTGCTGTCGGCATCCGAACCGCGCTTCTTCGAGTTGCTCAAGGTGTGGGCGTTGGTGCGGGCGCGGGCGGCGGGCGGTCGCGCGACGCCGTGGTCGGCCCTGGCTTACGGCCCGTTCGGCTCCGAGACAGCCCGCGGCGCAGCGCCGTTCATTGCAGTGATCGGTGACGCGGCATGCTAAACCCAGCCCCCCACCCCAATCACGATACGGTACCGATCGCCATCGCCGTCCCGTATCGATTACACGTCGCGCCTACCGTGCTGAGCCTGGACGGCGGTGCGTATCTCACCGCCTGGAAATTGGGCGGCCGTGCGTTCGAATGCCTTACCGACGCAGACATGGCCGGCGCGCACGAGCGACTGAACGTTTTCCTGCGCAACATTGCGACGCCAGAGGTCTCGCTGTGGACGCACGTTATCCGCGATCGGGCGAACCCCCTCGATGTGGAGGAGCCGAGGAGTGGTTTCGGTGCACGCGTTGCCGGACGCTATCGCGTGCGTCTGTCGCGTCAGGCCTTGATGAGCAATGATTTGTATCTGAGTGTGGTCTACAAGCCCTCCGGCCTCACGCGTTACACGCCGCGACGACGTAAGGCCGAGCAGTCCGACGAACTCGCCGCCGCTCTTGCCTATATGGCGAATCTCTCGAAGACCATCGAGGCCAGCCTTTCAAGTTACGAGCCGACTGCGTTGGCGGTGTATACGAGGGCCGGGCATCGTTATTCGCGCCTGCTCGAATTCTTGGCTCGCCTCGTCAATGGGGAACGCCAGCCCATCCCGGTGACCGGCACCCCGGTGGCCCGCGCACTCGGCACCAGTCGCCTCTTATTTGGCTGGGAGACCCTCGAGTACCGCTTACCGACAGCGTCGCGTCTCGGCGCGTTCCTTGGCTTGAAGGAATACCCGACGCCGACACACGTCGGGATGCTCGATGCGCTGCTCGCCGCGCCATTTCCACTCGTCTTGACGCAGAGCTTCACGTTCCTCGGGCGCAACACAGCACTCGGCCTGCTGGATCGTCAGGCCCATCGACTGGGCAATGCAGGCGACGCCGCGGTTTCGCAAGTCGTCGCGTTACGCACCGCGATCGATGCCCTCGCGAGTGGCGAATTTGTCATGGGCGACCATCATCTCAGTCTGCAGATAATGACCGAGCCGTTTACATCGGACGACGCGCCACTGCAGCGTGTGGCGCGTTTGCAGGAATCCGTCGCCCGGGCGCGCTCGCTGCTCGCCGACGTTGGTTGTATCACCGCGCGCGAGGACTTTGCCGTCGCGCCGGCTTTCTGGGCTCAATTGCCGGGCAATGTCAGCGAACGCCCCCGCGTCGCGCCGATCACCAGTCGCAACTTCGCGGCCATGGCGCCGATGCACGATTATCCGAGCGGGCGCGCGGAGGGTAATCATTGGGGCCGTTCCTTGGCCCAACTTCGCACCCGGGCGGGAACGCTGTATCACTTTTCGCTGCATGCCAGCGATCCGCGTGACCCGAGCGGCGGTTCGCGTCGCGATACCGGGCATACCTTTGTCTGCGGTCCGACGGGATCGGGAAAGACCGTTTTCATTGGCTTCCTGGTCTGCCTGCTCGACGCGAATGGCGCGACGCAGGTGCTTTTCGACAAAGATTGTGGACTCGAGGTGTTGGTTCGCGCGTTAGACGGGGTGTATCTGCCCCTGCGGCGCGGTCAGACCACCGGTTGCAATCCGCTGCAGATCGGCGAGGGAGAACGCGAGCGGGCGTTCTTGCGTCGCTGGTTGCTGATGCTGATTGAGCGTGCAGGGCGCGGCGTATCGGTTCGAGACGAGGCCGAGTTAGACGACGCGCTCGTCGGTCTGTTGGCACTTCCGCCGCACGCCCGTCGTCTCTCACGACTGCTCGAATTCTTGGATCCCACCAATCTCGATGGTCCGCACGCCCGACTTCGGCCGTGGTGCGAGAGCGCCGGTGGCCCGCTGGCTTGGGCATTCGATGCACCGACCGATGCGATCGGTGGTCAGCTGCAGGCTTCCCGGCTCATTGGTTTCGACATGACCGAGATATTGCAAGATCCGCTCGTTCGGGCACCGCTCACCGCGTATCTATTTGAACGCATCGACGGGCTGCTCGATGGACGTCCGCTCGTGGCATGGATCGATGAGTTCTCGAAACTGATCGGCAGTGACGAATTTGCGGAACTGGCCGCTGATGGGACGAAAACCTGGCGCAAGCGCAACGGGGTGATGGCCTTTGCGACTCAGAGCCCGAACGACATTTTGCACAGCCGCGTCGCGCGGTCCTTGGTGGAACAGACACCCACCAAAATTCTATTCCCAAACCCGGATGCCGCGCTGAACGACTATGTCGAGGGCATGGGCTTGAGTGAGCGCGAATACCAACTGTTGCGCACCGAACTGACGCCCGGCTCCCGACGCTTTTTGATACGCCAAGGCCGCGACGCCGTGGTGGCCGAACTCGACCTGCGAGGCCTCGAGGATGAACTGCGCGTGATCTCCGGTCGCACTGCGACCGTCGATGAAGTGCGCGCGCTGATGGAGAAATACGGCGCCAGTGCGTCGCAGTGGCTGCACTACTTCATTTCCCCCGATACAGAGGAGAACTCCCCATGACCCCCCGTACGTCCATCGTGGCCGCGTTCATCGCCCTGAGCGCCTATGCCTTGTCACCGCCCGCGCAGGCGCAATTTGCAGTGATTGATGTGGCCGCCGTCAATCAACTCGTGCAGCAGATGAGTGCCTGGCAACAGCAACTCATGTCCATGCGGTTGCAATTGTTACAGATGGAACAAACGCGCATTGCGCTCACCGGTTGGCGCGGGATGGAAAAACTCCTGCCGCTCACACCGACCGATCGCAATTACCTGCCGATGGACGCAGCAGGGTTGGCGGCGACCACGGCGGGTACGGGCACCTACAGCGTATTGTCGTCGAGCATAAATCAGTATGTATCAGGAAATGCCGTACTGACGGCCCAAGATCTAGCGCAATTACCGCCCGCCGATGTGGCGCGCTTGTCGGCACTGCGGCAAACGATCGCGATGCGCCAAGCCATGATGTCCGAAGCCTACGCCCGATCCAGCGATCGCTTTGCCGCACTCAGCGTACTGATCACGACGATTGGAACCGCGCCAGACGCCAAAGCGGTCGCCGACCTCCAAGCCCGTATTGGCGCAGAGCAAACGATGCTGCAGAACGAAACGGCGAAGATCGCAACCCTCGATCACTACGCGGCTGCGCAGCGCGACGCCGATGATCTGGCGACTCGAGAGGCGATCGTCAAAGGTCATGGCCGATTTGCCACCCGGTTCATTCCCACGAATCCGGTGCCGTGATGTTCTTCCAGGACTTTTGGACGTGGCTTGATGCTCGCCTGACGAGTTACGTCAGCAGCCACGCGGCCACCCTCGCCGGTGCGTTGGAACCCGTTGCGGGCACGTTAGGCGTGCTCTACGTCATGTTCTGGGGATGGCTGCATCTGCGCGGTCAGATCGAAGAGCCGTTCATGGAGGGTGTGCGGCGCATATTCAACCTATTCATTGTCTTTGGCGTTGCGTTGCATCTGTGGGCCTATCACGACGTGCTCATGGCGATTTTTTACGACGGCCCGACCGATCTCGCTGCGGCTCTCGTGGGTGCGCAAAGTCCGGTGACGCTCATCGATACGATCTGGACGCAAGGCGGTGCGGTGGCGGACACGTTGTGGGGGAAAGGCAGCCTGCTCACCGGTGACGGTGGCTTCTATATCGCCGGTCTCCTCGTGTACTTACTGGTGGGCTTTGCCTGCTTGTACACGTTGTTTCTGATTTCGTTGTCAAAAATAGCGCTCGCGGTGCTCCTGGCGCTCGGCCCGCTGTTCATTTTGCTGACGCTCTTTGATGCCACGCGCCGGCTATTCGATGCGTGGATCCATGAACTCACGCATTACGGACTCGTGTCGGTGCTGACGGTGATGGTCACGGCCCTGCTACTGGACTTGCTGTCGACCTACGCTGCGCAGACAGCGGCCCGTGGTGGGGACTTGCTGACCGTGGACGCCTTGAACCTCGCGCTGGCCGCCGGTCTGATCATCCTTGTGCTGCTCCAAGTGATGCCGATGTCGGCACGGTTGTCGGGCGGGTTCGCGCTGGCCACCCAAGGTGTCGTGGACCGTGGTGTTGCCGGTCTGCGGCGTGCGGTCAGCACCCTCGGTACCCACGGCTATGCCGCTTTGACCACGCCGCTTCCAGCGGCTTCGTCCCCCTCACTCACCCCCTCCTTGAGGAACTGATCATGACGCTACGCCTCTGTTTGATGGTGTGCACCGTGTGGTGCGCCGCTTGTACCCACCAACCGCCGCAACCTTGCTCCGGACCGTTCGAACCGGTGAATCGACCGACGACGGAGGTGGGCCATGGCTGAGAGTGACCTGTATTTCGAGGAAGCGCAGCGCTGGCTGCGTGATGAACGTCACGTCGACCGTCGCCGGGTCCGCATCGCCATCGGATTCGCGGCGGGCGCGCTGACGGTGGCGGGCCTGATGGCGACCGCACTCGTGGTCGCGCTGCCGCTGAAGCGCACCGAGCCCTACGTCGTCCGGGTGGATTCCGGGTCCGGGATTGTGGACGTCGTGCCGCGCTACGTCGGTGATGCGGATTTGCCCGAAGCGGTGCTGCGCCATCTGCTATCGGAATACGTCACCCATCGCGAACGCTACGTGGCTGCGCTTGCGGAAACGGACTATGAAGAGACGGGTGCGTTTCACACGGCCGCTATGAACGAGGCGTGGGCGCACCTGTGGGCCAAGTCCAACCCGGACTCGCCGCTGAACCGATACGCAGACGGTACGCGCGTCACCGTACAGATTCGTTCCATCGCCTTCCTCAAGCGTGATGAGGCGGGTGATGTGGCGCAGGTGCGTTTTCATCGTTCGATGCTCCCTGCCGCCGGGGCACAGGAGAAAGTCGATGATTGGGTCGCGACCATCGGTTCGACCTTCGCGAAGCCTTCCGACGACCTCAAAACCCGCACCACCAATCCCCTTGGATTCAAAGTGCTGGAGTATCGGCGCGAGCCGGAGGTCATCGATGCGCCGTCCACCGATTCGCACGGAGGTGCGTCATGAGCTGGCGTCGCTGGATGATCGTCACGACCGTGGCCGCTGCGGTGGCTCTACCGTTCGCCAGTCGCGCCGATGACGATGAACGCGTGCGCCACGTTGACTACGAGCCCGGGTTGATACTGCCGTTGACTCTGTTCGTGGGTTATCACGTGCATCTGGAGTTCGCGCCGGACGAACACTTCGTCAATTTGGGAGCCGGCGATTCGTCTTTGGTGGATGCTGCGGCCGAACGCAATCATTTGTTTTTGAAACCGCGCGCGGCCTCGGCGGGCACCAATCTCACCATACTGACGGACCGGCGCGTGTATTACATCGACTATCGAGCCGTCGCGCGCGCGCCCAAAGCGGGCGAACTCGTATATGCGGTGCGATTTCAGTATCCACCGCCACCACCACCGCCTGCGCCCCCCACACTCGCGGCGCCTTTGGTACCGGCCCCGCGGCTCGTCGTCAACGAAGATTACCTCTATGCAGGACCCAAGGATCTGAAGCCCACCCGTGCCGAGGACGATGGGGTCATGACGCGGCTGAGCTTTGGCCGCTCCACCGAGTTGCCAGCGGTCTACGTGGAAAACAGCGATGGCACTTTGTCGCTCGCCAACACGCACGTGGAAGGCGCCACCGTGTACGTGCATCGTGTGGCCGGCCGCTTGTCCTTACGTCGCGGTGGGCTCGCCGGCTGCTTGGTCAACCAAGGTCTGGATCGCAGCGTCGTAGCGCCCGCCAACGGCACGATCGATCCCGCCATTGATCGCGTGTTGAAGCGGGGTGCACTGTGACGGCGCGGGGCACGGTGAAAGGGGAGCGGGCGGATGCCATTGCCGTTCCCGGCGCGGCCCGGCGCGCGGCGACCTATCGCATCCTGTTCAGTGCATTCCTCGTGTTGTCCGGGATCGGCGTGATGGTCGTGTACTACTGGCACCGACATCACCCGCAAGTGGCCACGGCGAACCACGGTCGCACGGCGCGCGGTGCTGCGACCGAGATGCGGTTGCCCAAGCTCAACCCGACGGTGGCGGCGGGTGAGGCGCCCGCAGGGACATCCGTCGAGACGGCGC
>DAINQU010000030.1:0-32026 GCA_036742455.1 Steroidobacteraceae bacterium | reverse complement strand
TGGTAGAGCAACTGATTTGTAATCAGAAGGTCGGGGGTTCGATTCCCTCCGCCGGCACCACGGTCAGGCCATACTGCCCGAACGCCTGGCGACCCGCTGATGGATGACGTAGGCGCTGCCCTTTTAATAGCCTGACTGGATTTCAGAGCCCGCTATTTCGCGGCGTATGGCCACCCCCGCAACGGGTATCAGTCCATCGGGACCACCCATTTGGTAATACCCGATCAGAATCTGATTCGATTCGTTCCACCCGTATCCCGCGTAGCCGATGCCGACCGCATAATCCGTGTGTTCCATCGACATCGAAAAAAATCGAAAGCCCGCCGGCGAGTAAGTGTGATCGTAGTCGTCTCTCGGCACGCGTCCAAAAACGGGCCAATGAGTGACTGCCAAGTCCGCGGCGCCGTCACTTTGCGCCGAACGCAAGCGCTCCCAATAGCCCAGCGCCGCGGCGGCGGCCGCAGGGCTGGCCCGTGCGCCGAAGCGAAAGGGCTCGTGTCGATGGAAGCCATCAGCCCGATAATTGACATAGGCTGACGCCAGTTCCAGGGCGGACGTTGCATAGCTGCGGCAGTCGACGCTCGCCGCGCACGTCAGTTCCGCAAGGCGTAGTCGATGCGCATGCTTTACCCGAACGGCGCACGGCTGCCCCCAACCCGCGCTACTCCACGGAATGAGGTCGTATGCTTCGTCGTCCCCTTCCGGACCAATCGGGCCGTATTCCGCGTAGACGGTGATGCCAAATGCCTGTCCGAGACGGCCCGCCACCCCGTCACACAGTTGGCGCGGATGCGCCATGATGGGTGCAGGTACGGTTTGCGCCTCGCCCGTGCGGCGGCTGCGAATGAAGGTCAACATTTCGCAGTGCGCACTTCCACCGATATCGTAGAGCTCGTATAGATCGCCCACACGATCCATGGCGGGACCAGCCCCAACACCGAGGCCGCTCATCATGGTGATGCCTTTCACCTGCGGAAGCTTGCTCAGTTCCCCATATTTTGCACTGTTGGCGCGGTCGGGCGCGAAGCGCAGAGCTGGCCACGCGGCACCTTCGGGATGCTGAGGTAGCGTCCACGCCGAGAGAGGCCGCTGGCGAAGTTCTGTGGCAAGTCGATCGCAGATGGATGGTGAGGCGTCTGCGGATTGCGAATTGCAGATGAACGCGATCACGATGACAAAACATGATCTTGGTATCTGTTGCGCGGCGCTAACCCGAGTGCCCACGGTATCCCTCCGCCGATAGGGGCCCCAGATGATGTTTCCCATACTGCTGACTATATCAACAAAGGAAAGGGTAAGCCGAAGGTGGGCGGTCGTCAGAAAAGCGGTGATGCTTTCCTCCCTTCGCTTCGCACCGCCACGATCTCGCGGGGATCGGCCACCGAACCGCCCTAGAAGATTATAGACTCCTGCCGCTAAGCGAAATTCACGACATCCGCTGAAGCGCTTCGGGCTTTATTACCGACGGGTTCAGGTACGGGTCAGTCGTCCACGGCGAAGTGATCGCTCACTGCGCATGACGTGCACGATGAAGAGCTGCTTGCCTGCCTGCCGATAGAAAATTCGACAAGGCGGCTCGATGATTTGTCGATAGCGCTTCGTCTTCAGTTCAGCAGGATAGGAGCCCATTCGCGGGTGATCGACTAGATGGTCGATATGCCGGAAGACTGCTCGAATCAAGTCCGCCGCCGCGACTGGATTTCGGAGCGCCATGTAGTCCGCGATGGCGTCCAGGTCATTGAGCGCCGGTTCCGTCCAGACTACTTCAACCATCGTTTCATGCGGATTTTTGCCGCATCGTGCGACATGACTCGATTTTCCTCGACGGCGCGTTCGCCGCGCGCGATGCCTTCAAGAAGGCCGACATGTTCCTGAAGGGCCTCGTAGCTTTCCACGTCGACGAGATAAGCCGCTGGCAGGCCATGTTGCGTGATCAAGATGGGGTTCTTGTCCTGACGGATGTCGTCGAGGAGTTCGGTTGCCTGCCGTTTGAGGGTGGTGACGAGTTCGGTGCGCATTGGAGTGATACTATAGTGCCACTACCGCCATCGCAAGCTCGCGGTGACGGTATGCAGCAAAGGAATGCCACAAGCGTCGCTCGACCGGTAGCCCGATGTTTTATAAATAATTCCGAACAAATTACATGGAATCAGAAGGTCGGGGGTTCGATTCCCTCCGCCGGCACCATCCCCGAAAGCATCCATTGCTCCCCTCCATGCGGACCGCGCCGTGGGCGAGTGGATCTCTGCTCACTGTAAAACGCGCACCTCGGAGCCGGCAATTTCCCTGCGCACGGCGATTCCAGCCGCGGGTTCCAGTCGGTCGGAGCCGATCCGGTAATAACCGACGAGAATTTGATTGGACTCGTTCCAACCGAAGCCGGCATAGCCGACGCCAACGGCATAATCGCTGTGATCGATCGATGTCGTGTAGAAACGAAAGCCCGTTAACGAGAAGGTGTGTTCGTAGTCGTCGCCCGGAATCGAGCCGAATACAGGCCAAATCGTTACGGCGAGATACTCCTGGCCTGTGCCATGGGCTGATTGCAGGGCCGACCAATGGTCCAGGGCCTTTGCCGCCGCAGCGGCACTGGCGCGCGGGCCGTCGCGAAACGCCTCCTGTCGATGAAATCCGTCGGCACGATACGCGACGTACGCTGATGCGACGCGCATCGCATCCGACACGAACGGCCCGCAGTTGCCGTCGATGGGGCAGTGGGATTCGGTGAGTCGGAGGACGTGGGAGTGCTTGACGGTCACCGCACAAGGTCTGCCCCAGTCCGTGCCGTGCCACGGAACGAGATCGTATTCCTCGTCATCCCCTTCCGGACCGCTCGGGCCTGTTTCCACATAGACGGTAGTGCCGAACGCTCGAGCCAGCCTTCCCGCGACTCCGTCACACAGTGATCGGGTATGTGTCATGGTCGGCGCTGTTACAAACTCAATCTCGCCCGCCCGGCGACTGTGCACAAAAGTCCGCATCTCGCAGTGCGTGGAGCCGCCGATGTCGTACAGCTCGTAAAAATTACCGACGTGATCCATCGCGGGGCCGACACCGGGGTTGATGGTGATCGCCTTGGCCTCGGGCAACGCGCTCAGCTCTTGATACTTCTTCCGTGCCGAGTTGTCGGAAGCGAACCGTACGGTGGGCCAGGCGGCGCCTTCCGCATGCGCAGGACGTGACCACGCGGACAATGGGCGCTGCCGAAGCTCGACTGCGAGGCGTTCACAGATTGTGGGGGGCGCTGCCGATGCCAGAGATGCGCTGCAAAACGCGAGGGCACTGGCAAAAACCCACCCCTGCTTTCGTTGTTTCTTGCTGTTCGTACCGAACACGGCAAACCTCCAGCAACCGAATGGGTGGCTATCGTCGAAACGGCTTATCGATGCGCAGAGTGTAAGCGATGAACCCCGACCGACCTGGCGGCCGGTCGCGTGAGGGTTCGTCCGAGTTCAGTGTGCGCGAGATTAAACATCGGGCGTCACTGCCGTGCTCCCAGTGACGTCAGTCGCTAGGCCACGAAACCGTCGAGCCGGCGTCGAAAAACTAAAAATCTGGGTCTTGGAGCAACGTTTTGGCATCGGGCGGTCTCGGGTGCACGACCTTCCGCCACACTCGTGAATTGCGGCGGCGAGTTCTACGCGGATACGGGGGCGACCACTTCGATCAGGTCTGCTCCCCCGTGCGAGGCCGGGGCGATATTCAGCCACACGAGATCCACTGACCCTGTGTTGACGAGGCTATGAACCTCAAACGGTGTGATGGAATAGAGATCGCCCGCAACAACCGATTGAACGGAGGGTTGTGTAATCAACTGACCGTTCGCGTCCAGCGGGCCCGTGTGCAGTTCCCCCGACCCCTGCAAGATCAGGAAGATATCCGCACCGGCCGCGTGATAGTGGAGGTGATGTGCCGCACCCGGCTTTAAACACGCCAGCGCTGTCTGGTGATCTGAGCCGATATCCAGCAAATCAATCGCCGTCATCGGGTAGAGCGGGTTCGGGTCCAGCGCCCAATCAGAGCGTGACTCGATGGCTCGATACAGATTCCGGATGTCGGTCATAGTCTTTCTCAACCTATCGCTCAGTTGCGGAATTTACGTTCCCCGTCCCGACCGCTGAGCAAACCCGCGGTGTTGCTCAGCGGTCAGAGTGAGGCCGACGCCGCTGCGCCGTCTTACGACGAACCGCGCGCGAGCGCGATGCTCGGCGATCAATCAAAAATAAACTCTACCCGGATGCCGTTTGGGTCCGCGGACGTTTTGACCACCCCGCGAGCACCGGCATAGTCGCCTGTGCCACCCACGATCGGACGGGTCACCACAGGAGGGCCGGCGTAGTCGGGCGCCGTCGACGTAACACCCATGTACGTCAGCGTGCCGTTCGGGAGGCTCACATAGACCAAATTGTCGATGACTAATTTGGTCGGTGTCAGCTCGATGACAATTTTGCGAGTGTTGTACGTTCCGGCGGCCGCGCCATTCGTCGAAACCGCATCGCCTTCCGTAAAGGTCATTTGACCGAGAGCGGTGGGGCCTTCGGGCACGTGGTGACGCGAATGCTCTTTGAACACCAGCGTCATTTGGCTTCCCTTCGCGGGCGGCTTGCCCGCAGCCACGGCGGCAGTACACGTTACCGTGAGCGCGGCCAACGCCACGCACATCCAGGTGCTGATCTTCGACGCTTTCTGGGTCATAAATTGATCCTTTTCATGTTGGCGCGTACACGATTGGTCAATCGAGCGCGTGTGGTCGCGAATATAAGGTATCTCGGGAATCTACATGCGTTCCGTGAACGTTGAGCGGTAACCGCCGTAGCCGTCGATTGCGTAGGGGGCGGCGGTGAATACGGGTGAGGATCCGCCACCCCGCATCGCTGAGCCGGATCGGTGCACGCCGAAAATCACGGTAAACTGCCGCCCCGACAGCGGCCCGGGCCGGGACGCCCCATGGGTCGGTGCTTCGAACCTTCAAAGATGGTGAATCAATGGACATTTCATCGCGCTCGCACGGCGATCACTTTGTTTTGACGATCAGCGGTCGTTTGGCTGGCGATACGGCGGCGTCACTGGATCAGGATTGGCTACCGCCGGGAACGCGGAAATGGACCGTCAATCTAGCCGGCTGCGAGTACGTCTCCAGCGCAGGCCTGCGCGTATTCATCAAAATGGCTCGCGACGCAAAAGCGCAGGGCGTCTCTCTCTCGTTCATCGACGTGCTCCCGAATGTGCTGCACGTCTTTGATCTGACGGGACTGAATCAATTGCTGGATGTTCAGCCCCGGCCACGCGAAATTTCGATCGATGGTCTCGAGTTTCTATCCGCCGGTGTTTGTGGCCAGTGCTTTCGGATGGACGAGGAGACCATCGTCAAACTCTACAACGAAGGTGTCGGTCGGGAGGTCGCAGAACAGGAAAAGGCGTTCGCGCGAGCGGCGTTTGTCGCCGGCATCCCGACGGCGTTGTCCTACGATGTCGTCGCGTGCGGTTCGCGAACCGGCGTGGTGTACGAAATGCTCCACGCAAAATTATTCAGTCGGGTGATTGGAGCGGATCCGGAGAATGTCACTCAGTACGCCGCGCAACTTGCCGGCATCGCCAAAAATTTGCATCGAACCGTGGGTGACCCTGCGGTCTTCCCGCCACTGAAGCCGCGGTTGCAAGCGCACATCGAGGGGATGAAGGGCATGCTGTCGGACGTCGACATTGCGCACCTTCTGACGCGTTTGGAGCGTATTCCTGATGCAGAGACGCTCGTGCACTTTGACCTGCACACCAGCAATATCATGATCCGCGATGGTGAGCCGCTGATCATTGATATGGGCGACGTCTCGCGCGGCCATCCACTGTTTGATGTGGGGCTTTTGGCCATGATCTACGCCTATCCGGAGGGCGGGAACTGCGAATTTGTGACCGGTATGCCGAATGACCTCGGCCGTCGCCTGTATGAAGGGTTTCTGGACGCGTATTTTGAGGATCGTCCGCCCGCAGAGCGTGAGTTCTTCCTGCGCAATGAAGCGTTTCTGGCGTCCCTGCGATTGATTGCAGCAATCCCCGTTCTGCCGATGGCGCGCGACTCTTTGCTCGAGAAGATTCGAGATTTCTTAATGCCGAAAATTCGCAACGAGGGTGCGCAAAGCTGATCGCGTTGGGGGGCGTGGCTTCGACGGAGCGACAGCGATAACTACCCTCGCGCTGCATCCGGGTGAGATGAATGGTCGATTCGACGGTGTAATAGCAGGTCCGTCTGCGGGTCGGATCCCACTCTAAAAATGTGGGACCCGAAGACGGAAAAGCCGCAGCGTTCGTAAAAAGCGATGGCGCGAGGATTCTTTTCCCACACGCCAAGCCAAACCGAATCTGCGCCCATCCGTGCGCAGCGCTCGAGCGCGAAGGTCATCATCTGACGGCCAGCGCCTGTGCCTTGCTGATGCTGATCAAGGTAGAAGCGCAGAATTTCAACGGGGAAGGCGCCGATCGCCCCCTCCCGCGGAGCACCCCGACGCAGCATGAAATAGCCGACGGCCAGGCCATGCTCTTCCAAAAGCCAAGTTTCTCGCTCCGGATCCGCGAGCTCACGCCGTTGGATCTCAGAGCCATACGCAGACTGGCAGAGCGCATCGATGTCGGTTGCGCTGTTCTGGTCGGCAAACGTGGCTCGAAACGTACGCTCGGCGATGGCGGCGACGACCGCGGCGTCGGCAATCCCGGCTTGGCGGAACGCAGGGTTTCGAGTGTTCACGCAGCGTCGCTCGTCGAGTGGCTGTTGGGGAGGGGCGGGTGAGCCGACGTTCGTGCCGGAATCCCCGGACGCGCAGTGTGCCACGCGCCACGTGGTCGTGGCGCGTGGCGCTCTTCAGTGGATAACCGCTTGAGCGCAGGCCGCGTAGAGCGGAATGCCGATGAGGATGTTGAACGGGAACGTCACGCCGAGTGAGAGTCCGAAGTAGACGGCGGGCTTGGCCTCTGGGATCGCGTAGCGAAGGACGGCCGGAACAGCGATATAGGACGCGCTGGCGGCGAGAACCATGAGGAGCGTGGCATTACCCGGCGTCGTGCCGATGAGCCGGGCGAGCAGGAGCGCGACGGCGGCATGCAGCACGGGCGCCACGAGCCCATAGGTCAGCAGTAACCACGGTGCTTGCCGTAAGGACGGCAAATTTCGCGCAGTGAGTAGACCCATGTCGAGCAGGAAAAACGACAGCATCCCCTTGAAGAGATCCGCCGAGAACGGGTGCAACGCTGTCTTGCCGGCCTCCCCGCTGAGCAGACCGACCAGCATGGCTCCTAAGAGCAGTGCTTGAGCGCCGTCGGTGAAGGCTTCATGGAGAATCTGGGAGACGGAAACGGTCTTGACGGCCGGCTGAGCGGCTGTCCCGCTTTGCGAGCTCATTGCGCGATACCGATTCGCGAGAATCACGGCGAGGATGATCGCGGGCGACTCCATGAGCGCCATCGCGGCGGCCATGTGACCTCCCGGAGCCAGGCTTCGCGCTTCCAGGAATTGGTTGGCGGTGACGAAGGTGACGGCACTCACTGATCCGTAGGTAGCCGCCACTGCAATCGCATCAAAAAGCGGGATACGCCGCTTCAAGAGCGAAAAGTCGATCAGCGGCAAGCCAACGGCCAGTGCGACGGCGGCGCCGAGATCGGTCACGACGTTCAACGTGAAGCCGGAGTGTGCGAGCGAGAAGCCCCCTTTGAGGCCCAAGGCCATCAGGAGATACAGGGACAAAAACCGGGAGATCTGCGGAGGGATTTCAAGATTGGACTTGGCGATACCGGCAACGATGCCGACGAGGAAGAACAAGATGGCGGGGTCAAGGAAATTGGTCATGAGCGGCTCCTGTGTTCCGCGCATGGTAGAAAAAGAGAAAAATCGTGGATAATCGAATTTTAAGACTAAACATATAGATTTTTATCTATGAACGTAACGTTTCGGCAATTGCGCGTTTTTCTGGCTCTGGCGGACTCCGGCAGCGTCTCGGCGGCTGCCCGCATCACCCACGTCACGCAACCGACGGCATCCATGCAGTTGCGCGATCTCAGCCGGTCCGTTGGCTTGCCGCTCTATGAGGTGATAGCGCGGCGGGTGCATTTAACCGAGGCCGGTCACGAATTGGCTCGAATCGGTCGGCAAATGATCAGTCAGTGGAGTGCCTTTGAGCAGTACGTCGATGGCGTACGTGGCTACACGCGCGGACGGCTCAGCGTGGCCGTGGTGAGCACGGCCAAATACTTCGTTCCGCGGTTGCTGGGCGCATTTTGCGAGGTGCACCCTGAGGTTGAAATCTCCCTGGAGGTCCTGAATCGGGACGGTGTACTGGAGCGGTTGAACGACAACAGGGACGATCTTTATGTCATGTCCTTGCCGCCAGACGACCCTAACGTCGAACGAGAGCCGTTTCTTTCCAATCCGCTCGTGGTGATCGCGCCCATGCGCCATCGCTTGGCGACGCAGTCGAGGGTGTCACTGGTCGATCTGTCGGATGAAAAATTCATTCTGCGCGAACGCGGTTCCGGCACGCGGCTGGCCGCCGACGCTCATTTCAAGAAGCATCGATTCCAACCGAATTTGCGCCTTGAGTTAGGCAGTAATGAAGCCATTCGCGAAGCGGTCGCGGGCGGCTTGGGCGTGGCGGTGCTGTCCCGTCGAGCGTTGCCGGCGTCGCTCAGCGATCACGGTCTCATCGAACTGCCTGTTGAAGGCTTTCCACTGCAGGCCGAGTGGTACGTGGTCTACCCGAAGTCGAAGCGCCTTTCACCGGTGGCCAACATATTTCGGCAGCACGTGATTGAGGCGGCGCAACGATGAGCGGCCTCATCCGAATGGATTGCGGGCGCTGCCTCGCGGCGCGGGCTTGTATTGGGCATTCCAATCGGGTGCAATTCGTCGACCGAACCGACGAACCGGTCATTTGAAGTGAGCCGCGGAGAGCCTGCGATGACCGAAAAAGCGCTGACATATGGTCGGGAGGATAGGCCCCCGCTCAGGGACTCGCTGCTGCTGGGCGCGCAGCATGCCGTCGTGGCATTGGTTTTTCTCGTCTATCCACTCGCAGCGGCGCAAGAGATCGGCCTTGACCCGGCATCGACGGCACGATTCTTAACGGCGTGTGTGCTGGGGATCGGTATTTCGACGTTTCTTCACGCATTTCGGCCATCTGTGGGCAGTGGAGCGTTGGCCGTCGAAATACCGACGCCTATATTTCTGCCGGCCGCCGTCATGGCAGGGGCTGCGGGAGGCTTGTCGATGCTCGCAGCGATCTCGCTGCTCTCCGGATGTATAGAGGTGCTTTTCGCGCGCGCGCTGAAACACATCAAGAACCTGTTTCCTGCCGAAGTGTGTGGCATCGCTGTGATGATGCTCGGTATTTCCATCGTGAAGGCCGGCATGATGAACGCCGTCGGCGTGACGACCCCGGACTCGGCAGTCCATGCGCCCGCCTTATTTACGTCGGCGTCCGCCCTGCTCACCATCGTCGTGGTGTCGGTTTTCGGCTCTCCCGCCGTCAAATTGTTGGCAATTGCGTGTGGGTTGGCGACGGGGGTGCTCGCGGCTTACCTCACCGGCATTTTGGATGGTGACAGCATGCACCATCTGGCGGTTGCGGCTTGGTTAGCTTGGCCGGATGTCACCGTCGCTGTGCCGCATCTCAAGATCGAATTTGTGCCGGTCGCTGTGGTAATGGCCCTGGTGTTGAGTGTGGACAACGTCGGTATGTTGATCGGCATTCAGCGGCAGATGGATCCCGCGTGGCGAAAAATAGATCTGAAACAGGCCAGTGGCGGCGTGCAGGTCAGCGGTATTGGCGACATCGTATCGGGGATCTTTGGGGGAATACCGACGGGGATTTCATCCGCGAACGTGGCCCTTGCCCACGCAACTGGGGCGGTCGCCCGTCGCTTATCGTGGGTGATCGGGCTGATGCTGGTGGTGGCCGCCTTTTCGCCGAAAGTGATGATCGCTTTGACGATGGTGCCACGACCGGTCGTCGGCGCGGTGATGGTGTACGCCTCGATATACATGGTCATGTCCGGCATGGCGCTGATTCATGGCCGCATGCTCAGTGACCGACGCATCTTCGTGATCGGCTTCTCGTTAGTCATGGGGCTCACGTCGGTCGTGTTGCCTGGGATCTACGCGGAGGTACCGGCGTTGCTGCGGCCGATTTTCCTATCGCCGCTGGCCACCAGCACGCTCGTCGCCATGCTGCTGACTTTTGTGTTCAGCATTGGTGCCTCGGCGCGCGCGTCCGTTGAGGTGAACCTCAGCAATTCGCCCAACGAGTCGTTGCAGGAATACGAGATTAATAAGACGTTGCGCGCCCCTCTCGAAATGCTCGGCGCGGACGTGGGTGCCGACCGAGCGTCCCTGGATCGGTCGATTGATGTGACCGCAGAGTTCGTGGCCGCATTGCAGATTTCCGGTACCGTACGCGGTCCGGTTCGCGTAGCCGCCCGGTTTGACGATGCCCGGTTACAAATATCCCTCGCCTATGCGGGGGACGCACCGGCCATGCCGGGCGATGGTCGGAGTCCGGCGAATGCGTATGGCGCGAGACTGGCTCGTATTGCTCAGAACATCAACAAGCTATCGGCCACCGACCGTGGTGGCAACCAGGAAGTGGTTTTACTCTTTGAGCCTTGATGAAGCCGGCGCCAACGGCTTCCGATCGTTTACGGGCTGATCCAAAGCCGCGTAGCGTCCAATTCGATGACGGGTACTTCCCACGGGTGTGCGGCGGCAATGTCATCGATCAATGCGTAGAGAGTGGGTTCGTCCACGGATTCACTGACGAACGTCGTGACGGTCGCGGTGAACGATGCTGTGCGCTTACCCGGCGTGCCCAACGTCGGACTCGCCGCGTGTCCGGATGTAAAGGCTTCAAGACCGACTGTCACTTCGCACACGCCGGTGTAATGGCCAAAATCGCCGAACGCGGGGTGCTCTTTGATCAACGTCAGGATAGGCGCGATGGATGGGTCGCCCTCCAAGACGTATTCATCTCCCTGCAACATCGCTTGCAAGGTTAAGGACGAAATCGGGCATCGAATCGTGATGCGGTGAACGTTACGGAAGCGAGCCGGCACGGGCATGTCCCCGGTGAATGGTGGTAGGCGATCATCAAACCGACAGCAGGTCTGCCCTCGGCGCGCTCAGCGCGCTAGACTCGGCAGGCACAACAGCGTAGGGCCGAGACGATGGATGAAGTATTTGCGCGACGCGATTTGCTCGATGCGCCGACTTTGAAGGCTCTTTGCTCGCCTTCGGATCTGCGCGGAGCGCTTCAAATATCATCTCACGTCGGTACCCTTCTGTGTACGGGGACAACATTACTTTACAGTTGGGGGACGATTTGGGCCGTGCCGGTGTTCCTGCTGCATGGCACGCTGCTCAATTTCCTGTATGCCGGCCAACATGAGTTGAGCCACTGGACCGTGTTCCGGACGAGGGCCTTGAACGAGTGGTTTGGGCGACTGTTCGGCTTCCTAATGTTCTACCCGCGCACGTTCGACCAAGTGCAACACGTGGCGCACCATCGGTTTACACAAGACTGGTCGCGCGACGGCGAGCTGGCGCGGCCTCGATACACCCTGTCGTCGTACTTGTGGTGGATGTCGGGAGTGACGTACTGGTACAGCCGATGGCGGCGAATCGTCCGCTTTGCCTTCGGTTATGTGACCGAGCCGTATCTACCCGTCAAACGGCATGCCGAGTTTGTTCGAGAAGCGCGCTGGCACTTGGTGGGATACGCCGCGATTCTGGGCGGGTCGCTCTATGCCCAAAGTGCGGTCATGGTCCAAGTCTGGCTCGCCCCGTTGCTGGCGATGAAGTTCATGCATCAGATTCAGAACACGATTGAGCATTTGGGAATGCCGCACGAGTCGAACGTGTTTGCCAATACGCGCAGCACCCGAACCAACGCGTTTATGCGGTGGGCGTGCTGGCAGATGCAGTACCATACCGCCCATCATGCGTTCCCCGGGGTCCCGTTTCACAAGCTACGGGCCTTAGACGCACTGTTGACGGAGCGCCGCGGGGAGGCGCCGCCGACGATGACGTATGTGGGCTTCCAGTGGGCTGTTTTGAAGGCATTTTGGGGTGGACGCAGCGAAGCCGACTACCCGGACGACGCAGAATGGATCGGAAATCACTCAGAACGAGCGGTTTAGAGCCGTGGCGCTATCGCGATGCACATTCCGTCCGTATCCTGTCGCCTCGAGGTTGTAAGCGGGGATGGTAAGGGTGGGCGCAAAGTCGGTCGAAAACCTAACGCTAATCGCGGTGGTGACGTGCGCCATTGAGCTGGTGTTGAGCGGCGTCATTGCGTACATCAGCCATTCCTTGCTGATGGCGGCCGACATGTTCAACTCGGCGATCGAGTTTGCGTCCGCATTCGTCGCCTATCTCGTGTTCCGAATGCTGCGGCGGAATCAGCGCGGACTGTTCGATTACGGGCTTGGTAAGGCCGAGAATATCGCGAGCCTGCTGATCGGCTTGTTCATGCTCATCAGTACCGTGATTTTGGTGCTGTTGGCACTGTACCGATTCCTGCACCCCGAGCGGATCGGCGGTCTCGGAGTCTGGTTGGCCCTGGGGTTGGCTGGGACCTTTAGCATCGTCAATTTCGGGATATTGATCTCGAATTTACGCCACCATCGTGCGGCACCCTCGCCCGCGTTGGCCGCGCAGACGCGCCTGTTCGGCGTCAAAATACTGATGGACCTCATGGTCATGGGCACGTTCTTTGTGACCTTGATGGTGCAGGAAGCCTGGGTCGAACACCTCGATACCATCGCCGCGTTGGTGGTCGTCGCGACGTTGATTCATTCCGCCTGGAATCTGATTCGGACGGCGTTGCCGGATTTGCTCGATCAGTCCCTGAGTGAACCGTTGCAGATGATCATCACTCAAGTGTTGGTCAAGCATTTCGATTCCTACCTCACCTTGGATCGCGTGCGTTCGCGCACCGCGGGCAATTCCGTCTTCATCGACATTTTCCTCGGTTTCCCGGCGGACGCTCGAATGGCCGATGTCCAACCGGTGATTGACGACATGTGCGATACGTTGAAGCGGGAAATCCCGAACGCGGAAGTCGCCGTGATTAGCCGTTCAGCGAGCCTTTAGGACGTCGGGCACGGTCGTTGAGCCGCGCCTTCCGGTTGGAAGGGTGAGAAATGACCGGCGTGGTCTTCGAGGACGCGGCCGTTCGGTGCCGTCAGCGCGGCGATGAGGGCGCTGGTCTCTGCATCGGGTTCACCGGTTACGCCGGTTTGGCGGTAACGGCCTTGGAAGACTCCAATCACCTCTCGCGTTTGCTGATCGAGGGCCCCCGTGCAACGAATACGGTAGCCGTGGGCAGCTAACTGCTTTTGCAACCACCCGACATCCGGTAGCGCCTGTTCAAATTCGATGCGATACCGGGCGACCAGAGCGGGGTTCGGCGTCGGGATGAGCCCATCGTGTGCCAGCTCTGACCAAGGAAACCGGTGCCCCGGGTCCGTACGGCCCTCCGGTTGTATCTCCCCATGACCCACAATCCGGTCGGGACGCACGTGATGACGCTGCGCGATGTCGCTGACGAGCGAGCGTACCGCTTTCATTTGTGCCGCGGGAAATGGCACGTCGGTACCTTCCGGCATGCCGAGCGGTACGCTGACGATTTCGATGCCGATCGAGCTGGGATTGAGCGGGGTGCTGCCTTCCCAAAAACTCGAACCGGCATGCCAGGCGCGCCGGTCTTCCGGAACGAGGCCATAGATTGTGCCATCGCGATCCACAAGGTAATGGCTGCTGACATCGCCGTGGGTAAGCACCCTCAGGGATGTCGGAAAATCAATTTCGGTCGCGTGAAGTACGATGAACTGCACTCGGCTGTCCTGATTCTGCGACGGATGGGACCGGTTGATCGTCGGCCCGTGTGCGCAGCCCAACAGTCCGCTGACGATGGCTCCGAGCCCCCATCGGATGGGATGGCGTATCGAGTGACGGATGTTCGGCATACTCAGGCTCCGGGTATCCTTCGTGTAGAGCGTTCGCTGGAGCAGAATGATGAACCGAGGCGGCTGTTTTTGCGGCTTGATACGGTACGAAGCGGCCGAACCGCTCTATCCGGCAACCCTCTGTCATTGCCAATCCTGCCGACGAGCGAGTGGTGCGCACCTGGTCGGTTGGTACACGATTGCTCGGGTTGAAATACAGTACGCCGGTTCCACGCCGGTCGAGCGCGAATCCTCACCGGGAGTGTTCCGCGGGTATTGCCCCTCGTGTTTTAGTCCGCTCACCTATCGCACGCTCGCACGCCCGGATGAGTTGGACGTTACCATCGCGTCCCTCGACAATCCGGATCTTGCCCCGCCACTGGATCATATTTATATGGCGGATGCGGTGGCCTGGGACAACCCCGCCGACGGAAGACCCCAGCACCTCGGTACGCGTTTTGGCGACTAGGCTTTCAGCGTGAAGGGTGTGAAGTTCGTTTCGTGATCGAAATAGTCTTCGTTCTCAACGCGCTTTAACCAGTTCACCAACCAATACGTGAGCGGAGTTGAGAGGATTTCCCAGAGCACCTTCAAGACGTATTGCGTGCAGGCTAGGCCGACCAATTCACCCATCGGAATGTTGCCGTAAAAGGCGACGGTATAAAAAATCGCAGAGTCGACCGCTTCCCCGCACATTGTCGACCCGACGGTTCGCGTCCATAACCACCGGCCACGGGTCAACAGCTTCAATTTGGCCAACACGTAACTGTTCACGAACGATCCGCACCAAAACGCGGTAATGGATCCGGCAATAATGCGAGGCGTCGATCCGAATATGGCCTCGACCGCCGATTGCTTGTCCATCCAATGAGGCGCCGGCGGCAAAGCCACCACCGTCGCCGCCATCACGCTGGCGAAGATTAGGGCGCCAAAGCCCGCCCATACCACGCGCCGATCGCGCCCGTAGCCGTACACCTCGGTGAAGATGTCACCGAAAAAATACGAGATCGGGAAGAACAGAACGCCGGCGAGAAACGTCACCGAGCCGATGATGGGCAGGTGAATCGTCGTGGCTTTGGCGGGGCCTATGAGATTCGAGCACAACAGGATGCAGACGAAGGCCGCCATGCAGAAATCGTAGTACTTGTACGTGCGAGTCTGAGACACGGCAACCTCGTCAGTCGAGTGATGGGGAGGACTGTGTCAGGCTCTTCCGGTCTTGGGAAGAGGGCGGTCCGATTATCGGCCGGCGAGCGACTCCATTCGCAACCCCGTCCCGCCTTGGGTGACGTGTGCGACAACCGCGGTGCGGCGATGGATCCGCGTCACGCGGCCCTCCGTCACGGCAAACGCGACTTCGACCAGCGTACCTTTCTTTAGCCCCAAGTCTTCGGTGTCGACGAAGGCGCCGTTCGCGCTCAAGTTCCGTGCGCGACACACCTTCCCAGAACGACCAGGCACTTGGATGTATACCGTTGTACGCGCGTTGTGACGCGAATGCAGCCGCCGCTCCATACCCCGACACTCCGCCTCAGAGGATTTGCTCATGGGGCGAGTATTGCCGAGCTACAAGGCGCGGAACGGTGTTCTATTCCACAAAATGAAGACAACGGGTACGCGCCACACCCGTTACGGGCCGACGTGCCGTCGGCGGCCGCGACTCACCGGCATGTCAGATGGCAATGAGGCCGCGAACTCGGTCAGCGCCTCGTCCCCCCGTCGCCATAACGTATACCGTTGCCGGATACCGTCGACGACGATGTCCAGGGACTCCGGTGGCGCTGCCGCCCACGCGCGGACGTCGCCCGCTTTCAATTCGATCCAGCTGTCGCCCAAGCGCCCGACCGGGGGTTCGAGGACCGCAACCCCGGCACCGAGCTCTCTCGGGTGGTGGGAGACCACGGCCCACTCGTGCTGACCGTTGCCGATCGTCCACTCGAGGGCATCCGGCAATGCGGGGGCTGACGCTTTGATACGTGCCCGATCGATCGTGCTCCAGGAGACGAGGGCGAGGAAAATCCGGTGCTGGCCCATGTTGTCCAGTTCAACCGCGCCAACGGACAGGTAGTCTCTCGCGTTGACGGCCAATTCTGGAACGTCATGGCCATAAATGAACGGCTGAGCGACCACCCGTACCGTCATGGCCGTCTGAGGATCCAGATATTCGGTAATGAGCGCCGGATCAACCGGGGGTGGGCTGTGAGTGCACGCGGACGTGAGGACGGCTAACGCGAACAGGCAGGCCCGACGTAACTGATTCATCGCGCGTCCCAACTCCCTATGCCCTGCCCGAAGGGGCTGTCAGTCTCGCACGCCCGGAACTTGGTGGTGAACGAGGTCGAGCGAAAGTGTGACGCAGTTCGAGGTTCCGGGAACCCGCTTCCGCTGTCGCCTCTCGGCGACGTATGGGTCATTGCCTTTTTGCACACCCTAAATAAGATTCGGTCGCATCAGGGAAAATTCGGCCGAAAGGTAAGTTGCGCGTGTGCGCCGCTTCTCACGCCGGAGCGTAGCTCGAAAGAGATATATGAGTCGGATGACCTCTCGATCGATAGGACGGCTAGTTGGGGCGCTTTTGGCCCTGCTCCTGATCCCTTTTGTCGCGCAGTCGGCGACCACCAGCGCCTTTGATCACTACACGACCGGGTTTGAGCTCGTGGGGCTGCACCGATCGGTCGCGTGTGAGAGTTGTCATGTCGGCGGCATTTTTAAAGGCACGCCCAAAGACTGCTTTACCTGTCACGCGGCGGGTGCTCGCTACGGGGCGTCGGCGAAGCCGTTCAATCACATCCTCTCGTCGAACGACTGCCAGACCTGCCATACGCCGTACGGTTGGAAGCCGGTTGCGAAGTTTGATCATATTAATGTGCTGGGTACCTGCAGTACCTGCCACAACGGCGTGCAGTCGGTCGGCAAGGGGCCCAATCACATCCCGACACTGGCGGAGTGCAGCACGTGCCATTTGGTCTCGCTGCCATGGACCGCGGCCCACTACGATCACGCCGGCATTCACGACAATTGCGCGCGCTGTCACGACAACGTGCACGCACCGGGCAAACCGCAAACCCACCTCCCGACCACTGAAGCCTGCGAGGTGTGTCACTCGCCGACGAATTTCGTCACCTTCGCCGGCACGATCATGAACCACGCCGGCATCACGAACGGATGCCAGACTTGCCACGAAACCGGGATGCAGTGGTACGGCGTGACGATGGTGGATCGCCCGACCTTGGCGGCGGATCCCTATCATCCGACCGCGACATCGCCGGGTGGTGCCGATTGTTCGAATTGCCACACGGGCTTCAATGTCGGGGATTTCAACAAATCCGCGAAACCGGCCAATCACATTCCGACGGCTGCCGTTCCGTGCATCAACTGTCACGTCCTCAATGACATGTCGATCATGGCGTCGGTGACGACGATCCATCAGAACATTCAGTCCACCACGACCAATTGCCAGCAGTGTCACGGCTCGAATGCGGCGTCGTTCTCGTTGCCGGCGATCAATTTCGCCATCGTCGGTATCCCCGCCAATCACCTGCCGACGACCCTCTCCTGCGAGGTCTGTCACGTCGGGGCGGGATCAAGCATGGCCTCGCTGCCGGTGCAGACTGGCGCCAAATTCACCAATTCGCTCATGAATCACGCTGGATCGACAACCTGTGCGAGCTGCCACGGTCCGTCGGTGACAACCTTCGTGGGCGTCCAAAACATCATTGTGATGCCGCCGTCATCGCCGGCGGGCGATCCGCGGGCACACATTCCGGTGAACAGCGATTGTTCCAGTTGCCACCAGGCCTCCGCACCGAAAACACTCATTGCGCCGAACGCCACGACCACCGTGCCGGGCTCGTTGTTTTTAACGCCCGCGCCCACGACGCAACAGATCCACAGCGGCGTGACCGCCGGTTGTCAGTCCTGCCACGAAGGCGGCTATGCGTGGATGTCAATGACGCAGTACCCGCTCGTGCCGGGCGCCGTCACAGGGACCGCCACGACCCAGTATCAGGGGTTCCAGACCCGCCCCGGGGCGGTCGCCGGCACGTTCGTGGTCCAGGATGCGGCGCATCCGACGAGCGGCGACTGCGTCACGTGTCACGGCCCGTCGTTCCAATATTTCTCTGCGCTGGCCCTGCCGCAGAACCATATCCCCGTCCTGTCCACAGCGGCCTGCACGGATTGTCACAAGTCGGCTGATTTCTCGGTCACCCCGAGCATTACCGATATCCATGCCTTCGCGCCGAGTCAGACGACCAACTGCACGCTGTGCCATTCGGGGACGAGCACCAAAGTGGGGCCCTTCGTGGGCGGTACGGGCACGATCGCGATCGTTGGGACGCCCTCGGGTCATATCCCCACCACGCAGTCGTGTGAAGTCTGCCACGTTGGCGCGAACTCGAGTTTCGCGAGCTTGCCGGTCAAAGATGGCTACAAATTCACCAACTCCCAGATGAACCATGCCGGGCTGACGTCCTGCAACGATTGTCACGGATCCGGCAAGACCTTTTACGGCATCACGAAGCTGATCGTTATTCCTGCGTTTACGCCGGCGGGAAGCCCCAACGCCCATATCCCCGTGTCCGGTGATTGCGCCAGTTGCCATCAGGCTTCCCTGCCGTCGGGCCTGATCGCGGCGAACGCCACCCGTACGACGCCAGGGTCGCTCTTTCAGAGCCCAGCGCCCGCCACGGGACAAATCCACTCGGGTATCACGTCCAATTGCCAGAGCTGCCATGAAGGCGGATACGCCTGGATGTCGGTGGGTCAATACCCGATCAGTCCGTCAACCTTCACGAGTGGATCCCAGTACACCGGCTTCCAGACCCGTCCCGGCGCCACCGCCAGCACGTTCGTCGTCAAGGATGCCGCCCACCCGTCGAGCGGTGACTGCGTCACGTGCCACGGCACGAACACCAATTATTTCGAGAGTGTGGTGAAGCCGGCGAACCACATTCCGTACGCAACTTCAGCGACCTGTGCCAATTGTCACAAGGGTTCCGACTATTCGGTTCTGCCTGCGCTCGTCGACATCCACACGTATGCCCAGAGCAAAACGGCGAACTGCGCGCAATGTCACGGCGCCAACGCGGCATCGTTCGCGATCCCAAGCGCCAACTTCCAAATCGTCGGGCTGCCATCGAACCATATTCCGACGACTCAGTCGTGCGAGGTCTGCCACGTTGGCGCCGGTTCCAGCGTTGCCACGACACCGGTTCCGAACGGCGCTAAGTTTGCCGGTTCCCAGATGAACCACAGCGGGATTAGCACCTGCGCGGAGTGTCACGGCCCGACGATCACGGCGAGCACGTTTGTCGGCATTTCAAAAATCGTTGTGATGCCGTCCACTGCTCCGGCCGGTGCTGCGTCCGCGCACATCCCGTCCGGCACGAATTGCGAGCAGTGCCATCAGGGCACCTTGCCGGCCGGGTTGATTGCGGCCAACGCGACCAAAACAGCTCCCGGCAGTGGTTTCCTAAAGCCTGCGCCGACGACGACGCAAATCCACAGCGGCGTGTCGGGTAATTGTTCGAGTTGCCACGAGAGCAACTACGCTTGGATGTCGATGGGTCAATACCCATTGAATCCCGCAACCGTGTCGACCAGTGCGACGGCGCAATACACCGGGTTCCAGACGCGACCGAGCGCGAGCGCCGGGACGTTCATGATTTTGGACGCGAAACATCCGGCCAGCGGCGATTGCGTGAATTGCCACAGCACCAATTTTGCGTACTTCAGCACGCCGGTAAAACCGGCCAACCATATTCCCGTCGCGAGCACGTCGAGCTGCACGAGTTGCCACAAAGACCCGAGCGGCGACTTCTCGGTGATGCCAGCGTTGGTCGATATCCACACCTATGCGCCAAGCACATCCACCAATTGTGCGCAGTGTCATGGTGCGTCGGCCGCGTCTTACGCGATTCCCTCCATCAACTTTAATGTGGTCGGACTGCCCTCAAACCACATTCCGACTACCCAGTCCTGCGAGGTCTGCCACGTCGGCGCAGGATCAAGCGTTGCCGCGACGCCGGTGCCGAACGGCGCGAAATTCAGCGGTTCCGAGATGAACCACGCGGGTATCACGACCTGCGTTGCCTGCCACGGCCCGACCATCACGGCATCATCGTTCGTGGGTATTTCGAAAATCATTGTGATGCCCCCAACGAGCCCTGCAGGTGTGGGCTCGCATATGCCGTCGGGTACCAACTGCGAACAATGCCACTTGGCCACGATGCCGGCCGGCCTTGTGAGTGCCAACGCGGCGGGCAATGTGCCGAATTCAAAATTCCTAACGCCAATCCCCACGACGACACAGATCCACACCGGCGTGACGGCGAACTGCAGCAGTTGTCACGAGGGCGGTAACGTTTGGATGTCGGTGTCGCAGTACCCGATTAATCCGAGCACGTACAACGCGAACGCCCAATACACCGGCTTCCAAACCCGACCCAGTGCTGCCGGTGGGACGTATCAGATTGCAGACGCGGCGCACCCTGCGGCCTCGTCCGGTGATTGCGTCACCTGCCACGGCACCAATTTCAATTACTTCGCCAGCCAGGTGAAGCCGTCCAATCACATCCCGGTCGCGACGACATCGGCTTGCGCGGATTGCCATAAGAATTCCGATTATTCGGTCACGCCCGCGTTGATCGATATCCACACCTACGCGCCGAGTCAAACGACCAATTGCACGCAGTGTCATGGTTTGCCGGGTAAGACCGTCGGGCCGTTTGCAGGGCCTACGGGTTTCGTCGTCAAGGCGGCCCCGGCGAATCACATTCCGACCACCCAATCGTGCGAGGTCTGCCACGTCGGTGCGGGTTCCAGTATCGCAGCAACGCCGGTCCCCAACGGCGCGCTCTTCTCGAATTCCAAGATGAATCACACGGGCATTACGACGTGTGTGTCCTGCCACGGCCCGACGATTACTGCGTCGTCGTTCGTGGGGATTTCGAAAATCGTCGTGATGCCGCCGACGACGCCGGCCGGCAGCGCGTCGGCGCACATTGCCTCCGGCACGAACTGCGAGCAGTGCCACTTGGCCGCCATGCCGAGCGGTCAGAGTCCTGCGAATGCGACCGACAGTGCGCCCGGGTCTCTCTTCTTGACGCCAGCGCCGTCCACCACCCAAATCCACACCGGTGTCACCTCGGGTTGTCAGAACTGCCACGAAGGTGGCTACGCCTGGATGGCGATGTCCCAGTACCCGATCAATCCAGCGACGCTCTCGTCGGTGACGACGACCCAATACATGGGCTTCCAGACGCGGCCGAACGCCACCGGCGGAACGTACCAGATCAAAGACGCGGCGCACCCGACGTCCGGTGACTGCGTCAGCTGCCACGGCACGACCTTTACCTACTTCTCGGGGACGGCGCTGCCGGCGAATCACATCCCCATCAATGCCGGCGCGGCTTGCTCCACGTGCCACACCACCGCGGGCAATTACGCGGTGTACACAACCAATCTGACGACCTTGCACAGTGCCGTATCGACGGCCTGTAGCACGTGCCACGCAGATGGAAAGGGCCCGTTTGCGGGCGCACCGGGGTTTGCGATCGTGCAGCGTTCCACACGCGGCACCCACATCCCCATAACCAATGCCGGTGTGCCCGTGGAGTGCAGCGGATGCCACAAGTTGGTCACCTCGTTCGCCGGCACCGTGATGAGTCATGCGGCGATCGGCGACTCCGGCACGTCAGCGGCCGGTAATGCGTGCGACGCGTGCCACGAGTATGGCTTCCGCAACCTGTTCTATGGGCTCTCAATCTGGCAGCGAGATTCCTCTCATCACTACATTTGCGGTAGCGCCGGTACGCCGACAGCGCCCAATACGACCGTCTGCAGCGGGGGTGGTTCGGATTGCACCACCGGTTGCCATCAGCACAGTGTCTCCTCCAAGTACAAAGCAGCGCGCCGTCCACGACCGGTCGCCGCCTCTACGCCGTCAGCAGCGTCGGCGAGCCCGTTACTCAATTCCGTGGCCGGCGGTCGCATAGCCGCGACCGGAACCCGACCATCCCGGATGGGGTTAGTCGGGAGCGACAGACCGATGCTCGCTGCCGAAGCTGGCCGATTCGACCATGCGTCGGTAGCGGGGCAGCCGTGCGCGACGTGTCATAACGGCGTGGTCGCCGAGGCGAAGGGCAGCGCGCATCCGCGCACCACGGATACCTGTGTCGATTGTCACGGTACGATCGCCTGGGTGCCGGTGACACGTCTTGATCATGCCGACGTGTTAGGGGCCTGCGTCTCGTGTCACGACGGCCGCAAGTACCCCGGTAAGCCGACCAATCATGTCGCTTCCGGTAACAACTGTGACAGTTGCCATACCACCAGCGCGTGGCTGCCGGCGGCGTTCGATCACTCGGCCGTCTTGGCGGGCACGTGCATCACCTGCCATAACGGTCTGACGGCGACCGGCCTGCCCTCACGGCACCCGATGACGACCGCTTCGTGTGACAGTTGCCATTACGTGCTGGGATGGACTCCGGTAAAACCGCCGGTGCCCAGTCCGACACAACACACGCAACCCGCGCCTTCGAAAGGACCGGTCACGACACCGCGCAGTCGTCTGCTGTCCGGCACGGTGGTGCATTAATGCAGACGCCACTGCTTCGTCGAAGCGGCCGAGCAGCGGGCCTGTTGGCGACCGCGGTGGCCGGGGTCCTCGCCGGAAGCCCGTCTCACTCGCTCGGCCTGTCTGCTGACAGAACGCTGGATCAGCTGACCGCCGAAGCGAGTTCGGTCGTTGTGCAGTTCAACTGCCCGATGAGTTTTGTTTCGAACTATCCCCTGCGCACGGGCGATGAATTACGCATCGAGTTGCAGCCACTGCCAGGGTGCGCGCCGTTGTCGAGCATTGGCGAATCGCTGCCGGTCCCCGCGGACAACGCGGCCGGGCTCCTCGATCTACGCTTGGATCCGTCGTTGGGCACGCGGCGTTCGCTCACGCTGCACTTTGCCCGTAACGTCGAATTCCTGATCCGGCCGAAGCCGGGCCTTACGGGTGTCGAGATCGTCTTATCCCGTCGTGCCGGCCGCGTGTCGGTCGAAGCGTCCGACGCAGCCCCACCGAAGCCCTCGCGGCCGGTCAGTCGTACTGTCGCACCGTCGCCGGAGGAGCTCGACAAACTGCTCGCCGACGCGCGTTCGGCCATGCAGGAACGGGATTACGACGCCGCCATTCGGCTCTACACCAAGGTCTTGGAATATCCCGAGAACGCAGCCCGTCCCCAGGCACAGGAGTTCTTGGGCCTCGCGCGGGAGCGTAAGGGGCAGTTGGCGCAAGCCAAGAAAGAATACGAAGAGTATCTGCGTCGTTACCCGGACGGCGCCGACAGCGACGCCGTGAAGCAGCGGTTGGCGGCGCTCGTCACGCTCGACGGAGCCACTCGTCCGACGAAGGGGGCTCTGGATGCCCCGCGTTGGCAGATCGATGGCGCCATCGCCCAAGAATATCGCCACGACATCAACGACGTCACGTCAAACGGTGTCTCGGCGAATGGGGTGGGGCAGACCGCGTTGGATTCCGAGGCCGACCTGCAACTGCGTTATCGCGGCGACCGATACGACTTCAAGAGTCGTGTGTTTGCCGGCTATATCCGCGACATGCTGAGCGGTACCGGGGCGGCGCCTAACATCGTGCGCCTGCCGCAGGCGTTTGTGGAAGTGGATGACCATCGTTCGGAGTGGGTCGCTCGATTAGGGCGCCAGTCACAGACGGACGGCGGTGTGTACGGTACCTACGACGGCGCCTACTTCGGTTGGCAAGCGAAGTCCGGTCTGCGTGTGTCCGCGGCCGCCGGTGCGACCTTGCAGAGCTACGATGCAAGCGTTCAGCACGATCGCACGTTCGCGGACGTGGCCGTGCAGTGGCAGGGCGTGTTGCCGGGGCTCGACCTCACCGGCTTCGTGTTCCAGCAGCAAGCGGGTGGGTCGGTCGATACTCGACAAGTCGGCTTGGAATCTCGGTTTTACCGGGACGGTAAATCCGTGGTCGCTCAGTTTGATTACGACGTGTCATTTAAGGCCTTGAACTCAGCCACGTTGCTCGGGAGCTTTTCCCTGCCGGATCGTTGGGTGTTGACGAGTGTGCTCGACCACCGCCATGCCCCGTTTTTGAGCTTGTCCAACGCCCTCATCGGTCAAGCGACGACCTCGCTCTCGTCTCTGATCGCCGTCAATGGCGAATCCGGCGTGAAACAGTTGGCGTTGGACCGTACGGCCACCGCCGACTTGGGCACGCTCGGCATCCAGCATCCGCTCACCGAGCAGTTGCAGTGGGGTGCGGACCTGTCATTCAGTCGAGTTGGCGGTACAGTCGCCTCCGGCGGCGTTGCGGCCACGCCCGCATCCGGCAGTGCGATTGGATTGTCCACGCAGTTGCTGGGTGGCGGTTGGATGGTCGATGGCGATGTGGATACGCTCGGATTGGGCTACACGACGCGTCAAGGTACGCGTGCCGTCTCGCTGTTTGGAACCGCGCGCTACCCGATCACCGACGCCGTGCGGGTCGGCCCGCGACTCCAAGTCAGTCATACAAGCGGCAACGACCCGCGGACCGGAACGAGCGCGGGATGGTCGGCGAGCCCTTCCTTGCTGGCCGATTGGCGTTTACGCCGCGGTATCATCCAATTTGAAGCCGGGTATGAGCAGTCAGCGCTCAACGCCAGCCTCGCCCCAGGGATCCCATTGGACCCGAATCTCCCAGCCACGACATTGTTAAGCCAGAACACCAAACGGTTCTGGTTCGGGCTGGGCTATAACCTGAGTTTCTAGGACGCGTCGATCGCGAGGTCGGCCGGGGAACCTGCGTTCGCCGGCCGACGTCGGTGAATTATCGGCGCACTCCGGCGCCGCGCCATGTCACGCTGGAGTGGCACCGCGCGCAATCGCGGCCGAACCCGCCGTGATGGGCGTCATCGCGGGCATGGCAGTCGCCGCATTCCTTCGACAGTTTGACTTCGTCGGCCGGCTTCACGTGACAGCTCTCACACGTGATTTTGGCGTGCGCGCCTTCCAGCGCGAAGTGCGTCGCCTTGCCGTGATCAAACTGCCAGAATTTCCACCCGTTCGGGTTATGGCACGTGGCGCACGCTTTGCCCAGGTTGCCTTTATGAACGTCGTCGGCTTTGTGACAACTGAAGCAATCCCGTGCGGTGTTCCGATAGGCGCGCGTCGTATGGCACTCCTCACAGCCGACATTCGCGTGCAACCCAACCAGCGGGAATCGGGTCATATCGTGGTCAAACCGCACTTTCTCGCGCCATCCCGCCTCGACATGACAGGACCCGCATTGGGTACCCATCGATCCGTGGTGCACGTCATCCGCCTTGTGGCAGCCCGCGCAGTCCTTCGGGAGCTTCGGGCCGGAAATGGGCCCCGTATGACAACTGTGGCAATCCACCTTCGCGTGCTTGCCCTTCAGTTCCCAATGGCCTTGCTTCTCATGATCGTAATGCGCGTCTTTCCAGCGCTCTTCGTTGTGGCATTGCTTGCAGTCATCGCCGAAACGGCCCCCGTGCCTATCGTTGGCGGCGTGGCAGCCGGCACACTGATCGGGAACTTTGGCCTTCGTATCGCCGGATCGGTGACAGGCCTCGCACGTCACCTTGGCGTGCGCACCGTTGAGCGCAAAATGCGCCAGTTTGGCGTGATCGTAGGTCGCAGATTTCCATTTGTCGGCGTTGTGACAGGCCCCGCAGTCAGGACCGCGACCGCCCTTGTGGACATCGTCCCGTGCGTGACACGCGACGCACTCCATCGGGGTGTTCTTGTAGGAGGGATCTCGATGGCATTCCGCGCAACTGGCCCGAGCGTGCGCGTCCTTCAGCGGAAAATGCGTCTTTGAATGATCAAAGTCCGTCTTTTTGAAGCTGATCTGGTTGTGGCATTGCGCACAGTCTTTGCCCAGTTTGCCGCGGTGGATGTCTTGTTTCTCGTGGCATCCAAAACAGGTCGTCGCCGCTTCTCGGTACTTTTTGCCGGAGACATGGCAATTGGCGCATGCAACGGTCTGGTGTCGTCCCTCTAATTTATAGCCGCTGATCGCATGTTCGAAGGACTCTCGATCGAAGCGCACGATGTCCGCGCGACGCCCCTTGTGCTCGTTGTGACACGCCGTACACTCGGTATCCGCCTTGACGGCATGACCGTGGAAGCCCTTCTTCTCACGCAAGTCTTGCGCCACGTCTTTGTGGCAGTCCAGACAGAGCGTGCTCTGCCGTTCCCGGTGTGAGCGGTCGTGGCACTTCACGCACTCCGTCTCATACTTGGCGTGCGCCTGCGACACTTCGCCAGGCATCAAAATTTTCTCAATCGCTGTCGCCTGCGCCAGTGACGCGCAGGTCAACAGTAGCGCCGCAAGTACAGTCTGGAACAGTCGGCGATACGAGCGCATGGCGCCTCAGTACAGGTTGACGGCGAAAACGTGGATGATGCCCGCGACCAGCAGCATTCCAAACAAAGGCAAATGCAGCACGTGCCAGAGTCCGAACAGCTTTTCGCAGCTTTGGAACTCGGCCACTCGCCGCGCCGCCGCCAGTCGCGCATCGGCGTAGCGTTGTGCGGCGAGCAACAGCTTTTGCTTTTGGCCCGCAATGGCCTTCGACTGTTCAGCGGCTTTAGTCAGCGACCGCCGAATAAACAATCGGATACTCATGCCGGCCCACAACCAGAGTAGCAGCGCGGACGCGGCTTTCGGGACCAGCGGCAAATTAAAGAATATCGACTTCTCCGCATCATCGAGACGCTCGGCAAAGCCCGGCAGCAGGCGACCCGCTCCGGTGCCTTCCAAACGAATTTTGCTCGCTTGAAAGTGGATTTCATCCAAATTGGCGCGACTGCCGTACAGGCCGAAGTGGATACGGCTGTAGAGGTATCGGCCGATGAGGCCACTGGATGCGACGACGATCATGGACCACAACGCGACGTTCGAGTTGGTGGCGCCCATCCGGTAGGTGCAGTGATACAAAATTGCCAGCGGACCGGCGACGCCGAGAATCATGTGTATCTGAAACCAGATCCGCGCAGACCCCAAAAACGCGAAGGCTCGAACGCGTTTACGGAGCGGGTAGATCAGCAGCAGGATCATCAGTGACCCACCGATAATGCCCAACCAGTAGCCCAGGCCCGAGCGCGGGGTGATGTAGTCGCGCAACGGCAATACCCAACCGGTGACCAGAATGATGGTCGTCAGGAGGATGCCGATCGTCGTTGAACTGATTCGGCGAGAGCCGTTGTCGGCTCCGATCTGTAGAGCTTCCGCGCTCATGGTTTGGCTCCATTACCCGTCATCAGGCGCTTGGCCTCGTCGAGATTGGTTTGCACAATTTTGGCATCGCTCGAATCCGCCGGCAGCCCACGGAGTAGGCGTTGCCAGAGGTCGGCCGCCGCCTTGTAGTCTTTCAGCTGCAGCTTCAGGCTGGCTTTGAGCCACAGGGCTTTGGGGTGGTTCGCGTCGAGTTCGAGTGCGCGGTCGATGGCGGCTTGGCCGGCCGTCAAATCCCCGCCGGCCGCCGCCGCCTGCGCATCCCCCCAATCGGCCCAGCCGTCCGGGTCGAAGGGGGCGATTTGCGTGATTTCACGAAAGCGGGACGCCGCGAGCGCGTAGTTCTTCGCTCGACGGGCTTCCTCCGCCTGTGCGTGCAGCTCAGCGATACGGCCGCCGCCGGGCGTCGACGCCGTCGCTGAGGGCGCTTCGTCCACCGGTTGTGCCGCTGGCGGCTCGGTCGATGCGCTGCGCGTCGGGGCAGGCGCAGCCGAAGGCGCCGGCGCGACGATCCGTTCAGACGCCACGTACGTCGTCGCGGCCACCAGCGGCGCGACGATGATCAGGCACAGGGCCGTGCGGTGTCGGTCGCGCCGCAACGCGTAATGGGCGGCGACCAACACCATGGGAAGGGCGAGTAGCGCGAGGATCAGCGGCGTGCTCAAGTCCGTTTTCCCTTGGATCAAATGAGGTGCGGAAGAATAGAACAACCGACGTGGGCGAGGATATCAGCGGTTCGCCTACCGTCGACAGATGCCGACGTCGCTGCCTCGCGACATGTGATGTGGATGCGGAACTGGCTCACGGTTTGGCAATCTTCTGCTGTTATCGAACGCCGGATTAAGACACTTTGCCCGGCATCCGGCATTTGCCCGTCTTAGGCGAACTGTCCTAGCCCGTCGTGAAGAGCTTATGGAATACCTGATCTATTCTGCCCCGCTGGCGATTTATGTCATCTGGTACCTCGTGAGTCGTTCGCGACTCAAGCGTCAAAGCTTTGTCGCGCAAAAAGAGGCGATTGAAGCCGGACTGACCGAGCCGGCCTCGCTGCATCCGGCGATTGACTACACACGCTGTATCGGCTGCGGGTCGTGCGTGAGCGCCTGTCCTGAACAGGATCATCACACCGTGCTGGGCATTATTGACGGCAAAGCCGATCTGGTTGGCCCCACGAACTGTATTGGACACGGTGCGTGCGCGCCGGCGTGTCCGGTGGATGCCATCACGTTGGTCTTCGGTACCGCCCGCCGCGGCGTGGATCTCCCCAAGGTGAGTCCGTGGTTTGAAACCAATGTCCCCGGCGTTTTCGTGGCCGGAGAGCTCGGCGGGATGGGGCTAATCCGCAACGCCGTTGAGCAAGGTCGGCAGGCCCTGGCGGAAATTCTGGCTCGGCGTCCGCGCGGCGACGGTGATGAACTCGACGTCGTGATCGTCGGCGCGGGCCCTGCTGGTTTCTCTGCTTCCTTGGCTGCGCTGGAGGCGAAGCTGCGCTTTGTCACTATCGAGCAGGAGTCGTTGGGCGGCTGCGTATTCCAATATCCTCGCGGCAAGATCGTGATGACGCAGCCGGCGGTATTGCCGATCATCGGCAAGGTCAAAGTTTCGCTGACCACCAAGGAAGAATTGCTCAAAGTTTGGCTGGATGCCCAAAAGCAGACGGGCCTTCAGATCCGCGAAAACGAGCGTGTCGAATCGGTGGTGCCGTCGGGCGATGGGTTTGTCGTGAAAACATTGAAGGGCGAATACCGGGCTCGCACGGTCTTGTTGTCGGTCGGACGTCGGGGTACGCCGCGTAAATTGGGCGCGCCCGGTGAAGATCGATCCAAAGTGGTCTACCGTTTGATCGATCCTGAGCAATACGTCGGTCAGCGCGTGCTCGTCATCGGTGGTGGCGACAGTGCGCTCGAGGCCGCCGCCAGTTTGGCCGAAGCCGGCGCGAGCGCGACGCTCTCGTACCGTGGCGATGCGTTCGGTCGTGCCAAGCAGCGCAATCGTGAACGTATCAAGGCGGCGGTTGAGCAGGGCTCTTTATCGATCTTGCTCAAATCCGAAGTCGAAGAAATCGGCGCTGACTCGGTTCGCTTGCGTCATGAGGGCCAGACGATCGAGATCCCGAACGATGCGGTGATTGTGAATGCCGGTGGCGTCTTGCCCACGGACTTCTTGAAGAGCATCGGCATTTCGGTTGAAACAAAATGGGGCACGGCATGACCGCGGCTTTTGTCCTGTCGGCGTTGCTGTTGTCGGCGACGCAGGGGAGCCCGGAGCTGGAGCCGGCGAAGGACGCGCTGCGACGCCACGACTACGTGCGCAGCGCAGAGTTGCTGTCCGGATTGGCCGAGCGTGGCAATGCCGAGGCAGCGTACCAATTGGCGCTGCTGTATTTGCCGCGCAGTAACGACGTGGGTCTGCCTCCCGATGCTGCGCGCGCCTGCCATTTGTTGGTGGAGTCGGCCGGCTTGGGTTGGGCGAAAGCCGCGTATACGTTGGCAGCGCAGGTCGAGTCGGGGATTTGCCCGTCGACGGGGCGCACGGCGGCGGAATGGTCCGCAGTGGCGAGTTCCGCTGGCTTTGCGCCGCATGCGGCATCCACCGCACCGGTCGAGCCGGGCGCGGTCGCTGACCCCGCCACGCTACTGCGTCGGTGGGCGCATGACGGCAATCTCTCAAAGTTGACCGCTCTCTTAGAGACGGTGCCGGCCGATACGGTTGGATCCGACCACCGCGCCGCGTTGCACGATGCCGCGGAGTTTAACCAGCCGGACGCTGCGCAAATTCTGTTGTCACACCGTGCGACGGTGGACTTGCGTGACAGCGCCGGCGATACCCCGCTGTTGATCGCTGCGCGCAGTGGCGCGTCGGCGGTCGTGAAACTGCTTATCGCAGCGGGCGCGAACGTGAATGCCGTGGATATCCGCGGCGGGACGCCGTTGATGCTGGCCGCCGCGGCAGGGTCGCCTGAAACCGTCGACGTATTGGTGGCGCACGGTGCCGATCCGAATGTCCGCAATGCCCAAGGCTTGGCCGCGATGGATCTGGCGGAGAGAGCGCCGAAGAGCGGACAAACCTCCGCCATTCTGGCGGCATTGAAGTCTGCTGGAGCCACCGGTGTGGCGCGAGTGGTCGTGCGGGAGACGCGGTCCGACGACCGATTCGCGGGTTGGTCCGGTCTGTTGATCGCATGCGAGCGCGGTGACGTCGCCGCCGTGAAAGCCGCGCTCGGCAGCGGCGCCAACCCCAATTCCACCGAGCCTTTGGGCACGCCGGCGCTGGGCATCGCGGCTCAGGGCGGTCACGTTGCGGTGGTTCAGGCGCTCCTGATGGCGGGCGCGCGGGTCGATGCTAAGAATGCCGAAGGCGATACGCCCTTGGGTCTTGCGGTGAGGGGGCGCCAGCGCACGGTCGTGGACGCTTTGTTGCTGGCTCACGCGGACCCCAATGCCGGCCTCGCGCGTGGTGCGTTGGCTCTGGACGTGGCAGCGGACCTGGGCGATCGTGCTCTGATTCAATCGCTGCTGGCCGGTGGTGCGAAAGTCAACGCCGCCGACAGCCATGGCCGAACTGCCTTGATGCAGGCGGCCGAACGCGGCGACGCGCTGTTGTTGCAGACGCTCCTAACAGCCGGCGCCGACCCCCGGCAAAGGGATGCGGCCGGGCGGACTGCACTCGCCATCGCTGCGTCCGCCGGCATCGGCGCGTCGGCATCCGTCCTCGCGTCCGGGCCCGGTTTGGATGTGCCGGACAACGACGGCATGACGCCCTTGGCGATCGCCGCGCAACGCGGCGATCTGGCCTTGGTCGGCACGTTGTTGAAAGCCGGCGCCGCGCGCGAGGCGCGCTCAAGGTCCGGAAATACGCCCCTCCTCGTGGCGGCTGGGGCCGGGCGCGTGGAGGTCATCCGCCTGTTGCTCAGTGCCGGCGCGAAACTGGAAGCCCGCAACGAAATGGGCAACACGCCCTTGCTCGCTGCCGTCGGCGCGCGCCAACTGGATGCAGCCAAGTTGCTGATTTCTTTAGGTTCCGATCAGCGAATTCGGAACTCGGCCTCGCAGTCGGCCGCGGATATCGCCAAGCAGGTGGGCGATCCCAAGCTCGCGGCATTGTTCGCCGGGAAACCCTAATCGGCACTCGTCCGTGCAGCGGCAAGATCTTTTCCGCACGACCTAGTTGACAGGAGGGGGTTCGAGGCCGAAAATGCGCGGCTCATTTGCCGGAGGGGTACCCAAGCGGCCAACGGGAGCAGACTGTAAATCTGCCGACTTATGTCTTCGAAGGTTCGAATCCTTCCCCCTCCACCACGTCACCGGGGTTCCGGTGACGGGCGGGCGGTGAGACTGAGCGGTAGGTCGGTCGTGTAACTGTCGGCAGATCGGCGGAATGGTTAGGCGGGTGTAGTTCAATGGTAGAACCTCAGCCTTCCAAGCTGATGGCGTGGGTTCGATTCCCATCACCCGCTCCACACCGGTGATCGGTGCTCGAGTCTGCGGCAGATGAGAAAGTATTGATTTAGAAGGATATTTCCTTCTAAACGGTAGGTCGGGCCCACGTAGCTCAGTCGGTAGAGTGCGTCCTTGGTAAGGACGAGGTCACCGGTTCGATCCCGGTCGTGGGCACCAGATGTCGTCAGCGAGTGCTGGCGGCGGTTTGTCAGTCATTTAATCGTCGTCCCGTTAGGCGGGGCGGAGTAGAAAACGGGGCGATGGCCCCTGAAAGGAGAGCGCCGTGTCGAAGGAAAAGTTCCAGCGTACTAAGCCTCACGTGAACGTGGGCACG
>DAINQU010000029.1:0-34004 GCA_036742455.1 Steroidobacteraceae bacterium | reverse complement strand
GTTCGGCCACCGTACCGCGGATCACCGAGGCATTGTCGCGGTACGCCGAGAGCACACCGCCCGGATTCCGCTCGTGCGTGTTGCGAATCATCGCGAAGAGCGACTTCTCCATCGCCTCGCCATCGACCGTCCACGACGCATTAAAAATCTTGTGACGGCAGTGCTCGGAATTGGCCTGCGCGAACATCATCAATTCGACGTCGGTCGGATCGCGACCGAGTTGACCGTACGCGGCCACCAAGTAATCGACTTCGTCCGACGACAAGGCCAAGCCGAGGCGCTGATCCGCCGCTCGGATGGCGGCGTGACCGTCCGTGCCGAGCGCCACCCGAGCCAACGGTCGTGGGGCCTCGTCGTGAAAAAGGCACTGCCCGGCATCCACGGACGGCAGTACGGCCTCGATCATGCGATCGTGCAGCGGTCCCGACAGTCGGGTCAGCGTATCCGCCGAGAGGGGCGTTCCCGCCGTCAACACGTACACTGTGCCGCGCTCAATCCGCCGGACAGCGCTCAGGCCGCAGACGTGCGCAATATCGGTGGCTTTGGTCGACCACGGGGAGATGGTGCCCGGTCGGGGTGTGACCACGAGGTGGACGCTACCCGTCGGCAGGGGGCTGGCCACGTCGGATTCGAGCAGTCGGCCCAACACCCGCGTCTGTTCCGGGTCCAAAACCCCGGCGACATCCACGAAATGCGTGAAAAAAGCCTCGACGCGCTCTACGGACGGTTCGACAGCTTGCAAGGCCGCCAGGAGCTTTTCGAGACGGAATCGGGAAAGGGCCGCGGCCCCAGGCAACACCAGCATCGGTTACTCGAGTTGAAGCCGGGCGAGGCCGGCAGACCACTAGTCTACCGCACCTCGGGCACCCATCGGGGAGCGGCCTACTTGCGGGGTGTCAGGTCGGGCGTCCCGGGCATCACCGGCATCGGAAACTGAGCCACGTTGGAACCGTCGTAGGCACTGATCTTGCCCGGCCCGCTCTTTTTGACCTCGTCCACCCGCAGAATGGAGTGCAGTGGCAGCCAGGTCCGGGACACGCCTTCGAATTCGCTACGGATCCGCTCTTCCGAGGGATCCACGACGACGGAGGAGCGCGTGTCGAAGACAAAATCCTCTACTTCGAGAAATCCGAACAGCGTCCCGTGAGAGACTTTCTTGGCGTAAATCTCCCAGACCTTGCCTTCCCGAACGAACAACACCTTCAAAATGTGACTCGCTGCCATGCTTGCACTGCGCCGGAGAGTAAAGTGGACCCTATAGTAACTGGTGTACGGGTCATGCCGCTCACACTGCGAGTCATCGGCTCGCGTGCCCTAGCGCTCGGCGGGCGCGCAGCGCATACCTTTGGTCCGCACGGCGGCCGGGTGGGCCGTGGGCCGGACAATGACTGGGTCCTGCCGGATCCGGATCGGTTTGTCTCCTCGCATCACGCGCTGATTACGGTTGTCGACGGGCGCTACCACCTGTTGGACACGAGCTCCAACGGAACCTACGTCAACGGCGCGCGGGATGCGTTGGGTCGACACAGTGTTCACATTCTCATGGACGAGGATCGGCTCACAATCGGCGGCTACGAGATCGCCGTCGAAATCGGGTCGCGGGCAGACACCGACGTCGACGCCGCGCTAGCAACCCACCCGCCTCTACCCGTTGCCGACGTCTCCATCCCCGATCTCGGCGCCGCGCTCGACCTCGAAGGGTTACTGACACCCGGGGGCGCGACACCGTCCGGACCGCTGGCTCCGGAGGCCATCAGCGCCTTCTACCGTGCAGCCGGGCTCGCCGCCCCACCGGCGGATGCCGCAGAAAGCGTGCGGGTGCTGAGTCTCGCCGGTTTGCTGTTGCGCGAACTCACGACAGGGCTGGTGGCCGCCGCTCGAGACCGGCGCACGCGGGATTTGGAGGCGTCTGACATCACCACCGGGCGACTGGACCTGCGCCACGACCCGATCGGTCAGTCCACGTCCGTCGAAGAGGCCTTGGCACTGTTACTCGGCTCGGAACGCCGGCGACTCGTGCCCCCAGTGGAATCGGTCCGGACCGCGTTCAGCGCACTGGACGACGAGCGGCGCCTGGCCGTGGATGCCTCGCGAAGCGCGGTGGTCGCGCTCCTGCAGCGACTGGATCCTGCGATGATCGAGCAACGCTTCGGCAGCGGAGACAACGACGCGTCGGCCGCGCATTGTTGGCGACAGTTTCGCGCCCTCCATGCCCGCCTCGTCGCGGCCGACGGTTTGCCGACGACGTGGAACGACGATGTCGAGGCCGCGCTGAAACGCTTAAGCAAAGCGCCTCAGTGAGACCCGGCTACGGTTTGCGGCCGATACCCAATAAGGCGTAAAGCGGACAGAACGAGAGCCACCCCGTAACCAGCGGGATGATCCCGATCAGACCCCACCAACGCGCAGGTCCAGCGTAGACCAAAGCCAGCAGCACAATGCCGACGATCAGACGAATACTGCGGTCAATCCCACCGATGTTTTTGCGCATGATAGCGACTCCTTCGCGACTATTTCGAGGATGCTCGACGCGATCGATCCGGCGCACAAAACGACTCGTATAGCGCATCCATGACCCGTTGCGCCGGACCCGGCGCCAACGAATACCAGACCGTTTGTGCCTCTCGGCGCGCGACCACGACGCCCGACGCTCTGAGTAACGCAAGATGCTGCGACAGCGCTGACTGACTGAGCGCCACGCGCTCGTTAATCTCACCGACCGAACGCTCCCCGTCCACCAGCGAACAGAGCACGAGCAGGCGTTGTTCGTTGGCCAGAGCCTTCAGCAATTGGGCCGCTTGACCGGCGTGCGCTTGCACATCGGCGACCGAGGGTCGGGGGAGTTTTGCGAGCGATTTCGCCGTCGAACCCATAACGTCTCATCCGAATGACTGCTTACCGCTCACTGTAGCACTGGTGCAACCGGTCGATCGGATGTTTATACGTATTTGCTAATTTAGTTGTTTCTAATATAAGATGCCCCGAACGGATCACTGAGGGGCCGTCATGAACATTGATCGCGTCGTCGTTGCGTTTGCCGGCTGCGTGGTGCTCGCAAGCGTTGGGCTCGCCCATTACGTGGATCCACGTTGGCTGTGGGTGACCGTCTTTGTGGGTGCCAACCTCTTGCAATCTGCGTTCAGCGGCTTCTGCCCGCTCGCCCTGATCCTCAAACGCCTCGGTCTCGCACCGGGCACGGCCTTCCGCTGAGTACCCGCATGCGCCGCTATACTGCCCTGACCGTTATGCTCTTTCTCGCCGCCTGCGGCGACCATCCTGCCACCCCGGCGGCATCGCCGAGCGCTCCGCTCAACGCGGAAAAGGTTCGTGTTGAGACCGGCGCGAACGCCCGGCCGGTCGACGGGATCGTCGAAGCGGTGGATGAGGCGCTACTCTCCGCGCAAACGAACGGACGCGTCATCGCCATCGTGCATGACGTCGGCAGTGCCGTCCCCGCGGGTGCGGTGTTACTGCGCATCACGGGCACTGAACAGCAGGCGGGACTGCGCGCCGCTCAAAGCGGCGTCACGGGCGCGCAATCTGCGGCCGCCGAGGCGGCCGCTCAGTATGAGCGAGTCCGAGCCCTTTACGACGAACACATTGCCTCGAAGGCGCAATACGAGGCGGCGCTTGCCGCACGCGACCGCTCCGCTGCCGCTGCGGCTGCGGCCGAGAGCGCACTGTCGACCGCCCGCGAAAGCGTGGCCTATACCGAGGTGCGCGCACCCTTTGCCGGCATCGTCGGACGACGCCTGGTCGACGTGGGTGAAGCGGTTACCCCGGGTCGGCCGCTCGTGTCCCTGGTCTCGCCGAAAAAACTGCGGGTCAGTTTCAACATCCCCGCGTCCGTCGTCGACGCCGTTCGCGCGGCCGATCACGCTACCGTCCAATCCCTCCGGGGGGCCATCCCCGTTTCCCCCATCACAATCTACCCGGAGGCGGGGGGCGACACCGGTACCTTCCGCGCACGGGCTGACTTGCCTGCATCCGTGGATCTCGCACCGGGAACGCCCGTGCGCGTCGATGTGCCGACCCACGACGCCACGCACCTCTACGTCCCCGACAGCGCGATCGTGCACCGCAGCGAGATCACCGAGGTGTACGTCGTCGACGCACACGGCATGGCTACGCTGCGCTACGTACGGGTCGGCCGCTCCGACGGTCAACGGACGGAGATTCTCTCGGGACTCGCCGCCGATGAATCCATCGCCCTCGACACGGCTGCCGCGGCGCGCCAGATCGAGGGCCAGAGGCCATGAGTCCGTCCTTGGGTGTCTCCGGACGCATCGCCCGCTACTTCCTCGAAAACCGCTTAACGCCGTTACTCGCGGTCACCGCGTTGCTGGCGGGACTCTTCGCGGTGTCTGTCACGCCCCGTGAAGAGGAGCCTCAAATCGACGTCACGATGGCAAATGTCATCGTGCCCTACCCCGGCGCGAGCGCGGCACAAGTTGAACACCTCGTTGCGACTCCGATGGAAAAAGTGTTGTCGGAGATCAGCGGCGTCAAACACCTGTACTCGGTCTCACGCCCCGGCGTCGCCGTCCTCACCGTGCAGTTCGACGTCGGGGTAAAGCGCCAAGACGCGTTAGTACGCCTCTACAACACGGTGTACTCGAACGCGGATTGGCGTCCGGAGGGAACCGGGATACTCGCGCCGCTGATCAAGCCGAAGGGCATCGACGACGTGCCGGTACTCGGCCTAACCCTGTGGAGTCAGGACCCCACCATCGGTGCGCACGAACTCGGCGCGGTGGCCCGCGCACTCGGCTCCGAAATCCGGCGTGTGCCCGGTACCCGTAATGTGGACATCATCGGCGCCGAGCCCGCCGTCCTACGGGTCGATCTGGATCCCGCACGTCTCGCACGTGCGGGCCTCGCGATCGACGATGTCGCTGCCGCCCTCACCGCGGCCGGCGTCGCCCGTCAGGCGGGTGACGTGATCGATCAACAGCGTCTTGAACCGGTGCAGGCAGGGCACTTCCTCGCCCAGCGCGACGATGTCGCTTTGTTGGTGCTCGCCTACCGCGACGGACATCCCGTGTACCTAGACGACGTTGCGGTAGTCAGCGGCGCCCCGGCCGTCCCCACACGCTATGCCACCTTCGGTCGTGGCGCGGCCGCCGTGGCACGTGGACTATCTGACGTACGTTCCGCACCGGCCGTCACCATCGCGGTCGCGAAGAAGCCCGGGGCCAATGCGATCGATGTCACCTCGGCCGTATTAGACCGGATCCAACGCTTGAAAGGGGTCACGATCCCCGCTCACGTCGAAGTGACGACCAGCCGAAATTACGGCGTCACCGCGAACGATAAAGCGAAAAAGCTGATCGAGAAACTGCTCTTCGCGACCACCTCGGTCGTAATCCTAGTCCTGTTGGCCGTGGGACGCCGGGAAGCCGTGGTCGTCGGCGCCGCAGTGCTTGTTACCCTCGCCGCGACGCTGTTTGCGTCATGGGCGTGGGGTTTTACCATCAACCGCGTCTCACTCTTCGCGCTCATCTTTGCGATCGGCATCCTCGTGGATGACGCCATCGTCGTTGTCGAGAATGTCCACCGACACCTCGGCCGCGACGGTCGGTCGCTGACGGATACGATTGCGCAGGCGGTCGACGAGGTCGGTGGCCCCACCATCCTCGCCACCTTTACGGTCATCGCAGCGCTCTTGCCGATGGCGTTCGTGTCGGGACTGATGGGACCTTACATGAGCCCGATCCCCATCAACGCGAGCATGGGGATGCTGCTGTCGCTCGCCATCGCACTTATTTTTACGCCCTGGCTGTGTCGCAAGGTGTATGCATCGGTCTCGGCCAGCGACGTGCATTCCGGCGAATCGAGCATGGATCGGACGATACACAGCGTCTACGAGCGCATCGTCCGCCCTTTCTTGGACGTCACTGTCGGCCGTGCGCGCCGACACCGTCTCTACCTAGGCATCGTCGTTGCCATCGGTGTCGCGGTGGCCCTCGCCGCCGTGCAACTTGTCGTCCTCAAAATGCTGCCTTTCGACAACAAGTCGGAGTTTCAGGTGGTGGTCGACATGCCGGAGGGCACGACGCTCGAGGACACACACCGCGTTTTGGATGGCCTCGCCGCGATCGTACGCAGCGTCCCGGAAGTCACGGATTGGCAGTCGTATGCCGGCACCTCGGCGCCGATCAATTTCAACGGGCTCGTCCGCCAGTACTATCTGCGCGCAGACGCCCAGCAAGGCGACTTGGTCGTTAACCTCGTCGACAAGTCGCAACGTAGCCGCAAGAGTCACGACATCGCCCTCGCACTGCGGCCGCGTTTGGCCGCGGAAGCGCGCCGACTGGGCGCACGCAGCGTCCAAGTGATTGAAGTGCCTCCAGGACCGCCGGTCCAGGCGCCGCTGGTCGCCGAAGTCTACGGCGCCGATCGGCCGGAACGTCTTGCGATCACCCGCGCCGTACGCCGTCTGTTCGACCAAACACCCGATATCGTCGATACCGGCGATACGCTCGTCGCGGCTGACGCTACCCAACGGGTGTTGAGCGTTGATCGCGCCCACGCCGCCACACTCGGCGTGCGACAGCAGTCCGTGGTGTATAGCCTGGCCGCGGGCCTCGGCGGCCTGGTGCCGGCGTACCTACACCCGGGCGCCGAAGAAGACCCCATCGGGATACGCCTCGGACTCTCGACCGCCGACCGTACCGGGCTGGAGGCGGCCCTCGCGCTGCCCGTCCACACCGAGAAAGGCACGGTCCCCCTGTCGGAGGTCGTGCACAGCCAAACCCTCCCGTGGGACGGGGCGCGCTTTCATAAGGATTTGTTGCCGGTGGAATACGTGACCGGCGATATGGCCGGCCGACTGGACAGTCCGCTGTACGGCATGTTCCGCATTGGCTCCCAGATCGCGCAAACGCGCCCCGGCGGTGTGGCCGTTCGTCAAAATTACGTCGCAGCGCCAACGACCATCACCGATGCCACCGTTCGCTGGGACGGCGAATGGACGATTACCTATGAGACCTTCCGAGATATGGGACTGGCCTATTCGGTGGGCTTGGTTCTCATTTACCTGTTAGTGGTCGCACAGTTTGGTTCGTATGGCATTCCGCTGGTGATCATGGCGCCCATTCCCCTGACGATCATCGGCGTCATGCCAGGACACGCGTTGCTCGGCGCGCAATTCACCGCCACATCGATGATCGGAATGATCGCTCTGGCCGGGATCATCGTCCGTAACTCGATCTTGCTCGTGGACTTCATCAATTCGGCGATCGCTGCTGGCACACCGATGGCCGATGCCGTGGTCCAAGCCGCCGCCATACGCACGCGACCCATTCTGTTGACCGGCATTGCGGCGATGACGGGTGCGTTTTTCATCATCGATGATCCTATTTTCAACGGATTAGCGATCTCCTTGATCTTCGGCATTTTGGTCTCGACCGCTCTGACACTCGTTCTCATACCCGTATTGTATTTTGGCTATTTACGCCGGTCCGCGCAGCACGCTGACGGTCATCACTGAGAGGGCTCTTCTAATGGCTCAACCCGTCATTCTGGGTGCCGGCGTCGGTGAGAGTACGGGACCTATGGCGTCCGGACGGCACAAACATCGCATTCAGTGGATCACCAACGCGACGATCATGCCTGTCGACACAAACGTCGTGCAGGCCGACGACCGGCATCCTCTCGGAGCGATTCGCCGCTTACATGCAGAGCCTTCCGGGTGGGTTCAGCGCGGCCGGTGGATCCAACTTGCGAAAACGGCTTTCGAAACATACGTCCTCAGCAAGGTCCGCTCCGCATCGTTATCGCCGACTGCTGAGACCGACGTCTTCACGGCGCCGGGCATTTGCGTCGCTGAAGGAACGCGCGCCATAAAACGAGTGATTGTGGGGTCTCTGCTCGGCATTGCGTTCGCGACCCACGCGCAGGGCGAAACGTTGGATGACGCACTGCGGATGGCGAAACAGGGCAATGCATCAATCGCGATGGCCGCCGATTCGGCGGCAGCGGCGTGGGCGGACGTCGCCGCGGCCGAACGATCCCGTTTACCGACCCTAGGCGCGGATGCATCCTGGTCACGACTGGCGCACTCCCCGATGTTGGATATGCAAACGCCGCAAGGCCGTCTGCAATCGCCAGCCATTTTCCGTGACGACCAAATGAAGAGCGCTGGCGCGACCATCCTGTTGCCCCTCTACACCAGCGGCAGACTGTCGAGCGCCATCGCCGCGAGTCGCGCCCAAGCCGACGCAGCCGAGTCGCTCGCAAACGGCACGGTCCTCGACATTCAGTTGACCGTCGTCACGGCTTACTTGGACGTTCTGCGCGCTCGGGCCGCTGTTGGTGTCGCAGAGAATCGCGTCCGGGCGCTGACGGCGCATGCGCGAACCGTAGATGCGCTATACGAGCAGCAAGGCGTTCCGAAAACGGACCGTTTAGCGGTGGAAGTGGTCCTTGAGAATGCGCGCGCGGATGCACTACAAGCCCAGAATAGGGTCCGGACGGTGGAAGCGTATTACAACGACCTACTCGGTCAGCCATTGAACCGTGTTCCGGATCTGGCAGAGCCCAGCACCGAACTGGCCGTCGGCCACGGTGACCTTAAGGTCCTAACGGAGGAGGCGTGGGACCGCCGTCCAGAGCTCAAGGCGCTCGAGGCGCAACGGGAGGCACTGACGGAGAGTGCCAAGATGGTGCGCGCTGAAACGCTCCCGCAGTTTGGCGTGCGAGCCGGTTGGCAACACGTGGAGACGCAGATTTTGGACCGTAGTGATATTGCCTCCGTCGGTGTCGGCTTCGAGTGGAAGCTCTTCGATGGTGGCCAAACGGCGGCGCGAGTGTCGTCCATGCGCTTCCGCGCCCGCGCGGTTCAACGTCAGTGGGAGGAAGCCCGTAACAGCATTAGCCGTGAAGTCGATGACGCCCTGCGCGGACTGAGCGACGCTAAGGCACGCTGGGAGACCGGCACGCGAGCGGTTGCGGCAAGCGAAGAAAACCTGAAACTGGCCACTCGCCTCTATGAAACCGGTCTCGCGACCAATACCGTCGTGCTCGACGCCACCGCAGGGGATGCCGAAGCCCACTTACGCGAAGCGGCCGCCCGCTACGATGTGGCGCTCTCGAACTACCGGATTCGTCACGCGCTCGGTCGCCTGTAACGGCGGCCGAGGCATATCACGCCTTTCGGACGAACTCCGACTTAAGCTTCATATCCCCGAAACCTTCAATCCAGCAGTCGATATTGTGATCCCCATCCGTCAGGCGGATGTTCTTGACCTTCGTGCCGGACTTCAGTGCCGATGAGGCCCCTTTAACTTTAAGGTCCTTGATCACGGTGACGGAATCACCGTCTGCTAACACGGTCCCGTTCGCGTCCTTGTGAACCACCACATCGTCATCCGACGCCGCGACTGCCGCCGCTTCGCCCCCGGTCCACTCGTGCGCACACTCGGGACAGACGAACTGCACGCCGTCGTGATAGGTGTACGTCGATGCGCATTTTGGGCAGGGCGGAAGCACGTCAGTCATGAGTCTTGTTCCGATCGCAGGGAGCGCGGAGCATAGCGAACCTAAGCCGCTGAGGGCATCGGAATTTTCCACCGTTGAGCGCAACGCCAGTGAGGCTGCCACTCCGGGTCGGACACGCGTGGCGCAGACGCGCCGACTTAAGGATGGCTCGTTTTCCAAGTCATGGCGTCGCGGTGTATCATTCGGGGCTGCTCTGGCGATATTTGTTGCCAGTTCGCAACAAGGAGGCGGCGCGAAAAGGGGGTTTCGCGCGCGACGTGGCGCAGCCCGGTGCGGGCCTGCTCCGCCCGCTTGCCGTTGCGATAGTCGAATCAGAAATGTCCGGGGAGGACACACGATGAACTCAAAACTGTCTTACGCGATTGCCGCCGTCCTGAGCGGTCTCGTGTCGGCCACTGCGGTCGCCGCTGACAACGACACTCTCGATGAGGTGATCGTTACCGCGCAGCGCCGTTCAGAAAGCATGCAGAATGTGCCCATCTCAATGCAGGCGTTCACGGAGCGCGCGCTCGACGAACTGCACGTGCAGACTTTCGATGACTACATCAAGTATCTGCCGAACGTGTCGTCCGCCAACAACGGTCCGGGCCAAAACGAAATCTTCATGCGCGGCTTGTCCGCCGGTTCACAGCCCAGCCAAGGTTCGGGCACGACGGCTGCATTCCCCAACGTGGCGATCTACTTGGACAACCAGTCCGGTCAGCTGCCGGGTCGTAATCTCGACGTTTACGCCGCCGACTTGAATCGCATCGAAGTGCTTGAAGGCCCGCAGGGCACACTTTTCGGCTCGGGCGCTGAAGCCGGCATGGTGCGTTACATCACCAACGAGCCGAAGCTCGGCACGTTCGAGGGCAGTTTCAAGGGTGGCTACAGCGCCACCGCTCACGGCGATCCGAATTCCAACGTGACCGCCGTCATCAACTTGCCGCTCGGCGATAAGTTCGCCGTACGTGCCGTGGTCTACAACGACCAACGCGGCGGCTACATCGACAACGTGCCGGCGACCTTTACCCGTAAGAACACGGACGTTGGCATTCATTACGCCAATTATCCGGCTGACGCGAACGGCAATTGCCCCGACGGCAAGGCCAATAACGGCTATTGCGTGCCGCCGGGCTCGCCGTCCGTCAACAATAATTCCATTGCCGGCAAGGCCATCAATCCGGCCTCCTACAAGGGTATCCGCGTTTCCGCCAAGTACCAGTTCAACGAGGACTGGGATGCGCTGATCACGCAGACCTATCAGAACCTCGACACGGCCGGCGTGTTCTACCAGCAGCCGTACGGATCGGACGGCGAAAAGCTCCAGCCGCTGCAGGTCACGCTCTTTAACCCGGCGTATAACCACGACCAGTTCGAGAGCACCGCGTGGACGGTGAACGGTAAGGTCGGCGCACTGAAGGCGGTCTACACGGGCGGCTATTTGGTCCGCAACGTCAGCCAAGTCAGCGACTACACGAACTACTCGCGTGGCGTATACGCGGATTACTACCAGTGCTACGGCGCGCACACCGGCCCGAGTGGTGCATCGCTGCCGTCGACGTGCTTCTCGCCGTCGGTCATCTGGCGCTCGGTGGAGCGTAACGAGCATCTTCAGCACGAATTCCGTCTGTCCACGCCGGACGACTGGCGCTTGCGCGCAATTGGCGGTGTCTATTACGAGGACAACAAGCTCGCCGATCAGTCCGACTGGCGCTACAAGACGGTTCCGGCCTGCTCCTCGACCGTGACCGACGGTTGCTTCACCCCCATCGGCACGGTACCGGGCACCACCGTCGTCAACCCAGGTGTTCGCGATGCGAACAGCTCGTTCTATCAGGACGACGTTCGCGAAGTGAAGCAGACCGCGTTCTTCCTGTCGGTGGATTACGATCTGATTCCGAAGGTGCTGACCGCGACGGTCGGTACCCGCCACTTCACCTTCGACAACTCGTTGAAGGGCGACGTTGCCAACAGCTTCTTCTGCTTTGAGCAGGGCAATCCGGCTGGCGGTTGCCAGCAGGGCTATAACCTCGATTCGAAGCACCTGTCCGGATCAGAATCCGGCTGGAAGAGCCGCGCGAACCTGACCTGGCACATCACCCCCGACATGATGGTCTACTACACCTTCAGTCAGGGCTTCCGCCCGGGTGGCTTCAATCAGAACGGTGGTGCGCTTCACGCGTACGGCACCGACGGTGTCGCCCAATACGCCGTGCCGACGTCCTACACGTCGGACAAGCTCGACAACAACGAAATCGGTTGGAAGGCCGAGTTCCTCAACCACCGCCTGCAGTGGAACGGCGCGTTCTACAAAGAGAAGTGGGACAACGTGCAGATCGCGCTGTTCAACCCGGGCCTCGTGGGCAACGTGTTCTACAACTCGAACGGACAGAACTTCGATTTGCAGGGTCTGGAGACCTCGCTGGTTTACCGCCCCATCGGCGGGCTGACCTTCCAGGCCGCCGCCTCGTGGAACCAGAGCAAGCAGGTGAACTCGCCGTCGCTGATCGACAACAACCCCGCCAGCAACAATTATGGCCACCCGATCACGACCAACTGTGATTCGACCGGCAATAACTGCGTGGCCGTGTCGAACGTCTACGGCCCGCCGGGCTCGCCGACGGCGGATTCACCACCGCTGCAGTTCAGCATCCGTGCGCGTTATGACTTCTCGCTGAGCGATTCTCTGTTGGCATTTGCGCAGGTGGGTGCGTCACACGTCGGACACTCCTACACGCAAGCCGGCGCCAACCCACCGCTGACGACGGGTGACCCGATCACCACCGGGCGTCTGCGCTTTGAGGATCCGGCCTACACGACATTTGATGCGTCGTTTGGCATCTCGAAGGATCAGTGGATGGTGTCCGTGTTTGGCGAAAACCTCGGCGACTCCCATGCGGCGGTCTTCACGAGCACCGACCAGTTCATCGTGGCTCAGACGCCACTGCGCCCCCGCGTGATCGGGGTCTCGGTGGAGTACAAGTTCTAAGGAAGCACCCCTGTTGGTGTGGGCTTAGAACCACGGAGAGGCCGGCGCAAGCCGGCCTTTTCGTTTGCGGGCCTTGCCCTGCGCGGGGCCCCAACGTACCGTGCGGTGACTCGTACGTCAGGACTCACCCGTATGCGCCGGAAAATCACGATAGGCTTCCTCACGTCGGTGTTGGTCATCGGGATCCTCGCTGTACGCATAGGGCCCGGCATCGTTGAACGGGGTGAGAACAAAGTCGCCGGAACGTCCGCTCGCACGTCCAACGAATCCGCCGCCGTCCATGCATCGATCTTTATTGCGGACATGCACGGCGATACGCTGCTCTGGCAGCGTAGCCTGCTGAGCCCGAGCGATCGCGGGCACATCGACCTGCCGCGCTTGCGTCGCGGCGGCGTCGCACTGCAAGTTTTCTCGTCCGTCTCCCAAGTGCCTCGCGGCATCAACTACCAAGCGAATGCGCCGACGGATTCGCTGTGGGCGCTGGCCATGCTGCAATTGCAGCCGCCGTCCACCTGGATCTCCCCCCTCGGGCGTACGCTCTACCACGCCCGTAAACTGCAGGACGCGGTGGCGGCGAGCAACGGGCAACTCGTTCGTATTCAGACCCGTGACGAATTGAATGCATTAGTCGCCGCTCGGCGTGATCGGCCTGACGCTGCCCCGATAGGCGTATTGTTTTCTGTGGAAGGGTTGCAGAATTTGGAAGGCAATATCGCTAATCTCGACCGGCTCTACGATGCCGGCGTCCGCATGGCAGGCTTGGCGCATTTTTTCGACAATGAGGTCGCGGGATCCATGCACGGCCTCGCCAAAGGCGGGTTAACGCCGCTCGGTCGACAGGTGGTCCGCGCGATGGAAGCGCGCGGCATCGTGATCGACATTGCCCACGCCAGTCACGCGACCGTCGCCGACGTACTCGCGATGGCCACTCGACCGGTGGTCTCAAGCCACGGGGGCGTACGCGCTACCTGCGCCGAGAATCGCAATCTCACGGATGACGAAATTCGGGGTGTGGCCCGTACGCACGGCGTGATTGGCGTGGGCGTGTGGGACGCTGCGGTGTGCGGGACCGAACCCAAGGATACGGCACGCGCCATGCGCCACATCCGCGATCTGGTGGGCATCGACACCGTGGGGCTAGGCACCGATTTTGACGGGGCGATCACCGCCGGCTACGACAGCAGCCGCATCGAACTGATTACCCAAGCCCTACTGGACGAGGGGTTTACGCACGCGGAGATCGCGCAAGCGCTGGGCGGCAACACGCTGCGCGTACTGCGTGAGGTGTTGCCCGCAGCGGCTACGGTGCCCCGCCCAGCGCCTTAACCAATGCCAAGTGCGCTTGCAGCCGGCGGCTGTTCACGTTGATCAATGCCGTGTTCGCGCTGAGCGCCGTTCCTTCCGCGATGACGACGTTGAGATAGCTCACCGTCCCGGCGCGGTATTGATTCTCGGTGGCCTTTAAGGTCGCCTGAGCGGCTTCTGCGGCACGGCCATCCGCTTCGGACTCCACCGCCAGCGCCTTCAGATTGGCCAGCGCGTCGTCGACCGATTGGAATGCACCGAGTACGGTAGTACGGTAATTCGCCACGGCCACGTCGTAATTGGCGCGCGCTTGCAGCGACTGTGTAATGCGCGTGCCGCCGGACAAAATGGATTCCGCTAATTGCGGTCCGAACGTCCAATACTCCGCAGGCACCTTGAAGAGATTCTTCCAAGCCGACCCCGAGTAGCCCGCCGTGCCCGTAAGGGACAGCGTCGGAAACCACGCGGCTTGCGTAATGCCGATCTGCGCATTCGCCACCACGACGCGCCGCTCAGCCGCCGCCACATCCGGCCGTCGCTCCAACAAGGATGCCGGCATCGCCGTCGGCAGTTCTGGCAACGTCGGCAGCGTCGCGCGGGAGTCCAACGTCAAGGCCTCCGGCGTCCGGCCCGTCAACACGGCGATGGCATGCTCCAAGACCGCTCGCTGGGCGATGAGGTCGGCATACTGCGCTTCCGTCGTGGCGAGGGTCGATTCGGCCTGCGTAACGTCTGTGCTCACGGCCACACCGGCCGCGTAGCGATTGCGGGTAATCTGCAGCGAACGCCGGTAGCCGTCGAGCGTCGTGGCATACAGGGCGAGACTGCCGTCCAACGCGCGTAACTGAACGTAGTCCGTGGCTAGCTGGGCCGCGATCGACAATTTAGCCGCTGCCAAATCCCCGGCGCTCGCATCAATGGTGGCATGCGCGCTCTCGAGTCCACGCCGTAACTTGCCCCAGAGGTCGATTTCCCAACTGGCCGTCAAACCGGTCCGGTCTTGTGTTTGCGCGGTCACCGACGACAGCGGCACGTTGGCGGCAACCGCACCACGCGAGCGCACCGTACTGCCGGATGCAGACACCGTCGGCAAGAGCGCCCCGTAGCCTTCCGCCATTAAAGCGCGGCTGGAACGCCACGTCGCCTCAGCGGCGGCGATCGTCGGGTTAGCCTTTTCCGCATCCGCCTCGAGATCGTTCAGCACCGAATCCCCGTATACCGTCCACCACTCGCCGCGTGGCTGATCGTCGCGGGGCTGGGCCGGCTGCCACGCCTCTTTGAACGTGGCGGGCACATCGAGCGATGGCCTATGGTAGTTGGGGCCGGCTGCGCACGCCGACAGAACAGAGGCAACCGTAACCACTAAAAGCGATCTCGCAGAAATCATGCACCCTCCGACAGGGGCGACTGGGCTCGAGCCTTCGCGCGTCGAACGCGCCAACGATCGAGTCCAAGGTAAATAACCGGGGTTGTGTAAAGAGTCAGGACCTGACTCAGCAAAAGGCCACCGACGATGGCAACGCCGAGCGGCTGGCGCATCTCCGTACCGTCACCCTGGCCGAACGCTAGGGGCAATGCACCCGCAGCGGCCGCGACCGTGGTCATCAGAATGGGGCGGAAACGGCGTACGCACGCCTCCAAAATCGCAGACCGAGGATCAAGACCCTCGTCGCGCTCCAGCTGTATCGCGACGTCAATCATCATGATCGCGTTCTTCTTCACAATACCAATCAGAAGAATGACGCCAATCAACGCAATGAGCGTGAAATCGAATCGGGTCGCCAGTAGGGCCAGCAAAGCACCCACGCCGGCTGACGGAAGCGTCGACAAAATCGTGATCGGATGGAGCGTGCTTTCGTACAACATGCCCAGAATGAGGTACATCGCAACAATGGCGCCCAAAATGAGCCATGGGTTGTTCTGGGAGGCAGACTGATACAGCTTCGCACTGCCCTGGAAACTGCCTTGCACGGTCGGCGGGGCGCCGAGACTGGCGAACGCGCGCTCAATCGCCTTCGAGGCCGTCGACATCGCGACTCCCGCCGCCAAATTGTAGGAAATGGTGGATGCTGGGAATTGACCTTGATGATTGACTGCCAGGGGCGACGTGGCCGGCCTGACGTCGGCGATGGCCGGCAACGGCACTTGCTTACCGCCCGTAGACTGAAATTGCACCGACGAGAGCGCATCGGGACTTTCAAGGTAACGGGGAGCGGCCTCCATCACCACGTGGTACTGATTCAACGGGTTATAAATCGTCGCGACTTGCCGCTGACCAAACCAATCGTAGAGCGTCGCATCGACGGTCTGGAAGCTGACCCCGAGCCGCGCAAGGCTATCGCGGTCAAACGTCGCCCGCGTCTCCAAGCCCTTGTCCTGACTGTCCGTATTGACGTCCGCAATCTCCGGCAGTACCGACAACGCTGCGCGAACTTTGGGTTCCCATGCGCGGAGTTCCTCTAACGAATCAGCCTGCAGCGTGTATTGGTATTGCGAATTACTTTGGCGCCCCCCCGTCCGCACGTCTTGGGCTGCTTGCAGGAACAGGCTAGCGCCGGGTTCATGCGCCAATTTCGGACGCAGACGGGCAATCACCTGATCCGCGCTCACGCCACGTTCGCGCACCGGCTTCAAGGCGACAAAAACGAAACCGCCGTTGCGTTGTCCACCACCGGTGAACGCACCGACGTTCGCGACGGCAGGATCCGCCTTCACGATCGCGACAAAGCGCTTCATCTTTTCCTGCATGGCCTGGAACGAGAGGCTTTGATCGCCCTGGACACCACCCATGAGGCGTCCGGTATCTTGCTGCGGCAGAAAGCCTTTAGGCACGACGATGTACAGGTAGACGTTCAGAGCGACCGTCGCGGCGAGCAATAACATCACGATTCGACCGTGATCCAGAGCCCATTCCAGTGTGCGACGGTAATCGCCCCGCGTTCCATCGAACCAACCCAAAAACCCGGTCGACTTCGATTCCGTCGTCTTACGACGGCGTGCCGTCACAATTTGGGAAATCATCATCGGCGTCGTGGTTAATGACACGATGAGTGAGGCCAGCACGGCGACCGATAACGTAATACCGAATTCGCGGAACAGTCGGCCCTGCAAACCCGGCATAAACAAGATCGGCGTAAAGACGGCGATCAGGGAAAGACTCATTGCGACGACCGTAAAGCCAACCTCGCGCGCTCCTCGGAAGGCTGCCTCGCGAGGCGGCATACCGTTCTCCACGTGGCGAACGCTATTCTCGAGAACGACTACGGCGTCATCCACCACAAAGCCGGTCGCCACGGTAAGCGCCATGAGCGAGAAGATATTTAAACTGAAATGCAGCAGATAAATGACGCCGAACGTCGCGAGCAACGACACAGGCACGGCAATCACCGGCACCAACGAGGCGCGCCAATCGCCGAGAAACAGCCATGTGGTGAGCACAACCAGCAATACCGCGAGCAGCAGCGTGCGCTCCACTTCCCTCAAGGAACCCTTAATGGACACGGTGGCATCCACCATGACGTCTAATTTCGCCGCCGCGGGAATCGCCGCCCGAATTTGCGGCAAGACATCGCGGATCCGTTGTACGGTCTCCACCGTATTGGCGTTCGGCTGCCGCATCACTTGAATCAAGATCGCAGGAACGCCGTTGGCTAGGCCCGCATTACGCGTGTCCTGCACCGAATCCACGACCGTTGCTACGTCACCGACACGGACCGCAGCACCCTTCGAGTAACTGATAATCGTGGGTATATAGTCCGACGCGGTATGGGCCTGGTCGTTCGCAAGCACCTGCCACCGCTTATCGCCAGACTCGACGACACCTTTAGGCCGATCGACATTGGTCTGGGCAATGCTCGCGCGCACCTGCTCCGGCGAAATCCCTTCGTGCGCTAACGCGACCGGGTCCAGTTCCACTCGAACCGCCGGCAGTGAACCGCCGCCCGGATTGGCTTGGCCGACTCCACTCAGCTGCGACAGCTTCTGGGCGACGACCGTTGAGGCTATGTCGTACAAGTCGCCGAGGGGAATCGTGTCGGAGGTCATCGCAATGACCATGATCGGCGCGTCTGCCGGGTTCAGCTTTCGCCAGGTCGGGTTACTCGGCAATGCCGTCGGTAACAGCGCGCGTGCCGCGTTAATGCCCGCCTGAACATCGCGAGCCGCACCATCGATGTCCCGCGTTAGATCGAACTGCAGCGTGACTCGGGTACTGCCGAGCGAGGAGGACGACGTGATCTCGTTGACACCTGCAATTCGACCCAACGTCCGCTCCAGCGGAGCGGCGACTGTCGAGGCCATCGTCTCTGGGCTCGCGCCGGGTAGATTTGCAGACACTGAGATCGTGGGCGTGTCGATCTGCGGCAAGGCAGACACCGGCAGACCGAAATACCCCAATACCCCGGACAGCGCCACGCCAAGGGTGAGGAGCGTAGTTGCGACCGGCCGTTCAATGAACGGCCGGGACAGGTTCCACACTGTCTTTTCAGTCGTCACGCCGACAGCACCACCGCGCCGCGGCCACGCAGACGGCGACTCAGGCGATCAAACGCCAGATAGATCACCGGCGTGGTGTAGAGCGTCAGGACCTGTGACACCAGAAGACCACCGACCATCGTCAGACCGAGCGGATGACGCAGTTCCGCGCCTACGCCCGAGCCGAGCATCAGCGGCAATGCGCCGGCTAGAGCAGCCACCGTCGTCATGAGGATGGGTCGCAACCGTAGACGGCAAGCCTGGCGGATCGCTTGCAGTGGCTCCATTCCTTCGTTGCGCTCTGCGGCGAGCGCGAAGTCGATCATCATGATCGCATTCTTTTTGACGATTCCGATGAGCAAGACAATACCAATGATCGCAATGATGCCGAGATCCGTCCGAGCGATGAGCAAGGACAGCAATGCACCGATACCGGCCGATGGGAGCGTGGACAGAATCGTCACTGGATGAACGTAGCTCTCGTACAGCACACCGAGGACGATGTACATCACGATGATGGCGGCAATGAGCAGCCACACGGTGCTCGACAGCGATGACTCAAACGCCAGCGCCGCACCCTGGAAGCTCGTGGAAATACTCGCCGGCAATTGGAGCTTCGTCTGCGTCGCCCGTATCGCCTCTACGGCCGCACCCAGCGAAACACCAGGCTGGAGATTGAACGATACGGTAGCCGCGGGGAACTGGCCCAGATGACTCACTGCGAGCGTCGTAGGCTTCTCCACGACGCGCGCGATACTCGAGAGCGGTACAGGGCCCGCGCTGCCGGCCACGTACAAGCGGCTCAGCGCATCCATGCCGAGAGTATCGTCGGGACGAGACTCTAAGATGACACGATAGGTGTTCGCTTGCGTAAATACGGTCGAGATCAAGCGCTGACCGTAAGCGTCATACAGCGCGTTATCGATGCCCGCGACCGTGACCCCTAACCGACCGGCGTTGACACGATCAATGTCCACGTACGCTTGGAGACCTTCGTCTTGTATGTCGCTCGCCACATCCGCCAAGAGTGGCGACTGCTGCAATGCCTGGACGAGGCGCTTGGTTTCGCGGGACAGTTCCTCGCTGCTCGGATCCTCAAGCGTGAACTGATATTGGGTGCGCGACACGCGATCTTCGATCGTCAAGTCCTGCACGGGCTGCAGGTAAAGCCGAATGCCAGCCACCGCCTTCGCCCGGTCGGCCAAATGCGCCATCACCGTGGCAACATCAGCACGAGTGCCGTGCGGCTTTAGTTCAATCTGCATACGACCGGCGTTTAACGTCGCATTGACGCCATCGACGCCGATGACGGACGCAATACTGTCCACCGCCGGGTCGGCGAGCAGCGAATCGGCCAATGCGGCCTGACGTTCCGACATGGCGCTAAACGAGATGGTTTGCGGCGCTTCCGTCAGCGCTTGGATCGCGCCCGTATCCTGTAAGGGGAAAAATCCCTTCGGCACCACAACGTACAGAACGATAGTGAGCACAAGCGTCGCCACGGCGACCAAGAGCGTCGCGCGTTGGCGTTGCAGCACCCAATCCAAAGAGCGCGCATAAAGGTCCGCAAGGCGTTCAAACCCACGCCCCAAAGCCGCCATCGCCGGCGACTCCTCGTGCAGTTCATGCTTTGACAGCAATCGGGCGCACATCATCGGCGTCAACGTCAGCGAAACGATCGCCGACAACACGATCGAGACCGCCAAGGTGATCGCAAACTCACGGAAGAGGCGACCGACGACCTCCTGCATGAACAGCAATGGAATCAGTACCGCGATGAGACTGACCGTCAACGAAATGATCGTGAATCCAATCTGCTTCGCACCTTTGAGTGAGGCTTGTAGCGGGCTCTCCCCTTCTTCCAGGTAGCGCGCGATGTTTTCGATCATGACGATGGCATCGTCGACGACGAAGCCCGTCGCGATGGTCAGCGCCATAATCGTCAGATTGTTGATGGAAAATCCGGCAAGGTAGATCGCGCTGAACGTACCGATCAGCGACACCGGCACAACGACACTGGGAATCAACGTCGCCGGCAGATTGCGCAGAAACAGGAAAATCACGAGTACGACAAGGCCGACGGACAGTGCGAGCTCGAACTCAACATCGTGAACCGAGGCCCGGATCGTGGTAGTTCGATCCGACAGCACCCGTAGATGGATGGCCCCAGGCATAGAGGCTTCCAACTGAGGCAGCATGGCCCGAATACGATCCACCGTCTGGATCACATTGCTGCCCGGTTGGCGCTGCACGTTCAGGATAACCGCGGGCACCGTATGCCCATCGAGGCTTGCCCACGCCGCCAACTTGGCGTTTTCGGCCGAATCAATAATTCGAGCAACGTCCGAAAGACGCACTGCAGCGCCGTTATGGTAAGCGATGACGATGTGTTTATAGTCGTCAGCCGTCTGTAACTGGTCATTCGCGTCTAGGGTCGATGCGCGTGATGACCCGTCGAAACTGCCCTTTGCCTGATTGACGTTGGCCGCTCCAATCGCGGAGCGCAGGTCCTCCAACGTCAGCCCATTCGATGCCAGTGCCAAAGGATCGGCCTGCACGCGGACCGCGGGACGCTGGCCGCCGCCGATGGTCACAAGGCCCACGCCGGAGACTTCAGATAATTTCTGCGCCAACCGCGTTTCGACGTAGTCCTCAATCTTCGGCAGCGGTAGCGTTTCGCTCGTCACCGCAAGCGTCAAGATCGGCGCGTCGGCCGGGTTGACCTTCGCATAGGTCGGCGGCATCGGTAGATCGGTCGGCAGGAACGATCCGGCCGCATTGATCGCTGCTTGCACTTCTTGCTCGGCGACGTCCAGCGTTAAGTCGAGCGTGAAGCGCAAGGTAATGACTGACGCGCCGCCTGAGCTCGTCGAGGTCATCTGCGTCAGCCCTGGCATCTGACCGAACTGTCGCTCCAACGGCGCGGTGATCGCGCTGGTCATCACGTCGGGGCTGGCACCCGGGTACAACGTTGTAATTTCAATCGTCGGATAGTCCACTTCCGGCAACGCGGAAATCGACAATCCCCAATAGCCCAGAAAGCCAGCGAGGACCAACGCGACCGTCGCCAGCGTGGTGGCGACGGGCCGCTCAATAAACAGGCGCGACGGATTCACGGCGTCGTTGCGCCTTGGGCACGCTCGGCAGCCCGGCGCTTACGCCAAGCCTCACGGGCAGCTTCGTCGGGCGGACCGCCCGCCCCATTGGCACCCTCGCGATGCCAATGCGGCTCGGCAGACGCTGCCCCTGAGGACGCCTCGTGCGCTGCCGCGGTCGGCGCGGCGCCCGCTTTTTCGGATGACGCTCGAGCCGATCCCGCACTGACCACACCATCCCAATGGCCGTGTCCGCGCGCTGAGGCGGGGTTCGGAGCGTCGCGCGCGGGTTCAATCTTTGAGCCATCGTGCAGCTTGTCGGTGCCGTCGATGACGACCTGATCACCCACCGCGAGGCCCTTCACAATCGCCACGCGGTCGGCGTTCTGCGGTCCCATGGTGACCACACGCACGCTCACTTTCCGGTCGGGTCCCACGAGGTAGACGTAGTCGCCAGGCGTTCCGTGTTGCACCGCCGTCAGTGGGATCAGAACTTGATCGTTCAAGCGATCTAAGGTGACCCGAGCGTTCACAAACTGATTGGGTAACAACGCACCGTCGCGGTTGTCGTAGATCGATTTAAATTTGACCGTACTGGTAGTGGGGTCGACCACGTTATCCGCGCTCTCCACATGCCCGCGAGCAAGGAGCGTTTTACCATCGCGGTCGTAAGCGTCGACCGACTGAAGGTCTCCCTGCCGCAACTTCTTCACCAGTTGGGGCGCGCGCTCCGCAGGCACCGCAAAGGTGACGTTGATGGGCTGTGTCTGCGTTAAGACCACGACACCGGTGGTATCCGCTGCGTGCACCATATTACCGACGTCAACTTGCCGTAGGCCAACGCGACCCGATATCGGGGCACTAATGTGCGTCCAGGACAAATTGAGACGTGCGGTTTCGACACTGCCACGGTCCGTCAATACGACGCCTTCGTACTGGTGTACGAGGGCTGCTTGGTCGTCTACCTGTTGCTTGGCAATGGAGTCCTGACCGAGGAGCGTGTTGTAGCGCTCCAAATCGACCTTGGCGCTCTCCAATAACGCCTCATCGCGCGCCAGTTGCCCTTCAGCTTGCTTCAACGCGGCCTGGAATGGACGCGCATCCAGATCCGCCAGCACGTCGTGCTCGCGCACTTCAGAACCTTCTTTAAAGCGGATCCGCTCCAGAAGACCATCCACACGCGCGTGAACGACGACCGAATTACGGGCCGTCACGGAGCCTAGGACGTCCAAGGTCACGTCGATGGATCCAGACTGCGCCACCGCGGTACGCACCGGTACCGGCATGCCGCCACCTTTTCCGCCGCCTCCCCATCCACCAGCCTTACCGCCACCGGGCGGCATTGCGACCGGTCCACCCGCCCCGGGAGGCCCTTGAAATCCGGCCGTCGGGAGAGGCTCGCGCCAGCGCGTGTACCACACGACCGCGGCAAGGGCGGCCACCAGTACGAGGAAGATCGTTGCACTCTTGATACGTCTAGACACGGAGACGGCCTCCAGGCCGGAGCAATTGCGTCATTATCGCTGTATTCAGGGGCGGCAGTGTGAAGGACTGCCAAGACTCGACGATCGTCAGCGCAGCGCCTCGGACAGGCGCGGGTCATCTAATCGGACGAACGTAAACCCGTCTTTGCGGACAGCCTCAATCACTTCAGCCAAGCGGGCTGGGGTTATTTCATGGATTTCGTGCAGCAAAACGATACCGCCGCGTCGCGCGCGCAGCGACGACGCCACATGGCCCACAAAGTCGCCTCGATACTGGGAGGCCACTCCGCAAGACAACGCTTCTTTGGCGTCAACGGTACCCGTGCGATCGAACGCCCAATCGCAGGAGTCGACGTGCCATCCCACGATCGAGTAACCCAACCGATGGAGATACTCGTTCGAAGGGCAACTCGCATTACCGTAGGGGTATCGAAAGAGCCGTGGCGAGAGGCCGACAGGAAGCGCGGCGATGCCCTTATCGATCTCGTCACGCTGGACCTCTTCGGCCAACTCATGAAAGTTGGGGTGAGACCACGTGTGACTTCCGACCAAGTGTCGACCATTGGCCCGCATCTGCGCGACGAGCTCGGGATGCCGTTCGGCTTTTTCGCCGATCACGAAGAACGTTGCGGGTATCTGATAGCGATCCAAAATCGCCAAAATCTGCCCCGTGTGCTCCGCATCCGGGCCGTCATCGAACGTCAGCGCCACGAGGCCCGGCGCAGGAGCGGTCGATATATCCGACTCGAAACGGCATTGTTCCCGCAGGTCCTCAACGCTCGTGGCCATGCGTTCGTCCAGTCGCGTCAGATGCGCCGCGCGGATGGTCGTCGGCGTCGGGGAAACGGCTGCGGCATAGGCCCCGGTGCACGCCAACCACGCCAAACCCAGACAGCGGAGTCGTCGAATCAAGGCGATGGAGTTCATACCCTCTCCCCGATACTAAGCTTGGGATTGCCCACGGATGGGGGCGGCGGCCCTCAGAACCCAACCGCGCGGGACCCGCCGCTGTGCGCGATTTAACGATCGCACGCAGTGATGACCCGACGACGGACGCAATTCTTGGGGGTAGCGAGGAAGTTGGCGGAGAGGGTGGGATTCGAACCCACGGTGGGCGTAAGCCCACGCCTGATTTCGAGTCAGGTACATTCGACCACTCTGCCACCTCTCCGCCGGTTCCCGACGTGGCGATCGGGGCGCGCATCATACACCAACCACTCGGTGAAACAGCCCTTTGCGGCGAAATCACCGGGAAAGATGCCGCCAAAGCGCGTCATTACGACAACTGTTGACGCTTTTAGACAATCGCACGGCGACTTTCGCCCCCGCATCGCCTGCCCTCGCGTATTCTTCGCCTTATGTTTGGTCTGTTTAGGCTGCCAGCCGGCGGTTTGCCCTGGCGTATACCTACCGCTCTCGCGATTTTCGCGCTCCTCGGCACGTGCACCGCGCGACCCGGCGTCGTCGAGCAGGCACGCACGGTCGGCGCATTACGCGTGGCCACCTACAACAGCCCAACGGCCTACTTTCTCGGAGCGCACGGACCGGAAGGACCCGAATACGCGCTCGCGACGCGTTTCGCCCGATCGCTCGGGCTGAAGCTCGAGATCCTTCAGTACCCGAGTCCGGCCGCCGCGATCGCTGCCGTCGCGCACGGCAAGGCACATATCGCCGCAGCGGGCCTCGCGGTCACGCCCGAATGGCAACGCTCCGTGCGATTTTCGCGGCCGTACCAGCGCGTCAAACTGCACCTCGTGCATCGCCGCGGTAAGCCGCGGCCGAAGGACATCGCCGACCTTGCCGGCAGAAATGTGGCCGTGGTCGCCGGCAGCGCTCATGCGCTGGCATTGCACGCACTCGCTCGCTCCGTTCCGGGCCTACACGTCATGGAACTGCCTAACGTGTCGACGCTGGATCTCTTGGATCGCGTGTGGAGCGGCGAGATCGACGCGACCGTGGCGGATCGCAACGAATTCTTTCTCACGCGGCCGTATCACCCGGAACTGAGAATTGCGTTCAATCTGCCGCTGACGGACGAACTCGCTTGGGGACTGCCGAAAGACGATCCGGACATTGCTCTGCGTGTCGCGTCGTTCTTTGAAGAACTGGAGCGCCAAGAACCGGATATCGTTGCCCGGTTTTACGAACCGGACGAGCGCTACGACTACGCAGGCGCACGCGCGTTAGTCCGCGATCTACAAGACCACTTGCCCGCACTGCGTCCCCTGTTCGAGCACGCGGCGCGGCAGTTCCACCAAGACTGGCGCATTCTCGCGGCCATCGGCTATCAGGAATCGCGTTGGCATACCGATGCCGTGTCAAGTACCCGAGTGCGTGGGTTGATGATGCTGACGGAAGACACCGCCGGCTCACTGGGCGTCGGCGACCGGAAAGATCCCGGCGAGAGTATCCACGGTGGCGCGGCATTCCTCGCGCAAATGCATGACACCGTTCCGGACCGTATACCGGAACCCGACCGAACGTGGATGGCGCTCGCAGCCTATAACATCGGTTATGCGCACGTCGAAGATGCGCGCGTGTTAGCGGAGTCTGCGGGTCGCGATCCGGACTCTTGGCTGGACGTTCGCGATTACTTGCCGCTCCTAGCGGAACCCGCGTGGTACGAGCGCACGAAGCATGGTTATGCCCGCGGTTGGGAAGCGGCGCGTTTTGTCGACAACGTCCGCAGTTATCTGGACGTACTGGATTGGGCGGTGCCCTCGCCCGTGCGCGGACCGTCCCCCGGCTGAGCGCGACGCCGGCGAAAGAAGGCTTTCAGTTGCTCACCGCAGTCATCGGAGAGCACGCCACCGAAGACATCGAGCGAATGATTAAGGGCGCGCGCGTGCGCTAAGTCGAACGCGCTACCGGCCGCGCCTTGGCGGGGGTCCCACGCACCAAAGACCAAGCGTCTGACGCGGGCATGAACCATGGCGGCCGTGCACATCGGGCACGGCTCGAGGGTGACATACACCGTGGCATCCGATAACCGATACCGCCCCAGTGCGGCGCCCGCTGCCCGAAGGGCTAGGATCTCGGCATGCGCGGTGGGGTCGTGCAGCCCTACCGGCCGATTCCAACCCTCCCCGACGATACGGTCGACGACAACGACGAGCGCACCGACCGGGACCTCGCCCTCGGCCTCCGCACGCTGCGCGAGCTCGAGGGCCCGGCGGAGGTACGTTTCATCGACCGAGGCCATATGCGGTTCCGTTTGCGTCGTCACAGGCCGCGAGTATAAAGCCCCGTGGACGCGAATTAGAACTCGACGACGCCGTGCGATACCCGGAAGGTAAACGGACGACCTTTTGGCAACGGAATGACGCCCACGTCCCGGAGCGCGTCATCCATGACGCGGACACGAAAATTCTCAACGTGGGATCCGACCGACACGCGGCCCAAACTGCCAGCGACCAAGACGTCGCCCGTGCCTTCGATAATGTTGACGCCGTCCAATTCCACGTCGTCGGAGAAGCCGACGCAGATCACGCACGTCGCTTGCGATAGACCGCCTGTCGGAAACCCATGAAAGATGGTCCCTGTACCGTTCCCGTGGGCATGCGCGGCGGGGACAATCGCCATCCGTTCCAAGTTGCTGCCCGAGATACTCGCCAACAGGCCGCCATAGACATCGAGCGTTGCACCTGCACTGCGCAGATCCAGGGGATTCACGCCAGGTCCCGGCGAAACCACGTCCTCGAGCACCACGTGTGGCCGAACGCCGACCGGCTCACCCCCGTAGGCCACATTGGGGTCGCCGATCAAACTCGAGTTCACGTTCGTCGCATCCAGACGCAAATGACGAATCACGAGCGTGGTGTCGGCGCCGCCGATTTCGATGAACGGGCCACGGCCCCCAGACCATGCGATGCACGCGTTGTTCTCGCCCTCGATCACGATATCCCGGGTCACCACTGCGTGCCCCCCGGGATGACAGCCGGTCGCGACGAGGATGTGATCGCCGGCATGCGCTCTGTCGATCGCGTCAGCCAACGTCGGATACCCGTCGGCACCCACCCGGAGCACCACGCCGGTCCACGGCGCCGGCTTCACCGCTCCGTGAGCGAGTCGCGGCGCAATGCGGGGCACTGCTCCCGTAATGACGTAGTCTTTTCCGTTCAATGCAAGGGGCGACTGCAAGAAATTGGGATTGATGCCGTTCCACGGTCGCAGCGTCTCCGCATCAATCCCCCGCTCGGCCGTGGTGAGGTAGGCGAGCGGATCGCCCGCAACCCAACTACGGATGAGATCTGAGGCAGCACTGACCATCGATACGGTGCCGAGCAACAACAGTGCCGCCGCGAATCGGTCGCGGCGCTGACGCAACCGACTTCGGACGGCGTCGACAGCCAGCAGATCGCCGCTCAATGCATCACGGCGCAATTGACTTCGATCCGCACCATCGCGCGCGGCAATCGCAAGGGCAACCAACACCGTCACCACCACCATAATGGCGAACAGCCGATCCCAGAGTAATGGCCCATGGCCTACCGTCGTCGGCGCGCCGCACAGCAGCCCAATCAGCGCAATGGCTAAAGCCAATAAAATGGGATCGGTTCGCGCGAGCCAGCCGGTCGGACGAGCCGCACCCCACTGCTCGAGCAATACCTCACCGGTCATGGCGTCGACGGCCAACTGCAACGCTGCGCCCGAACCGTCAATCTGACACCACCAGATTGCGCGATAGTAGTCCACCGCGCGCTCCGGTTCCGCGCGCGCCATCCCGACCGGTACGCCTTGGATGCCTTCGGAGCGCTGGCGACGCAATTGTTGCGCGGCGCGGTCCACGATCACGTCCGGCCGGCATCGCGCCAGGCGTAATTCACCCGCCGGAATGCTGTCGGGGAGTGGGCCGATAAAGACCCTGGCTTCTAACGCTTCCACCAGCGAGTCCGGCAAGCCCTGGCCGAGGCAAACATCGGCCTCATAGAGTCGATCGTCGTCGGACGGCCGGTCCATCGCAAGGCGCGGCTGATAACGCCCTCGGATCCGCCTCATCGGAATATGAACCGGCCGTAACGAGGTCGGAATGGTCAGCGCCGCGACGACCCTATCCGTGCATCGGGAACGGGCCAATACGCCGTAAAATGCGCGCTCAAGCACCCGTATATCTTGGCGGCCATCACTCGTAGACGCCGCACCACCCTGCCTGCCCGTCTGGGTCAAGAGGCTGCGACACAGCGGACAGTGAACCGCAGGTCCACCGTCCACAATGTCAAATTCGAGGTGGCATCGGTCGCAACCGAGACCCACCACTCTGGGGACAGCCAAAGTGGATCCTTCCGTAGACCCCATACAATTCCTCAGAGGCACCGATCCGTAGTACCACCGCACATTTTGGGAAGTGCACGAGAAAGGTACAAGCCTTTTCCCGTCACCAATGCATCACAATATGATCTACCCCTCCCCTCAGGTTCGGCGCACGCCGCTCGCGGCGCATCTATCCCCCGGTGCCCGGAGCGACTCGCGACCGACGGCTGTGGACGGCGGTACGGCCATGGCGGCGGCCGCAGCGCCCCTCCCCGGTTGGGGTCAGCCCGGTTTCTCACCCGCCGGCGTTCGCTGCCACGCCCAATGAACGCACAGGCCAACGAGCACGGCAGCGCCGCTGATCACGACCGACAGGCGCGAGGAACTGCCCACGACAAACGCCCACCCTAATCCGGCAAGGAGAACCGGAATCGGGTAGAGCCACATACGGTACGGCCGCACCCGACCGGGATCCCGGCGACGCCAAACGATCGCCGCGAGTAGCACCGGCACGGACTGCATCACGATCACCATGACCGTACTGGCCTCGATCAACGTGTCCAATGGGAGGACGCAACACATCATGCCTACACCGCCGAGCACGAGCAGGGCGCGCCGCGGGTAATGCTGCGCCGGATGTAATTTCGCAAACGCCGTAGGGAACTGCCCCTTGCGAGCCGCCGCCCACAGTATGCGGGACGCGCCCAACAGCAGCGCGACGAGACTGGAAAACGTGACCACCAGAATCAGAAGCGTCGCGATCGTCGCCGCCCCGTTGCCGTAGACGGCGAGTATCAGATCGCTGACGACGAAATTCGAGTGCAGCACGGTGTCGAAGGGCAGAACCGCGAGGACACTCAGGTTGAGCGGCACGTAGAGCAGCAAAACGACCAGGATGGAACTCACGACAGCCCGCGGCAACGTTCGAGCCGGCAGAATCACTTCATCACCGAGATTACAGGCCACTTGGTAACCCATGTAGTCGTAGGTCGCGTAGAGCGTGGCGGTACCCAATCCGGTGAGAAAACCAGCGCGCCCCCACCAACCAGGGGTCGGCGGTAAGTGAGCGAGCTGGCCGGCTGAGACGCCGGCCGTGACGGCCCAAAGGATCACGCCGATGGCCAATACACCGAGGAGTCCATTCATGCGGCCGACACTCGACGTGCGCCGACACAGCACCAGGGTTGCCAACGCCACCAATCCAATCGCCAATGTGCGACCCGTCTCAGGCGTCAGGTGCGGCACCAGGTACTCGGCGTAACCGACGAAACCTACGGCACCGGATGCCACGAGCACGGGGGTCGTCACCACGCTTTGCCACAACAGCAGAAACGCAGCCGCTGAGCCGGCCCGCCCACCGATGCCCGTGTGCAGCCACGCATACCCGCCGCCCGATGCCGGCATGGTGGAGGCGAGTTCCGCCCATACCAGTCCGTCCGCCAACGACAACACGGCACCCAGCACCCATCCCAATAGCGCTTGCGAACCGCCCATCGCGCCGACCAGCAACGGAATCGTGATAAACGGCCCGGCACCCGTCATGGCCATCACATTGGTCGCGACGAGTGCCTTAAATCCCAAGCCGCGCTCTAAACCGACCGCCGACTGTTCCGCCACTGCCCCTCCCTCGCCCGATGGTGTCCCAGCCCCTGAAACCTGTCCGCGGTGTAATGGCGGGCGACCCACCGTCGGCTCTGTCGCATGCTAGCCTTCAGGAACCATTTAGGGGGATCGGAATGACAACCAGAGTTCCACGAGCGCTCGCCGGCATCGCACTGGCCATCGCTACCGCAACCTCGGCAGCGACCTTGCCCGCCGATGACGCGTTAATTATTCATGGGCACATCTATACCGCCAACCCGGACCAACCGTGGGCCGACGCCGTGGCGGTGAAAGGTGGCCGCGTTGTGGCCATCGGCGATGAGCGCACCGTTCGCAAGGCGGCCCCGCATCACGCCCGCATCATCGATCTCGGCGGACGGACGGCACTACCGGGACTGGTGGACGCGCACGTTCATCTACTCTTTGGATCGATTGAACTCGAGGGTCTCAATCTGTCGACGCCCGAGCACAGCATCACGCCGGACCAATCCGCCGCTTTCGCACGCGAAGTCAGCCGCTACGCGCAAGCTCGGCCGAACGCCAAGCTGCTCATCGTCCGCGCCGACTTCGGCACGGTGGACCCCATCGCGCCGTACCATACGTTGCTCGATCAAGCCGTCCCCGACCGGCCGGTGATTGTGCATAACTCGTCGGAGCACGCGCTGTATGTGAACGCGAAGGCCCTCGCCTTGGCCGGCATCGGCGATGCCCCTTTGGCCGATCCGGCTGAGGAAAAGGGAGTCCTGAGGGACGCCAGCGGACATCCCACGGGTGTACTCATTGAGGCCGCTCAGGAAACCATGGAACGGGCTGCCTTACCGTTGATTCCCGTCGACGAAAAATTGCGGCTTCTTGAAGGCGGAATGCGCCATCTGAATTCCTACGGCATCACCAGCATCGTCAATGCGACGGGCGATCTTGCTGAACTGGACCTGTACGGTCGATTGCGCGACGAAGGACGACTGACGCTGCGGACCCGAACGGCCTTCGGCGCCGTAGCCTATCCCCATCGGCTAACCCCGCAATTCCTCGCCGATCTCGAAACGGCCCGCACGCGGTATCACGATGAGTGGGTGGGCGCGAATCTTGTGAAATTTTTCGCCGACGGCAGCACCGGCCTTGCCCCCCCGATTGTCTACCAAGCGAGCGAGTACAAACGCATCGTGTCGGAACTCGATCGCCAAGGCTACGACCTGATGACCCACGCGCAGCGCGGTGATTCCGTACACCTCATTCTGGACGCCTATGAAGGCGCGATACGGGCCAATGGCCCGCGTTCACGCCGACTGCGGATCGAACACGACTTCTTGATCAAGGACGGTGATCTGCCCCGGTATCGCCAACTCGGGATCACAGCGGGCATACAGCCGGACTTCTGCTGCCAGTCGTTGGGGACAGGCTACGACCCTAACGATCCAACGGTGGCAGACCGTTGGCGCACCCTGATCGATTCCGGAGCGACGATCGCCATGTCTACCGATTGGCCGTGCAGTTGGCCGCCGGATCCTTGGGTGAACGTCAAACAAGCGGTTACGCGTCAAGAGTGGTCTTCGCCCGATACCTCCCCCATCTTGTCCGGACCCTTAGATGGCGCCAACCAAGGGGGCGCACGCCCGATAGACAACACCTTCTATCACCCAGAGGAACGGATTACGGTCCGTGAGGCAATTGACGGATATACCAAAGGCTCGGCCTATGCGGCGCGAGCGGAAGATCGCGTGGGCATGCTCACGGTAGGCCGGCTGGCCGACATCGCCGTGGTCTCCGACGATCCGTTTAGCGCATCCCTCGACACCCTAGGCCACATTCATGCCGTCATGACCATCGTCGGCGGCAGGGTCGTTTTCGAGGCACCCCGCTAAGTCCCGCGGGGCCCGTCGTCGCAACAGCGACGGCGGGTTCCCAGCGGCGGAACAATGACAGGGTGGATAGTGCCGAACTAAAAACAGCCCTATAACTGGCACTCGTGCAACGGCACGACGGTCGTTTTGCGCACAAGCTTGTGCACCATGTAGAGCAAAATGAAGACCGGAATCATCATATAGCTCGTGATGCAATCGAACCAAGAAAAGGGCGTGGCGCTGAACACGCCCGCGTTCGCGCCAAATAAGACTATCAAGAACAAGATCAGCGATAGCCACGTGCCATACGGATAGACATTGGACTTGAACGTCAGATCGTTCACGCTGCGACCTTGCGCCACCCAGGCACGCCGAAAGCGCAGATGGCAAATCGCGATACCCAGCCAGATCAGAAATCCACTCAGACTGCTGGCGTTATACAGCAACTGGTAAATCTTCTGATCGCCCACCACATTCGAAAAGAAGGCGCACGCACCGAAGGCGCCTGTCGCGAGCAACGCGGTCACCGGCACACCGCGCTTGTTCAACGTCGCGAACGCCCGCGGCGCCTTACCCGCGCAGGCCATCGCGTGAAGCATGCGGGTCGCCACATAGAAGGCCGAATTCCCGCACGACAACACGGCCGTTAATATCACGGCATTCATGAGGCTGGCCGCGTAGTACCCAATATGCGGCACTTGCGAGAACACCATCGTGAACGGTGAGAATGCCACGTGGCTCTCGTCGCCGTTCAGCAGGTTCGGGTTGTTGAAGCTCACAAGCACGCCGATCACAAAGATCGCGCCGACATAGAACAGCAGAATCCGCCAAAAGACGGAACGGATCGCACGCGGCACATTCGTCGCAGGATCGGTGGTCTCTGCCGCCGCCAACCCCACGCCTTCCGTGCCTTGAAACGAAAAGCCCGCGACCATAAAAACGCCCAGTATCCCGCCTAATCCACCCACAAACGGCGCCGACTGACCGGTCGTCGCGTCGGTAATCCACCAGTTGTGGAACCCCACCGGCGCGCTACCCAAACCACCGAATATCAGGAGCAACCCGACCGCGAGGAATACGATTACCGTGATCACTTTGATGCTGGCGAACCAATATTCCGCCTCAGCATAGGCTTTCACGGTGAGCCAATTCAGTCCCAGCAGTATCGAAAAGAACCCCATGGCCCAGAGTGTCGTGTTGGCATGCGGAAACCAGAATTTGACGATCAGAGCGCCCGCGACCAGCTCCGCCGCCAATGTAATGGTCCAACTGAGCCAATAATTCCACCCGGCGGCAAAGGCCAATGACGGGTCTACAAACCGTTCGGCGTAGGCTTCGAACGATCCGGCGATGGGATATTGAGTGGCCATTTCACCGAGTGATTGCATCATGCAATACACCGCGATGCCCATGATGGCGTAGGCCACTAACGCTCCGCCAGGGCCAGCCTGCGCGATAGCACCACCACTGGCCAGAAAGAGTCCGGTCCCGACCGCTCCACCGATTGCGATCATCGTGAGTTGGCGCGCGGTAATGGCGCGTTGCAATTCGGGTCCGTGCGAAGCCTGCTGAGTCATGGATTAAATCGCCTTCAGGAATTCGTCCTAGGACGGCACGGTACTCGCCTCTCCGTCACTCGTCACTAGCGGTCTGCGCGCTCATGAGCGGGGCGGTACTCCAACCTGAAATCGATAGCCGTCGGTCGCATCCTCGGTGTAACTTTGCCGGTACAGACAGGGGGATCCCATGCGTATCTTGAAAACGGCGCTGGTATGGAGCGGCTTATGGGCTTCCGCACTCGCGTTAGCCGGCGTCGCGGAGCCGAAGGCAGACCTCATCCTGTGGAACGGCCATGTGCTAACGGTCAATGATGCCGACACGGTGGCGCAAGCCATCGCCGTGCGCGAGGGACGCATCCTTGCCGTGGGCTCGAACCGTGATATTCGAGCGCTGGTCGGGCCGCAGACGCGCGTGATTGATTTGCACGGCAAGACCGCGACCCCCGGCCTCATTGATGCGCATGCGCATATTTCCTCGGGTGGACTCGCCCTTGTCACGGGCGTCGATCTGTCCCAGGCCCGCAGCATCAGCGAGGTCGTCTCCCTGATTTCGGCAAAAGCCGCCACGCTGCCCAATGGCTCATGGGTACTGGGTAGCGGTTGGGACGAGGCGAAATTTCGGGAACACCGCTACATTGAGGCGCGCGACCTGGACGGTATTCCGGGCAATCACCCCATGTGGCTGGACCAGACGACCGGGCACTACGGAACGGCCAACAGCCGCGCACTCGACCTCGCCGGTATCACCCGGACAACCCCGGACCCTACGGCCGGCACGATCGTCCATGCGGCGGATGGCTCCCCGAGCGGGGTGCTCAAAGAGGGTGCGCGTGACGCCCTGTTGAGCAAAATCCCTCCAGCGACCCTTCAAGAGCGTCGAGACGGCATTTTATTGAGTCTGGCCACGATGGCCCGGGAGGGCA
>DAINQU010000028.1:0-35771 GCA_036742455.1 Steroidobacteraceae bacterium | reverse complement strand
AAGGATATGAGCGCTATGTAGAGACGCCTCCTTCGTCCCAAGTACAAAGATCACTCCCTAGGGTCATTAGGACGGCGCGCCCATTCGATGTCGAAAGCCCCCGTTCTGCGTCGGTTCGACGGCAGCCTCGTGCATTTCCATACGTTGCACGGCCCACTGGCGGAGTCTTGGCGACTCTTCAAAAATTCGGGTTCTAAACCCTTACTTCTGAACAGCGGACACTAAGGCCATGGCGAAAGCCCCACCGAAATCAAAATTCGTTAAGGATGTCGGCAAGGCGTTAGTCCGCGCTGCCGCTGACGCACGCGTCATTGCGCGCCGCTACGGAACCCCGATTTATATTTGGGAAAACGGCAAGGTGGTCGCGAAGGATCCCTGAGTGGGTCTGCGTCGGGTCGCCGATGGCCGATCTATTCTGGGAGTACGGCGCAGCGGCCTTAAGCGCTGATGGGTATACAAAACGTCGTTTTTCTATGCACGTTAAACGGACGTGTATAGGAAATGCGGTTTTTCTATACACGTCAGGCGGCGTCGGCCCTTGACCCACCCACATAACAGCACTGACGCGCCCTTTCAGGCCAATCAAACGGCTAGTGAGGTTCGCTGTGACACACGACGCAGCCGGCTGCCGGCCCGTGTTTGTGATCGGCCTCATTCCCTGTGCGGTGGCACTCCAAACAGAATTGATGGAAGCGAGGCTCCAACGGCATCTTCAGATCGGTGCGATGCCGCCCGCGGTGGCAACTGATACAACCGTCCCGCCCGGTCTTGTCCGTGAAGTTGTGGTGGCACGTCAGGCACTGCACCGCACGGTGTTTGTCGTGCGGAAAATTCATCGGAATCGGGTCTTTACGCGGTATCACGGTGGATTGCAGCGCGGTGCGGACGGACGGCGACAGCAGACCGAGCAGCGCCAGGCTCACCACGATAATCACACCGACCACCGCCGCGGAATGCCGCCCAAAGGCGGCACGGCCGATCAGATGATCGGCGCCGCTCTGGTGCGCCGCGCCTTTTCGTTGCCGCAGCAGCAGGAGCATCGCGACGATGCTCACCGCGAGGAACGCACTGCCCGCCCGCGGCATGTGCGCGTAGCGGGCGCTCACGAGGACATGCCCGCTGATCAGTGCGATCGCCAGTAGCGAGAGCACCACGTGCACGACCTGAAAGCCGCGATGGCTGGACCACACGCGCCGACGGGTGCCGCCGGTCGACGTGGCGCCGAGGATCACGAGGAGCACTAAGGCCGCGATCCCGGCCAGTTGGTAGCCTGGGGCGGTGGGCATGAGGTACTCCACCACCGTCGGGTCCGTCCAGAGTAAGAGCCCGACGTGAGCCACGGCGAGGCCGAGCACGGCGAAGCCGAGGTCGCGGTGCCGATTCAGAGACAGCGGCGCCGCCGGCCGCGCCTCACGGGGCCTCACCGCCCACGCGCACAGCGCCAACGCGCCCACGGCGCTCAGCAAGCCGCACACGCTCGCCCATTCCCAGACCCAGCCGACACGCCGGACCGTCAGGGGTAAGACCAACAACACACCGAGCCCGATCGTCGTCAGCGTCGTCCGCCGATCCGCCGACCAGCGCCCGCGCATGTCCCCTCTGCTATCACCCATGCCGCTCTACCGTCCGTATTGCAGCGGCGAGGGTACCATCGGGCGCAGGGATCGGGGCGGCACGGAGGTCATCGACCACCCCGCCGTGGGGCGCCTTTCGCGGACTCGCCGCTTGGCTTAGAGTCGCCCGAGCGAGCGACACCGTGTCGTCGCCCTGTCCACGCTGGGAGTGTTTATGAGCGTCTTTCGACATCGGTCGGCTCGCCTTGCGGCCGCCCTCGTCTTGCTCGTCTCAGCGGTCGCCGACTTCGTGCGCGTCGATGCCACGTCCCATTCGGTCTCGGACACCTTGATCGGCGTCGTCCCGCTGTGGGTCGTGTGCCTGGTGGCCTGGGCACTGGTGCGGCGCTTGGGTCGGACGCCACCGTAAGGATGGCCGCCGCGCCCGTCCGTTAGGGTGCGTTCGGATAGATGCCGCGACAGACGGCGGCGAGCTTGTGGCCGTCGGGATCCCGCACGTACGCCGCATAAAAGTCGGCGTTGTAGTGCGGACGGTACCCCGGCGGTCCGTCGCATTCACCACCGGATTCCAGTGCAACCCTATGAAACGCTTGTACTTCTTCGTGGGACTTCGCGCGGAACGCGACCATCACACCGTTGCCGGGCGTCGCCGGTTTGCCGTCAAACGGGGGGCACAGCCACAGCGCGCACTCTTCGGCGCCGTCCCGTTCGTAATGGCCCCATCCCACCCAATCGCCGAAATCTTCGCCCGGTGTCTGGCAGCGCGTCAGACCTAAGGCCCCGAACGTTGCGTCATAAAAAACTTGTGCCCGTTTGGGATTGTTCGTCCCAAGGCACAGGTAGGTGATCATGGTTTCGCTGCCGGCGGTGCTGCGATCGATGCCGGTGGCCGCATCGCCTCCTCCGCATGCACCCGATCCACGGGCAGAAAACTCCGCGCGAAACCGACAAAGGCCTCGCGGTCGGCGTCCAGCACGGCCGTCGATTCCGCCGACAGGACGAGAAGCACGACCATTTTGGGCAGTTCCGCGTAGGCAATCAGCTCGTGCCGCCCCGCGTCCGGCGCGTCGGTGCGCACCACACGCAGCGTCCCCTTCGTCTGCGCGAGGGCGATGGACGGCTCGTCCGCCACGACACCCGTCGGCGCATGGCGTCGATACTCGCTCGCATCGTCCGCGATCACTTGCTCCAGCGTGCGGCCATTCCGGCGGGTGACCGTGGCGTACATGACGCCGGGCGCCGCGGGCCAGTGCGCGCCAGCCGGCCAGACGGCGACGGTGACCCCGTGCGTCTCCTCGGCGCTGCACTCCCCCTTCCAGCCCTCCGGAACGGCCACTGCGAAGGACCAGTCCTTCGCGAACGGCATGCAGCCCTCGCCGCTGTCCAGGGGCACGGCCGACGCAGGGGCGCACCGCAGACCGACGACGAGCGCGGTCATCACCGCGAGCCTGCGCAACGATGTATGCATGAGGAAACCTTCCGGCGAAACAGTCGGCCGAATGTACCGCAATCCGACCACCGGGCCTACGGCACGGCCGAGCGGGCACTGCGTCGGGCACCGCCACTCAACCTCGACCGACGGGCATTCGGGTCTGCCAGCGCCGAAAGTGAGTGAGAAAGACACGGCTATGGGTTGATTTCCATGGGGTTGTTTATGTACTTTGCACCGTCTGGATCGACCGGGAGGGGACTCGGGTCGACAGGACCCGCGGTGACCCGCTGTAAGGCGTCGGTTTACCCTCTCAGCAGCGGAGTATTGCGTTGAACCACCTACGTACCTTGCAAGGCGCCGCACTTGAGCTCGCCACGCATTTGCCGCTCAAACAACGACTTGTGAATGCTTATTCCAAGCATTTGGAAACTCTGGACACGACGACGGTGCCCGCCGCGCTGATCGGTGATATCCAAGCGTTGCGCGCTGCCTTGACCGCCCATCGCCCGCTGCCCGGCGAGTCGGCGGTGCAAGCCACCGTTCGCAAGCTCGGGCAGCGCGACCTCGAGGCCCTCGCGGCGCGCCTCGTGACGCTCTACGGGGATGCGGCCCGTCTCGGCACACTGCGGATCGTCGAGGACACCCGCGCCGATGCGGATGACCGGCAGCAATCCATCCCCCTGTCCTTGCAGGCGCTCGCCTAGCCGGTCTTGCGACCGATCGTTCCCGCGTCCGACGTCCGTCGTTCCCCGTCTGCCTCTCGCCTCGGTCGATGCCGCCGCCGCGGCCGGCGCGCGGGGTGCGTCGTCCGTCTGCCACACGCGCCGTGCCGGAAGCCGGTAAACTGACGCTCTGTCGAGACGGTCTATGCGCATCCTCGTTTACAACATTCGTTACGCCACGGGCACGGGCCCCGCTTTCCACCTGCCGCTACCGGGCGCAGGGTATTTGCGCCCGAATCGCCAAGCCTTGGAAGACATTACGGCATTCATCCGCCGCGAAGACCCCGATATCGTCGGGCTGGTCGAAGTGGATACCGGCTCGGTACGCAGTGGCATGATCAATCAGGCCGAGTACATCGGTGCGGCGATCGGCCATTACTCGACCTACGAGTGCAAGTACGGCTCCGACTCGATCAGTGCCATGGTGCCGATCGTGCGCAAGCAAGCCAACGCGCTCTTGGCGGCGCCGCGCGTCCACGGCCAGCGGTTTCATTACTTTGATACCGGGATGAAGCGCTTGATCATCGAGCTCGAGCTCGAAGACGCCGTCATCTTTTTGGTTCATCTGTCGTTGAAGTACCGCACGCGGCAGGAGCAATTGCGCTCCCTGCACGACCTCGTCCGGGCGTCCACCAAGCCGGTGATCTTGGCCGGCGACTTCAACACCTTCTTCGGCGATGACGAGATGTTCTTGTTCCGCGAGGCCGCCGGGCTGCGCAGTGCCAACGTCTCGGGATTGAAGACCTATCCGAGCCATCAACCGCGGATGGAGCTGGACTTCATCCTGTACGGCGAGGGCTTAGAAGTGGTCGATTTCCGGATTCCGCAAGTGCGCTTCTCGGATCATCTCCCACTCGTCTGCGACTTCAAACTCACCGCATGAGGGTCTCACGGTCCCGCGTGATTACGGAGCGCCGGCCATGGCCGTGATTCTGCTGTTGGTGTTTGTGGCGGGTCTTGCCATTCTGCCGATGGGCTATTTCCAACGCAGCCGCCAGGATTGGCAGCGCGCCGTGCGCGAGGACGGTGTTCCCGCGCGAGCCCACGTGCTGGCCGTCCGGGACGTGCACCCGCAGAAAGGCACTCGCCCGACCGGATGGATGTACCTGGATTTCGAATACCACGCCGAGCACCACGCAGCGCCGATGCAGGTCAGTGTCATGGTGCGACGTGCGCAGGTGGAGGCGAACCCCCTCACACCCGGTCAAGAACTGCCGATCCATTACTTGCCGCACGTTCCCACCGAAGCGGTACCCGACGGCTACGACTGCCGCAGCGTCGGTATCTGAGCCGCGCGCTGAGCGGAACCTGCGTAAGATCTCCCCTCACCTGCCGCGATAGAACTCGGTGACGCCATGCCTAAGATTGCCGGTCGTATACTCACGACGCTTGTCTGTGATGACGTGCGCGAGGAAGTGGGCCATAAATCCACGCTGGTCGGCGTCTATCAGGGCGATCTGACGGTGCCCGAGGCACCGACCATGCTCCCGAAACTGAGCTTTTTCTTTCGGGCGCGCGCCCACGTCTCGCAACCGTTTCGCAGTCTCACGGTTAGGGTGTTGCGCGACGGGCAGGACTATCTCACCGCCGAATTCGCCCCCGAGGCGCTACCGGTACCGGATGCGACCGAGGACGGCACCTACCACGTGCAGATCGTGCTCCAGGCCCAGCCGTTCGAAATCGTGGGGCCGGGTGAATTGCAGTTCCTGGCCGAAACGGACGGCGAAACACTGGACGGCGGGCGGCTGTTGATTCGAGCCGTCACCGTGAACTCCACGTCACTGCAGTAGTGAGCTGCTGCTGCGTAGGCACGCCGATTTCCTGACCCAGACCGTGCCGTAACCGGTAGACCTACTCGAATCGAACGAGTGGCGGCTGATTCCGCAGGGTCTTAGCGCGTCAGGGCGGATTCAGGGGCGGCAATGACGCATGCCTTGAACAACGCATCTCGGCGAGCAGCGACGGGCGTGTTGAAAATGGTATTCAGAATGGTCTGAGCTGATAACGGGCTCCGATATCGATTCACCATTTAGACCTTATGGTTACGGTCATCAGCCTCCTGAAAAACGGCAGGCAGTTGCTTGAGCAATTCCGGTAGTGCTGTCTGTACGGTGTCCCAAACCAAATCAAGGTTGATATCAAAATAGCCGTGGGCGATGCGGTTTCGCATGCCGCGCATATTGCGCCACGGCACTTGCCGGTGCGCCAGAGCAAAATCGGCATAGCCATCCATTACCTTCGTGACGGCTTCACCAATAATGATGAGGCTCATGATGACCGCCTGCTGTGTTCGCTTGTCCTCAAGGAAGTCCTCTTTGGCCAATCCTTCGACGAAGCTACAGGCATCTGATGCGGCCTGCTGCATGTGACCGAGGTAATCGAGAAGACGATGCTCGTTCATACCGGCTTCGCCTCCGCCAGCACCTTGGCCCGGAACTTCGGCGGCAAATCTGTCGGCGTCAGCAAATCGACGTGAATGCCGAGTAGTGATTCCAGTTCGTCCTGCAAGCCGCCTAGGTCAAACAGGGTGGCGCCGGGCAGCGCATCGACCAAGAGATCAATGTCGCTGCCGTCCCGGTCGGTGCCATGCAGCACCGAACCGAAGACACGCGGGTTCGCAGTACGGAAGCGGCCTACCGCCTCACGCACAGCGATTCGCTTCAGGTCAAGGACAACGGACGGGCGCATGGGCATCCTTCCCTATCGAAAGTCACTGGGATGGTAAGGGATCGAGAACGGCATTTCACGAGCCATTATCAATAACTGCAACACCTAAATTTCCGATGCCGTGGCGGTAGCCTAATCGTGCTTGTCAAAAACTCACGTTGTACGAGGGCGGGACGCGTATGCCGCGACCTCCGGGAACGGGTAATTGCCGTGTTGGGCCCAAGCGGATGGCGATACACTGATCGAGCGACGACGTTTGACTCGAGCCGTCACCGTGAAATCCACGTCACTGCAGTAGTGCGCCGCGGCCGCAAAGGCGCGTTGGAAACAGGCCCCACACCATGCCGCAACCGGTAGACCCCCGCGCACCGACCAGGCGATGGGCATCGGTACGTGCGCTTCTCGCCTTCCTCGCCCTGCCCGGCTGTGTCGCGTTCCTGATACCGCTGGCCCTCGTGGGCGGAAAGCCCCCCGCAGCCGCCCACTCCCCCATTGCGCTGGCGTTGTGGGGCGCGGGCGTCGCGGCATTGCTTTGGTGCTGTCGGGAGTTTTACACCGTTGGACGGGGCACACTCGCGCCGTGGGATCCTCCCACGCAGTTGGTCGTGAGCGGGCCCTACCGGTACAGCCGGAACCCGATGTACCTGAGCGTATTGGTCATTCTTATCGGCTGGGCCGTGGGCTACGGTTCCGTGGAACTGCTGACGTACACCGGGATCGTCGGTGTGCTCTTTCACGGTCGGGTCGTGTGGGCCGAGGAGCCGTGGGCCGCGCGCACGTTCGGGGAAGCCTGGGGAACGTATCGTTCGGAAACACCGCGGTGGCTGATCCGTTGGCGGCGGTTAGCGGGCGATTGAGGGCGCCCCTGCTGGCGCCGATTGGGACATCGGCGCGTACATCGAATGTCGTCTCACATCGTGTGGGTCGGCTTATCGCCGCCCAAGATGCCGACGAGATACGACTCGATTTTCTTCTGTGTATTGCCGCGATCTTGCTCGGAGAACTGCACGCCGATACCCGCCACTCGACGTCCGGAGACCCCTTTGGGGGTCACCCAAATGACGCGGCCAGCGACCGGCAATTTGTCATCGTCACCCATCAGGTTCAGCAACATAAAGACGTCATCGCCCAAGCGATACGGCGTGTTGGTCGGTATGAACAGTCCGCCATTTTTCACGAACGGCATGTACGCGAGGTAAAGCGCGGACTTGTCCTTGATCGTGAGATTCAAGATGCCGGGCTTCCCTAAATTCGTCGACATGGCACTCTCCGTCAGGTTCGGCGCGAGGCTGCGCGCAACGCGTCCAATTCCCGCGCAATGGCGATAAACAACTGCTCGAACAACAGCGGGACAGCCGCGTTGGAGCTGAGCAACAGGCGCGTCCGACGGACGTCGTCGAGCAGACGATACAGGCCCTGAACGTGGCGACGACGGACCTCCGGAGACGGACCCGTCGCCGGCGGCGCGGCGGTGAGGCCGTAGCGGATCCGCTCACTCACCCAATACTCGAGGCAGCGCAAGCGCTCCGCCGGGTAGTGCTTCTGGCACCGTTCGGCCAGCGCCGGAATGTCGGCGTCACCGCGCCCCAGGATCTGCGGCAGCTCCGCCATCTCATCCGCCACTTGCGGCACGTCGGCGAGCGCCAGCGCCGCCAACGGCGCACCCGCCGTCAGTCGCAGCGGCATCGTCCAATCGGTGCCCGGTTTTTGCGCATCGAGCCAGGCGTGCGCCACCGCGTCGTCGGGGGCATGGATCTTCACGCGTTGGCAGCGACTCGCGATGGTGGCCGGCAACTTCTCCGGACGCACGGCGACGAGGATTAAGAGCGCGCTGCCCGACGGTTCTTCGAGGGTCTTCAAAAGCGCGTTCGCGCCGTTGACGTTCAAGCCGTCGGCCGGGTGCACGATCGCCACTTTGCGGCGCCCGCGGTAACTCTTCAGCGTCAACGCCCCGATCATCTCGCGGACACTGTCGACGGCGATTTGCTTTTTGTCCTCTTCAATCCCGACCCGTATCAAATCCGGGTGATTGCGCGAGGCGTACAACGTGCACGACGGGCAGGTGCCGCAGGCCTCGTCGGTCGCCCGATCGCACAGCGCGTAGCGTGCGATCCATTCCGCCAGCGCTTGCTTGCCGAGTCCCGGGATCCCCTGGATCAGCAGTGCGTGCGGCAGCCGATCGGCCGCGTGCGCACCGGCGATGGCTTCCCGAGCCTGGCGCAGCCAGGGCGCGCCTGCGGCGGTGTCGATCAAGACATTGGGCGCCGGGGCGTCGCTCACGGGCCCTCCCACAAGGGCGCCACGACGGCGAGTATCCGCTCGCTGACGGCGTCCGGCGTGCCGTTCGCATCCACGACCCGTATCCGCTGAGGATCGGCCGCGGCTCGCGCCAAATAGCGGGCGCGTACGCGTTCAAAAAACGCCACCGCCTCGCTCTCGATGCGATCCGATTTGCCGGAGCGCGCCCGGGCGCGCGCCAATGACGGCGCCACCGGCGCGTCCAACAGGATCGTGAGCGTAGGCCACAAGCCGCGTTGCGCCAGCGTCGCCAACGGGTCGATGAGCGCATCGTCGATGCCGCGCCCGCCCCCCTGATACGCATACGTCGCGTCCGTGTAGCGATCGCACAAGACGATGGCGCCACGGGCGAGCGCCGGTCGGATCAAGTTCTCGGTGTGCACGCTGCGCGCGGCGAACATCAGCATGAGCTCGGCCGCGTCCGGCATCGGCTCCGAGCGGTTGTGCAGCACGAGGGCGCGGATCTGCTCGGCGAGTGGCGTTCCGCCCGGTTCGCGCGTGACGACGACGTCGTGGCCGCGGCCGATCAGGTGGTCTTCCAATCGCGCCAGTTGCGTCGACTTGCCGACGCCTTCCACGCCCTCGAAAGTGATAAAGCAACCGCTCACCGACTCTTGTCCTTCTGTCGCATCCGCGACACGTACCCGGCCACCGCCGCATTATGCGCTGCGAGCGTCGCCGAAAACGTATGTCGTCCATCGCCTTGGCCGGAGGCCACGAAATACAGGTCGTCCGAGCGGGACGGATGCACCGCCGCGGTCAGAGCGGCGAGTCCCGGCAACGCGATCGGGGTCGGCGGCAGACCGTCGCGCGTGTAGGTGTTCCAGGGGGTGTCGGTCGTCAGGTCTTTCTTATGGATCGCGCCGGTGTAGTGCTCGCCCAGACCGTAGATCACCGTCGGATCCGTCTGCAGCCGCATTCCTTTGCGCAATCGATTGATGAAGACCGCCGCGATGTGCGCACGTTCGTCGCTGTTGCCGGTTTCTTTCTCGATGATCGATGCCAGTGTCAACGCCTCGTACGGGCTCTGCAGGGGCAGCCCTTCGGCGCGACGCGACCAGATCTCTGCAAGTTTATTCTGCATTCGCGCGTGCGCCAGTTTCAGGACCTCAACATCCGTCGTGCCCTTCGGCACCAAATACGTGTCCGGAAATAACCAGCCCTCCACCGACCCGGCGGTGGGCGCCACGGCCGAGCGGGCCGCTGCGGCGTCCGCGGCCTGGACGGTGGCTCGCAGGAAGTCCTCTCGATGCAGCGCCTGCAACGCCTCCGCGGCCGTCCAGCCTTCAACCAACGTCACCGGGTGCAAGACCACCTTGCCCGACACCAAGAGGGCGGCCAGTGCCCGCGGCGTCATCCCGGCCGTGAGCGCGTACTCGCCGGCGCGCAAGTGCGACGCTTGCCCGCGGACGCGGGCTTGCCAGACGAAGAGCCAAGGCAGGTCAAGGACCCCCGCCACCGCCAACTGGTCACCGATCTGGGTCACGCGTTGCCCGGGCGCGATCTCGATCACCCGCGGCGCGCTCAGGCCTTCCAAGGGGGTGTCCCACCACCGCGCGGCGGCCACGACACCGGCGCCGACGGCGGCCATCAACACCGCGAGCACGAACAGCGCCCTGCCGCGGCGCACCCGCCTCACCACGTGGCCACCGCCGCCCGCAGGCCTGCACTGACCGGCCCGATCTCCCAGTGGCGATCATCGAGCATCGTGATCGGCCACACACCGACCAAGGCGTTGGTGAGAAAGAGTTCGTCGGCGCTGCGCAGTTCGTCGACACCGATGGGGCGCACCGCCACCGGCGTGCCGGCGTGCGCCAGGTGCGCGATGAGCGCCCCGCGCATCACGCCCTCGATCCCGGCGCGCGCCAGATCGGGTGTGCTGACCCGGCCGCCGTGAACGACAAACAGATTACTCATCGTGCCGCAGATCACGTGGCCGAGAGCGTCGGCCACGAGGCCCTCGTCAACGCCGAGGGCCACCGCATCCCGACGCAAGAGCACCTGCTCAAGCCGGTTCAGGTGCTTAAGCCCGACCAAGCGCCCTTGCGGTTGTAACGGCGTCGGCAGCAGCGCCACGCGCGCACCGGCGAGCGGCGCCGGACGGCGCGCAGGGGTCGCGACCACGTAGCGGCGCACGGGTCGGGACGGATCGATTGCGTAGCCGATGCCCCCGGCCCCTCGGGTGAGGATCAACTTAACGACGCCCGTGTTCGGGGTCGCCGCCGCGGCGCACACGTCCGCGGCGAGTTGCTCGCGCGGCGGTGCCGATAGGCCGAGGCGCTCACAGCCGGCTGCGAGTCGTGCCAAGTGGGCGTCCAACAGACGCGGTGCGCCGTTGCGGACGGCAATCGTCTCGAACAGCCCGTCACCGAACTCGAGTCCGCGATCCAACGGCTCGGCGGACGCGCTCGGGTTGCCATCGATCCAGAGCATCAGGCCTCCAGCGCGCCCAACGCCCGCAACAGTCCGCGGGCCTTCGCGCGCGTCTCGTCCAATTCACGTTGCGGATCCGAGTCGGCCACGATCCCGGCGCCCGCCAAGATCGACAGCTCGCGGGTCCCATCGCGGTCCGACACCATCGCCGTGCGAATGAGGATGTTGAGGTCCATCCGTCCGTCGCACCCGAGGTATCCGAGCGAGCCGGTGTACGCCCCGCGCGGCCGACCCTCCAACTCGGCGATCAGCTCCATGCACCGTACTTTCGGGCAGCCGGTGATGGTGCCGCCGGGAAATAAGGCACGGACGATTTCGCCAGGGGTCGTGCCCGGGCGCAGCGCGCCGACCACGTTCGAGACGATGTGGTGCACGTGCGCGTAGCTTTCCACGACCATGTACTCGTCGACCCGCACCGACCCGCCGACCGATATGCGGCCGAGGTCGTTGCGCTCCAGGTCCACGAGCATGACGTGCTCCGCGCGCTCTTTGACGTTTTCGATCAACTCGCGGATGACGGCCGCGTCATCGCCGCGACGCGCCCGCGTCCCGGCGATCGGACGGCTCTCCACGCGCCCGCCGCGCGACGCCACGAGACGCTCGGGCGAGGTGGACAGCACGGTCGTGCCCGGCAGCCGCGCCAGCGCCGCGAACGGCCCGGGATTGGCCTGCCGCAGGTGGGCGTACAAGTCCTCCGCGGTGACCGTGGGCGGCAGCGTCACCCGCCACTCGCGGGCGAGGTTGGCCTGATAGATATCGCCGGCGGCGATGTACTCGCGCGCGCGGCGCACCGCCTCGCGATAGTGCTCCGGGTCGTCCTCGGTGATGGACAGCGTCGGCAGTGCGTTAAGCGGCGTGGGTGCTGCGGCCATGGGCTCGAGCACGGAGGCGAGCCAAGCGCTGTCGGCCTCGGCGCCGATCTCGTGAACGAGGGACATTTGGGCGGTGGCGTGATCCCACACCGCCGCCGCCCGCACGCGCCGGGCGTAGGCGCGTGGCGCCGGCCCTTCGGGCAGCCGCAAACGCGGCTCAACGTCGCTGGCAAATTCGTAGCCGAAGTAGAGAAACCAGCCGCCCGCAAAGGGCAGCCCGTCGGCTTGCGGGGGGACCTGTACGCGGGCCTGCCACGCGTCCAAGGCCGCCAGAAAGGAGCCGGCTTCCGCCCCCTCGCCGTGCAAGCGGCCCGCGCCGTCGAGCAACAGCGACTCTGCGCTCGCCAGCATGAGAACGTCGTAACGCCCGATGGCCGTGCCGTGGCTCGCGCTCTCGAGCAAAAACGGCAGGCGATCGGGGTGGGCCGCGTGGGCCTTGAGAAAGTCGGGCCGCCCACCCGGGAGGTCCCGACGCACCACCCGCGTGTCGGAGTCGGCCATCACGACCCTCTTACTGGAGTCGACGGAACACCAAACTGCCGTTCGTGCCGCCGAAGCCGAACGAATTCGACAGCGCCACGTCGATGCGCATCGAGCGCGCGACGTTCGGCACGTAATCGAGGTCGCAGCGCGGATCGGGGTTCTCGAGATTGATGGTGGGCGGGGCGACCTGATCGCGGATCGCGAGGATCGCGAAGATCGCTTCCACCGCACCGGCGGCACCGAGCAGGTGCCCCGTGATCGATTTCGTGGCGCTGATCGCGACGTTGTGCGCCGAGTCGCCGAGGGCGCGCTTCAACGCCATCGTCTCGCCCACGTCGCCGAGCGGCGTCGAGGTCGCGTGCGCATTGACGTGCTGCAGCTCCGACGGATTCACGCCCGCGTCCTTCAACGCGGCCAGCATGGAGCGGCGCGCACCGTCGCCGTCTTCGGGCGGCGCGGTGATGTGATGCGCATCGCCACTCATGCCAAAGCCGACAAACTCGGCATAGATGCGCGCGCCGCGCGCTTTGGCGTGCTCGTATTCCTCGAGCACGATCGCGCCCGCACCGTCGGCCATGACGAAACCGTCACGGTCGCGGTCGAACGGACGGCACGCCTTCGCCGGATCGTCGTTGCGCTCCGAGAGCGCCTTGGCCTGACAGAACCCGGCAAGACCGAGCGGGTTGATGGCCATCTCCGCGCCGCCGGCGATCATCACGTCCGCGTCACCGTACTGAATGGTGCGCGCGGCGATGCCAATGCTGTGGGTGGAGGTGGTGCAGGCGGTCACCATCGCCAAGTTCGGGCCCTTGAGGCCGTAGGCGATCGAGACGTGCCCGGAAATCATGTTGATGATGCTCGCCGGGATAAAGAACGGCGAGACTTTGCGCGGACCCTGCGCCTCAATCAACTTCTGGTGGGTCTGCTGAATGGTATCGAGACCGCCGATGCCCGCGCCCATGGCCACGCCAATGCGCTCCGCGTTCGCTTCGGTGACTTCGATACCGGAATCTTTGAACGCCTGCGCCGACGCGGCGTAGCCGTACTGAATGAAGTGGTCCATGCGACGCGCTTCTTTCGCCGGGAGGTAGTCCTCCACCGAGAAGCCGCGCACTTCGCCGCCGAAGCGCGTCGGATAGGCCGACACATCGAAACGGCTGATCGGCGCAATGAAGGACCGTCCGTTCACGACATTGTCCCAGGCGTCCGTGATCTGACTGCCGACGGGCGAAACGATACCGAGACCGGTGACAACGACGCGACGCTTAGACAAAGGAGCCTCCCGATGCGGGAATCGGCCGTGCGTAGACGGCTAGTCTGAAACTAAAAAGGACGCGCCCGACCCCTCACGGATCGGTGCGCGTCCCCGACGAGCATTAGGCCTTGGCCTGCTGCTCGTTGATGTAGTCAATCGCCTGCTGGACGGTGGTGATCTTTTCCGCGTCCTCGTCAGGGATCTCCGTCTCGAACTCTTCTTCGAGCGCCATTACGAGCTCGACGGTATCGAGCGAGTCGGCCCCGAGATCATCCACGAACGACGCGTCGTTGGTGACTTCCTCCGACTTCACCCCGAGCTGTTCGGCAACGATCTTCTTGACCCTCTCTTCCACGCTGCTCATCGTTAGGTTTTCCTTTATGACGCGAAGACAAACAAAAATAGGCGGCGGGTGGAATCCCCATCCCGAACCCTCACCGCGAACGGGCGCATTTTAGGGCAATACTCGCCGCCCTGCCACGCTGTATTTTCATCAATATTTCAACAACTTACGTTTTTTCGCCCTCAGGGCATGTGCATTCCGCCGTTCACGGACAGGGTTTCGCCGGTGATATAGGCCCCTGCGGGCGAGGCCAAATAGACCACCGCGGCGGCGATGTCATCGACACTGCCGAGGCGTGCGAGCGGGATTTGGCCGGACAGAGCGGCGCGTTGTTCGTCCGACAAAGCGCGTGTCATGTCCGTGTCGATGAACCCCGGTGCCACCACGTTGGCGGTGATGCCGCGCGAGGCCACTTCCCGCGCCAAGGAGCGGGTAAAGCCGATGATGCCGGCTTTGGCCGCGGCGTAATTGGCTTGGCCGGCGTTACCGATCTGACCGACGATCGAGGCGATGCTGATGATGCGCCCGGTGCGCGCCTTCATCATGCCGCGCAGCACCGCCTTCGACAGGCGGAACACCGACGACAGGTTCGTGTTGAGGATGGCATCCCAATCTTCGCCCTTCATGCGCAGTAACAGGGTGTCGCGGGTGATCCCGGCATTGTTAATGAGCACGCCGACCGCGCCTTCCTGCGCCTCAATGTTCTTGATCGCCGCCTCGACGCTGCCTTCGTCGGCGACGTTGAGGACGATCCCTCGACCCGCCCACCCCGCGGCCTTCAGGCCCTCGGTAATGGCCTCAGCGCCGGCCTCGGTGGTGGCGGTGCCGACGACGGTGGCCCCGGACTCGGCCAAGGCGTGCAGGATGGCCCGACCGATGCCGCGGGAGGCGCCGGTGACCAACGCAACCTGACCGTCCAATCGAAATGAAGGCAACGACATCGTCAAACTCCTGCGTTCAGGGCGGCCGCTAAGCTCGCCGAATCTTCGATGGAGGACATCGCGATGTCCTTGTTCCGCTCAATGCGGCGGTTCAGCGAGGTCAACACCTTGCCTGGCCCGCACTCGATGATCTGGGTGACGCCGCCGGCGATCATGTCGCGCACGGTGTCCGTCCAGCGGACCGCGCCGGCCAACTGAGCGACCACTTGATCGCGGATCGCCTGGGGTGCGTCGTGGCGACGCAGGCCGATCGCGTAGACCGGGACCCGCGGGACTTGCACCGCGACCCCGGCGAGGTGCGCGGCCAGTCGTTCCGCCGCCGGCCGCAGCAACGAACTGTGTGCCGGGACGCTGACCGGCAGCAGCAGTGCGCGCTTCGCGCCACGCGCCTTGGCCGCTTCGAGCGCGCGCAGCACGGCAGCGGCGTGACCGGCGATGACGAGTTGGCCCGGCGAGTTGTAGTTCACCGCCTCGACGACCTCACCCTGCGCGGCCTCGGCGCAGGCCGCTTCCACGTCCGCGTCCTCCAGGCCGAGAATGGCCGCCATCGCGCCGGCCCCAGCCGGAACGGCTTCTTGCATGACTCGACCGCGAAACTGCACCGCCGCAACGGCATCGGCGAAGGACAGCGCGCCGGCACAGACCAAGGCGGTGAACTCCCCCAAACTGTGTCCGGCCATCACGGCCGGTGCCGGAGCACCCTGCTCGTTCCACACGCGCCAGACGGCCACCCCAGCGGCCAACATGGCCGGCTGGGTACGCTCGGTGGCATTGAGATCCGCTTCGGGGCCTTCCTGCACCAAACGCCACAGGTCATAACCGAGCACCGCCGAGGCTTCGGCAAAGGTCGCCTGCACGGTCGGATAGTCAGCCGCGAGGCCGGCCAACATGCCGACCGATTGGGAACCCTGCCCCGGAAACACCACCGCTAAGGTCATCGCAGTTCCTTGATTCGAAACGCCCAGTATACCCGAGGCGCGGAATCCGCGAGCCTTGTCACGGCCCCGACGCAGGACCTTGCTATGATCGGGAACCAGACAGTCTTAGGAGTCTTCCATGTCCCGTCGTCAACGCGGTTTCACCCTGATCGAAATCATGGTCGTCGTCGTGATCCTCGCGATTCTCGGCACGCTCGTCGCGCCCCAGATCCTCGGTCGTATCGACGAGGCCCGTATCACGAAGGCGCGCGAGGACATGAAGCTCTACGAGAGCGCGTTGGACCTGTACCGGATGGACAACTTCCGCTACCCGACCAGCGAACAAGGCCTCGACGCGCTGGTCCACAAGCCGAACGACCCGAACATCAAGAACTGGCGCCCGGACGGCTACGTCAAGCAGTTGGTGAAGGATCCCTGGGGTCATGACTACGTCTACGTGGCGCCCGGCACGGGCGGTGCTCCGTACGATTTGATGAGTTTCGGTGCGGACGGGGCCCCGGGTGGCACGGGCAATGACGCCGACCTCAGCATTCGCGATCCCAAATAACACGTGATCGACGCCCCGACGCGAAACCGACGCGGCGTGCGCGCGCGGGGTTTTACGCTGATCGAGATTCTGGTGGTGCTGGTCATCGTCGCCGTGATGACCAGCGCCGCGCTGTATCGAATCACCGTGACCGGCGTGGATCGAGGGCTGGAGCTCGAAGGGGATCGCTTGTGTGACGTCATCCAAGCCGCGACCCAGCAATCCGGACTCGAAGGCCGTGACTTGGGCATCCGCTTTCTGCCGGACCGGTATGAGCTGCTCGCGTATTCGGCCTTTCGCAACGAATGGACGCCGATCACGGACGACCGCCTGTACGCGCGGCACGACTTACCGGACGGCGCGCACCTCGCGCTTGAGCTCGAAGGCAAGATCACGGTGCTAAAGATGCCGGTCGAGGGCGAGCTGGCGGTCCCGCAGGTCATACTCTCGGCCGCAGGGGACACGTCGACCTATAAAGTGACCTTCACGCGGGACGGCACGGACCATACCTTCGTGGTCGAGGGCTTGGCCGACGGCACCTTGAAAATCGTTCGCCCGGGCGCGACGCCATGATGCGCCGGGGCTTTACGCTCATTGAGGTCTTGGTGGCCTTGGCCATCGCGGCGATTGGGCTCGGCGCGGCGTTGTCGGTGGTGACGAACGCGGCCTCGAATACCACCTATTTGCGCGACCGCGTGCTCGCCTCCTGGATCGCCGAGAATCGCCTCACGGAGATGCGCCTCGGCCCCAATCTGCCGGATTTGAACAAAGCGGACGGCACCGTCGAATACGCCGGCCGCAAATGGAAATGGCAGTCCACCGTGACTCAAACGCAGGTCGACGGCTTGCGCCGCATCGAAGTGACGGTGCGCGACTCCGAATCCGAGAGCGAGACGCCGCTCGCGACGATGAGCGGCTTTGTGGGGCGCACGGCGCTCGCCGGCTCGCTCGCCACGAGCGGTGACCCCTACGACCCCACCCCACTCGGCCCCGCCGGCGGCACGCCGGTCGTCCCGGCCACGCCGGCGATCACGACCCCCGCGGTGACGACCAAAGCCGCGAACGGCGGTGCGCCATGACCCGACGCCAGCGACCCGCGCGCGGCTTTACGCTCATCGAGGTCTTGGTCTCGGTGTTCTTGATGGCCATCCTGTCGGGCCTTTCGTACGAGGCGCTGAATTACGTGCGCCGATCGCGCGAAATCTCCCGCGACGCGTACGCTCGGTTGAGCGACATCGAGTTGACGGTGCATATGCTGGCGAGCGACTTTGGGCAATTGACGCCGCGCCCGGTTCGCGACGTGATTGGCACCGCCTACGTGCCGGCGCTGCTCGCGGATACGCGCACCACCAATCTCGCGACCTTGACTCGCGGCGGCTGGATGAACACGGCCGGCTCGCCGCGCTCGACCTTGCAGCGGGTGACTTGGCATTTGGACAACGGCACCCTGATCCGCGAACACGCCACGGTGTTGGATGCCACGCTGTCGAGCACGCCGGTGCGCCGCGAGATGCTGCACGACGTGATCAATATCCGCCTGCGCTACATGGACGCCGGCCACAACTGGCAGGAGACCTGGCCGGCGGCGCAGGCGGTCGCCGGCGCGGCCGCCACGCAGCTCGGGCTGCGTCCGAAGGCGGTGGAAATCACCCTGGAACTCAAAGACCTTGGGGTGATTACGCGACTCGTCGAGGTGCCCGGATGAGGCAGCACCGCGGCGTGGCCTTGATCATTGCGCTCGTGATCGTGGCGTTGGCGACGATCTTCGCGACGCGCATCGGCGCGGAAGGCGCGCTCGACCAGCGCCGTGCGGCGACGCTGTTGGCACAAGAACAGGCCTTGCAGATCAGCTTTGGCGCCGAAGACTGGATGATGGAGACGCTGCGCGTGGATGCCGAGCAGTCCCCGCAGGTCACCTTGAACCAACAGTGGGCGATGCCCATGCCGCCGCTGCCGATCGACGGCGGTGACGTCACGGGCCGCGTCGAGGACCTGGCGGGTCGCTTCAACCTCAACAATCTGCTGACCGCTCAAGGCACAAAAAACGTGTTTGCGTTTGAGTGGTTCCAGCGCCTCCTGGCGCGTCTGCAGATCGAGCCCAAGTGGGCCTCCTTGCTGCTCGACTGGATCGATCCGGACAACACAGCCGACGGCCCGGACGGCGCCGAAGACAGCGTCTACCTCGGACTCACCCCGCCCTATCGACCGCCGAACCGGCCGATCACCTCAACGAGCGAACTGCTGTCGCTGCCGGGTTTTGGCCTGGAGCGGTATCGCAAGCTGCAGCCCTACATCGCTGCGCTGCCGGTCGGCACGCCGCTCAACGTCTGCACAGCGCAAGGCATCGTTCTCGACAGCCTCGCGCCGTCGATGCAAGCCTTCGCGCAAGACGCGAAACTGTTGGCCACGTATCGCCTCAAGGGCTGCTTTCCGACCTTGCGCGACGTGACCACCGCGATCAACGCGGTCCTGCCGCCGATCGAGAAGACCGCCGCGACGGCGTTGTTGGCCGAAACCTCCTCGTGGTTTCGGGTGACGACGCTCGTTCGTATTGGCACTACCGAAGTCACCCTGTACAGTCTCTTGCAGCGTAATTCCGCCGGGCAGTCCCGCGTTGTGCTGCGCAGCCTCGGGACCGAATGACCATGTCTGATACTGTGATTCTCCGCTACCCCCTCGACGACGCCGACACGGAGTGTGCTTGGCTGCGCGTCGACGCGTCCGCGGCCTGCCTCGCACCCGCTGAGCGCGGCACTCTGGAAGCCGCCGCCGCCGCGGCCGGGGATGCCCGCGTCGTGTGGATCCTGCCGGGTGACCTCGTGTCACTGTCCCGGCCGGTTTTGCCGCCCAAGAGCGGCAAACGCGTCGCGACGCTCGTGCCTTTCGCCTTGGAAGACCAACTCGCGGCCGAACTCGACACCTTGCACTTTGCCACCGGCACGCAAGCGGACGACGGCAGCGTCGACACGGCGATCATCGATCGCGAGGTGCTCGCCACGCACCGCGCGACCCTTGAGCGTCACGGTTTCACGGTCGCGGCCGCCTACGGCACGATCCAAGTGACCCCGGCGATACCCGCCACCACCGTGTTGCTGGTCGAAGGCCGCAAGATCAACGTACGCGAGGCCACCGGCGCCGCGTATTGCGCGGACCTCATTCCCGGTCTCACCACGCGCGAGTGCTTAGCGCTCGCCGAGACGGACGAGCGCCCGTGCGTGCTGTACACCACCGCGGAGTCGTTCGCTCACGAAGCCCCGCACTCCGCGGAAGAAGGCTTGCCGGCGGGTGGGCACTACGTCGGCGGCGGCCCCCAGTTCCTCGAATACGGCCCGCTGCAAAAGTACGCCGAAGTCGCGCTGCGCACGCCGCCAGTCAATCTCCTGCAAGGCGCCTTCGCGCCGACGCACGACGCGGCAGCCGGTTGGGCGCGCTGGCGCGCCCCCTTGCTCGTCGCCCTCGCGTTCGTGGCCGTGAACCTGCTGGCCAGCGGCGTCGATCTGTACCGCTCGCATCGCTCGGAAGTGCAACTCGATGCCGAGTTGCACGCGGCCTATGCCCAGGCGATGCCGGGCGTCGATCCGGCGCGCTTGCCCGCGCCGCGCCTCGCCGTGGAGGCGCGCGTCCGGCGCGTCGGCTCCGCCGGCCAAGGCGGTCTGATCGGTGCGTTGGATGCGCTCGGTGCGGCGATCGTCGCCACGCCCAGCGCCACCGTGAAGTCCGTGAACTACCACGACGGCGCCGTCGAAGCGGTGATCACCGCCGGCGATCTGGCGTCGTTGAACCAAGTCCAACAGGCCATCGGCGGCGCCGCCCGTCTCGCCGGCGTGTCCACGCCCGATCCGCAACACGCCGAAGGTCGCCTCGAAATCACCGGAGCCACGCCATGAGCGCCCTCGTCGACCGTCTGCAGAGCGCCTACGCCGACTTGCAACCGCGCGAGCAAGTGTTCGTGCGCGCGGGCGCGGCGGCCCTCGCGCTGCTGCTGTGTGTCGGCTTGCCAGTGCGACTGCACGGCCTCGCGCAGAAGGCCGTGGCGCGCGTCGCCGCCAAACGCGCGGACTTGGCGTACGTGCAATCCGTGATCCCGCTCTTGGCCGCCGCGCCGCAAGCGCAGGACAGCGTGCCCCTCGTGAACGTGGTCGACGCCACCACCCGCGAAGCGGGTATCGCGGCCGCCCTCAAAGGCACCGAACCGTCGGGCAACGACGCGCTGCGGGTGCGTTTCGACGGTGCGTCGTTCGAGCAGTTGGCCAACTGGTTTGTGCACTTGAGCCGCGATTACGGGGTCAGCGTGCAGCAGGCGACGCTCGATCGCACCGACGCGCCGGGGCGCGTCAACGCCAGCGTCGTCCTGACGCGACGCTGAGCCGTGCGCGCGCTACGCCCTTACCTCGCGCTCGCCGCCTTGGTGTTTTTGGGCGTGATCGTAGCGACGCTGCCGGCCAGCGTGCTATTGCGCGCGCTGCCCGAGCGCATCACCCTCGACGGCGTGTCGGGCACGCTGTGGGACGGTGCGGCCGAGCAGGTGCACCTGGACGGCGTCGCGCTCGGCGCCTTTCGTTGGCAGCTCGCGCCGCTCGCCCTTCTGGCACTGCGCGTGGACATCGACATTGCGCTGACCCGACCGGACGGCTCGCTGAACGGCCGCGTGCGACTCGAGCGCGACGGTGTCGTGGAGGGCGACGGACTGCGCCTGGATCTGCCGCTGACCACCCTGCATCCCGAGCACAGCGCCGCGAGCTGGGACGGACGCGTCGCCGGTACGGTCACGCACGTGCGGCTCGTCAACGGCTGGCCCGTGGCGCTGGACGCGCAACTGACCCTCACCCATCTGCACGCCCCGGATGCCGCCGACGACCTCGGCAATTACACCGTGACCTTTGATCCGCACGACGCGACGCCGACGGCCTTGCTGGGCCGCTTACACGACAACGGCGGACCGCTGACGGTGCAAGCACAGCTGCGTCTGGAGCAGGCGCGCGCGTATCGGCTGGACGGCGATGTGGCCCCGCGCGGCCCGACCTCGGAGAGCATCGCGCGAGCGCTCGCCTTCCTCGGCGCGCCGGAGCCCGATGGCCGTCGCCCGATCGCCATCACGGGGACGTTCTGATGACGGCAGAATCCGAGCTCGTCGACGCGGTGACGCGTTCGCGTTTCGAGTGGACCATCGACACGCAGGTCGCCGTCGTGACCTATCGGCGCGAGGGGCAGACGCTCTGGCTCGACCATGCCGGCGTACCGGCCGCTCTCGGCGGCCGCGGCATGGGCTCCCAGCTCGTGGAGGCCGTGCTGCAAACGGTCCGACGGCGCGGCGAGCGGGTCGTGCCGGTCTGCTCGTTCATCGCCACCTACATCGCGCGGCACCCCGAACACGCCGACCTCGTCGCCTCCGACTGACCCGTCAGCGCTGACCGGCGGCGAGGCTGTCCAGTTCGGCCTCGATCCGCGCAAACACCTCGCGCAGGCCGCGTTCCTGCTGTTGCATGACGATCGCTTCGCGCGCCGGGAAAATCCCTTTTGGGTGCACATAGCCCTCGGCGGCCCGAACGTTCTCGATCATCGCAAGGCGCACGGTCTCCGGTGTCCGAAAGCCCAACGCCCCCGGGTTATCGATGTTCAGCGCCATGATGTCGTAGCCCATGCGCTCCATTTCCTGAGCGCGACGAGCTAAGGGTCCGCGGATTTCGTAGCGCACGTCCGTCAGGGCGGCTGACGGGGCATTGGTCTTCGTGATCGTGCAGTGCAGCACACCGAAGCCCGCGGCGCGGACCTACCCCGCGCCGCGACCGCCGGACGCCGTCAGCAAGCGCGCCAACGCCGCCGAGCTCGGCGCGGCAAAGCACGCCGCGGTGGGACCGGTCTCGACGACGCGGCCGTCGTCCACGACGACCACGCGCTCGGCGACGTGCGCGACGGCCGCGAGGTCGTGGCTCACGATCAAAAAGGCGACGCCGCGCGCAGCGGCGAGGTCACGGATCAGATTCAGCACCCCCGCGGCCGCCGAGGCGTCCAGCGCGCTGGTCGGCTCATCCAGCACGACCAGCGACGGCTGGGCGATCAGGGCGCGGGCCAGCGCCACCCGCTGCGCCTCGCCCCCGGAGATCTCGTGGGGCCGCCGGGCACCGAGCGCCGGCGAGAGACCCACCCGCTCCAACGCGGCCGCCACGCGCTGTGTTCGTTCGACCGACGACAGCGCCGGTTCGTGGGTGACGAGTGGCTCGCCCACGCTGTCGGCAACGCGGCGCCGCGGATCCAAACTCGAGGTGGGCTGTTGGAAGACCGCGGCCACGCGGCGGCGAGCCGCGCGCAGCGCCGCGCCCGACAACCCGTGCGGGTCGATCTCGCCCCAACGCACCCTGCCCCCACTCGGCCGATCCAGCGCGAGTGCGGCCCGCACCAACGTGCTCTTGCCCGCCCCCGACCGGCCGATGAGACCCACCGTCTCGCCGGCCGCCACGGCGAACGAGACGTCCTCGACGAGCACCTTGGTGCCGCGCCGGACGGTGAGGCCGTGCAGGCTCAGGACGCTCACGGCATCGCCTCGATGGCGTAACAGGCTACCCCGCCCGTCCCCTCGAGGCGGAACGGCGGCGTGCGCTGCCGGCACGGCGCGAGCACGCGCGGGCACTCCGCGGCAAAGCCGCAGCCGGCCGTCGACGCCGCGCACGGCGGCGCGTGAAGCGCTGTCGGCAGCGGCACGCGATGCGGCGGCGCGAGGGTCGGTCGGGTGGCGACGAGCGATTGCACGTAAGGGTGGCGCGGGGCACGGAGCACCCGTTCGGCCGGTCCCACTTCGACGAGGCGGCCGCCGGCCAAGACCGCGACGCGATCGGCCGCACGCCCGGCGGCCTCCAGATCGTGGCTGACGAGCAGCACCCCGCGACCGCCTTGGCGGGCTTGCGCGACCAAGACCGCGAGCAACTCCGCGGTCGCGACGGGGTCGAGCGCGGAGGTCGGCTCATCGGCCAGCAGCAGGGCCGGCTCGCCGGCCAACGCTAACGCGATCAGCACGCGTTGGCCCTGACCGCCGGACAGTTGATGCGGATAGCGCGACAAAAAGTCGGCGGGCAGCCCGACCGAGGCGAGCAGCGCGTCGGCGCGCACCCGCCACGACGCCCGGCCGACGGACGCGCCGTGGACGGTCCACACCTCGCGCAGCAGCGCCCCGACCGTGCGGTGTGCCGGTAACGCCGCGAGCGGATCTTGCGGCACGAGGGCGACGGCACGCCCGCGCACCGCTCGCCACTGCGCGGGCGTTGCCGCACGGAGGTCGTGCCCGGCGATCCGCAGGGTGCCCTGCACCGCCGCGCCCGATGGCGTAAGACCCAAGATCGCGCGCAACAGGGCGGTCTTCCCCGCACCCGACGCGCCGACGAGGGCGACCACCTCGCCCGCCTCCACCCGCAACGCGACGTCCGCGAGCACCGTACGGGCCGCGTAGGTCACGCCAAAGCCACTCAGTTCTAAGGCCGGCGTCTTAGGCATCGCGCGCATACCGATCGCGCAGGCTCTCGCCCAGCACGGTCAACGCGGACAGGGCCAGCACCAACAACGCCGCGGGTGCGACCAAGAGCCACGGGGCGCGCTCCATCTCGCGCGCGCCGTCGTGCAACAGGTTCCCGAGGCTCGCCGCCGGCTCCTGCACACCGAGCCCCAAGAAGGACAAAAAGCTTTCCAGCACCACCAGCGACGGCACCGTGAGCGTTGCGTGCACGAGCACCGGGCCCATCAGGTTCGGCCAGACGTGCCGCAGAAACACCGTGACCGGCGCCACCCCGATCAACCGTGCCGCCTCCACGTACGGCGCGTCCCGTAAGCGCCGCGTCTCGGCGCGCACCATGCGCGCGGTCGCCAGCCAACCCACCGTCCCGGCCGCCACAACGAGCGTCCCGGTGCCGCGGCCCCAGGCGACGCTGAGCAACAACGCGACCAACACGACCGGCAATGCGTAACCCACGTCCACGAGGCGCATGAGCAACGCATCGACCCAGCCGCCGAGCGTGCCGGCCAGCGCGCCGGTCAGCGTCCCGATGAGCAGTCCCGCCGCCGCCGCGAGCACGGCAATGCTCAACGAGACGCGCACGCCGAGCCAGCAGCGCACGAACACGTCGCGACCGAGCGTATCGGTGCCGAACCAGTGCTGGGCCACCGCGCTCGGTGCGGCCGCCGGGTGATCCCAATCGAGCGTCGCCGGGCCCCACGGGCTCAAGAGCGGCCCGATGAGCGCGAGCAGCGTGAGTACCCCGAGCAGCACACCGGCCGCGCGGATGCGTGCGCGACTCGTCATGTCCGTGCGCCCCGCTCGCGTTGCCGAGGGTCGAGCGCCAGCGCACCGAGGTCGGCGACGAGGTTGAGGGCGAGCACCAACACCGCGTAGACCACGACTTTGCCGAGCACGAGCGTGTAGTCGCGATTGAGGGCGCCTTCGACGAGGAACCGCCCCATGCCGGGCAAGCCAAACACCGTCTCCACGACGAGCGAACCGCCGAGCAGCGCGGCGGCCGCGCCCCCGAAATACGCGAGCACCGGCGACAGGGCCGGCGGCAGGACGTAGAGCACGAGGAGGCGCAGCGCCGACACCCCGCGCGCACGCGCCGCCCAGATGACCGGCGAGTCGAGCACGTCCAACGCCGCCGCCCGCACGATGCGCAGCACGCTCCCCGCGGTCGGCAACGCCAACGCAATCACCGGTAAGACCAGATCCAAGGGCCGGTGCGCTTCCCAACCGGCGACGGGACACCAACCGAGCGTCACCGCAAAGATCCACACCAAGAGCGGTGCCGTCACGTACGGCGGGAGAGCAACCGCGACGATCGAGGCCGCCGTCACGCACCGATCCCAGGCGCGCCCGCGTGCCAGCGCACTCGACAACCCGCCGGCAATGCCCACCGCGAGGGCGACGAGCACCGCGAGTCCGCCGAGCGTCAGGCTCACCGGGAGGCCCTGTCGCACCAGATCCGCGACCCGCCGATCGCGCAGCCGCAAGGACGGGCCGAGATCGCCGTGCGCAAGGCCGTTCAGGTAGCGCAGGTATTGCTCGGCCAAGGGACGATCGAGACCGAAGGCGTGATCCAGATTGGCTTTGACCGTCGGCGGTAGGCGCTGCTCGTCGTCGAACGGCCCGCCCGGCGCGAGCCGCACCATCAGGAACGCGAGCGTGACGACCGCCAGCACCGTCGGCACTCCCGTGAGCAGGCGTTTCAGGATCAGCGACAGCATGGAGAGGTCACCGCAGGGCGTGCAACGGCCATAAAAAAAGCGGCGCCTGAGCGCCGCTCCTCAAACCACCAGCGGCGTCGTGCGCGCACCGGTACCCCCTCCCGTCCAGCCTTGTCGTTTTTGAATCCACACAGGACGGATTTCAATTCGCGCGGAAACTTAACATCAACGAAAATACTTCGTAAAGACGCACTGCAAAAAGGCGGTGTCGTCCGGAGGGGGTGCGGCGCCGATCGCCGGGGACTTGTGACGGGACGTTGACACCCGGTCAGGCTTCCCCTAGCGTGCCGCATCGCAAAAACAGCGAGCGTGGAGCACCACATGCGCAAGATTCTGGTTGGAGTAAAGCGGGTCGTTGATTACAACGTCCGGGTCCGAGTGAAGCCGGACGGTTCGGGCGTTGCGCTCGAAGGCGTCAAAATGAGCGTCAATCCGTTCGACGAGATTGCCCTCGAAGAGGCCCTGCGGATCAAAGAACGCGGCGAAGCCGCCGAAGTTGTCGCCCTCAGCATTGGCCCGGACGATGCGCAGCAGCAGCTGCGGACCGCGTTGGCCATGGGCGCGGATCGCGCGATTCTCGTCAAGACGACCGACGCGATCGACCCGTTGGTGGCCTCGCGCGTGTTCGCCGAGATCGCCACGAAGGAAAACGCCGACCTCGTGATCGTCGGCAAGCAGGCCATCGACGACGACGCGGCGCAAACCGCGCCGATGGTCGCGGCGCTGTGGGGCCGCCCGCAGGCCACCTTCGCGTCGAAGATCGAGATCAACGGCACCACCGCCGTGGTCACCCGCGAAGTGGACGCTGGCCTTGAGACGATCGAAGTCGACTTGCCGGCCGTGTTCAGCGCCGATTTGCGCTTGAACGAGCCGCGCTACGTCAAGCTGCCGGACATCATGAAGGCCAAGAAGAAGCCGCTCGACGTGGTCGAGTTTGCCTCTCTCGGCATCACCGCCGACGTCGGCCTCAAGACCGTGTTCGTGGAGCCGCCGAAGCCGCGCGCCAAGGGCATTGTGGTGAAGGACGTCGCGGAATTGGTCGACGCACTGAAGAAGAAGGGGTTGGTGTGATGAGCAAAATCCTAGTCATCGCCGAACACGACGGCGCTCACCTGAACCAGGCGACGGCCCGTGCCGTCACCTGCGCGCGTCAGATCCCCTCCGGTCACGTCACGGTCGCCGTCCTGGCAGCCGATCCCTCTGCCGTGGCCGCCGAAGCGGCCGCGCTCGCGGGCGTGGATGCGGTTGTCACCGTGGCCCACGCGGCCAACGGCCAGGCCTTGGCCGCCGTGCTCGCGCCGCAAATCGTGGCGCTCGCCGCGGGTTACACCCACGTGCTCGCCGCCTCAACGGCCTTCGGTAAGGACCTCCTGCCGCGCGTCGCCGCGCTGCTCGGCGTCCCGCAGATCTCCGATGCCATGGCCGTGGAAGGCGCGTACAAGTTCAAGCGTCCGACCTACGCGGGCAACGCGATCGTCACGCTCGAAGCGCCGTCGGATCGCACCCTGGTGGCAACCGTGCGCAGCGCCTCGTTCGAGCCCGCCGCCGCCGGTGGCAGCGCTTCGATCAGCGCCGCGGCGATCGCCGTGGACCTGCCTGCGCACACGCGCTTCGTCAGCCTCTCGGCGTCGCCGAAGAGCGATCGACCGGACCTCGCGTCGGCCTCGAAGGTCGTCTCGGGTGGCCGAGCCCTCGCCTCCAAGGAAAACTTCCAGCTCATCTACGGCCTCGCCGCCAAGATGGGCGCGGCGGTCGGTGCTTCGCGCGCGGCGGTGGACGCCGGGTACGCGTCGAACGAGCTGCAGGTCGGCCAGACCGGCAAGATCATCGCGCCGGACCTGTACGTCGCGGTGGGCATCTCGGGCGCGATCCAACATCTGACGGGCATCAAGGATGCCAAGACGATCGTTGCGATCAACAAGGACCCGGAAGCGCCGATTTTCGAAGTGGCCGATTTTGGCCTCGTCGCCGACCTGTTCGTGGCGGTGCCGGAGATCGAAAAAGCGCTCGGCTGAGTCGCAACGCCGCACCGCGTGTGGCGCCTAAAGGCCCGGCAAGGCAACTTGCCGGGCCTTTTTCATGGTCGGTGTCACCCCACCGACGGGCGTGTTTACGCACGATTCGAAGCGCTCTGTACGCACAGTCCGCAACGCCGTCGCGCTTGGCGAAATCCGAACGCGCTAAACAGCGGTGACTCGCACGGCGGCGCGGTCTTCCGATATGGGATCGACCGAACCACCGGTTTACCGTGACAACGTCGGCATCCGGCCGGCGTTGACTCAGGGGAACCGCCATGGTCATGCAGGGAATCCACGGGAAGGCCGTTGCGCGCTGGTGTGCGTTGCTCAGCCTTGCAGCGGTCGCGCCGCACGCGTCGGCCGTACCGAGTTTTGCGCGTCAGACGGGCATGGCGTGCGAAGCGTGCCACACGGTCTGGCCCGAATTGACGCACTTTGGGCGCGTCTTCAAGGCCAACGGGTACATCCTCGACAACTTGAAGCAGGTCAAAGGCGTCTCGCCGCGCAAGGACGAACTGTTGTCGTTGGCGACACTGCCGCCGCTGTCGATGATGGTGCAGATCTCGGACACCCAACTGGCCAAGCCTCTGCCGGACGCGGCCGGCGGCGCCACCCAAAACGGCAGCGTGGCGTTCCCGCAGCAAGTCAGTCTGTTCTACGCCGGCAAGATCGCGCCGCACGGCGGCGCGTTCATCCAGTTGACCTACGCGCACGACAGCGGCGGACTGCAGATCGACAACACCGACATCCGCTTTGCCGACATCGCGGTCACCGACAGCGGCCAGAGCCTCGTCTACGGCGTGTCGTTGAACAACAACCCGACGGTGCAGGACCTGTTCAACTCCACCCCGGCCTTTGGGTTCCCCTACGCCGCCTCGAGCGCCGCACCCGGCGCCCCGTTCGGCACACAGATCGATGGGGCCCTGGCCCAGAACGTCGCCGGCCTGACGGGGTACGTGTACTTCAACGAGTCGCTGTACGCCGAGGCCGGCTTCTACCGTTCCGCGCAACAGCGCTCCCTACCGCTCGACAGCACGGCGACGGCGGTGGTCTCGGGACTCGCGCCGTACGGGCGCCTGGCCTACGAGCACAACTGGGATCGTCACTCACTCTCGGCCGGCGTGTACGGCGCGACATTCAAGCTCCTGCCGGGTAACGGCAAGACCTTGGCCGGCCCCACGGACGATTACAAGGACGTGGCGGAAGATGTGCAGTATCAGTACGCGGGCGATCATCACCTCGTGAGCGTACAAGCCACGCGGATCCGCGAAAACGCGACGCTGAACGCCACCTATCAAGACGGTGCCGGCAGCTCCAATCTCAGCAACCAGCTGACGACCACGCGCGCCTTCGCCACCTACTACTACCAACGTCGGCTCGGCGGCACCCTCGGTGTCTTTGAGACCACCGGCACCGGTGACGCAATCCTGCACACGCCGGCGGGCCTGACGCCCGATCCCACTGCCTCGCCGGATACGAGCGGCTGGATCGCGGAGTTGAACTACCTGCCGTGGATGAACACGAAGTTCTCGCTGCAGTACACCGCCTACAGCAAGTACAACGGTCGCACCCGCGACATCCTGTACGACGGCTCCGGTCGGACGGCGAGCGATAACAACGCGCTCTACGTCCTCGCCTGGTTTGCGTTCTGAGTCGCGAGGAGACCTCCATGAAGCCACTCACTCGAACCGTTCTCGCCTGCCTGTGCGTCGGGGTGTCCGTCGCCGCGTTCGCGGACGATCCGTCGCCCGACGCCCAGCAGCACGCCAAACGCATCGCCGTGACCACCTGTGGGACCTGTCACGGGTCGCAGGGCGTCAGTCAGCAGCCGAAGTTTCCGAACCTGGCGGGTCAGTCCGCCGGCTACCTCGCGGCCCAGCTGAAGGCATTCCGCGCCCAAACCCGCGGCGATGCGGATGCGCTGGCCTACATGTGGGGGATGGCCGCGCCCCTCGATGACGACACCATCGACGCGCTCGCCGGGTTGTACGCCGCCGAAGCCGCAACTGCGGGCCGTCGGACCGCCGACGCCGCGCTCGTCGCCAAGGGTGAAGCGTTGTATCGGGACGGGCACGTCGAGCAAGGGGTGCCCGCGTGCGCTGCCTGCCACGGCGCGGACGGCCATGGCATGGCGGACTTCCCGCGTCTGGCTGGCCAACACGCGCAATACGTCCTAAAGCAGTTGGATTCGTTTCAGACGAACATGCGCAACGTGGCGATCATGCACGGTGTCGCGTCGGGTCTGACGGGCGATGACGCGGCGGCGGTGGCCGCTTACCTCGAGTCGTTGCCCTAGGGCCGATCGAGTGCCGTCATAAAGGTCCTGGGTGCGGGGGCATCCCCGCACCCAGGACCGGTGCGATTACAGCTGTGCGAGCACGTGCTCGGCGGTGCTGACCTTGAACTCGCCCGCCCCTTCGACGTACAGCGCCGTGACGACGCCGTCGCGGGCCACCAGGGCAAAGCGCTTGCCGCGCACGCCCATGCCAAAGCCGGTGGCATCCAATTCCAGGCCGAGGGCCCGAACGAAGTCCGCGTTGCCGTCCGCGAGCAGCGTAATGGTCTCGCCCGCGTGGCTGGCCTTACCCCAGGCATCCATCACGAACACGTCGTTGACGGCCGTGCAGGCGATGGTATCGACGCCCTTGGCCTTGAAGGCCTCGGCGTGCGTCACGAAGCCCGGCAGATGCTTGGCGTGGCACGTCGGCGTGAACGCGCCCGGAACCGAAAACAGCACCACGGTCTTACCCGCCGTGAGCTCAGCCACGGTCACGTTCGCCGGGCCGTCCTTCGTCATTTGCTTAAACGTGCTCTCGGGCAGCCGATCACCAACCTGAATAGTCATGCGGTCTTCCTCAACGGTCGTGGGTGAGTGGATGCGCAGATCATAGCCCGTTGCGCGTGACAGTGAATCGCTAAACGCAGTGCTTGACGCATCGTGTTGCGAGCCGCCCGGCACCCCGATGGAGCGGCGTCTCAGGCTCACGCGACCTCGCCCATTCCACCCAGGCTCCCGTCGCGCACGGAGGTTTCGGTAGCGATCTCATCGCTTTGTATCAATTGAGGTTTTACACTTTAAACGGCGCTGAATCGCGCGGCGATCGTGACCGATACGCGGCCGATGACCGCCGGGGGCACTGCCCCGCCGAAACACAAAAAACGTGTACGCGTTACGCGCCGCCGTCGGCCGGACGGGCAACGAAGGCCGCAATCGCCGTGGTCCATCGGCGCGGCGCAAAGCGCACCATAAAGACCGCGAGTCGATTGACGAAACCGGGCACCACCACGCGACGGCCCGCCATCGCCCCGCGATACCCGGCCCGCGCAACCGACGCCGCATCCGCCACCGGCAGCAAGCCACCGACGACCAGCGTCGACCGTCGCGTGCCGGCGCGATCGTGAAAGTGCGAGTGCGTGGGCCCTGGGCACAACGCCGTGACCGTCACACCGGTCCCAGCCAGCTCGTGTGCCAGTGCTTCGGAGTAATGCAGCACGAAGGCTTTGGAGGCGGAGTAGACGGCCAGCCGCGGTCCGGGCTGGAAGGCCGCCGTGGAAGCCACATTGAGGATCCGACCCGATCCACGCGCCACCATCGCCGCTTGGAACGCCTGCGTGAGTTTCACCAAGGCATCGATATTGACCGCCAGAATCGTCTGCTCAGCCACCGGGTCTAACGCTCGCGAGAGCCCCCAAGCCCCCAGGCCCGCATTATTGACGAGCAGTGCCGGCGGGCCGTCGAACCCGCGCGCGTGCTCCAGCACGCGATCGACGCCGGCCGCGGTGGCAAGATCCGCCACGCACGTCCGCACGGTCAAGCCCGGGCGCGCGATCTCGGCAGCCACGGCCGCCAACGCGCTCTCGTCCCGACCGGTGAGCAGCATCCCAGAAACGTCAACGGCCGCGAGTCGTGCGACGTCGCGGCCGATGCCGTGCGAGGAACCCGTGACGAGCGCCCAACCGTTCAAGGCTCAGCCCTGCGGAGCGTCGAGCGTCGGCAACGCGATCAGCCAGGTGTTGGCTGCGCGGTCCATCCGCTTGTCCGTCTTCGCCTTCTTGAAGGCCTCGATGGCCTTGTCCTTCTTGCCGGCGTGCAGGTACGCAATACCGAGGGTCATGTAGGCGTCATCGACGCGCTTCACCTTGGCAATGCGCTCATCGCTGAGACCGCGTTCGATCGCTTCGATGGCCTTGTCGTAGTCGCCGAAGCCGACGTACGCGAGACCGACCTTCACGTCCGCTTCGCCGTTCTTGCCCGCGCGCGCTTCCTTGTCGAGCGACGGCAGCAACTTCTTGTCGTCGGCGGTCTGCGCCTTGGCCTGCGCGAGCATCTTGCTGTTGCGGTCGGTCGGCGAGATGAACTTCACGGCGTCGCGCTTCTGGCCCTGCTCGATGGCCCGGAGCGCCTCGGCCGGACCACCGGCGTCGAGGGCGAGGTCCGTGTACGCCACGTACTCGCTCTCACGGGTCATCTCGTTGCGGTCGAACAGCAAGCGATACAGGTTCAGCATCGCACGCGGGTCGGCGTCCGCCTCGTAGATACCCATCAAGTCGACCAGGTAGTCGCGCTTCGGGAACTTCTCGACGAGCAGTTCCATCGTCGCCTGCCGATTGGCCTTGTCGTTCGTCTTGTAGTACGAGACGTTCAACAACTTGAGCGTGTCTTCCTTCGGCTCCGGCGTCGCTGCCGCAATCTTCTGCAACCAGGGAATCGCGCCGGCGTAGTCCTGCTGGATGAGGTAGATCTGCGAGCCGAGCGTGTACGCATCGACCGACTTGCTGGCATCCGCCCACTTCTGCAGCCAGATCAGGGCCTTGTCATAGACCTTGTTCTGCGCATTGATCTGCGCGAGCGCCTTGTAGTCGCGGATCTTCTCGTCGTCGGCCATGTTCGGCGCGACGTCGAGCAACTGCTCCGTGAACTCGGCGTACAGCGGGTAGTCCTGCTTCTTCGCCGCGGCGTACGTCATCATCCGCAAGGAGGTTTCCTTGTCGTACGCCGTCTTCGATGCCGCAAGTCCGGCGCGCGCCAACGTCAAACCGCCGTCGAAGTCGCCCTTGCCGATCGCGTCTTGGGCCGGCTTCAACTGCTTGGCCACCGCTTCGGTCAGCTGCTCCTTCTTCTCCGCCTTGTCTGCGGCGCCCGCCGAGGTGGCGACCATGACCGCCACGAATCCCGCTGCGAGCGGGGCTTTCATCCGTTTGACCCAGTTATTCATGTCACCCCTCGTCGGTTGTGTGTGTGTCGGTCTTAGTTACCGGCCCACATCTTGGCGGCAACCGCCATGCGCGGATCCGCCTTGGCTGCGGCAAAGGCCTTGTCGGCTTCCGCCTTCTTGTGCAGCTTCGTGTAGGAGATGCCGAGCACGAGGTTCGCCTCATCCGGACGACGTACCTTCGCCACGTGATCCGCCGACAAGCCGCGGGTGAGTGCCTCAACCGCCTTGTCGTACTGACCCATCGAGAAATAACGCAGGCCCAGCTTCACGTCAGTTTCGCCGTTCTTACCGGCCTTCGACTCCGCGTCCAACTGCGGCAGGCTCTTCGCGTCGTCCGCCGCGCGATCCTTCGCCTGCTTGAGCAGGCCTTCCGCCTTGTCCTTGCTCTTCGCGCCGATCACCTTCTTGGCGAAGGCCTTCTCCAGCACGTGCTGCGCTTCCGCCGTGGTGCCCTCGGAGAGCGCCGAGTCGGCCAAGTGCGTGTAGTCGCCTTCGTCGGCCAAGAAGTCATGCTCATAGCCGTAGCGCAGAACGCCCAGCATCGCCAATTCGTCCGGCTTCTTCGGCAGCAGATCCGCCAACACCGCCTGGTACCACTCCTTCTTCGGGTAGCGACGCAGCAGTTCTTCGGCCGTGGCCACCGCCTTCGCGCCGTCCTTGTCCTGCGTGTAGCAGGTGTAGCGCAGCTTGAGGACGCCCTCGCTGGCTTCCTTACCCGCCGGCGCGGCTTTGTCGATTGACTCGAGCGCGCCCTTGCAATCGTGAGCGCCGTACTGCAACTGCGCCAGCAACTCCCAATCCGCCGCGCTGCCCGCACCGGCCGCCAAGTAGGACTTCATCTCGGTCACGGCTTTGTCGTAGTGATTGGTTGCCGCGTAGATCGGCGCCAACGACTTGTGGAACTGCACCTTCTCGGCCGCCGACACGCCTTCGGTGTTCAGCAACTGCTCCAAGGCTTCCTGCTGGTCCTGCACCTTACCGGCGGCACCGGCGACGACCAACATCAACTTCAGCGAGGCCGTCTTCTCAAAGCTCGACTTCGCAACCGCATGGGCTTCCTTCGCCGCTGCGAGGGCCTTGGCCACGTCGTGACCCTTGTACGCCGTGACGCCCGCGTTGTACTTCTCCGAAAACTCCGCCGACGTCTGCTGCTGGGCGTACGCGCCCTGCGAGGCCAGCGTGGCAACGCCGAGGACACCGGCGACTAGGAGTCCGCGCGTGGCGCGCGTAAGAACAGTGGCGAGCTTCGTCATCGTATACCTCGGTAAACTCTTGAAAATTCGGAATGTGCGTGTCTTGCCCCGGCAAGTCCTGGCTCGCTGCCGGTGGCCCCTAAAAAACGAATGGGCCGACAGAGCCGGCCCATTCTTCTACTCTCTACGGCCAACCGCAAGGCCCCTCGGCCCCCGGTTAGAGGTTTCCGCTCGCGTCAGCGACGAAACCAATCTTCTTCAGACCACCGCGCTGCACAGCGAACAAGACGTTCGCGGCGAAGTCGTAGCGCGCCCGACGGTCGATCTGGAGGAGCACCTCCGGCTGCGGCTCAAGAGCGGCCGATTCCTTGATCTTACCGATCAGCTCCGCTGGCGACAGCGAAGAACCGTCCCACATCACGGCGCCGTTGTAGGCCACCGAAATGTTGATCGGCTTCGCGGGATTCTCCGGCGGCGGATCATTCGACGCGCGCGGCAAGTCAATCTTGACCGAGTGCGTCATCACCGGCAGGGTGATGATGAAGATAATCAACAGCACGAGCATGATGTCGACCAACGGCACCACGTTGATGCTCGTGTTGTAGTCGCCACTCTCGCTTCCAGCAGAAATTGCCATCTGAGCTGCTCCGCTTATTCCTGATGAGGCGGTTCGGCAATGAACGCGACCTTCAGCAGGTAATTCCGCTGCAGGGTCGTGAGCACGTCCGCCACGTAAGCGTAGGTCACGCGCTTGTCAGCGCGAATCTGCACTTCCGGCTGCGGCTGCCGAGTCGCCTCGTTCTGAGCCAACTTGGCCAAATCATCCAACGTGATCTGACCGTCGTTCCAGTACACCGTGCCGGCGAAGTCGACCGAGAGACTGATGTTCTCGGGCTTCGTCTCCGTCGGCACGTTTGCGTTCGTCGGAAGGTTGACCTTCACCGCCTTCGTCGCCACCGGGATGGTGATGATGAAGATGATGAGGAGCACGAGCATGATGTCGACGAGCGGAACAACGTTAATTTCGTTGTTCAATTCGCCTTCTTTAATCGGGCCACCACCGCCTGCCATGTTCCTGCTCCTCGTCTAAACGCTGTACTTTTACTGGATGACTACTTACTTCTTCGCCGCCGCTGCCTTCGCAGCTGCTACGCGACCACCGGACAGAATCGCCTGGTGCAGGTCGTGTGCGAAGTGAACAACGGCATCGCTGATCGCCTTGTTACGGCGGGTGAGCCAGTTGAAGCCGAGCACCGCCGGAATAGCGACGCCGAGGCCGATGGCGGTCATCCACAGCGACTCACCGACCGGACCGGCAACCTTCTCAATCGAAGCGTTGCCCGACATCGCGATCGAACGCATCGCGTTCAAGATACCGAGAACGGTGCCGAGCAGACCGACGAACGGAGCGGTCGCGCCGACCGACGCCAGAACGGCCATGCCCGAGTTCAGGTCGCTGTTGACCTGATCAACGCGGCGCTGGATGTGCGACGAAATCCAATCGTGAAGATCGATCGTCTCCGTGAGACGGCCCTTGTTCTTCTCGTGGTGGTTCACCGATTCCTGCGCGTCCATCGCAACGACGCGGAACACGTTCTCGTCGCCGCCCTTCAAGCGCGCGATACCGTCGGCGATCGAGGA
>DAINQU010000027.1:0-36286 GCA_036742455.1 Steroidobacteraceae bacterium | reverse complement strand
TGGAAGAAGTCGTCGTTGGTCTTCGTGTCCTTCATCTTGTCGATGAGGAACTCGATCGCCGCCAATTCGTCCATCGGATGCAGCAACTTGCGCAAAATCCAGATCTTCTGAAGTTCCTCGGAGGTCGTGATCAACTCCTCGCGGCGGGTGCCCGAGCGATTGATATTCACGGCCGGGAAGATGCGCTTCTCGGCAATGCGGCGATCCAAGTGGATTTCCGAATTACCGGTGCCCTTGAACTCTTCAAAAATCACGTCATCCATGCGCGAGCCGGTGTCAATCAGCGCCGTGGCGATGATCGTCAGCGAACCGCCTTCCTCGACGTTGCGTGCCGCGCCGAAGAAACGCTTCGGACGTTGCAGCGCATTCGCGTCGACGCCACCGGTGAGCACCTTGCCGGAGCTCGGCACGACCGTGTTGTAGGCGCGCGCAAGACGGGTAATCGAGTCGAGGAGAATAACCACGTCGCGCTTGTGCTCGACGAGACGCTTCGCCTTCTCGATCACCATTTCAGCCACCTGAACGTGACGGCTCGCCGGTTCGTCGAAGGTCGACGCCACGACCTCGCCCTTCACCGTACGTGACATCTCCGTGACTTCTTCCGGCCGCTCGTCGATGAGCAGCACGATCAGGTACACCTCAGGGTGGTTGTACGTAATGCTCGTCGCAATATTCTGCAACAGCATCGTCTTACCGGCCTTCGGCGGCGAGACGATCAGTCCGCGCTGACCCTTACCGATCGGCGAACACAGGTCGATGACACGAGCGGTCATGTCCTCGGTGCTGCCGGTGCCACGCTCCAGCTTGATGCGCTTCGTCGGATGCAGCGGAGTCAGGTTCTCGAACAACGATTTGTTGCGCGAACTCTCCGGCACATCAAAATTGATCTGCCCCAGTTTGACGAGGGCAAAGTAGCGCTCGCCCTCCTTCGGCGGCCGTACCAATCCCGAAATGGAATCGCCGGTACGCAGGTTGAAGCGGCGAATCTGACTGGGACTGACGTAAATGTCGTCCGGGCCCGCCAAATAGGAGCCGTCGGCGGACCGCAGGAAGCCAAAGCCGTCCTGGAGGATCTCCAGTACACCCTCGCCGTGAATCAATTCCCCGTTGCGGGCATGCGCCTTCAACAGCGAGAAGATCACGTCCTGCTTGCGTTGGCGGGCCACGTTCTCGATACCGAGACCTTCGGCCACCTGCAGCAATTCGTGGATAGGCTTCTTCTTGAGGTCCGTCAAACTCATCGAGCGACGGACAGCCTCCAGTTCGGCCATCGAAATGACACTGAGATCGTCTATCTCCGGGAAATCGTCCTGTTGTTGGTCGCGGGACCCGCGCCAGTTCGGATCGCGATTGCCGTCGGCGTTGCCGCCGCCGCCGCCGCCCCGATGCTTCGGACCTTTCTGCCGGTTACGACCTTGGCCGCCACCGCCGCCACCGCCGAGATAGCCCCTCACAGGTGGGCGTCCAGGAAGGCCGCCAGTTGTGCCTTGTTGACGAGTCCAACTTTCTGGGCGTGCGGGGCACCGTCCTTGAACAGGATCAGGGTCGGAATGCCACGAATATTGAACTTGGGCGGCGTCGCCGAGTTCTCGTCGATATTGATCTTGGCGATCTGGACGCGCCCGGCGTAATCCGCGGCGAGGTCGTCCAAAATCGGAGCGATCGCCTTACACGGGCCGCACCATTCGGCCCAGAAGTCGAGCAATACGGGGACAGCCGACTTCAGGACATCGTGTTCGAAGTTGGCATCGGTGGTGTGAATGATATTGGAGCCGCTCACGCGGGTAACCCTCCTGAAGGGGTGATGGGGTTGGTTTTGGACGCTAAAAGTGGCGTTGGGAACAAGAGATGCTTTATCTGAGGCGGTGTTGGATGGTGGGCAATTAGGCCCGTTGATTCGAGTAACCGTGACGGCGAGGGCGGCTTGCGGCAGAATGGGTGTGTTCGAGGAAGCTGGGACCCCGCCGAAAGGGCGGTATGCTCCACGGGTGGACCGTTCGCGGTTGGCCTGATTCTCCGAAGTGAGGCTCTAGAGCCCTAGTGCTCGTTCCGCTGCAGGCCCCTGTACGACCCGCTCTCCTGCGGGACGACGGACGACCAAGTGCGGTGGGGCTATCTGGTTGGTAATTATTTTTAGCTGATCCATGGCCGCGGCGCAAGCCCAACAACGGATTGGCGACTGACACCGAGTGTGAACTACGTGACGCAACAGACCCCAGTGACCGAAATTAGCTACGCCAGCCTACATCTGCCGGAGCCGCTTTTCCGCGGAATCGCCGATGCTGGCTTCGAGCGCTGCACGCCCATTCAGGCCGGCACACTCCCCCGCGCGCTCGCTGGCCTCGATGTGGCCGGACAAGCGCAGACCGGCACCGGCAAGACCGCGGCCTTCCTCGTCGCCATGTTCGCCCAGTTATTGCGCAATCCAGCGCCGGCCGATCGACCACTGACCTCCCCCCGGGGCTTCATCCTCGCGCCGACGCGCGAACTGGCCATCCAAATTCATCGCGATGCGGAGTTGTTGGGGCAGTACACCGGGCTGAACCTCGGTCTCGCCTTCGGCGGTGTCGATTACGAAAAGCAGCGCCGCCAACTCGAAGCCGGCGTCGATATATTGATCGGGACGCCGGGACGCATCATCGACTACTACAAGCAGCACGTATTCGACCTGAAGCATGTGCAGGTTCTCGTGCTCGACGAAGCCGACCGGATGTTCGACCTCGGCTTCATCGCCGACATCCGTTATCTGATGCGCCGACTGCCAGAACCGGCCGCACGCCTCTCGATGCTGTTCTCGGCGACGCTGTCACAGCGCGTACTCGAACTCGCCTACGAACACATGAACGATCCCGAGCTCGTCCGCATCGAGCCCGAAAAAGTCACGGCCGATCGGGTCCGACAGGTCATTTACTATCCGGCGATGGACGAAAAAGCCCGCCTATTGGTGGGTCTGCTGCGCAAACACCAGGCCTCGCGCAGCATCATTTTCGTCAACATGAAGCGGACCGCCGAACGCCTCGAAGCGACCCTCAAAGCCAACGACATCCACGCCGAGGCGATGAGCGGGGATGTGCCGCAAAACAAGCGGATGCGGATGTTGCGCGACTTTCACGACGGCAAGTTGCCGGTCTTGATCGCCACGGACGTGGCGGCGCGAGGCCTGCACATACCCGACGTTTCCCACGTGTTCAATTTCGACCTGCCGCAGGATCCGGAAGACTACGTTCACCGCATAGGCCGCACCGCGCGTGCCGGTGCTGCCGGTGATGCCATCAGCTTCGGTTGTGAAGACTACGTGCAGTCGTTGCCCGACATCGAGGCTTACATCGGTCGTAAGCTCCCCGTTGAAGCGGTGGACGCGTCGCTGCTGGCGGAGATCGTGCGCCCCGCGTACCAGAGCCACGGCGGCGGCGAACGCGGCGGCCGAAGCCGCGGTGGTCACGGACAAGGTGGACGTCGCGACGGGGGCGGCCGTGGGGGCCGACGCGATGGCGGCTCGCCCGATCGTCGCGGTGAGGACGCCTCCGCGTCTACCGCCGGCGCCGCTGCGGATGGCGCGTCGAACACGGCGCCCCGCCGAGGACGCGGACCACGTCGCCCGGATGCCGCTCCAGGGCAAACGCCTGCCGCTGTGGCGAGCCCCGGCGTACCGACCGCGGATCAGTCCATTACCCCGGCGGACGAGGGCCAAAAGAAGCGTCGCCGCCGTCGTCGTCGTCGCGGCGGCGGTCAGAAGGCGGCGGAGGGAGCCGGTCCCGAGGTCGCTGCCACCTCCCCGAAGGCGACCCGTTGGGCCGTCATCGGCGCGGTCGTGGCCGGCGCAGCTGCGGTCGTGGCCTGGCTCGCGCTGCACTAAGCCTGCGGGGACCGTCTCAAACGATCAGTTCGGCGACGGTTTCGATGCTGGGAAAGTCGCCGACCGCGCGGGCAGGTAGGCCCGAGTCGGGTCGCCGAACCGCGCGAATCCAACGGATGCCGTAGTCGCGGGCCGCTGTGAGTACCGGCAGGCTGTCGTCCACGAAAAGGGTACGCGCGGGGTCGAAGGGTTCCGCGCGGTGAAACGCGGGCCAGAACGCGGCGGCTTCCTTCGGCGCGCCGAACGGATGCGTCGAATACACGGCGTGCAGGTGCCCGATCAAGTCGACTTGGGAATCCTTGATCGCCAGCGTTTCGGGATGCGCATTCGTGACCAGAACCATCCGCTTGCCCACCTCTCGCAGTCGCTGCAACAGCGCTTCCGCACCCGGAATCCACGCCACCTGTTCACGCACGGCGTGCTTGATGGCGCGCACATCCAGATCGAGTTCCCGGCTCCAGAAGTCGATGCAGTACCACTCCAACGTGCCCTTGGCGGCCTCAAATCGCGGGCTCAGCAGGGGGAGTGCCGCGGCAAGTGACATGCCGGCACGATCCGCCCACAGCGCCGGCAGATACTCCTGCCAAAACCAATTATCAAAACGCAGATCCAGCAGCGTGCCGTCCATATCAAGGAGCACGGTGTCTATCAGCGACCAGTCGAGAGGCGGGGCAAGGTTTTCCACGCCGCTATGATATACCGACGGAACAGGGAGCCATGCCAATGAACCTACGCAGCCGCACGACGCTAAACGCCTTAGTCGACCTCGCCCGCGAAGCCGGCCGTGCGATTTTGGAGGTGTATCACGGACCGTTTGACGTGACCCTCAAGGGCGATGATTCGCCGCTGACGCTGGCGGATCTGCGTAGTCACGCCATCATCGCTCGCGGCTTGGCCGATCTCGCACCGGCAGTACCGGTTATCTCAGAGGAGGCAGACGTGCCGCCGCTGGCCGAGCGAGTGCTCTGGCCTGCGCTCTGGTTGGTAGACCCGTTGGATGGCACCAAAGAGTTTGTGAATCGAAACGGTGAATTCACGGTGAATATCGCGCTGGTCGAAGGGGGTGAGCCCACGTTAGGCATCCTGCACGTGCCCTTGACCGGTGTGACGTTTTCTGCTGCCCGCGGCGTCGGTGCGTTTCGGGTCGATGACACGGGCGAACGACCGATACACGTAACCGTGCCGGCGACTCGACCACTACGGGTCGTGGGGAGTCGATCCCATCGCGGAGATCGGCTCGGTGCCGTCTTGGAAGCGCTCGGACCGCATGATTTTCGACCACTCGGCAGTGCCTGCAAATTTGGTCTCGTCGCCGAGGGCAGCGCCGACCTATACCCGCGGATCGGTCCGACGTCAGAGTGGGATACCGCCGCCGGACAAGCGATCGTCGAAGTTGCGGGCGGCCACGTTGTCGGTCGCGATGGGCAGCCCTTGCGCTATAACCGACGCGAAACGCTGCTGAACGATGACTTCATCGTCTACGCAGATCCTTCCCACGCGTGGCACACACTGCTCTGAGGTTGCGATGGAAGAAGCCCTTTGGTTCGCCCTCGCCTTCGGCGTCGTGGCTTTGTTTTGGAAGGCCAGCGTTGAAGCGCGCGCCGCCGCGAACGAGGCTGCCCATACGGCCTGTCTCGAAGCCGGCGTGCAATTGCTGGACGGCACCGTGGTCTTCCGATCACTGCGGCTCGCGCGAGGCCGTGACGATCGCTTGGGCTTCCTGCGCCACTACGTCTTCGATTACAGCGATGACGGCCTCTCGCGCCGCCAGGGGTTCGTCACCCTTCGGGGCCGCGACGTGGAATTGATCGGCCTCGGTCCCACCTTGGTCCGGACGACACTCCATTGACGAACGCCGTCGACTTCCACCTGCATTCGACGGCATCGGATGGCGTCCTTGCGCCGACCGATCTGGCCGCGCTGGTCTTCAACGCGGGCGTCCGATTGTGTGCGCTCACGGACCACGACACCACCGCAGGCCTTGCGGAGATGGCGCAAGCCGGCGCGGCGCTCGGTCTGCGGACTCTGCCGGGAATCGAACTCTCGTCGGCCTGGCAGGGCCGAGACATCCATATCGTCGGCCTCGGCTTCGACGTCGAGCACGTCGCCGTGCAAGCCGCCATCGCGGAACGTCAGGCACTGCGACACGCGCGACTGCAGAGCATGGCCGAGCGGTTGGAGCGGGCCGGCGCGCCCGGTCGGGCAGCGTTGCAGCAACTTGCAGCCGTCGCGAACCCGACACGAACACATCTGGCCCGCGCCTTGGTCGATCTTGGCGTCGGCACTGACCTACCGGCGGTGTTCAATCGCTGGTTGGGCCGGGGGAAGCCGGGCTACGTGCCGACCGCCTGGCCGTCCGTGGAAGCAACCGTCAATGCCATCGTCGTAGCCGGCGGTTCGGCGGTGCTGGCTCATCCGCTGCGGTACATGCTCTCCGCAGGTCAACGCCGAACGCTGGTCAAGCACTTCAAAGCCGCTGGCGGTACGGCACTGGAAGTCGTCACCGGCGGCGCGGCGCCACACCAAATCGCAACGGCACTCGGGTTGGCGCTGCGCACGGGCCTTGAGGGATCCTGTGGATCGGATTGCCACAATCCGGCTCTACCGTGGCATCGGCCCGGGCGATTGGCTACCCTACCCGAGGCCGTCGTGCCGGTCTGGCGCCGGTGGGACGAGAATTTTGCTCGGGCACTCGAGATATGACGGACACGACCGAGACCGACAACATCAACCACGATCTGGTCACGCGGCTGCACAAGTTGCGGTCGCTGCGCATTGAGCACCGCGATCTGGACGACGTCATCACACGCCTGCAACTCGACTACAGCGTCGACGAATTGCAACTGAAGCGCCTGAAACGGCGCAAACTGATGCTCAAGGATCAAATCACTCGACTGGAGAGTGAACTCATTCCGGACCTGAACGCCTGATAGGCCGGGAGCCGTCATCGCTATGGAAAATCTGATTACCCAGCTCATCGACGTTGTACGCACCGGTCTTGAACCGCCGTACATCGCCGCTGTCATCGGCGGGCTCTCGGCATTCGTGAGCGGCAAAGTGACTGCGCTTGTGATCGCATCGGCGCTGCAGGAAAGCCGGACGCGCGACGATCTCCGGCAGCGCGAGTCACTCCTGATCGCGACCCCCTATCTGGTGGCCATGCTGGTGCTCTTGATTGATCGCCTGATCATTGCGGGTTTGGGCATCGACGGGGCGATGGTCAGTCTCACACTGCGGCTGGCGGCATCATTAGCCATTATTCGGGCCGCTGCGTTCCTACTGCGGCTCTCGATGGGTCGGCACGGTCGCCTGCGCGCCTGGGAAGTCCGCGCGACCGTCGTACTTTGGTTCTTCGTCGCCATGCACCAGCTCGGCTGGTTAGAGGACTTTGTCCGCTTCCTTGACGCCGTACCGGTGACCACCGCCAAGAACGGCGAAGCGGGCGTTACCGTCTGGTCGCTGATCCGTGCGCTGTTCACGGTCATCGCCTTTGTGATCGTGAGCGCGTGGTTCGGACGCTACATTGAACGACACGTTGGCGACTTTAAAGCGCTCGCACCGAATACTCGGATCGCGATCGGCAAGTTCGCCTATGCGTTCTTGATCTCCATTGGCGGTCTGCTCGGCCTGTCGGCTTCCGGATTCAATCTCGGCGCTCTGAACATCTTCGGCGGAGCTCTCGGCCTTGGATTGGGATTCGGCTTGCAGTCGATCGCGGCCAACTTCGTCAGCGGCTTCGTGCTCCTGATGGATAAATCGATTAAGCCGGGTGACGTGATCAGTTTTACCGGCAGTATCGGCACGAGCACCGAGGGCTTCGGTTGGGTACAAGAACTGCGTGGTCGCTATGTCGTCGTCCGAGACCGTGATGGCGTCGAAACGTTAGTACCAAACCAAACGCTGATCACGAACCAAGTCATCAATTGGAGCTACAGCGATAAGCGAGTCCGCCTAAAGCTTCCTGTGCGCGTTTCCTACGACGACGATCCAGAGCACGCGATGGCAGTGCTGCTGAAAGCCGCGCAGTGCTCCCCTCGTATTCTGCACGACCCGAGCCCCGTCGTTCGCCTCATGGGCTTCCACGACTATGGCCTGGATCTGGAACTTCGGTTTTGGATTGCCGACCCAGAAGCCGGCGTCAATAACGTCCGCTCCGATGTCAATCGCGCGATTTGGCATCTCTTCAAAGAGGCGGGCGTCCGCATCCCACGCGCCCAGCTGGACGTACGGATGTACGACGCGGCAGGCCAAATTATCGGCCAGGGCGCTCTGCCCGTGGCGACCGCGCAGCACGAAGAGACTGCCAAACGGGCAGCCACTGCGCCTACGCACAAATCGCACGACGCCTAAACCATGGACGTCGAAATTGCGCCGGGCCTCTTCTTACCCGAGGAGGACCTTGTCCTCGACTTTATTCGCTCACCCGGCCCCGGCGGGCAGAACGTCAACAAAGTGGCGAGCGCCGTGCAACTGCGCTTCAACACGGCATGCAGCTATCTTGATGACTGGACTCGCCAACGATTGGCGACGCTGGCCGGTCGTCGGCTGACGAAAGACGGCTGGCTCGTGATAGCCGCGCATCGGTTGCGCACCCAAGAAGGCAATCGTCGTGATGCGTTCGATCGTCTCGCCGAACTGCTCCTGGCCGCGCGCGAGCGCCCGAAATTGCGCCGCCCGACCCGCCCAACGCGAGGCTCGAAGGAACGCCGCTTGGAAGGCAAACGACAACGCACCGAGACCAAGTCGATGCGTCGCCGTCCAGTTGACGACTGATCAAGCGACGGTTGTACGTCGCGACGGCCGGACCAGCCAATACGCAAAGGCTGGGATCAACAGGAGGGCCGCCAACATGTTAACCACGAACATGAAGGTCAACATCAGGCCGACGTCTGCCTGAAACTGTAAGGGCGAAAACACCCACGTTGCGACACCCAACGCCAACGTGATGCCGGTGAAGAAAACACTGGCCCCGGTGACTCGCAAAGCGCTGTGATAAGCCTCACGTACCGAGGCGCCGTCAGCCAATGCGCCCTGCATTCGGCTGTAGAGGTAAATACCGTAATCCACGCCAATGCCGGCACCGAGCGCCACCATCGGTAAGGTCGTCACCTTGAGCCCAATGCCGACGATGGCCATTACGGCGTACGCGAGTATCGAGACGAGCCCGAGCGGGAGCATCACCACGATCGTACCGACGACCGACCGGAAGGTGACGAGGCACATGAGCGCAATGACTGCGAAGAGGCCCACCAAAATAGGCACTTCCTTCGCACGAACTTCCTCAATCTGAGCCGCCATCACACCGACATTACCGGTGGCAAGTCGCAGTTGAACGCCAGGCACAACGCGTGGAGGGTGGTAATTTTTGACGGCCGCAACCACCCGATCGATGGTCTGGGCACGATGATCCGCCAAGAACAACATCACGGGCATCACGCTGCAATCGCCATTGAGCAACCCGGTGCTGGTATCAATAAAACCTTGTGCTTGTACTAAGCTTCGTTGATCCCGAGGCAAACTGCGCCACTTTAGACTGCCTTCACTCCAGCCCGCGCTGACCACTTTCGCGACACCCGGCAAACTCATTACATCACGCACGCCCTCGACGTTGGCCATATGCCAAGCGAACGTATCGATATAGCGCATCACGTCATGGTCGACACATCCATTAACAGGCGTCTCGGCCATCACGTTCAGGATGTCCGTCCCGATGGAGAATTTTTTGGTAATCACGTCCGTGTCGACGTTGTAGCGCGACTCCGGGCGCAATTCGGGCACACCGGCGATCGTATCGCCGACCGGTGTATGGCGACCGATCGCGTAACCGGCAATGGCCACCACCACGCTCGCCGCAACCGCGAGCAGTGCCGCCCGAGGTGTTGCGATCGACGCCAGACGGTCCCAAATCGGACCGAGCGCGTTCTGGCGCAGCTGAACCCGTTGGGCATACTGGCGACCCGGGTTTACATAGGAGACGAGTACCGGCAGTAGCACAAGGTCCGTCAGAATGACGACACCGACGCCCACGCTGGCTGTCACCGCCATCTCACGGATTACGCCGACCGGAATGGCCAGGATCGTGACGAAGCCCATCAAATCGGCGAGCAGCGCCACGATGGCCGGAATGAACAGCAAGCGGAACGTTCGCCGTGCTGCTTCTAACGCATCGGCCCCATCCATCGCCGCATCGCCGACCGCACTGATCTTCTGTACGCCGTGGGAAACCCCAATCGCAAAAATGATGAATGGCACCAAGATGCCGATGGGATCGACGCCGTAGCCCAACAGAACTAACAGGCCAAGTTGCCAGACGACGGCCACGATTGAACAGACGATCGGCACCACCGCGATCTTCAATGACTGGATATAAATCCACACCAACAGCAGCGTCAGCGCAACAGTGGCAATCGCAAACAACACGACCGCGAGCGCGCCGGAAGCGATATCGCTGACCACCTTGGCGTAACCGATGACTCGGACGTCGATACGATGCGCTGGTATCCCTGCCGCCGCATTTCCATTCTCGACGTCGGCACGGACTTTCTCGAGAGCATTGCCGATGGCAATCAGATCCACCGGTTTGCCGGTGGCCGGATCTTTCTCGAGCAACTGAGCGGAAACGATCGCGCCGGTAAAATCGTTGGCGACCAGACGTCCCACGATATTGGCTTTGAGGACGTTGTCGCGAACCTGAGCGAGCCCCTCCGCCGTCGGCGCAAAGCCGGACGGAATGACATCGCCAGCGCGTATCCCACCTTCGGTCACCTCGCTGAACCGGGTATTGGGCGTCCAAAGCGACTGAACTCTCGACCGGTCAACGCCTGGGATGAAGAACACCTCATCCGTCGCAAGCTTTAACGCGGACAAAAATTCCGGTGTATAGATGGTGCCATCGCGCGCCACCAACGCAACCAAGACTCGGTTAGCCCCGCCGAATTCATCGTAGTGCGCGAGATACGTGCGCATGTACGGATGTTGCAACGGCAACTGCTTCGTGAATCGCGTATCGATGTGCAAACCGCGTACGGCAATCGCCGCAAATAGCAGCGTCAGTACACCGATCACCCAAAGCAACGATCGCCTCGCTCCGAAGACGAGACGCTCCAGACTTGCGACAAAGGCCGGTTCTCGATGTGAATGCACAGTTAGCGCCTGACGGGCAGCGTTAAGGAATGGACACCGCTTTCCCCCACCACCACGGTTCCGTGTGAGGTTTCTATCAGGGCGGCGATCCCTTTGCGATCGGCCATGCGCGTGACGTCGAAGTGATACCCATCATCGGAACTGGTCAATACAACGCCGGCCAACCCGACGACCACCACACGCCCATCTGCGAGCCGCACGGCACCATCAAGCATCGTATCCACGCCCGTCGGCACCGCCTGCCAGTGTTGTCCACGGTCATCCGAGCGGTATAAATGCCCCCGCAAGCCGGCAACGAGCACGCTCGAGCCGCGCAACGGCAAGACCGAAAACCAGGATCCTTCGTACGGGGATGGCAGCGACTGCCAGTGACTACCGGCATCGCTCGATCGGTACAAATGCCCGCCTTCACCGACGATGTACACGTTCCCGTCGTCAGCCCGCGCTATCGCATTCAAGTGCGGCTGTTCCAGCTCTGCGTCATCGTCCATCCGTGCGGCTTTGTGCGCACTGGCGATGGGGGCGGCCTGCAACTCCGATACCTGGAATGTCGCACCGCGATCGCTCGAGCGCGCAATCGTCGCGTACGCCCCGACGGCTATCACCGAGCCGTCCGGTAGGCACGCCACATCCAAGAGAGGTTGACGTGTTTCCGGCGCGTAACGCGCCACGCGCCAGTGGGCACCGGCGTCGCTGGTCGCGAGTATCGTCTCATCGTGACCGACAACGTAGGCCGTGTTGTCGTCGGTGAAACACACGCCGGTGAGAAGAACGTCGACGGGGACGAGGGATTGCGTCCAGCGTTCGCCACCGTCGCGACTCACCAGCACGTGCCCTCGCTCGCCAACTGCCATCAGCAGCCCACGAGGCGACGCAGCGACCGCCGTCAGGAGCGAGCGCGGCGCCAAGGTCGATGCCGCCGAGGGCACGGGCGGCTCAGCGGCGCCAGAGATGGCCACCCAGAAGGCGCCGAGCGCCCCTACGCAGCAGCGTAAGGACGCTCGGGGATAACCCTTACGAGACGTCACTGACGATAGGTCAGATCAGCGAGTACCGCGGCTGCGCAACGCAGCGGCCGTGTAGTCACCCAGCGTCCGCTTGATTCCGAAATCGTACGACCGATCGGCGTGATCTTCGAATCCGAGCGCCAGATAACGACGCGCTTGCAAGTCGTAGGTCAACTCCATCGTCGTCCAATACGTCGGCAAGTTGAAATAGTTGATGCCGTGGCCTTCCTGCACCCGCCACAGCTGATCCCGCGCGTCATAGCAATCCACCGCAACGATTTGCCAGGAGTCTTCGTCGATATAGAGCGTGCGACGCTTGTAGATGTGGCGTTGACCCGGCTTTAGAACCGAGTCTACGACCCAAACGCGGTGCAGCTCGTAGCGCGTCAGGTCTTGGTTAATGTGCAGCGGGCGAATCACATCATCCGGCTTCACCTTCGCTTGGTGGAGACGGTAGGCGTTATACGGAACATAAATCTCTTTCTTGCCCACGAGCTTCCAGTCGTAGCGTTCGGGGCTGCCGTTGTACATGTCGAACTGGTCGGACGTCCGCAGACCGTCTGCAGCGGTACCCGGGTTGTCGAAGGCGACATCGGGCGCACGACGGACTCGGCGTTGACCGGCGTTGTAGATCCAAGCCCGACGGTTTTCTTTGGATTGGTCCAGCGTCTCGTGGACCAAAAGAATGTCGCCCGCCAAACGAGCCGGCGCGACGGTCTCTTCAATGAAGTAAAGAATCACATTATCGAGGTCTGCTTCCTTCGCATTGGGCTGCGAGTAGGCCATGTAGAACTCGTCATGGAATTTCACCATGTTATACGTGCCCGACGGAGACACGGCGGCCTGGCCAATTTCCCGGGCAGCCGCATCGGCGCGATACCGAAGCACGTGATTCCAGAAGGCCTCGACACCGGTCTTCGGAATGGGGAAGGGAATACCCTCCACCGCACCGGTAACGCCGTTGCCACCCGCAGCCAACTGAGCCGTGGTCGCGTTGCGCTTGGTCGCATCGTAGATGCGCTGTGGCGATGCGGCCGTTCGATGTGTGGGGTACACGTTCATAAAGAACGTGTCCTTGTATTGCTTCAGCATTGCCTTTTCACCTTCGGTGAGGTGATCGGCGTACTGCGCCATATTCGCAGCCGTGATTTTGAACGCGGGCTTCTCACTCGCAAACGGATCGGGCGCACGCCCGGGGGATGCGAAATTCGGGAAGCCCGCCTTGGCCGGGGACGACAGGCCGCCGTCCCACGCCGGGATCGTTCCCGCCGCGTTGCCGGCTTTCTCACCCCCAAGTGGCGTGAGCTCGGAGCCCAAGCGCACGGCCTCCTGCGCACTGACCGCCGCGACCGCGAGGCCGAACGGCGCACAGACAAGGCTGAGTGCGGCGACGGCCGCGAGTTTTCTAATATTCATGATCGCTACCCCCAAACGACAATCGAGCGCTTAGAACGAATATTTAATCGCTGCAGCAGCCCAGTCTCGGTCAATCAAATCGTTGTAACGGCCCGCGCCGGCGTACTTCGTGTACGTCAACTCCAACTGCCAACGGTTCTGTAAATTCGCACCGAGTCCGAGGCTCAGTGCCTCACGACCCTCCACAAAGTTACCGCCGGGCCCTGGCGTCGTCCCCTTGACGTCTTGCTGCCACGTCAACTTCGGGCTCACGGTCCACGAACCAATCAGATTGGGATATTCCAGCTTTGCCGCCACGCGGTAGCCCCACGAGAACGGGTCAGCGAAGCGGTTTTGCGGCTCCACTTCACCGTAGTGCAGATAGGCCAGCGCTGCATTGCCCGACACGGAGGTGCCCGGGCCGTTGAAACGCAAACCTTGTCCGTTCGGGCCGCCCGTGGTTTTGTCGGGCATGCCGACCACATTCGTTGCGCCGACTTCAGCCACCATGACGAGCTGCTGCGCACCGAGCACCTGAGAGAATGCCTTGGTGGCCGAGGCTTGTTCCTGCCAGACGTTATAACGCCCCCAACCGTGAATCACGCCGCCGGGTGTGGCAGCGCCGAGCTGCCCGCAGCGGGTCAGCGTCGGAATGGCCGGATCGCACGTCGTTGGGAACGGTGCTCCAGGGTTCTGCAGCCCGTACAGCGCCTGTTCGAGCGGCGTCAGAGCCGAGAAAAGGAGCTCCACGTCGTCGAACTGCAGCGGAGTGTCCTTGCGGTATTCAACTTGACCCTGCAAGGCGACACCGGACGTCCCGAGCTGTGTATTGAATGCGACCGCAAACGTTTGGAGATTGTCGGGATATTCCACAAAATACGAGGCGGTCTGAGCGAACTCGTGCGTTGCGAAATTATTGACCTGCGTCGCCAGATTGCCGCCGCCGAGGTACGTGTTCGCACCAATCGTTGCGTAGCTCGCCAATGTCGCCGCACTGATCGTACCGCCGGTCGCGTGCGCGGCTTGATAGCCTGCGGCAGCACCGGCCTGGACGGCGGCCGATTCCGGCAAGCCGGCCACCAGCGCTTGCGCCGTGACTTCCATGGCCGTTGCGGCACCGGCCGCATTGGAAATACCGGTCGTGGTTCCGGCGCGACCGCTGATCAACGGCAGGTGACTGGCGTAGTTCGTGAAGTAGAAGCTGAGCTCCGTGCCGCTGCCCCAATTGGGCAAGAACCAACGGAACGCAAAACCAAACTGGCCGTTGTCGCTCGGGTCAATGCGCGGACCTTGCGGTACGCCTTGGAAGTTCGGAATGACAGGGCCGCCCAAAGGCCGGAAGTCAGTGCCCTGATCGGAGAACCCGCCGAAACCGAGGAAAACGTGACTCCCACCGGCCGACACGTAGTCGTTGGTCGAAAAATAGGTGCCATCGGGCTCGATCTCGGTACGGCGCCAACCGAGGAGATAAAACGCCTCTATCGAGGTATTGGCGCTGGTCCCCAACGAGGCCTTCACCATCTGCTGCGGTAGAAACGCTTCTTTCAGCTCAGAGCCCGGCACGCGTAATGCCGAGACGTCGACGGGGTTAATTCCCGACAGACCGCCCTGAATGAAGGTGCTCTCGCCCCAACTGATAATCTGTTTACCGACACGCAATTCGACAGGGTGCGTCTGACCCAAATCCCACTTGCCGTAGGCAAAGGCGTCCAGCAAACGAATATAGTGGCCGGCCAAATCTTTGGCGGCCGCGCTCAATGGGGTCCGTCGAGTCGACATGTCCATGACCGCGAGGTCATACAGACCCGACCCACGGGCGAAGAATCCGTAATTCTTGTACTTCAGCGAGAGTTCGGAGGTGACCTTGAAGGCCTCGCTGAACTGATCGCCCTTGTTGTAGTTGGCGTCACCGTCATCAATATTGACCGAACGACCTGTGCCGCCGTCCGCAACACCGACCAACGCGGGATTCTGGTTGGCGACACGCCACGCCGTGCCAAACGAAACGGTCGTGTCTAAACTGCCAGTCACACCACCGTCGTTACCAAAGTCATATGCCTGTGCGGATGGCGCAAAGGCAGCGGCGGCAACGGCCAAAACCGCGCCGATGGTGGCGCTCAGGTTCAAGGCACGGTTCAGCATTTGAGTTTTCATTTCCACTCCCTGAAGGTCAGACACCGGCATTGAGCCTGGGTGTTCTCGCCTATCATTCCATCCACACCGAGGAACCGGTGACGTTCCCCGGAGTATAGCCGGGAACTCCCGGTTCGCACGTCACGGAAAATCGTGAGAATTGTGCGCCGCAACACGTTTTCGGGGCTTTCAATCATCCATGGGTTACCTGTAGGACGCTGTGCCGAATCTGTTCGGATAGCACCATGCGCGCATCGGCCGCAACGCCCAGCAGCGCCGCGTCGTAGGTCAGGCGACCGCCCTCGTCCCGCCCCAGCACCGCTCGCCGTTGTAGCAGATCGAGAAATTGGCGGAACATTCCCTTGTCGAAGAACTCGGGTGAGCGCAATTCATACAACAGGGACATGCGACTCGCCATTAAATGGCACTGTTTTTCCAGCGCATCTTGCGTGATCTCCCCGGAACCCGCCCGCAGCAGCAAAGCGATGGCCAAGTAGTAGCGCTCGATCACCTCAAGCGTCGTGTGCGCCAACAGCGACAACTGAACGGCCTCGCTGGAACCGGTGACCGGACGACGCCACAGGGTTCCGTCGGGGTCGCGCTCCAGTAATTTCAAGTCGGCCAAGGCAGCCAAAACGCCATCCACAGCGGTCGGCAGTTCCTCTTCCGTCCAACGCAGGAACAATTCCTCTGCGACGTACGGATAGATTCGCCACGCCAACCGCTGCACATCTTCCGCACGCAGCGCCGCGTTATTGAGGAACGCGCAGGCGATCAGCGAGGGCAGCGCGTAGGCATGCAGTATGCTGTTGCGGTAATACGCGGACGTGACCGCCGTTGCGGGCGCAAAGCGCACCACATTGCCCAGCGCGTGTGGAGCCGTTTCTAGCATCCCCAAAGCGCGTGCGTGAGCCACGATCTCCGCCCCGGTCAAGGGAGTACACGACGCATCCTGGGAATAGGGCAACCGAAGCGCCAACGCACGGCACAACTCCAACTGGCGCACCAAATCATCCTCAACCATGGCCTGCCGTGGTGTCGCGAGCAGCACCATGCTCACCAGGCCAGCCGGTGAGATGGCAACCGCAGAATTCACGCGCCGCTGGATCCCACTGGCGAGCTGAGCGACCGCATCCGACAGCCAATCGGGCTTTTGGCTGCCTGCGTCGGCTCGCCACGCGGGAGCGAGCGCATCCAAATGACGCGCCAAGTCGAGCGGCTCACCAAAGCTCACGTACACCCGCCCGTAGCGGCGACGCAGAATTTTGAGCGCTCCGATCAGCCCGAGGACCGTTTCCTTTTCCTTCGGTCGTCCCGACAACTCGCCCACGTATGTATCTGCTTCGACCAATTTTTCGTAGCCGAAATAGACCGGGACGAACACAACAGGACGCGAGGGATCACTGAGGAAGGAGCGTACCGTCATGGCTAACATGCCAGTCTTCGGTTGCAACAAGCGGCCCGTGCGGCTGCGCCCACCTTCAATGAAGTACTCAATCGGATGTCCGCGCCGCATCATGACGCCGAGGTAACTCATGAAAACAACCGGGTACAGCGGATGTCCCTTGAAACTCCGACGCAGATAGAACGCGCCGCACTTGCGCAGAATACGTCCCACCAACGGCAAGTTCAGGTTGATTCCTGCCGCGATATGAGGCACCGCAAAGCCACGCGCATAGATAACGTAGGACAGCAGCAAATAATCCATATGGCTGCGATGCGATGGCACATACACCACCTGCGCCCCTCCGGACGCCAACTCCAACCGTTCGCCGTGGATGACGTCGACGCCATCATAGAGACGGTTCCACAGCCAAGTGAACGGCGTCCACATGAGCGCAACGGCACGCGGGGAATAATCAGCCGCAATTTCCAACGCGTACTTGCGCGCCGTCAGCAGCGCTTCCCGACGCGTCTTCTTGCCTGAACGTATTTCCAGCGCCACGGCAGCGCGTACAGCACGACGCGCAAGCACGGCTGCCACCACGCTACGGCGCAGCGCCAGATCCGGACCCAGGACGGCCGTGCGCGCATGGCGAAACTCTTGGCGGATCTGGCGCAACGCTCGCCGTGCCGCTCGAGCCGGCTCGCCTTCGGATGACAACGAGGCAACGGCTATCGGATCGCCGAAGCGCACTAGGGTTTGCCGACCGTTCACAAGGGTGGCAATGAACCGTCGGATTGGACCCGCAATCGTCCAGCCTTCACCGAACAGGAGCCCTAAGCGCGACGTTTCCTTGCCAGGCGCTCGCCCCCAATACACGGAGACCGGGATTAAATCGACGTGATCACTTTGGGTGGCTAGCGTCGCTTGCACTACCCGCAGCAAGCGCGGTGGCAGGCGATGATCACTGCGCGGCCGTAGCCAACCTTGACGACGCTCCAATGCGACCGACGAACGGGTCTCGCGCGCATCACCGATCGCAAAGCGTCGTACCGGAGAGGGCAGCCCTAACGCGCGGCATACCCGCATCAGCGCCAACAAATCCGTCAGCGCGGCATGTTCGAGCACATAGAGAACCTGCCGGCCGCGACCTCGCAAGCGCTCCGCGGCGTCGACGGGCAAGGCGCGCGGCCACACCCACCACGAGAGCACCCGGGATAAAACCCCGAGCAGGAGGCGATCCAAGCCGAGCAGCGCCTTCATGGAGAAACCGCGCGTTGGGCGGCAATCAGAGACAACTTCCGGCTCCGGTCGAGGCGCTTGATTTCGGCTTCGCGCCGCAAGGCGCCACCGCGATCGACAGCCACTTCCACGTAAACCAAATCACGCGGCCGCTGCGTCCGAAAAAAACGAGCACCCCGGCCGCGTCCATTCGCGTGTTCAGCAAACCGTCGCGCGACCGAGGTGGTGATTCCTGTGTAGAGCGCACCTCGCGCGCCCTCCACGATATAGACCGTCCATCCGAGCAGACGTCCATCACGCATCGGATGCCGCCCCGCCGGTGAGCAGATCCCGAAACAGCCGACTCAGCGTCGTAATCTGGTCCTGCATCCGATGATCCGTGTTCAGTATGTGCAATGTTGCACCGTATCGGCGTGCCCACCGGATGCTGTGCTCCACCGGCACGATGGTATCGCCCCATCCGTGCGCAATCACGACGGGTGCCGCATTCGGGGACGGCGTCAGGTGTTCGTAGCCTGGCATATCAAAGGCCGGCGCCATCAAGAACAACGCCCGAGCGTTGAGCGCAGCCGCTGCGGCGGTGGCCACATGCCCGCCCATGCTGGAGCCAACGAGCACCGGCCGAGGCCCGAAGGCGGCGCCGTCTGCAATGAGTTTAGCGACACGCGCATCCGGATCGTCCATCCCTCGGTAGTCGATCGACTCAACGCCCCAACCGGCATCCCGCGCCACGTCCGCCAGCGCCGCTATTTTGGTGCCCCAGGGCCCGGATTCCTTACCGTGCGAAAAAACGACATACCGGGTCATGGATTCCCGCCCTTCCGATTCCGCGACATCTTAACAGCCACGGGGACACCCCAGAGCAACGCATCGAGATCCGGCGTCTCCGAGAGACGCACCCGAACGCCGTTGACGTCAATGCCTTCCGCCTGCAATCGCCGCGCCTGCTCTATCGCCGCCGGACTGCCCGGCGGAAAGACGATCCGGCCGCCGGCGCCGACGACCCGGTGCCAGGGCAAGGCGGTGTCCTCCGGCCTCGTGCGCAGCGCGCGCCCCACCAACCGCGCTCGCCCAGGCAATCCGGCACGAGCGGCCACCAGACCGTAGGTCACCACTTCGCCGACACGTAGCGCCGCCACGACGGCGCGAATCTGCCGCAAATGAGCTTCGGAGTCCGGGGATGGGATGTCAGTCATAGAGTGATTGTGCATCAGTTACGCTCCGCTGCGCCGCTCCGTCACCCCTGGATGCCCGCGATCCCGCACGGCGGCCATCGACATCGGTTTTGGTCCACAGCCCAACCCAATACAGGCCCGATCGCGATTAAGATGCACGTCGCGATCGGGCGCGTCCGGCGCGGATCACGACATTTCATGGGCCTTGGGACGCCGTTTCGGCTGCAGTGCATAACTTGGGTGGTGCCTCAATGAACCGTGACGCGTGGGAATTCTGGGTCGATCGAGGCGGCACGTTCACGGACGTCATCGGGCACGCGCCGAACGGTTCCGTTCATGCTCTGAAATTACTCAGCTACGTACCAGGACAATATACGGACGCAACCGTTCCGGGAATTCGGGCCTTGCTCGCCGCGTGCGACGCACCCGGGGCACCGATCCGAGAGGTTCGTGTAGGGACCACCGTCGCTACGAACGCGCTACTCGAGCGCCGGGGCGCACGCACGGTATTGGTCACGAATCACGGCTTGGGTGACGCGCTGGCGATCGGTACGCAGGAGCGCCCCCACCTGTTTCGACGCCGAATAGAACTCGGTCGCCCGCTCTATGAGCGGGTCATCGAGTCGACTGCACGCGTCAGTGCGGACGGTACCGAGCTGTCCACGGTAGACACGGCCTCCTTGCGCGACGCGCTGAGTCGCGCACGCCACGAGGGCGTCGAGAGCGTCGCGATTGTGATGATGCACGGTTGGAAGCACCCCGGACACGAGCGACAGATTGCTGAGATTGCGCGCTCAGTAGGGTTCACCTCCGTGGCGGTGTCGCACGAGGTGAGCCCAACCCAAGGGTACGTGGCACGCGGCCAAACGACGGCAGCCGATGCGTATTTAGCGGTCATCGTCGGGCGCTACATTGCGCAACTGACGGCTGATTTGGCGACTCTCGGCCCAGACATACGGCTGCAACTCATGCAGAGCCACGGCGGGCTGGCGCCCGCGCGTGCCTTCAAAGGGACGAACGGAGTGCTTTCCGGTCCCGCCGGCGGTCTGGTCGGCATGGTGCGCACAGGGCTCGCCGCCGGCCACCCGCGGCTGATTGGCTTTGATATGGGCGGCACATCCACCGACGTCTCGCTCTACGACGGCCACTACCCTCGTCGCCAGGAAGTGCGGATCGCCGGTGTACGGCTCGCCATCCCGTCGTTGGACGTTCATACCGTTGCCGCCGGTGGTGGCTCCGTGTTGCGCTATCGGGACAATCGCTTCACGGTGGGGCCGGACTCCGCGGGCGCTGCACCGGGACCGGTCAGCTACGGCCGTGGTGGGCCGTTGTCCGTCACCGACTGTCATGTGGCGCTTGGGCGCCTCAACCCAACGTTCCTGCCCAGCGTTTTCGGCCCACAGGGCAACGCGCCCTTGGACACGTCTGCCGCGCAACACGCCTTCGCGGAACTCGCGCAATCGGTGTCGCGCGCGGGCCGTCCGATGAGTGCTGAGCAGGTTGCGGAAGGGTTCTTGACCGTCGCCGTGGACACGATGGCGAATGCCATCAAACAAGTCAGCCTGAGCGTCGGTCTGGACCCGGCCGATTTCACGTTGTCCTGCTTCGGCGGTGCCGCCGGTCAGGTGGCCTGTCGCGTGGCTGACGCACTGGGTGTACGTCACATCCTGATTCACCCACTCGCCGGCGTCCTTTCGGCGCTCGGTATCGGTTTGGCCGACACGCGCGCCGTACGCCGCGCCTCGCTCGACGTTGCGCTTGACGAGGCCGGCATCGCACAGGCGAAGGCTCTCGGTCAGCGACTCGCTAGACCCGCAACGGCCGATTTCGAAGCGATGCCTGTCGAGCGCGTGGAGACCACCGTGGAGGTGCGCAGCGACCGATCGGAGGTGGCGCTCGCGGTACCGCTCACGGACGCGCAACACGTGCGTTCCGCCTTTTTGTCGCAGTATCGGCAGCGTTTTGGTTACGAACTGGATTCCGATACGCGACTGCTGATCGCCGCCGTCAGCAGTGAAGCGATCGGCCACTCGGTGCCTCTACCGGAGGTCTCTGCGCCCACCGCAGTCCCGGCTTTGGCGAACACCACCCGTTGCTGGTTTGACGGGGCGTGGTTGACTGTCCCAACGGCGCGTCGCGAATCGCTTAGTCCCGACGCTGTCCTGCAGGGGCCCGCGCTCATCGTTGAGGCCACCGCAACCACCGTGATCGAACCGGGTTGGCGCGCGCAGCACACCCCGCAAGGCGTCCTGTGCCTTGAGCGCATCGAACCGATCACGCGGCAACTACGGACCGACCTTGGCGAGGCCGACCCGGTACTGCTCGAAGTCTTCAACGGCCTGTACATGCATGTCGCTGAACAAATGGGCTCGGTTTTGCAACAGTCCGCAAGCTCGGTGAATATTCGGGAACGGCTCGACTATTCGTGCGCGATCTTTGATGGACGAGGTCGGCTGGTCGCAAATGCGCCGCACATGCCGGTCCACTTGGGCTCCATGGGTGCCAGTGTGCGGGCCATCATGGAACGCCACGGCGCCACGGTCTGTCCGGGCGATGCGTATCTCGTCAATTCACCCTACGCCGGCGGCACGCATTTGCCGGACCTCACGGTGGTGAGCCCCGTTTATCTGCCCGACGAAGGCGCACCGGCCTTTTGGGTCGCTTCGCGCGCTCATCATGCCGATATCGGCGGCATCACCCCCGGCTCCATGCCCCCGTTCAGTCGGTCGATCGATGAGGAAGGCGCGCTATTCCAAGGCGAACGCATCGTCGCAGGCGGGGTGTTTGATCAAGCGCTCGTCGAACACCTGCTGACGCGTGAGCCCTACCCGGCCCGCAATGTGCCACAGAACCTCGCCGATCTTGCGGCGCAACTCGCCGCCAACGCGCGCGGTGCCGGCGAGTTAATCCGCCTGGTCCAGCACCACGGTCGAGCGGTCGTGGATGCGTATCTACAGCACGTACAGACACACGCGGAGCAACGCGTGCGGAGCGCCCTGCGCGCACTGCCGATCGCCGGGCGTGGACCGGTGCGACAGAGCCGCGCCATGGACGGCGGCGAACAGATCGCCGTTGAAGTCGACATCGATGCGGTAACGGGCCACGTGCGCGTCGACTTTACCGGCACGTCGGGACAATCCCCGACCAACTTCAATGCCCCGCGGGCAGTGTGCACGGCTGCGGTCCTCTATGTGCTGCGAACGTTGGTGGATGACGACATTCCGCTCAACGAGGGATGCCTCGCGCCGCTCGAATTGATCGTTCCGACGGGCTGCCTGCTCGACCCCCTGCCGCCTGCGGCGGTCGTGGCTGGGAATGTCGAAACCTCCCAAGCGATTGTGGATCTGCTGTTCGGCGCCCTGGCCGTGCTCGCGGACTCACAGGGCACCATGAACAACCTGACATTTGGCGATGCGCAGTGTCAGTACTACGAGACCATCGCCGGGGGCGCCGGTGCCGGTCCCGAGTTCGCTGGAGCGGATGGGGTCCAGACGCACATGACGAATTCGCGGCTGACGGACCCGGAGGTGCTGGAGGCGCGATTGCCGGTGCGTCTGGAGCGTTTCGCGTACCGACAGGGATCGGGCGGCGCCGGACTGCATCGGGGCGGCGACGGGCTCATCCGACGCATCCGATTTCTTCGGCCTCTGAACGTGGCGATCTTGGCGAATCACCGTCGGTTGGCCCCGCGCGGGCTCGCCGGTGGGGGTGACGGCGCACGTGGCATCACACGGATCGTGCATCCCAACGGCGAAAGTGACGTGCTTGCAGCGGCGGCGGCGGCCAGCGTGAATGCCGGTGATGCGATCGAAATCGAAACACCGGGGGGCGGCGGATGGGGTACCCCGGTCGCTTAGCCGCGGAAATGCTCTTGGAGCAGGGTGGCCACGTCGAAATCCGGATCCATCGGCGGGCGTCCGCCCGCAGACTGGAGCTGATTCAGACTCGTGTGCTGCACGCGCGCGCCGGTTGGGTCTTGCGTCAGCAACCAACAAATCCAGACCCCCTCGCGACCGGCGGTGTAACCGAACAACACGCTGGTCAACGGGTTTGCCCGCGCCGGGTTGACGCGCTCGTCACAAACGACGAACCAGGTGGATCCGGGCGGCCCCGCCCCGAACGCGCCATCGCGCTCGTACGACGCGAGAAACTCACCGACCTGCCGTCCGAGACGGCGCCAGATCGTCGGTGCCGACGCTTCGAACAAGACCCACCGCGTGCCTCGGACGACACTGGCGACGATTTGTAACGCCAGACGGCGACGGCTCAGATAACGCCACTCGGCCACCGAAACACGGGGGCCCGCCAAGGTCTGGGCGGGCAACGGCTTGGGGGAACGCACGGCTTGCAACACGTTGAGGCCAGCGGCCGACAGTCGCGCGCGATGCTCCTCGGGTATGGCACAGGCGGGTCGGAAGCCCGGTCGCAAAGGCGCCTCGTCGACACGCTCAGGCGCCCAAGGTTCTCCGGAGCGCGCTAGGCGACCGAGTATTCCCAACGCCGCGGCACCCGGGGGAAACTGCTCAAATCGCCCTCGCAAACGGTCATACGCTTGAACCCACGGGTAGTACATCAGCGCCTGATCGCTTGCGTAGGGCGTTTCGCGGACGCCTAACAGGGCTTGGGCCGGTGTACTCCATTCCGCAGGAGGGTCCAACATCAGAAGGGCACTGCGCACTCGGCACAGCCGTGCGGCCACCAGCAAGGCACTCGCCCCCACCGGATGATCCCGGCTGAGCGGCGGCACGTAGAGGAAATTGAAATCGTCTTGGTCGCCCAGGGCGAACAGCCCGGACCGCTCGGTCGCCGAACCGATCACGTCGTAGTCGGTCAGTGGCGCGCCATCATCGCCGTCGGGACTGGAAGCCACGTAGGCCGCGAAGGCACGCAGATCGCCACGGTCGGTGGTCTTCGGTCGAAGTGCCGGCACAGGACCTCGAAGCCGAACCAGCGAGGACTCTGCCAGCAGGACACTGATGTTACGTGGCGACTCGGGATTCACCGACGCGCGTGGATAGATCTCCTGATCCTCGACATGCTCAGACCCCGGCGAGCGCACACGGTGCACCACGAGATTGAACGACTCTGCGTCATCGGCAGCGACATTGTCGTAATCGACGGAGGCGCGCAAAAACTCACGGGTGCCGGGGCAGCGCGCTTCGAGTACCAAGGATTGCGTGGCATCGACGGGCAGTCGGATGGTGGCGGGGCGCGCGCCGTTCGCAACGCGCACGACGTGGGCCTTCAGCCCGCCGTTTTCGAAAAACTGTTCCACCGCGTACGAGAGGGTGCTCGGCTGCCAAAGGCCACCAAACACAGCCTGATAGTCGGCAAAACTACTGACGGTGACGACCTGATTCAGCGGGCCCCGCAGCGCCCGCCCGACCATGGCCACCGTACCGTTGCCCACACGCGCAATGCCTTGGCTTGCGCCCGCGTCGGTGGCCACGTGGATGCCGTGTGTCGTCAATGAGAGCAACCGGGAACCCTCCGGTGGTTTCGCGGAGGTTACCACAGCGACGGGCGCGTCAGACGGGTCGGCGCGACAAACGGACGGCCGTCAGCCTTAGAGATCGTTTTGTGTCCAAAGGCTGGCGTACAGCGTCGCGAGGCGCTCGGCCATCGCACGCGCGGACCACGCCGCAGCATCCGCAGGGGCTGCATCCCGTAATCGCTGGCGTAGATCGGCGTCCCGTAGGACACGGACTACCGCCGCAGCAAAGACGCCAGCATCCTCGGGGACGACCACGGCCCCTTTTGCGTCCTTGAGCACGTCCGCCGTACCCATGACCGCCGTTGATACCACCGGAGTCCCTAGCGCCAGCGATTCGAGTAGTACCAGTCCCTGAGTCTCGGTCCGCGAGGCGAATACAAAGGCCTGAGCGGCGCGGTAGCAGTCAAGTAAGGTCGTACTCCGATCCAAATAGCCGACGAACTGGACGTTATGCCCGAGACCCAACCGCTGCACCAGCGCTTTGAGGTGAGCGAGCGCAGGGCCTTCACCCGCAATGATCAACAGCACGTCGGGGATCTCGCGCACCACGTGGACGAGCATGTGGAGTATGAAGTCGATATTTTTTTCGTGGGCGACGCGCGAGATGTGCACCAAGAGCGGACGATCTGGCGCTATGCCATAAGCGGCACGGAAGCGAGCGCCCTCCCCGCCTTGAAATCGCGCGCTGTCGATGCCGGTCGGCAATACATCCGCACGCGTCGCCACACCGTACTCCCGCAGTTTAGAGAGCATCTGCGGTGATGGCACCACGAGCGCATCGACCGCACGACATTGCGAAACGGTCATCGCGCGGGCGACACGACGCGTCAACCAGCCGGGCAAAAACGCCGCGTAGTGATGGAAGTATTCTTCGAAAAACGTGTGATAGGTTTCCACGACAGGAATGCCCAAACGTCGCGCCAAGCGGACCCCGGTGTAATGGGCGACGAAGGGCGTGTGGATGTGCACGATGTCGTATTCGTCTTCTTTGAATCGCGCCTCTAGGCGTCGCACCGCGCGCGCACTCATCAGACGGTCTTCGGGATCCAGCGGGACGGCGCGCGCGGGGATACGCAAGACATCCGCAGGATCGGCGTGTGGCGTGTCATAGGCCGGCGCTACGAGCGTGGTTTCATGCCCTAGCTCCGCCAAGCTCTGGCGGAATGTCGCGATCGACGTGGACACTCCGTTCACGCGGGGAAACGACACATCGGAAATCATCAATACGCGCACGTCGGTCTCGCCTTCAGGTGTCAGACCCGAAGACGTTATTACAATAAAATGACGTTTCCGTGACGCTCGCGGGCTCCCTCACGGGGTAGCGGGTTCGCGCTCCCGTAACATTTCTGCGTACTGCTGCTCGTCGTCCGGCGTGCCCCCACGACCGTTCCACGATGCACCGAGGGGTAACTGGTTCGTCACCCGAGGCGCAACAGCCAGCGCGGAGACCACACTGGCATCGCGACCACCGCTCACCGGGATCGGTAAGCCGGACGCGGACCGCGCCGCCCGCTCCACGCGCGACCAGTCGATTTCCAGGCCCTGGGAGTCGAACCGCCGACGCAAGTCCGCCGATACCGCGTCGACCGTCGCATGCCGCGCTGTTGCGCCTGCCCGGGCATCCTCGAGCCGATCGAACGCCTGAACCCAAACCACGCCATCGCGTCGACCGAGCACGGTCGGCTGATTCACGATGCGAACCGAGGTGCCGATCGGAATGAGATCAAACAACACCGCAATGTCTTCGGGGTACAGGCGTAGGCACCCGTGACTGGAGCGCATGCCCACGCCGTACGGCTTATTCGTCCCGTGGATCAGATACGAAGGCCAACCGAGACGAAACAGATGCGCTCCGAGCGGATTATCCGGCCCAGCCGGCACCTGCGCGGGTAGCGGATCGCCGTTCTCGAGATGCTCCTTGCGCACCGATGCCGGCGGCGTCCAGACCGGATCCTTTTGACGGCTTACGATTCGCGTCACGCCTTCCGGCGTCGACCATCCCACCTTGCCTATACCGATGGGATGTGTGATCACGATGCGAGCCGCCCCTTTGGGCACCGGGGGGTAGTAGTAAAGACGCATCGCCGCAACGTTGACGACAAGCCCTTCTTGCGGGGCGTCGGGCAATACAAACGCCGTAGGTATCACAATTTCCCGACCCCGGCCGGGCAACCACGGATCGACCCCCGGATTGGCACGCACGATCTCGTCATAGCCGACGTTAAAGCGGCGCGCTAAATCCGGCAGCGTGTCCTCGGCGCTGGCGACAGTCACCACGACCGACCCAACCACCGAGTCCCCCGGCACCAGGGTGAAACGATCCGTCGCCCGCGCGCGTACGGTGGCCGGTGGCGGTACCGAGAAGGGCACGTCAGGCACGGCCGCTTGCGGGATGACAGGCGCTGTCGAGACACAGCCCGCTAACGCCCACAGCACTCCACCGAGCAGAGCCCAACCGAGCGGTCGCATCACGAAGCCGTTGGAGTACAAGACGAGCCACTCGACAACTCAGGGAGTGGACAGTCTAGCGGCTGAACGCCGTGGCAGCATCAGGACCGGCGCGGCCTAGACACGAGAGGGCAGACGGACGTCTGCCCTCCCAGGTATTGCCTGCCCTGCGCCATCGCCGGCAGGCATCGGCAGACCACCGCACTCGGTGGCTGCCGTTCGTCGTCAGAACTTCGCCTTCAAGGTCACCATGTACGAGCGCGGCGCCTGATAGTTCAGTTCCGTAGGACCCGTCGTGATGAGCGTCAAGTTACGGCGATCCATCAGGTTATAAATGCTGAAGCCCAATTTGAGCGACTGCATTCCGGCCACGTGCATGAACGTATAGCTCGCATTCAAGTCCACGTTGTCGAACGCAGGGATCTTGTTCGCATACCCGATGTAGTTGGGGTTGCTCGGGTCGTTGGCCGCATTTTCGCCCGGCACCGCGTACTGACTACCGGTCCGCACGTAGTTCAGGGTCGCGTTGATCGGCCCCTCGTGGTAAACCACGCCGAAGGCAAGGGTCGAATCGGGCGTGTACGGCAACGAACCGTTCGTCGGTGCACCACCGTTGTAGGTGAACGCGCCGGACACACCGCCGTCACCCTGATCGGTCGCAATCAACGCGTCGTTGATATTGACGAACTTGGCACTGTTGAGTGAGCCGTTCGCAAACACCGACACGCCGCCACCCACGAGATACGCAATCTCGCCTTCCAGACCCTTGTACTGCGCGCCGCCGGCCGAGAGGAAGCGAGTGACGCCATCGCTGCCGGCGTACGTCAACTGCAGATTCTTGAAGTCGATGAGATACGCATCCACGTCCCACGTCAGACGCTTGTCCTTATGAACGAAGCCAATTTGGTAATTGGTGGTCGTCTGCGGGGTGGCGCCTGGCGGATTCGTGACACCGGCCGGCACGGGGAAGTACGTGTAATCGAGCGTCGGGATCTGCATACCCTGCGCGTACTGGAAATACACCGAATCTTCTGCGCCGAACCGCTTGTTGATCGTGAGGAACGGCAGCGTCTTCGTGAAGATGTAATCGCCGCTGAACGAACCATTGCCGTTGTTGTTGATCGCGTCCAAGCGACGGTCGAAGCGCACGTACTTGACGCCCGGCGTGACGGTCAATCCGTCCATCACTTTCCATTCAAACTCAGCAAACGGCTGGGTGTTGACCCAACTCGAACCCTGGTCGTTCTTGACCTTGCCCGTGAAGGTGTCGGTCGTCAGGTCCATGTAGTACTTGTGGCGGTGGGTGTGCGACGTCTCAAGCCACGCACCGATGCGCAACACGCCAGCCGTCGTGTCGTAGGTTGCCTTCACAATATCGCCTTCGACGCGGTACTGGTTCAGCTTGTCGTTACCCGGAACGTCACCGGCCGGAGAGCCCTTGTGACCGCTGCACACGGTCGGCTCGAGCGCGACACCGCCGTCTAACGTGCCGCACGGCGCGAGCAGGCCCGGGTCGGCTTCGTCCGGATTCGCGCCGGCCACGGTGTAGTTCGTGTAGGCGTAGGTGTACAGGTTGTTGTCGATCGCCCAGCCATTGCCCAACTCGGACTCGATGCGAACGTATTCCATATCCGTCTGCTTGCGGATGTGGTTATAGCCGTAGTACCCCTGCGACAGCGGGTTGTTATTGAGGCCGCCGTAGCCAATGCCGTAGGCCGTGACTTGCCCGGTGCCAGGGCCATCCGCGCCCGGCGCGGTCGGGCCGACCCAGTTGTCCGGCAGATGCAGGAACTCGTCGTTGTACTGCGCAAACACGGTGAGCTTGGTATCGGAGCCGAGCTTACGGGTGTACTTGCCAAGGAAATTGTCGCTGTTGATGGTGTTGTACTTGAGGTAACCATCGGACTGCAGCTTCTGGTAGTTCAACTGCAGCGTCGAGTCGCCGAAATCAGCCATCCGGCCGCTTTCAAAGCTCACGCCCGCAAGATTCGTGTTCCAAGAGCCGCGGGATTCGTAGAACTCCACGCTGCGCTGTTCGGCAGGCGTCTTGGAGAACAGATTGACGCTGCCGCCGAAGGTCGCCTGACCCACGTTCGACGCGTTACCCGGACCGCGCTCAATCACGACACCGCCGATGACTGACGACGGGAAGTAGGAGGTCGAGTGATGCGACGGATCGTTCGTATCGCCGAACGGAACACCGTCCCAGGTGACGTTGTACTGGTTGTCCTTGAAGCCGCGCATGGTGGTCGAGGTATCGGCCAAGCCGGGGCCGTTCGGCGAGGGCGTTGTCGCCATGCTCGGCGCGATGCCAATGATCGAGTTGAAGTTACCGGTCACCGGGACCTGATCTTCAATGAAGGTGCGCGAGATGACCGACTGCGGCTCGATGGCGGCGAGGTTCGCCTGTACGGGAGCCAACGCCTCGACAGAGTCCCGATCAACCTTCACCTCGATCGAGCCGAGCGAATTGCCGATGGTACCGAGGCTGACCTGACTCGGATCGGTATCGCCTTGTTCCGCCGCCATGGCACCACACGATGCAGCGGCAAGGGCGACAGAAACGGCGGCCGCGAGGCGGCGCGAGATACGAAGCGATGACATCGGCGAGACTCCTTTGGAGAACGGCAGCGCGCGCCCGCCTTGCCAAGGGGCGAGAAGGGGCTGGGGGTTACGCCGCGTGTGAAGGGACAATGCTGCGATGCGACAAAGAGTCGCAGCAGGGCGTTACCGTTTTATTTCAGGTTGATGTCGATTCAGCGACGAAGTGTCAAGAAACCGTCAAGAGACGGCCAAGCGGGGCAAAAAAAACCCCAGATGAAACATCTGGGGTTCACAAAAGCGGACTCCGATTACGTGACGACAGTCCGCCAGGGGATCCTGGCACGACCCAAGGGGGTCGCGGCGCTCCGTTCGGCGGTTCGGCGCTTGCGACGGACTGCCACTGAGTGGGGAGGTCGGCGCTCACGTCGAACGGCACGCTGTGGGAGAGAGATTAGGCGCACCAAGCCGTAGAATCCGTGATTGGTATCCCACTTCGGCAGATTTCTCATGGGTCGTTGGCGACCACCACAGATTCCCGGCTCAAAGTACAGCACGCCCGCCGGGGCCGAACGAATGCGGCTTGAATTGGACCAACTGTGGCGGGTAGAACGCCCGCAGGTGACGCAGGCGGTGTCCGAGGCTGCCGCTCAAGGGGATCGCTCCGAAAACGCCGAGTACACCTATGGCAAGCGGCGGCTGCGCGAAATCGATCGGCGTGTTCGATTCCTTCGCAAACGCTTGGACGGCCTCGTGATCGTGACCGATGCCCCGACCCATCGGAATAAGGTGTATTTCGGCGCGTGGGTGGAATTGGAAGATTCGGCGGGCGGCATCCACGTTTACCGGATCGTCGGCCCCGATGAGTTCGATATGGCGCCGGAGTACATCAGCATGGACGCGCCACTCGCCCGCGCGCTGCTCGGAAAAGCCCTTGATGACGAGATCACGGTACCGATTGAAGGTCGCCCGCAGTACACCGTCGTCGGTATCCACTACGGGCCCACACATCCGTAAAACACAACGGCCGCCGTGGTTGCCCACGGCGGCCGCTGTCAGCACAGTCCAAACGTTCGGTGTTACACGCGTACGTTCTGGAACTGCCACGGATCGGACGTATCGATATCTTCCGGGAAAAGCCGCGCCCGATCGGTCAACGGATTCCAGTCGGTATATTCGCCGACCACCGGCCCCAAGTACGGCCGGCAAATCTCAAGATTCCGCTTGTAGTCCATTTCGTCGGGCTCGACGATGCCGCGCTCGGGGTTCTCGATGGCCCAAACCATACCCGAGAGCACCGAGACCGTGACCTGGAGGCTAGTCGCGTTGTTGTAAGGCGCCAATTGACGCGCCTCGTCTATCGACAACTGTGAGCCGTACCAGTACGCATTACGCGCGTGACCGGCAACGAGCACCCCCAATTCGTCGATGCCGCCCGGCAAAATTTCGTTCAACAAAATCCGCTTTTCGGGCTGATCGCGCCAGTTGCGGCCGGCGAACTCATGAATCGACATGACAGCCGAATCTGACGGGTGATACGAGTAATGGCACGTCGGTCGATAGACGACCTCACCACCCTCACGAACCGTGTAATAGTCGGCAATCGAAATGGCTTCGCTGTGCGTGATCAGGAACGCGTGGATATGCCCCGCTTTCGGCGCCCACGTCCGAACACGTGTGGCCGCACCCGGCTGCATTAAATAGATCGCCGCCCCCGAACCGAAGCTGTGAGTCCGGCCGTCAGCCGGCAAGCGCTTCTCATGCGTACCCCAGCCGAGTTCGGCGGGTTGGCTGCCTTCGCTGATGAAACCGTCGACCGACCAGGTATTCACGAACTCGCCGACTTTCTTGGCGATGCTCGGGATCTGTGTGTCGCGCTCGGCGACATGCACGACCTTCACGCCCAAACGGTGCGCCAGCGCCGCCCATTCTTCACGAGAGGTCGGCTCCGTGACCGGAAGGCCGAGATCCGTGGCGATGTTGATGAGCGCCTGCTTCAAAAAGTGTGACACCAGACCGGGATTCGCGCCGTGCGTCAGAACAGCGGTCGGCTGCGGCTTGGAGGTATCCGCGGTGTCGCGCAACGCGAGCGCCGCATGACGCATCGTGTAGTTGCTGCGAGCGGCAGGATCCACATGGGTATCCACATAGCCTCCAGCCCACGGCTCAATGCACGTATCGAGATACAGCGCACCGCGTTCCCGAGCCAACTTCACGAGTTCGATCGAGGAAACATCGACCGACAGGTTCAGCAGGAAATCGCCCGCACCGACCAAAGGCTCAAGCACGGCACGGTAATTATCCGGCTTAATTGGCTCAATGACGTGCTTTACGCCGAATTCCCGAGCGCACTCGAGGCCAGCATCGTCCGCGGTCACGATCGTTATGCGATCCGCAGTGAGGCCGCCAATATGGCGAAGAATTAGCGGCAATACGCCGCGACCAATGCTACCGAATCCGACAAATACCAGTCGGCCGTGAAACTGTGCATGAACCGTGTGGTTGGTCATGATGTGCGGATACCTACCTATGTGAATGGCGCCAAAACGGAGACCCGGACGTGCCGGCGCAGACCCGCAGGGGCGTAAAAGCCGCCCAAGGGGGGCGCTACTGTACCTGAACTCCGCCGAGGATGCCCCCCCTGTCCCGCGTTACCGCTACACTGCAGCCCCGGAGGGACCCGATGCACCACGCAACCTTGATCGACGTAGAAACATTACGCAGCAGCCTCGCCGATCCCAATACACGGGTCTTGGACTGTCGCTTTGAGTTGGGTCAACCGGACGCTGGCCGCGCGCTCTACTTGAAGGGCCACATACCGGGCGCCTTATACGCCCATTTGGATGAGGATCTCGCGGCGCCCCGTACGCCCTGGAGCGGCCGCCATCCGTTACCGGATCCGGCCGTTTTGTCGGACACTTTTTCCCGGTGGGGAATCGACGACGCCGTGCAAGTGGTGGCCTACGACGATGCCGGGGGCGCCTACGCGGCTCGCTTGTGGTGGCTACTGCGCTGGATGGGGCATCGTCGAGTGGCCGTGTTGGACGGCGGATACACGGCGTGGAAAGCCGCCGGCTTGCCCTCACTCGTCGCAGCGTCATCGGTTGCACCACGTACCTTTGCCGGGACAGCGGATTATTCGGCCGTTGTCACCGGCGATGACGTCGCCGAGGCCGTCGCAGCACAGCGATGCGTCCTCCTCGACGCCCGCTCCGCAGAGCGATTTGAAGGGCGGGTCGAGCCGTTAGACCCTCGGGCCGGCCATATCCCGGGCGCCCAAAGCTTTCATTTCGCGCGCAATTTGGGAGTGGACGGGCGCTTTTTACCAGCCCCTGAACTCGCCGAGCAGTTTCGGCGCGCGCTCCGAGGGCGAGACCCGTCGAGCGTCATCGCCATGTGCGGCTCCGGGGTGACCGCCTGTCACAATTTGCTCGCCCTAGAGTTGGCGGGTCTGGGCGGTGGACGCCTGTATCCGGGTAGCTTCAGCGAGTGGTCGCGCGATGCCGCGCGCCCGGTGGCGACCGGCCCCTGAGCGAGTTGGCAGGCCGCCATGTACCTGTAGCCTGCGTTTGTTAATGTGCGCGCCTTTTCCGCCCCATTGGACAGGCCACGCCACACATGAGTACGCCCCCCTCGAATTTCGCCGCCGCACTCACGTGGGACGCGGAAGAGTCATCTCACCTGTATCAAATTGACTCGTGGGGCGCCGGGTACTTCGCGGTCAATGCAGCCGGTCACGTCGTGGTGCGCCCTGATCAGCGGCCCGGCCGGGAAATCGACCTACACGACGTCGTTGAAGGCCTGAAGGCGCGCGATTTGACGGCCCCGTTCGTTATTCGTTTCTCCGACATCATCGCCCATCGCTTACGCAGCCTGAACGATGCATTCGCCACCGCTATCGCCGAGAACGATTACCAGAATCGCTACTCCGCTGTGTTTCCTATCAAAGTAAACCAGCAGCGACTCGTGGTCGAAGAGGTCTACCGAAGCGGTAAAGAATTTGGCTTTGGACTTGAGGTAGGTTCCAAGCCGGAGCTGTTGGTTGTTATGGCGATGGCCGAGGATCCCGATAGGCTGATCATCTGCAACGGCTTCAAGGACGACAGCTACATTGAGACGGTCATGCTGGCCGCGAAGCTCGGTCGCAAAATCATCCCTGTGGTCGAAAATTTCGTCGAGCTCAGCCTGATTTTGAAGCACGCCCAAAAATACGACGTGCGCCCTCAAATCGGCGTACGGGTCAAATTAGCTGCGGAAGGTGCAGGCAGATGGCGGGAATCCGCCGGTGAAAAGTCAAAATTCGGTCTCTTCATCACCGAAATTTTGGAGGTCGTGGAAGTACTCCGACAACACGACATGCTGGACTGCTTAAAGTTGGTGCATTGCCATACTGGCTCGCAACTCCAAGACATTCGCCGAGTCAAAGAAGCGGTCACAGAGTTGTCGCATGTCTATGCCGAACTCAAGATCCTCGGAGCCGGCCTTGAGTACATCGACATTGGTGGCGGCCTCGGCATCGATTACGACGGCAGTCGAACGAATTATGAGTCGTCGATGAACTACTCATTGACGGAATATGCCAGCGACGTGGTCTATCGCATCGGCTCCGTCTGTGATGCACGCAAGATCCCGCACCCCCAGATCATCAGTGAATCCGGTCGGGCCATTGCGGCGCATCACTCGGTGCTCGTGTTCAACGTTCTGGGTGCGAGCGCCTTGGATCAATTTCGGGTAGCGAATCGGCTGGAAGAAGATGCCGCGGGCAACGGCGACATCCCTCAACCGGTCCGTGACCTCTTTGATGCCTATCGCAGCGTTAGCGAGCGCCGCTTGGTCGAATGTTGGCACGACGCCTTGCAGGCTCGCGAGCAAGCGCTGCAGATGTTCAATTTGGGTTACCTGAGTCTCACGCATCGCGGCTTAGCCGAGCGTCTGTATTGGGCGACCTGCGCGCGGGTGCGTGATTACGCGCGCAAGTTGCAGGAAATTCCGGAGGAACTGGAAGGTCTGGAAAGCGTTCTATCGGATATCTATTTCTGCAACTTCTCGCTATTCCAGTCGTTACCGGATTCCTGGGCGATCGGGCAGCTGTTCCCCATCATGCCCATCCATCGACTTGAGGAGCGCCCTACTCGCAATGCCGTCCTCGCAGACATCACGTGCGACTCTGACGGCAAAATCGACCGCTTCGTGTCGCTGCGGGACACAAAACGCACGCTTGAAGTGCATGAACTAAAGCCCGACGAGGACTATTACCTCGCGACGTTTCTCGTCGGTGCCTACCAAGAAACGCTCGGCGACCTGCACAACCTCTTCGGCGACACCCACGTTGTGCACATTCGCCTCGACGATGACGGCTCGTGGTGGATTGAAGAAACGGTCAAGGGCGACACCGCGTTACAGGTTCTCGGTTACATGGAATACGACACGGATGAGCTGTACCCAAGCCTCGCTCGCGACTGCGAACGGGCCGTTCGCGAAGGGCGGCTGACCGTCGCCGATAGTCAGCGACTGAAGCGCTTCTACGAGGCCGAGCTACACGGCTACGCCTATCTCGAGCCCGACACGGCGCCGTAATAATTGTTGCACTACAGCAACAATAGGCATCTCTGGAGCGCGAGTGGAAAAATATTGACATTTTGATTGGAAATTGCGCGCCCTGATTTCCCGGCGTAGGATCAGTGTCGGTTGTACTCGCGACGTCTGCTTTTGGAGGAGGATTGGGTCGACCGGTTGGGTTGCGTATAGCCCACCTTGGTGGACTCGGAAGGTTCTCCCGCACGAGTTGATACAGCGCACGACCTACGGTACGGAATCGGCCGGCAAGCCGGACTCGATTCCGATTGGAGAGGGACGCGTTGCGGCTAGGCTCGAACCCTAAGCCCGCGCATGCAAGTGAGTGAGAAGACTCGATGACGACCATTTACGTGGGGAATCTTCCGTTCTCGGCGACCGAAGATGAAGTGCGCTCGCTGTTTGAAAGTCACGGAAAAGTAGAGTCGGTGAAAATCATCATGGATCGCGAAACGGGTCGTCCCCGTGGATTCGCGTTTGTGGAGATGGCAAGCGCCGATGCACAGACCGCGATTGCGGCCACCAACGGCTTTAACATGGGCGGCCGTCCGCTGCGCGTGAACGAGGCGCAAGAGCGTCCTCGTGGACCGCGTCCTGGCGGTGGCGGCGGTTACGGCGGTGGCGGTGGCGGTGGCCGCGGAGGCTACGGCGGCGGTGGCGGTCGTGGTGGCGGTGGCGGCGGCGGTGGTGGTAGTAGGAGTAGTAGTAGTAGTAGTAGTAATAGTAGTAGACGTAATACTAGTAGTACTAGTAGTAGTAGACGTAGTAGTAGTAGTTGCAGCAGTACCCCTAGTAGTAGTAGTAGTAGCAGTAGCACCACTAGTAGTAGTAGTATTAGTAGCACCGCTAGTAGTAGTAGTAGCAGTAGCCGTAGCGCCACCAGCGGTCGTAGTA
>DAINQU010000026.1:29232-40637 GCA_036742455.1 Steroidobacteraceae bacterium | reverse complement strand
GCGCGCAGTGCGGCGCCGGGACTTCTTCAGTGTCCCCACGGAGTACTCATGTTTTCTCACGTAATGATCGGCACGAACGATCTCGATCGCGCCAAGACCTTCTACGACACGCTGCTCGGCACCCTCGGCGTGTCACCGGCCCGCGTCGACGGTCACCGGATTTTCTATCGCACGGCCACCGGCGTGCTCTCGGTCACCCGCCCGATCAACGGCGAACCGGCGACCGCGGCCAACGGCTCCACGTTGGGCTTTGCCGCTAGCTCCCCGGAACAGTGCGACGCGTGGTACGCGGCGGGCCTCGCGGCCGGTGGTACCGCGTGCGAGGATCCCCCGGGCGTGCGCGAGGGCAGCGTGGGCCGGTTGTATCTGGCGTATTTGCGCGACCCGGACGGCCACAAGCTCTGCGTGTTGCACCGGATGTAAGCGACGGACGGGATCGAGTCCGGCCGTTCGGCCGGACTCGGTACCCCTAACGGGTGAGGGGGATGTATGCGACGGACGATCCGTGCGGTGGGGGCGGCTCTGGGTGTGCTGGGTGTGGCGCTGTGCCTGCCCGTTGGACCCGTGCGCGCCGCGTCCTTGGGAGACGATGTGGATGCCTGGGCATCGGCGGTCAACCCGTCGGTGATCGCCGCTCGCCGCCAGATCCACGCCCACCCTGAATTGGGAAACCGCGAGACCGAGACCGCGCGCTTTGTCGCCGAGCGCCTGCGCGCGCTCGGCTACGAAGTGACGACCGGGGTCGCCGTCACCGGTGTGGTCGGCGTCCTGCACGGCGGCAAGCCGGGTCCGGTCGTGGCGCTGCGCTCGGAACTCGATGCGCTGCCGGTGACCGAAGAGGTCGACCTGCCGTTCCGCTCGCGCGTGACCACGCAATACGCTGGACAAACGACCGGCGTGATGCACGCCTGCGGTCATGACGCGCACATGGCTATCTTGCTCGGCACGGCCGAGGTGTTGGCCAACATACGCGCCGAATTACCCGGTACCGTGAAAGTCATCTTTCAGCCGGCCGAGGAGGGCGCACCGGAAGGCGAAGACTACGGGGCGCGACGGATGGTGAAAGAAGGGGTGCTGCGCGACGCACCCGCGCCGTCGGCCATCTTTGGACTGCACGTGATGAGTTTCGCCGACGTCGGTACGATCGCCTATCGCTCCGGCGGCCTCATGGCGGGCTCGGACGATTTCAAGATCACGGTGCACGGCCGTCAGACGCACGGCGCGATGCCGTGGGGTGGCGTGGATCCGATCGTCGTGGCGGCACAAATCGTGTCGGCCATTCAGACGATCCCGAGTCGCATGATGGACGTCACGCAAGCGCCGATCGTGGTGACGGTGGGGTCGATCCACGGCGGGATCAAGTCGAACATCATTCCCGACGAGGTCACGCTCGTCGGCACCATTCGGGCGCTGGATCCGGGCATGCTCGCGGCGGCGCGCACGAAGCTGAGCGCGCTCGCCGAAGCCACTGCGCAGGCGTCCGGCGCGACGGCGACGGTCGAGATCGATCCGCTCTTGCACTACGACGTGACCTACAACGATCCGGCACTGCTGCGCAAAATGCTGCCGACCCTGCGGCAGGTGGTCGGTGAGGATCACCTCGTCGAAGCCCAGCCGACCACCGGGGGTGAAGACTTCTCGGCCTTTCAGCGGGAGATACCCGGCCTCTTTGTGATCTTGGGCGCGCGCACGCCCGGCGCGAACCCGGCGGACTTCCCGCCCAATCACTCGCCCCGCTTCAAAATCGACGAGGGTGTGCTCGAGGTGGGGGTCCGGACCCTCTCCCATTTGGCCGTCGACTACCTGTCGGCGGGGGCCCGTTCCGGATCGACCGATGCCGCGCCGGCGTCATCCCACTGAGGGGTGTCCCGATGAGTCGCGTGAGCCCAACCGATGTAGACGCGTTTCAGCGGGACGGCGCGGTGGTGCTGCGCGGCGTCTTCGCCGACTGGGTGGAGCCCTTGCGCCACGGCATGGCGACGGTGCACGCAACGCCGAGCGCGCTCGAGCGCTCGTATCAGCCGCGCGACGGGTCCGCACCGTTCTTCCAAGACTTCTGCCGTTGGCCGGACGTGGCCGAGTTTCGGGCCTACGTCTACGACTCCCCGGCCGCGGAGATCGCGGCGACGCTGATGCAGTCGACCACCGCGCGATTTTTTCACGACCACACGTTGATCAAATGGCCGGGGAACAGCACCGTCACGCCGTGGCATCAGGACGAGCCGTATTACTGCGTGCGCGGTCAGCAGTCGGTCAGCTTTTGGACGCCGCTCGATCCGGTGTCGCGGGCGACGGCGTTGCGGTGCGTGGCCGGTTCGCACCGTTGGAGCGAGAAGGGCTTTCGGCCGGACCGTTTCGACGGCACGTCGCTCTACACCGAGGGTGGCGACTTCGACGCGCCGCCCGATATCGACGCCGACCCCGACGCTTACCGCATCGTCGCGTGGGACATGCAGCCCGGCGACGTCGTCGCCTTCGATTTTCGCACCATCCACGGCGCGGCCGCGAACACGGCGAGCATTCCGCGGCGGGTCTTTTCGGCGCGTTGGGTCGGCGACGATGCCCGCTACGTGCAACGCCCGGGGCGTACCTCACCGCCGTTCCCGCACCTCACGCTGGCGGACGGCGACCCGCTCGTGGCCCCGGAATTCCCGCAGACCTGGCCTCGCTGACCCCTCCCGTCGCGCGCCCGTGTGGGCCGGCCGAAGTCACCGGTCCCGCGCGCCCACGCAGGCCCGTGCGTCGTGCCGTGCACTCCGGTATTGTGCGCCGCCGACCTGGAGATGCCGTTGACCCGTTCCCTCATCACCGCCCGCGCCCGCTTTGAGGCGGCCCGCTCCCTGCCCGCCAGCGGCGACAGCCGCTTGTCCCGCCGGCACGGCCATGGCTTTGTGGTCGACGTGACGGCACACCTCGCGGCGGCGGCCACCCGGCACCCGATCGAGCCCGTGGGCTATCTCACGGCGCAACTCGAGCAGGCGGTCGCGGCGTTGGATTACGCGGATCTCGACACCGTGCTCGAGGACCCCTCCGACCTCGGCATCGCCCGCTATCTCGGCGCTCGCTTAGAGGGCATGGACGTGTCGCGGATCGTCGTCGCGCCGACGCCGTTTCTGCGCATGGAGTGGGAGGCGGAGGGGCGGCAGATCTCGGCGCGCCGCTACACCTTCGAAGCCGCCCACTACTTGCCGAACGTCCCCACCGGGCACAAGTGCGGTCGCTTGCACGGCCATTCGTTTGAAGTGCTCGTGCGCGCCCGTGGCACCGGCGCCGGGGCTTTGGATGCCGCCTGGCGCGAGATCGGTGCCTGGCTCACCGACACCTGTTTGAACGACATCGAGGGGCTCTCCAACCCGACCAGCGAATGCCTGTCGGCGTGGTTGTGGCAGCAGCTGCGTCGCGAACTGCCCACCCTGTGCAGCGTGACCGTGTACGAGACGGGCCGCTGCGGCGCCACCTTCGACGGCGAGCGGTACGCCATCTGGCGCGCGTTCACCTTCGATGCGGCCGTGCAGCGCCCCGCAGACACCGAGGGTCTCGCGGCGGCGCGAGTGCTCGGTCACACCTATCGGTTGCGCTTACACCTGTCCGCGCCGCTCGACGCGGTGCTTGGATGGGCGACGGATTTCGGCGACGTGCAACGACTGTTCGCCCCGATCTACGATCTGCTCGACCACCGCGCGATCGGCGACCTTGAGGGACTCGCGGATCAAACGACCGAATCGATCGCCGACTGGATCCGCTCGCGCGCTGCCGCGGTGCTGCCGTCGTTGTGCCGCGTTGACCTCGAAGAGACCGCCGGCAACGGCGTGGTGCTCTCCTTCGGTCCGACCGAGACCTTCCTCGTCTAGCCCTGAGTCGTCGCGAAGCGCGCCTCGGCGTACGCCCGTAAGTGCTCGTCGCGCGCGCCGTAGCGGATGCTCGTGGCAATGAGGCGACGGAAGTGATGGCTGATCTCCATCTCTTCGGTGACGCCCATGCCGCCGTGCAGTTGCACGGCTTCCTCGCCGATGTGGCGGGCCGTTTCGGCGGCCACGACTTTCAGCGCGGCGAGGGTGGTGCGGCGGGCCTCGGTCGGCCCGTCAAAGCGCGCCGCGCCGAGCAGCACGAGCGTGCGCAGGTCTTCTAAGCGGGCAAGGCAGGTCACCGCGCGGTGTTGCAGGGCCTGGAAGCGGCCGATGGGGCCCCCGAACTGCTGCCGGGTCTTCAGATACTCGAGCGTCAACGCAACGGCGCGCTCCGCGCTGCCGAGCGCCTCGGCCGACACGGCCAAGAGCCCCAGGTCAATCGCCAGATCGACCGACGCGGGATCGTGCGTGGTCACGGTGTCGTCGGCGCCGACACGCACGCCGTCCAAGACGAGATCGGCCGCGCGTTGCGCGTCGACGGTCGTGTACGACTGCAGCGCGAGTCCGGCGGCGTTCACGGGGACGAGATAGAGGCTGTCGGCACGCGCTGCCCCGGCGCTGGCCGCGGCCACGAGCAGGTGATCGGCGCAGGGCGCGTGGTAAACCACCGCCGCGCGACCGTTCAACACCGTCGCTGCGCCGTCGACTTCTGCCCGCACCGTCGCCTCGGTGCTGGCGAACGCGGGGACGAGCACGGCCGGCGTATCACGCAAGCGCTCCAGCCAGCGTTGCCGCAACGGCGCCGGTGCCGAGCGCGCGAGCACGCTGTGGGCGATGAGCACGCTCGTGATCGGCTCGACCGCGAGCGCTGCGGCGCCGATCTGCGCGATCAGGGCGAGCTCCATCGCACCGCCGCCGAGTCCGCCGTCGGTGTCGGCAAACACCGCGACGGGAACGCCGAGGTCACACAAGGTGCTCCAGACCGACGGGGACCACCCGTGCGTTCGCACGACGGCTTGGCGCGCCGTGAACGACGCTTCCTCCGCAAGGCAACGGCTGACGGCGTCGATGAGCAGGCGCTGCTCGTCCGTGATGTCAAAATTCATGGGGGTGATCTCAAAGCCCGATGGCGATTTGCGAGACGATGTTGCGTTGAATTTCGTTCGAGCCGCCGTAGATCGACAGCTTGCGCAGGTTCAGGTAACTGGCCGTGACGCCGGTCGTGTACGTCGACTCGGGCAGCGCATCCGTCGGTTGCGGCGCGTGCAGGCGCAGTGCCTCCGCGCCCAAAGCCTCCATCGTCAGCGCACTGATCGCTTGGCGGATTTCCGAGCCGCGGATCTTCAGCAGCGAAGGCGTCGTGGGGTCGGGTTTGGCGACCGACAGCATCCGCAGGTTCGTGTACTCGAGGATCTCGAGATCGATCTCGAGGCGGGCGAGGCGGTGGCGGAAATCCGGATCGTCGAGCAGCGGTGCGCCGCGACGCGTCGCGTGGCGCGCGATCTGCACGAGTCGCGCATAGTCACGTTTCGACCACGGCACCCCGGCGATGTTCGTGCGCTCGTGCACGAGCAGGAACTTGGCGATCGTCCAGCCGTCGTTTTCCTCGCCGACGCGTTGGCTCACGGGGACGCGCACGTTATCGAAGAAGATATCGTTGACCTCGCGTGTCCCGTCCAGCAGTTGCGTCGGTCGCACGGTGATGCCCGGCGACTTCATGTCGATCAACAGCATCGAGATGCCGCGTTGCGGCTTCGACTCGGTGTCGGTGCGCACGAGGCAGAACATCCAGTCGGCGTGTTGCCCGAGCGTGTTCCAGCATTTCTGGCCGTTGACGACGTAGTGATCGCCGTCGCGCACGGCGCTGGTGCGCAACGAGGCGAGGTCGGAGCCAGCACCCGGCTCCGAGTACCCCTGGCACCACCAATCGGTGCCGGCCACGATGCCCGGCAGGAACTGCGCCTGTTGCGCCCGAGTGCCGAAGCGCATCAGTACCGGCGCCAGCATGCGCACGCCGAAGGCCAGTTGCGGCGGTGCGCCGGCCATCGCGCACTCGAGTTCGAACAGATACTGACGCAGGGGCGACGCGTCGCGCCCGCCAAAGGCCGCCGGCCAATGGATGGCGCCCAGTCCGTGCTGATGCAAGATGGCCTGCCAGCGACGGATGTCGTCGGCGGCAATGGCGCCGCCGTTCAAGAGGCGTTCGGCGATATCGCTCGGCAAATGCGCGGCGACGAACGCGCGAATCTCATCGCGAAACGCGGCGTCGTCAGGGGACAGTTCGTGGGTCACGGGTGTCTCGGGGCGTGGGTCTGGCACGGAGGGAAAGCGGGGCGGCGCCGATGCGCTGGACGCGCCCCGATCGGGCACGTCCGGCGCGGGTGCGTGTTACGGCGCTTCGGCGTAGCGCTTGACGAGGCGATACAGGAACTCACGTCCCTCCATCAGGCTCGTGACGCTGACGTACTCGTTGAGGCCATGGATATGGCCGAGATCACCGCCGACGAAGATCGGTTCGATGCCGTAGGTCGGGATACCGGCGGCGTTCAAGAACGCGCCGTCCGTCGCGCCGGCTTGCAGCATCGGCAGCACCGGCACACCGGGCCAGAACTCGGCCGTCAGATCCTCGAGCGGCTTCAGGATGCGCGCGCCAAGTGGCGGAGCGGCGGTGGTGGCCGTCTCGATGCGCTCGTAGCCGCGTTCGGTGGGGATGGTGACGCTGACCTTCAGGTCGGCAATGACGTGCTCGAGCGTCTGCCGGACGGCCTCGGGCGAGACGCCCGGGTAGATGCGGCAGTTCACCGTCGCGCGCGCCCGCTGCGGCAGCGCGTTGGGCGCGTGACCGCCCGAGAGCATGGTGGCCACGCACGTGGTGCGCAGCATCGCATTCCACGAGACGTCCGCGGCCGCGACCGTCGCGATCGCCTTTTGGTCGTTCGGGTCTTTCAGGAACGCGGTCATGGCATCGGCGACCGTGCGGTCGCCCTTGGCGGCCATGATCTTCGCCATCGCGGCGAAATAGCCGCGGTTGGCATCGCCAAACTGCGCGGGGAAATCGTACTGGCTGACTTTGGTGAGCGCGGCGGCCAGGCTGTAGATCGCGTTGTCCTTGCGCGGCCGCGAACTGTGACCGCCGTCGTTGGTGGCTTCAAGCTGATAGCTGACCGGCAACTTCTCGGCCGCCTCGACTTCCAGGGCGACCTTGTGGCCGCTGCTGTCGAGTTCGCCGGAGGCGCCTTCGTTTAAGGCGAACTCGGCATCAATCAGATCCCGGCCGTGCTTGGTCAACCACTGCGCGCCGTTCAACTGGCCACCGCCTTCTTCGCCGCAGGTCAGGGCGAGTTTTAGGGGGCGGGGCGGCACGTAGTGTTCGCCGCGCAAGCGGATGAACAGGTCCGTCCAGATCGCGGCCTGGGCCTTGTCGTCGAGGGCGCCGCGGGCATAGAAGTTGCCGTTCTCTTCGATCAAGGTGAACGGGTCGCGCGTCCAGTCCTCGCGCTTGGCCTCGACCACGTCGACGTGGGCGAGCAGCAGGATGGCTTTCTTGGTCGCGTCGCGACCGGGGTAGAAGGCGACGAGGCCGCCGTCCTTCGGTGCCGAGGGGTCGGTGAAAAGGTGCAGGTCCGAGCGCGGGAAGCCGGCATGCTCGAGTCGCGCGGCCATCTTCTCGACGGCGGCCGTGCAGCTGCCGGCCGAGTACGTGGTGTTGGTCTCGACCAGTTCCTTGTAGAGCGAACGGAAGCGCTGCTCGCCCTCCGGCGTGTCGCGCGGGGGCGTCGCGAAGGCGGTCGTGACCGCGCAGAGGAGAGACAGCAGGCTCAGGGTGTACTTCATGACGGCTCCGAGGAACGGTGAGCAGCCATTAAATGCCCGGCGCGGCGGGAACGCAATCCGCTCAGCGGCGCAGCGGCAACTCGGCGAGGCCCCGGTAATAGAGCGTCCGGCCCCAGCGCGGCGTTCCGGCCACGGCACCGGCCGGACCGTGCGCCAAATACCCCTCGAGCGCGGCCGCCGCGATCAGGCGCGAGAGTGCCCGGCCCACGCAGGCGCGTTCCGCGAGACCGAAGGCCAACGCGGGCGGTTGCGTGCGCCACGGGTCGAAGCGGTCGGCATCGGGCGTGCACTCGGGGTCCCGCAGCGCGCTGCCAAGGCTGATCATGACGCCGGTCCCTGCCGGTATCGGCCCCAAAGCGCCCTCAAACCCCGCGTGCACGGTCCGGCGCAGGTACTGCACGGGACACTCGAAGCGCAAGGTTTCGTCGATGATGGCCGTGGCCGGCAGGTCGCCGGCCGTGAGTGCCTCGCGCACGTGTGGCCAGGTCACTGTCAGCAGCACGGCGCTGCCGATCAGGTGCCGCAGCGTCGCCCGGCCGGCGACGAGAAAGAGCACGCACTGGGCGACGACCTCGTCGAGGGTCGTCGCGGTCGTGTGCGCGCGAGCGATCAGCGCGCTGAGCAAGGGGCCGTCACCCGCCTCGAGGGCGGCCAACAGTAACGCCGTCAGCGTGTCGACGGCATCGCGCGCATTGGCCGTGTCCCGCCGTGTGCGATGGCGGTTGTCGGTCCAGCGGGAGAGCGCGTCGGCCGCATCGCGTACGGTCGCATGATGGCGCGCGGGGATGCCGAGCAAGTGGGCGATCACGTCGGTCGGCAGCCGCGCCGCGTAGTCGCTGACGACGTCGGCGCTGCTGCGGTCGCGCAGCGGGGTCGCAACGGCCTCGACGGCGTCGCGGATCACCGCCTCGTAGCGCTGGACGGGGATCGCACTCAGCGGGCGCTCTAACACGTCGCGCAAGCGGCGATGGTGCGCATCCTCGCTGTGCAGCACCGACGCCGAGACCCAATGATGCAAGCTTTGGAATTCCGCGAGATCCGGGTCCGGAACCGGAAAAAAGGTCCGCAAGCGGGTGGATTTGACGGCCGCATTCGACAGCAGGGCGACCGCGTCGTGGTAGCCGTACACCCCGACGTCGCCGTCCACGCCCGGCACCGTGTGATAACGGGAGGCGACCCGACGGGCCGCAAACGCGGGGTATGGGTCCGCGTAATAGGCGGCGGAGCCGATCTCCGGCGCGTCGTCCGGTACGCACGCTGCCATGTCAGGCCCGCCCTTCCCCGGGCAGGCCGTGTCGGCGACGGTGTGTGTCAGCGGTCATGTCCCATGCATCCCCAAAACCAAACGGCCGCGACGTCGTCGACGGTACCCGAATCTGCAGTAAAGCCCGCCAGTGTCCCGCGCTCAAGGGGGGAGACTCTGAATTCTTCTTAACAGTTGTTAATAAAACACCCCCATCGGACGGGGGAGCCGGGCCCGGCCGCAGCCCGTGTCGGTCGCGACCGTCGGGCGCCCGATCGCGACAGACACGACCGCGGGAGCGGCGCTGGCGGGCCGACAGCGGCGTTCGGTTGCGGCATGATGCGCGCTTCGACGGCGGAAGCAGCATGGCGAAATCAACCCACGTCTCCGAAACGCCGGCCACGGCGTGGCTCAAACAGCGGGGTGTCGCGTACACCGAGCACCCGTACGAGTATCTTGAGCACGGCGGCGCGCGCCACAGCGCGAGCGTCTTAGGGATTGACCCATACACGGTGGTCAAGACCTTGATCATGCAAGACGAGAAGGCGGCCCCCTTGGTCGTGCTGATGCACGGCAACAAGACGGTCTCGACCAAGAACTTGGCCCGTCAGATCGGCGTGAAGTCGGTGGCGCCGTGTGCACCGGAGACTGCGAACCGGCACAGCGGCTACTTGGTCGGCGGGACCTCGCCCTTCGCCACCCGCAAACGCATGCCGATCTACGCCGAGCGCACGATCTTGGGTTTGCCACGCATTGCCATCAATGGCGGTCGGCGGGGGTTTTTGATAGGCATTGAACCGTCGGTTCTGACGGCGCTGCTGGGCGTGATTCCGGTGGATTGCGCACTCGACAGCGAGGAGTGACGGCGCGCGCTCAGCGATCCGTCCGAGGACGGCGAGCTTCACCCGACCGTCGTGGTGTGCGCGCCGGTTGAGTGGGCGTGACCGCCCACGCGATACGACCCAAGGGTGCGTTCCTGTTCGGCTTGCTCACGGGCCAACAACACATTGATGAATTCAATCGTGTCGACGAAGTCGCGGACGGCTTCGGTCGGAGCGGGGCGTTGACGGCGGAACCACGTAGGCATGATGGGTCAGTTCGTTCGTTCGGATGGGGTGTCGAAACGATAGAACTGCGGCCCGGCGAGTGACAGTGGCCGGTGCGTCTCTGGGTGGCGACATTCGCCAAAATTATCGTCCGCCTTCGATGAACTCGCTCATGTCTATTTGCGCGTTTAAATCGAAAAAACGTTTAAATATCATGTTATAATAGATCTTATATTCAGCCCATTCTCGAATATACTGGATGCAGTTCACGCGGCAGAGGCGACCGATGCCGCGCTTGCTAGACTGTGCCTACGACTCACGACTACTCGCCCTGGCACACGATGACGACTATGCCCTCCACCGACTCGCTTGAGACGCTGCGCGACACCCTGCGGCAGTTTGCCGCGGAGCGCGATTGGGACCAGTTCCACAGTCCAAAGAACCTCGTCATGGCGCTCTCGGTCGAGGTGGCCGAACTGATGGAGCACTTCCAGTGGTTGACCGCGGAGGCGGCCATGGCGCTCGAGCCGGCGCGTCAGGCGGCGGTGCGCGACGAGTTGGCGGACGTGTTGCTCTACTTGATTCGGCTGGCCGATAAGCTCGACGTGGACCTCGTCGCCGCCGGTTACGACAAGGTCGCGAAGAACGCGCTCAAATACCCCGCCGACAAGGCGCGCGGTTCGATGCGCAAATACACCGAGCTGTAGCCGCGCCGACGTCGACGGTCATACTCCGAGTGCGGTAACTGCGCTAAGGTGCGCGCTTCGTTATCACCACCTGCCAAAGGGTTCCGCATGAGCACTGACGCCCGCACCACCGAACACCCCATCTCGGCCCATTTCACCCACCGCTGGTCACCGCGCGCCTACACGGGCGAGCCGATCGCGGAGAGCGAACTGCTGCGCCTTTTGGAGGCCGGGCGTTGGGCGCCGTCGGCTTTCAACAATCAGCCGTGGCGCTTCGTCTACGTGCTGCGCGACACCCCGGCCTGGGCGGCCGTGCACGGTGCGCTCGCCGAATTCAACCGCCTGTGGACGGCGCACGCGTCGGCGCTCGTGGTCGTCCTGTCGAAGGACACGCTCGTCTCCCCCTATTCCGGTGAGACGATGCCGAACCGCTCGCACTCCTTCGATGCGGGTGCGGCCTGGATGAGCGTGGCGCTCGAGGCGATCGCGACCGGTTGGCACACGCACGCCATGACGGGACTTGATTTCGATCAAATGCGTGCCGCGATCGGCGCTCCCGAGGGCTACACGCTCGAAGCCGCGTTCGCGGTGGGCCGTCAGGGTCCGAAAGAAGCGCTGCCGGAGATGCTCCAGTCGCGCGAAGCGCCGTCGCCGCGCAAGCCGCTGGCGTCGATCGCACAGGCAAATCGTTTCCAGTTCAGCGAGTAAGCGAACGGGGAGCGCGGGCCGGTCACGGTTCGCGCTCCCA
>DAINQU010000026.1:0-29132 GCA_036742455.1 Steroidobacteraceae bacterium | reverse complement strand
CAGTTCAGCGAGTAAGCGAACGGGGAGCGCGGGCCGGTCACGGTTCGCGCTCCCACCGACGATGACGAGGACCGCCCCGATGACCGATGCCGTGCCCTACCAGAAGCCGCAGCCCTTCGGGATGCCGCCGGAGATCTACGCCGCGGGAGCGCTCGATGTGGACGCCGGCCTGTGGATCCCGCAGGCGCCTGGCGTGTGGTTTCGGCCGCTCGTGTTCGGCGTGTCGACCGGGTACTACGTCAACCTGCTGCGCGTACGCGCCGCGGGCGTACTCTCGCGCCACCGCCACAGCGGGCCCGTCCATGCCTTCACGCTGCGCGGTACGTGGCGGTATCTTGAACATCCGTGGACCGCACGGGCGGGCGATTACGTTTACGAACCGCCCGGCGAGACGCACACGCTCGTCGTCGACGGCGGCGAGGAGATGATCACGCTCTTCCACGTCACGGGCGGCTACACCTATGTCGACCCCGAGGGGCTGGCCACGGGCTATGAAGATGTCTACACCAAACTGGAGCGCGCGCGGGCGTACCTGCACGTGCTCGGCACGGACGCCGGCACGCTCGAGGCGCTGATCCGCTGAGGGGGTCTCAGCCGGAGTGCAGCCCACCGTTGCAGCTGAAGTCGGCGCCCGTCGCAAAGCCCGAGTCGGGTCCGGCGATCCACGCCACCATCGAGGCGATTTCGGCCGGCGTGCCGAGGCGACCGACTGGGATGGTCGCAACGATCTTCGCGAGGATGTCCTCGCGGATCGCGCGCACCATGTCGGTCCCGATGTAGCCGGGGCTCACGGTGTTCACCGTCACGCCCTTCGACGCCAGTTCCTGTGCCAGGGCCATCGTGAAGCCGTGCATACCGGCCTTGGCGGCCGAGTAGTTGGTCTGTCCGGCTTGGCCCTTTTGGCCGTTCACCGAACTGATCTGAATGATCCGCCCCCAGCCGTTGGCCACCATGTCCGGGACCACCTGCTTGGTGACGTTGAACATGCTGTTGAGGTTCGTGTCGATGACCGCGCGCCAGTCCTCGGGGGACATCTTCAAGAACATGCGGTCACGGGTGATGCCGGCGTTGTTGACCAGCACGTCGATCGCGCCGTGCTCGGCTTTGGCGCGCGCAAAGGCCTCGACGGTGGAGTCCCAGTTCGACACGTCGCCGACCGAGGCATGAAACGCGTAGCCGGCAGCCTGTTGCTCGGCGAGCCACTTGGCGTGATCCCGACTCGGGCCGCAGCCGGCAATAACGCGGTACCCGTTGTCCGCCAGCCGTTGGCAGATCGCGGTTCCGATCCCACCCATGCCACCGGTCACGTAGGCCAATTTTTGCTGGGACATCGCTGCATCCTTTGAGTCGAAGGGAAGGGTCCATCCGTGCGCGTAAGGCTGATCAGGCCACGAAATCCCTTCTGTAGTCCAGTCTGTAACGCGAGGCCGCGCCCGGTGCGTGGCGCCCACGACGGCGGATGGTCGCGCCGGGCGCTCGGCCCGGCGCATCGGGGCGGTCCCGCCCACTGGGGGGGGGCTAGTAATCCGCCAGAAACCCCCCATCCTTAGCGCGCCAGTCATCAGAACGGAGTAAAAGTCCGGTTTGGGAACCCCGCCGAGCGGCCGGGGTCGAAACGGGGACGGTTCTCCACACACGGGAGTCTGCAGTGACGAAACCAGTAGTTGTACGTTTTTGCGCGGTGGCCGCGCTGACGCTGTCGAGTTTCGCGTGGGCGGCGAGCCCTTCGGTGAAGGATGTCTATACGGCGGTCCGCGCCGGTCGCGTCGCCGAAGCCGAGACGATGATGCAGCAGGTGCTCGCCGAGCATCCGCAGAGCGCCGAAGCCCATTACGTCGACGCCGAAGTCGAGTACCGAGCCGGTCATTTGGATCAGGCGCGGGCGGAGCTTGCGACCGCCGAGCGCATCAATCCGGCCTTGCCGTTTGCCAGTCCGCACTCGGTCGCGGAACTGAAGGCGGGCCTCGCCAATGCCGGCCGCGTGCGCAGCGGATCGTCGGCCTATGCCGGCGGCGGGGGCTCGCACTTTCCCTGGGGTCTCTTCCTTGGGATCGTGGCGATCGTCTTGCTCGTGGTCATGTTGATGCGCCGTCGTCAGCAGACCGTCGTGATGACCCCAGGCTACGGCCAGCCGGGGTACGGTCCCGGTGCGCCGATGGGCGGCGGTCCCGCGCCGATGGGTGGGCCGGGTTACGGCTACGGTTACGGGCCGGGCGTGATGGGCCAGGGCTCCGGCCTCATGGGCAACGTGGCGTCCGGTCTCGCAGTCGGTGCGGGCATCGTGGCCGGCGAAGAACTCGCCCGGCGCGTGTTCGAGCCCGGTCACCCGAACTACGTGCCCCCGTCGCAGGACACCTACGTCGACCCGAACGCCGACATGGGCGGCGATAACTTCGGCGTGTCGGACAGCGGCAGCGACTGGGGTGATGGCGGTGGTTTCTCCGGCGGCGGTGGCGGCGACGACTGGAGTTGAATAGAGCAGCGGTGGCCGTCAGCGGTCACCGCGTGCGTAGCGACGGCGTCACACGATTGTGTGGCGCCGTCGTCGTTTGGGGGGTCAGAACTGCGCGTGCACGCGCAGTGCGCCGATCGTGACCGGACCGCGGTCGCGGTTGTAGGCGGGGTTCGTGACGTGCTGCAGGTCGGCGGTCAGCGTGAGGTGACTGCCGAGTGCCACCGCGTAGTAGGCCTCGGCGATGGATTCGGCGCCGGGATGGGTGAGTGCGCCGTCCCCGACCAAAATGCCGAGTCCACCGGCGGCGAGGTAGGCGGTGCGCTCGGCGGAAATGCGGTTACGGATAGCGACGACGCCGACGGTGTCGCCGGCCCGATGCCAGGCGCGGCCGGCGAGCGAGAGACCCGCTTCCACCGACGCATCCACGTCGGTGAACTCATAGGCTTCGACGTTGCCCGCGGCGTTGCCGAGGCGGGCGAAGACGCCGACATCCTCCGCCACCGCCTGTTCGGCCAATGCACTGACGCCCATGCGATCGCGGTAGTACCGCACGAGCGCGACGTTCGGCACGCCACCCGTCTGCGCGGCGAGCGCCACGGCGTCCGCCAACAGGCCCATCCGGCCCCGGCTGTCGTACACGGTGACGAGCACTTTGCCGTCCCGGTCGCCGAGGGTGTGGCGGTGTTCGAGTTCGCCGATCCATTGAAACTGGTGGAAGCCCGGGGTCAGGTGCTCGTTGTTGGGGATCGTCGAGAGGTCAAAGAGCGCCACCCGTCCGGTCCACGCACCCCGGTACCGTTCGACGGCGATGCCGGCGCTGAAGCCCCACGCATCCGCGCTGTAGTCGAAGGTGCCGGCGTCGACCGCGGTCCAGTTCAGGAAGTCGCCGCGCGGGTCGTGGGCGTAACGACTCGCATCGAAGATGTCCGTCACGCCGAACTTTCCCGCCGTGATCACCCAGCGATCCGTTGAGCGCGCACCGGCCAACTGATTGGCCGACGACTCGACGGTCTCGTCGACGCTGCCGACATTGATCGTCTGGCGCAGAAACGCGCGTGGCAGACGCAGATACGGGCGGTTCTTGCCGACTTTGTAGGCCTCGCCGGAGGGAAAACCCGCGATACCGAGCGTGTTATCGAGCCCAAAGCCCTGATCCACCTCGAGGTTCAACCACCCTTCAAGGCCCGACCACAGGCGCTTACCGCCGTACAGGGTCGCATCGACGGTTTCCCGACCTTGATTCGGATGCAGGCTGTTGGGGCCGGCATAGGGCGCGGTGAACGCGCCGACTTCCTGCTCGGTCCAGGTGAACTGACCGTGCACCGCCGCGTCTTCGGGCGCGGCGGTGTCCGGTGCCGCAGCCCCGGCGAGGCCAGTGATCAGGAGACCGAGTGCGGTCCAGCGGCAAAAGGGTGGAGTCACCATCGGCATCCCATCAGAGTTGTACGTGCTGTCCGATGGCTTGGACGATCGCGTAGCCCTCCATCAGGGCTGCCATCAGTAGCACAACTTCACTACAAATCAGCAATGCGCTGGCGCCCCATTGGCGCCAATCGCGACCGTGCGCTAAGCGGTCCTGAACCTGCGCGAGCAACATGCGGATCATGACGAGATCCTCCGGGTCAACGGGACAAAGGGGTCCCGGCCCGGCGTCTCGCTAGTGCGAAACCCCCAGACCGGAACGCGCGGCGTTCGCAGGGCAGGTGTTCATGAGCGCGTACTCTGGCATCCGAGCGTCTCTCGGATCGATGGCGCGCATGGTATAGTCCCCCTCCCTATACCGCAAGAGTCTTTTATGGGTCACGTCGCACGCGAAAAAGACCGACTGCAGAAGCGCCTGAAGCGACTCGCCGGCCAAATTCAAGGGCTGGAGCGCGCGGTGGAGGCGGGCGTGCCGTGCATCGAGGTGTTGCAGCAGGCGACGAGCTGCCGCGGTGCGCTCGACGGCTTTATCGCCCAAGTGATCGAGGATCACATCCGGGAGCACATGGGCGGCGAGGCGACCCGCGACGCCGCCGAAGACCTCGTCGAGATCGTGCACCAGTACCTGCGCAAGTAATCGCCCCCGGCGCGTCGCGGCGCCTGTCCAGTGCAGTGGCGCTCAGCGTCGTCGTCGCCGGACCGTCGCACCCCTGTGCGATACTGAAGCCTCTGCGACACCGGCCCTTCGGACGGGCGGATCGTCGAACCCGGTGGAGCGGTGTCTCTGATCGGCGCGGCGTCTCTGACCGCGTCGGTGCGATCGATGGAGTTCCTGATGTTTGGTTATTTTGAACGACAGATCAATCCGTATCCCGAGGCACCGCCGGCGCCCTTGCCCAAGGGGCTGATCGCGTTCTTGTGGGCCTGTACCCGCGGGGTCCGTCGACAGATCGCGTACATGACGATCGCCACGGCCGTGATCGGTGTCTTCGAAGCCTTCTTGTTCCGGATGTTGGGTCACCTCGTCGATTGGTTGGCGACGGTCGATCGGACGAGCGTGTTCGCAACAGAGCGGCAGTCGATGATCGTCTTTGGTGTGGTGCTCGTCGCGAGTATCCCGCTCGTCGGGTACCAGAGCCTCGTGCGTCGCCAAGGGCTGGCCGGCAACTTCGCCATGCAGCTGCGCTGGGATTTTCACCGCCGCATGCTGGCGCAAAGTCTGGCGTTTTATCAGGACGAGTTTGCCGGTCGGGTGGCGACCAAGGTGATGCAGACCGCACTGGCCGTGCGCGATGCGTGGTTTATCGTCACCGACATCCTCGTCTACATCGTGCTGTATTTTGCAACGCTGCTGTGGGTGGTCGGCGACTTCAATCGCTGGTTGCTGATCCCGTTCGGCGCGTGGCTCGTCTCGTACGGCCTGACCTGCTGGTTCTTCGTGCCGCGCTTGGCCAAAGTCGGCGCCGCTCAGGCCGATGCGCGCTCGATGATGACGGGTCGGATCACCGACGCGTACACAAACATCGCGACGGTCAAACTGTTCTCGCACGCCCGTCGCGAAGGCGATTACGCCCGCGGGGCGATGACGGAGTTCTTGCACACGGTCTATCGGCAGATGCGGATGGTCACCGCGTTCGAGATGGTCAATCACGCGCTGAGTATGCTGCTGGTCGCGGGGACCGCCTTTGGCGCGCTGCTGCTCTGGAGCCGCGGCGAGCTCGGCGTCGGCGGTGTGGCCGCCGCGACGGCGATGGCGCTGCGCCTCAACGGCATCAGCCACTGGGTCATGTGGGAGATGGCGGGCCTGTTCGAACAACTCGGCACCGTGCAAGACGGCATCGGGACGCTGTCGACCCCGCGCACCGTGGTGGACCGCGACAACGCACCCGCGATGCGGGTCAGCGCCGGGGCGGTGCAGTTTGACGACGTGACCTTCTCCTACGGTCGCGGCTCTCAGACGGTGAAGCCGGTGTTCCAACACTTCTCGCTCACGGTGAAGCCCGGTGAGAAGGTCGGTCTCGTCGGTCGCTCGGGAGCCGGTAAGAGCACGCTCGTCAATCTGTTGCTGCGCTTTTACGACATCGAGGCGGGCACCATCCGCATTGACGATGTGGATATCGCCACGGTGACCCAAGAGAGTTTGCGCGCGGCGATCGGTATGGTGACCCAAGACACCTCGTTGCTGCACCGCTCGGTGCGCGACAACATCCTCTACGGCCGTCCGGATGCCGGCGACGCCGAGATGATTCGTGCGGCGGAACGGGCCGAGGCCGCCGAGTTCATCGCGCACCTCGCCGATGCCAAAGGCCGCACCGGTTACGACGCGCACGTCGGTGAGCGCGGCGTCAAGCTCTCCGGCGGTCAGCGCCAACGCATCGCGATCGCGCGCGTCATGCTCAAAGACGCGCCGATCCTGTTGCTCGACGAGGCGACGAGTGCATTGGACAGCGAAGCGGAAGTGGCCATCCAACAGAGCCTCTACAAACTGATGGAAGGGAAGACGGTGATTGCGATTGCGCACCGCCTGTCGACCATCGCCGCGATGGATCGCCTCGTCGTACTCGATCACGGCCGAGTGGTCGAAGAGGGTGATCACGCGAGTCTTCTCGCCAAGGGCGGTCTGTACGCGCGGTTGTGGGAGCACCAGACGGGCGGCTTCTTGGGCGAAGAAGCCGAGGAGTGACGCGTCCCGGCGGCTCTTTCTTTGGGGATGTGATTACACGGTGAGTGGGATATGACGACGCGACGGACTCAGGTGTGGGCGGGGCTAATGATGCTCACGGGCAGTGCTGTCGCAGCGGCGACCGAAACGCCTGCTCCGGTGGAGGTTACCGTGTTGGCGACGCGCAGCGCCGAGGATGCCGTCACCGTGCCGGCGTCCGTGGACCGCGTCGACGCCGACACGTTACGCGCCGGTGCCGGCGTCAATTTGTCCGAATCCTTGGGCAGTGTGCCGGGTCTGTCGGTGCAAAATCGCGGCAACTACGCGCAGGATTTGCAGATCTCCATTCGGGGCTTTGGCGCGCGCTCGAGTTTCGGTGCGCGCGGTATACGCCTGCTCGCCGACGGAATTCCCGGTACACAGCCGGACGGGCAGGGCCAGTACTCGCATTTTGATTTGAGCGGCGCGGATCACATCGAGGTGCTGCGCGGGCCGTTCTCGGCGCTGTACGGCAATGCCTCGGGTGGCGTGATCGCGATCACCACAGCCGATGCGCCACCGGGCCTGTCACTGGGCGCGACGCTTGAAGGCGGATCGGACGGCGTGCGTCGCTACGCGCTGCGCGGCGGCGACGGCGCGCCGGCCTCCAACTGGACGCTCGATGCGGCGCATTTTCAGACCGACGGTTACCGCGCGCACAGCGCCGCGTCGCGCAACACCGCCAACGGTAAATGGCGTTGGGACGTGACGCCCACGACCCGCGTGACCGTGGTCGGCAACCTCATCGAAACGCCCTTCGTCGACGACCCGCTGGGCTTGAATGCGAGCCAATGGGCGGTCGACCCGTCGCAAGCTGGCACGAATGCTCTCGCCTACAACACGCGTAAGAGTGTGACCCAACAGCAAGCCGGTATCGTGCTCGACAGTCGCTGGTCGGAGCACGATACCGTCACACTGTCGACCTACGCGGGCCATCGCCACTCGACGCAGTTTCAGGCGATCCTGAAATCGGTGGAAGCGTTGGCCACGCACCCGGGCGGTGTCATCGATCTGGATCGTCGCTACCAAGGCGGCGAGCTGCGGTGGACGGATGCCCGCGATTGGTTCGGTGTGCCGCTGCGCTGGACCGGTGGCGTTGCCGTGGACGATCTGACGGAAGACCGTCTCGGGTATCTCAATTTCATCGGCGCGACGCTCGGCGTCGAAGGCGCCCTGCGCCGCGATGAGCGCAATCGCGCCGATGCGGTCGACGAGTACCTGCAGATGGAGTGGACGTCGCCGGCCGATCGCTGGCGGTGGTTGATGGGCGTGCGCCATACCGATCTGGCGATCGATTCCGTGTCGCGCCTGCTGCCGCTGTCGCCCGCGACCCGAGTCGACTATGCGGCCACCAATCCGGTGGCCGGCCTAAGTCTGCGCATCGCGCCGACCTGGGCGACCTATCTGTCCTACGGCAGCGGCTTTGAAACACCGACGCTCAACGACCTTGCCTACCGTTCGACCAACGGCGCGATCACGGGGCTCAACACCGCACTGCGCCCAGCGCACAGCGACAACGTGGAGTGGGGGCTGAAAAACAGCACGGCGACGCTGCAGACGACACTCGCCGCGTTCCTCATCCACACCGACAACGAACTGGCGGTGCAGGCGAACTCGGGTGGTCGCTCGGTGATGGAAAACATCGGGCCGACGCGGCGACGCGGGCTCGAAGGGTCCGTGGTTTGGCCGCTGGGCGAGCGAGTCTCACTGACCGCCGCCTACACTGCCTTGGATGCGCGAACGCTGGTGCCCTACCATGCCTGTGCGGTCACCCCGTGTGTGCCAGTCACCGTCGCCGCGGGCAGCCGCTTGCCGGCGGTGCCGCGCAATGCGCTCTACACCGGGCTGACCGTGGCCGCGACGCCGGCGTGGTCGGTCACCGCCGAGACGGTCGGCCGATCCGGGCTCTACGCGGACGATCGCAACACCGCGTACGCGTCCGGCTACTGGACATCGAACGCGCGCGTGCAGTGGACGCACAGTGGCTCCTCCGGCACCGTGCACGCCACGCTGCGCCTCGACAATCTCTTCGATCGCCGCTACGTCGGTACCGTCATCGTCAACGAAACCAATGCGCGCTACTACGAGCCGTCCGCGGGTCGCACGGTGCTGGCGATGCTGAGCCTCGACTGGCGCTGAGGTCAGTCGGGCAGTCGATACGGTGTGACGCCCCGCTCGTCGGCCGGCACGAGCAGCGCATGGTCCATCGGCGGAAACGCCCGCTGGTGGCAGTGGCGTCGCTCGCAAATCCGACAGCTGATGCCGATGGGCACGGGCTCTGCCGAGGCGCTGATCGCGTCCGCATAGACGACTTCGCCGGCGTGGCGCAGTTCGCAGCCAAAGCCGACCGCGTAGTGACGGTTCGGCGCCCGAAAGGAACCGGAGCGCTTGATGATGCTGCGTGCCATGCACAGGTAGCGCACCGAGTCGGGCATCTCGGCGACCTGCACCATGATCCGTCCCGGCTGCGAGAACGACTCGTGCACGTTCCACAGCGGGCAGGCGCCGCCGAAGCGCGCGAACTGAAAGCGCGTCGAGCTGTGGCGTTTGGTGATCGTGCCGGCCTGATCGACCCGCACGAAGTAGAACGGAATACCTCGAGCGCCGGGCCGCTGCAGCGTCGACAGCCGATGGCAGATCTGCTCGAAACTGGCGCGATAGCGGCGTTGCAGTTGTTCGACGTCGTGGCGCAGCGCGCGCGCCGTGCGCGCAAAGTCGCCGTACGGAAAGAGCAGGGCGCCCGCCGCGTAGTTCTCGCAGGCGAGTCGACCCACCGCGATGGCCTCAGGCGAGTGGAACGCGCTCGCTGCAACCTGTTCGATCGCCTCCCCCAGACTGAGCCGTGCGAGCACGACGCCCATCTGGAACAGCCGCGTTGGCTCGTTGAGGTCCGCCGCCACGCGCAAGGCACGGGCCGCCGCGTCGTAGCGCCACCACACCCCCTCCGGGAGCGTCGTGTCCGTGCAAAGGGTGACGCCGTGGCGTTCGCGTAAGGCCTGCTCGAGCAGGGGCGCGGGACCGGAGTCGGCGCCGATGCCGATGGCGCCGGCGAGCGCTTCGGCGGCCGTGTCGAGTTCGTCGACGTAGTTGTCGCGGTAGTGAAAGAAGTCGCGGACCGCCTCGTAGGCCGCCGGCAGACCCGTCCCGCCCGACTGGCCGTGGCCCAGCCGGTCGTCGAGCGCGTTGACGCGGCCTTCCAGACGCCGGTAGGCCGCGTGCAACGCGAGGAACTGATGGGCGAGGTGCGGGGTGGTGGTCGCGGCGAGGCGCAGTTCCGCGATCGGCGGCGTTGCCGCACCGACCGGCAAATCCATACTCGCTTCGCGCAGATCGGCGATGAGGCGACTCTGCTCGTCCACGTCGAACTCGGTCGGGTCCAGTTGATAGGCGCGCGCCAGCGACACCAACACGCTCGCGGTCACCGGCCGGTGATTGTTCTCCAACTGCGAGAGGTAACTGGTCGAGAGGCCCAAGCGTTCGGCACCCATTTCCAGGGTGAGCGAGCGGCTTTCCCGCAGCAGCCGTAGACGCGGACCGATGTACAGTTTGCGACGCATAATTTTGCAACTTTGCAAGATCGCGGGGTTCCAGCGCAAGACGATCGCAAGATTTTGATGGTCAAAAAGCCTGCAGATGTCAAAATCGGCAAACTTGTAAAACGTGCGGCGAGCGTCGCCGCACGCATCTACGCAGGAGTCGTGCCGCATGAGTCAGTCTGCTGGTGAACGGTTGTGGGCGGCGGTGGCGGCGGAAAAGCCGCTGCAAGTGGTCGGCGCGGTCAACGCCTTCTCGGCGCTGCTCGCCGAGCAGTCCGGCTTCAAGGCGGTCTACCTGTCGGGGGCCGGCGTCGCCAACGCCTCGTTCGGGCTGCCGGATCTCGGTATCACTTCGCTCAACGACGTCTGCGAGGACGTCCGGCGCATCACCTCGGCCACCGACCTGCCGCTGCTCGTCGATGCCGATACGGGCTGGGGGGGTGCATTCAACATCGCCCGCACGACGCAGGATCTGATCAAGTCCGGTGCAGCAGGTATGCACCTCGAAGATCAGGTCCAAGCGAAACGCTGCGGGCATCGGCCGGGCAAGGCCCTCGTGCCGGCGCAGGAGATGGTCGATCGCCTCAAGGCCGCGGTCGACGGGCGGACCGACCCGCGCTTCGTGATCATGGCGCGCACCGACGCGCACGCTGTCGAGGGGCAGTCGGCCGCGGTCGAGCGCGCGCTCGCGTATGTGGAGGCGGGTGCCGACATGATTTTCGCTGAGGCGCTCACGACGCTCGACGAGTACCGAGAGTTCACCTCCCACGTGCGCGTCCCGGTGCTGGCGAACATCACGGAGTTCGGCAAGACGCCGCTCTTTACCGTCGATGAACTCGGTTCTGTCGGGATTGCGCTCGCGCTCTATCCGCTCTCGGCGTTCCGCGCCATGGCCAAAGCGGCGCTCGCCGTCTACGGCGAACTGCGCACGCAGGGCACGCAGAAGGGCGTGCTCGAGCACATGCAGACGCGCAGCGAGCTGTACGAGGTCCTCGGCTATCACGCCTACGAGCAAAAGCTCGACGAACTGTTCCACCCGTAATCATTCTGTTGTCGGCTCATTTTGAGGGGTCACTGCTGTGTCGAATCCAACTGAAAACGTGTCGGCGCCGACCGGGCCGAAGCCCAAGAAATCCGTCGCCCTGTCGGGCGTTGCGGCGGGCAACACCGCGCTCTGCACCGTCGGGCGTTCGGGCAACGATTTGCATTACCGGGGCTACGACATCCTCGAGACGGCGGCCGCGGCCGAGTTTGAGGAAATCGCGCACTTACTGATCCACGGTCATTTACCGACCGTCACCGAGCTTGCGGCGTACAAGGCCAAACTGCAGTCCTTGCGCGGGCTGCCCCAAGTGGTGCGCGACGTGCTCGACGCCTTGCCGGCTGCGGCTCATCCGATGGACGTGCTACGCACCGGGGTGTCGGCCCTCGGTTGTGCGTTGCCGGAGAAGGACGATCACGGCGCGGCCGGTGCGCGCGATATCGCCGATAAGCTGATCGCGTGCCTCGGCTCTATGCTCTGTTACTGGTATCACGGCAGCCACAACGGCCGCGTCATCGATGTGGAGACCGACGACGACTCCATCGGCGGGCATTTCTTGTCGTTGCTGCACGGTCGGCCGGCGCCGTCGTCCTGGGTGCGGGCGATGCACACGTCGCTCAACCTCTATGCCGAGCACGAATACAACGCGAGCACGTTCACCGCCCGCGTGATCGCGGGCACCGGCTCGGATATGCACTCCGCGGTCGCCGGCGCCATCGGCGCGTTGCGTGGCCCGAAACACGGCGGCGCCAACGAAGTGGCTTTTGACATCCAAAAACGCCACCGCACGCCCGACGAGGCAGAGGCCGACATACGCCGTCGGGTCGCGAACAAAGAAGTGGTCATCGGCTTCGGACACCCGGTCTACACGATCGGCGATCCGCGCAACGAGGTGATTAAATCGGTCGCGCGCGCCCTCGCGACCGAGGCGGGCGACCTGCGCATGTTCGACATCGCCGCCCGACTCGAGTCGGTGATGTGGGACATCAAAAAGATGTTCCCCAATCTCGACTGGTACAGCGCGGTGAGCTACCACCTCATGGGCGTGCCGACCGCGATGTTCACGCCCCTCTTTGTGATCGCCCGCACGACCGGCTGGTGTGCGCACGTCATCGAGCAGCGCGAGGACGGCAAAATTATTCGCCCGAGCGCGAACTACGTCGGCCCCGAGCCGCGTCCCTTCGTCGCACTGGCCGATCGCCGCTGACTGAGGAGAGAGGCCCTCCATGAACACGCACTACCGCCGCCCCTTAGCGGGCACGGATCTCGCGTACTACGATGCCGCGGCGGCGGTCGAGGCACTGCAGCCCGGCGCCTGGGACACCTTGCCGTACACCACGCGGGTCTACGCCGAGAACCTCGTGCGGCGGGCCGATCCGGCGCGTCTGGCGGAGTTCCTCGGGCAATTGGTGCGCTTCGAGCGCACCACCGATTTCCCGTGGTTCCCGGCGCGCGTCGTGTGCCACGACATACTCGGTCAGACCGCCCTTGTGGATCTGGCGGGGTTGCGCGACGCGATCGCCGCCCAGGGCGGCGATCCCTCGCTCGTGAACCCGGTGGTCCCGACCCAGTTGGTGGTCGATCACTCGTTGGCCGTTGAGCACGGCGGCTACGAAGCGGATGCCTTCGCGCGCAATCGCGCGATCGAGGATCGTCGCAACGCCGACCGCTTTCACTTCATCGAGTGGACGAAGTTCGCGTTCCGCAACGTCGACGTCATTCCACCCGGTAACGGGATCCTGCACCAGATCAACGTGGAGCGTATGAGTCCGGTCGTACAGGTCGATCAGGGGGTCGCCTATCCCGACACCTTGGTCGGCACCGATTCGCACACGCCGATGGTGGACGCGTTGGGCGTGGTAGGCATCGGTGTCGGCGGCTTGGAAGCCGAGAGCGTGATGCTCGGTCGCGCCGTGTGGCTGCGTCTGCCGGAGATCGTCGGCGTGGAGCTGACCGGTCGGGCGGGCGAGGGCATCACGGCCACCGATATCGTGCTGTCGCTCACCGAGTTTCTGCGCCAGCAGAAGGTGGTCTCGACCTACCTCGAGTTTCACGGCACGGGAGTGGACGCGCTCTCGCTTGCGGATCGCGCCACCATCGCGAACATGGCGCCGGAGTTCGGTGCCACCGCGGCGCTCTTCGCGATCGACACGCACACGCTCGAGTATCTGCGTCTCACCGGGCGCGACCCGGCACAGATCGCGCTCGTGGAGACCTATGCGAAGGCGGCGGGGCTGTGGTCGGCGAGCCTTACGCGGGCGCGGTACGATCGGGTGCTGCGCTTTGATCTCGGCGCCGTCGTGCGCACGATCGCCGGACCCGCCAATCCGCATCAACGGATCCCGGTCACCACCCTCACGACGCGAGGCTTGGCCGGCCCGTGCGCCCACGAGCCCGGACGGATGCCGGACGGCGCGGTGATCATCGCCGCGATCACGAGCTGCACGAACACCTCGAACCCGCGCAACATGATCGCGGCGGGTCTGTTGGCGCGCAACGCAAACGCGCGCGGCTTGCGTCGCCAGCCGTGGGTCAAGACCTCGCTCGCACCGGGCTCCAAAACGGTGCAGTTGTACCTCGATGAGGCCGGTCTGCTGCCCGAGCTGCAGCAGTTGGGGTTCGACGTCGTGGCGTTTGCGTGCACCTCGTGCAATGGCATGAGCGGCGCGTTGGCACCGGCCATCGACGAGGAGATCGTACGCCGTGGGCTCTACACGACCGCCGTGCTGTCGGGTAACCGCAATTTCGAGGGCCGTATCCACCCGCGTGCGAAAGAGGCCTATCTCGCCTCACCGCCGCTGGTAGTCGCTTACGCGATCGCCGGCACGATCCGTGTGGACATCGAGCGCGATCCGCTCGGCGTCGACCGCGACGGTCAACCCGTGTACCTCAAAGACCTCTGGCCGTCGGATCGTGAGATCGATGCGCTGATCGCGACCGCCGTGAAGCCAGAACAGTACCGTGCCGTCTACGATCCGATGTTTGCCTTCGGCTCGAAGGCGGGCGTCGAGGTCAGTCCGCTGTACGCCTGGCGGCCCGAGAGCACCTACATTCGTCGGCCCCCGTATTGGGAAGGCGCGCTGGCCGGCGCACGAACCTTGAGCGGACTGCGGCCCCTCGCGGTACTCGGCGACAACATCACGACCGATCACCTGTCGCCGTCCAACGCGATCCTGCCCGACAGCGCCGCTGGCGAGTACCTCGCTCGCATGGGCCTTCCCGTGGAGGATTTCAACTCGTACGCGACCCACCGCGGCGATCATCTGACGGCGCAACGCGCGACGTTTGCGAATCCGCGCCTCAAGAACGAGATGGTGCGTCACGCCGACGGCACCGTGCGCGAGGGCTCCTACACGCGCGTCGAGCCGGAGGGCACCGTGATGCGCATGTGGGAGGGCATCGAAACGTACCTGCAGCGTGCCCAGCCGCTCATCGTCATTGCCGGCGCCGATTACGGTCAGGGCTCGTCGCGGGATTGGGCGGCAAAAGGTGTACGCCTTGCCGGTGTGGAGGCGATCGTCGCCGAGGGCTTTGAGCGCATCCATCGCACCAACCTCGTCGGAATGGGCGTCTTACCGCTCGAGTTTCTGCCGGGCACCACGCGGCACACTTTAGGCTTGGACGGCACCGAGACCTACGACGTCGTCGGTGAGCGCACCCCGCGCGCCACGCTCACGCTGGTCGTCCACCGTCGCTCCGGCGAGCGACTCGAGGTGCCCGTCATCGGGCGGCTCGACACGGCCGAGGAAGTGTCGATCTACGAGGCGGGGGGCGTCCTGCAGCGCTTCGCGCACGATTTTTTGGCGACCCACGGCGTCGCCACTGCGGCTGGGGAGGGCGTATGACCACGGCACCGCAGCAACGGATCCGCGCGACCTACGTGCGCGGTGGAACGAGCAAAGGCACGTTCTTCGTCTTGAGTGATCTGCCGCCCGCGGCGCAACGGCCAGGACCGGCACGGGACGCCTTGCTGCTGCGCGTGGTCGGCAGCCCCGATCCCTACGGCAAGCAGATCGACGGTATGGGTGGGGCCACGTCCAGCACCTCCAAAACGGTGATCCTCGCGCCGAGTCAACGCGCGGACCACGACGTCGACTATTTGTTCGGCCAGGTCGCCATCGATCAGGCCTTCGTCGACTGGAGCGGCAACTGCGGCAACCTCTCGGCCGCGGTCGGTCCGTATGCCGTGATGCGGGGCCTGATCGATCCGGCGCGCGTGCCGGCACAGGGCATCGCCACCGTTCGGATCTGGCAGGCCAATATCGGCAAAACGATCATCGCGCACGTGCCCATGCAGGACGGGGCGGTGGTCGAGTGCGGCGATTTTGAGCTCGACGGCGTGACCTTTCCGGCGGCCGAGGTGCAACTGGAGTTCCTCGACCCGGCGGCGGACGACGGCGACGCGGGGGGTGCCATGTTCCCGACGGGCCACCGGATCGAGACGCTGACGGTGCCGGGGGTCGGCGCCTTCGAGGCGACGTTGATCAATGCGGGCATCCCCACGATCTTCTTGAACGCGCGCGACCTCGGCTATGCCGGCACCGAACTGCAAGACGCGATCAACGGCGATGCCGCGGCGCTCGCACGCTTCGAGACGATCCGCGCGTACGGCGCGCGGCAGATGGGCTTGATTGCCGACGTCGCCGAGGCGGCGACGCGCCAGCACACGCCGAAAATCGCCTTCGTCGCCCCGCCGCAGGACTACGTCGCCTCGAGCGGCAAGCACGTTCGCGCGAGCGATATCGACGTGCTCGTCCGGGCCCTCTCCATGGGCAAATTGCACCACGCGATGATGGGCACCGCGGCCGTGGCGATCGGCACCGCGGCGGCCATCCCGGACACCTTGGTCAGTCGTGCGATCGGCGGCGCCCGCGAGGCGGTGCGCTTTGGCCATCCGTCGGGCGTGCTGCGCGTCGGCGCCGCGGCGGTGGAGACCGACGGGACGTGGACCGTGACCAAGGCGGTGATGAGCCGGAGCGCTCGGATCCTGATGGACGGTTGGGTGCACGTGCCACCCACCGCGATCGTCGACTGAGCGCGAAACCCTCGCGCCGGCGCCGACGTTTCGCCATGATGGGCGCCCGCACGGGCGCGGCGTAGGCACAGCGATGACGGATGCAGTGGCGGATATCCCGGAGACGAGCAACGGGCCCGTGGGGCTGCCGGGCGCGCTGGCGCGCGCCGGCGTGCATTACGGCTGGCTCGTCGCCGCCGCGACGTTTTTCACGATGCTCGCGACCGCGTGCGCGATGGGCTCGGCGGGGATCCTGATCCCGGCGTTACAGACCGAGTTCGGGTGGACGACGGCGCAGATCTCCGGTGCGCTCGCGGTGCGTTTGGTTTTGTACGGTCTCATGGCCCCGTTTGCAGCCGTGTTGCTGCGACGCTTTGGCGTGCGACCCGTCATCCTAAGTGCGCTCTCCTTGATCACGCTGGGGTTACTGGCCTCGTTGGCGATGCGCTCGCCCACCGAGTTGCTGCTCAGCTGGGGCGTGCTCGTGGGGCTCGGCACCGGGATGACGGCCATGGTGCTCGGCGCGACGGTCGCGACTCGCTGGTTTACGCAGCGGCGCGGACTGGTGGTCGGCTGTCTGAGTGCCAGTACCGCGACCGGGCAGCTGGTGTTCGTGCCGTTGCTCGCGACCGTGACGAGCGCGACGGGGTGGCGCAGTGCGGTCATCGTCGTGATCGCTGTCCAAGCCGTGGCGGCGCTGTGCGTGGCGCTCGTGATGCGCAACTATCCGTCCGAGGTGGGCTTGCCGCCGTATGGGGAGCGCGCGGTGGTCGTCCCGCCGGTCACCGATCTGCGCTGGCGCGCGTTGGTCTCGGGGCCGTTTACGGCGCTGCGTACCGCCGTGCGCACTCCGGTGTTTTGGGTGCTCTTCGGCACGTTCTTCGTCTGCGGCTTTTCGACGAACGGCCTCGTGCAGACCCACTGGATCAGCCTGTGCGGTGACTTCGGCATATTGCCGGTGGGCGCGGCGAAGATCCTCGCGACCATCGGTGTCTTCGACTTTGTGGGAACGCTGCTCTCGGGATGGTTGTCGGATCGCTTCGACAACCGCCGACTGCTGTTCGTGTTCTACGGCCTGCGCGGCGTGTCGCTGATCGCATTGCCGTACACCCAGTTTGGAATGGCCGAACTGTGGGTGTTCGCGGTGTTCTACGGTCTCGATTGGGTGGCGACGGTGCCGCCGACCGTGAAATGGGCGGCCGAGGCCTACGGGCGTGAACAAGCGCCCTTGGTCTTTGGCTGGGTCTTCACCGGCCATCAATTGGGCGCCGCCACCGCGGCGTTCGGCGCGGGCCTGACCCGAACGCTGCTCGGCACGTACGTGCCGGCCTTTCAGCTGTCGGGGGTGGCGTGCCTGCTGGCCGCGTTACTGGTGCTCCGCGTGGCCGGTGTGACGCCGCGAGCGCGGGTGTACGCGTGACCGTGCGCATCACCCCGGCGGACCTAGCCGATTGGCCAGAGCAGGCCTACGCGAAGGCCGCGCTGGCGCAGTTCCCGAACCCCACCGTCCGCTATCTGAATACGCGAGTGTTGCAGTCCCACGGTGTGGAGCCAGCGGCCTTCGCCGCCCAACTCTTGGGCTGTCTGGCGAATCCCGCGGGCACCGCGGACTGTCAACCGCTCGCGCTCGCCTATGCCGGTCATCAGTTCGGTTCGTTCGTGCCCTCGCTCGGCGACGGCCGCGCGCACCTCCTCGGTGAGCTGCGCGAGCCGTCGGGTACGCGCTGGGACGTGCAGTTCAAAGGGTCCGGTCGCACGCTGTACTCGCGCGGCGGCGATGGGCGCGCCACCTTAGGCGCGGTGTTACGCGAAGCGCTGCTGGGCGAGTGCTTTCGGGCCCTCGACATTCCGACGACGCAGGCGCTCGCGGTGCTCGAAACCGGTGAGCGCGTGCCGCGCGGGGCGCTGAAGCCCGGCGCGATACTCGCACGGCGGGCGGCCAGCCATCTGCGCGTCGGTTCGTTCCAGTATTTCGCGTGCCGCGGCGATGACGTCGCGATTCGTCGCCTCGCCGAGGCCGCCATCGCGCGCCATGATCCGGATCTGCCCGAGGGGCCTTCCCGCTACACGGCGTGGTTTGAGCGCGTCGTGGCGCGACAAGCGCGGTTGATCGCGCGGTGGATGGCGGTGGGATTCATTCACGGCGTGATGAACACCGACAACACGACGATCTCGGGCGAGACCATCGACTACGGCCCTTGCGCCTTTTTGGATGCGTATCACCCGCGCAAGGTGTTCAGCTCCATCGACCATCAGGGTCGATACGCCTTTGCCAATCAGCCGAACATCGCGGTGTGGAATCTGGCGCGTCTGGCCGAAACGGTGTTGCCGTTGATCGATCCCGACGAAGCGACGGCGATCGAGATCGCGACCCGCGTCTTGGATGGGTTCGCCTCCGTCTACGCGGCCGCGTATGCCGACGCGTACGGTCGGAAACTCGGGTTGCAGACGGTGCAACCGGATGACGCGACGCTGATTGAGGATCTCTTGGCGCTGATGGCCGCGGCGGGCGCGGACTTTACGGTCTTCTTCCGTGCGCTCGGCGACGTGCCGGTGATGGGCCCGCGCGCGCAGGAGGCGCGCGGTCTCTTGGGCGAGACTGCCGCAGCCTCGGCGTGGTTCGCGCGCTGGCAGGCACGTGCACAAGCCGAAGGCAGTGCGCCCGAGGCGATGGCCGCGCGCATGCGGACGACGAATCCGCTGTACATCGCGCGCAATCATTTGGTGGAGGCGGCCATCGTCGCCGCCGAAGCGCGCTCGGATTTCGGGCCTTTTGAGACACTCATGACCGCCATCGCGCAGCCGTACGCGGAGCGCCCGGGTTTTGAGTCGCTGGCTCAGGCGCCGACGCCGGCGGAGGAAGTTCCACAGACCTTCTGCGGGACGTGAGGCGCGGGGCGCTTATTGCGCTATTCCGATCGCTTATTGGCGGCAGGGCCACGGACGGCCGATGCTTCGCCCATGCACACCCTTTCTTCAGACGCGTTCCGTGCGACGCACGCGCACGATACCCCGCCCCGTCCGTGGCGGGCGGTGGCTTGGTGGCTCGTCGTGAGCGCGGCCGTCTGTTGGGCGCTCCTATCAGCGCCCGTGGAGGCCGCGATCGTCCCCTGATCGGCTCAAGCCGATCCGGGTTCGACCGCGTCCCCGTGCCTTAGCGGCGGCGCGACGCGCGTTCGCGGCAGGCCGCGAAGCGGGTGCTCAGGGCCTGCTCCACCGCTGCGGCAACCGGACCGACCGAGAACCACTCGAGGGCCAGATCGTCCATGCTGACGGGCTCGGCGTCGTTGCCGAGGTTCGTCGACTCGACCAGACGCTTCATCTGATACTCACGGCGGAGTTCCTGATCCTCGGCCGGCGTTTCGAGGTCGAAGGCGATTTCGGCGCGGATACACACCATGCGTAGCGCCGCTTCATTGGCCGCGGTGTCGACGCTGCCGAGGCCGGACTGCACTTTCAGCCACTGACGATCCAAGGCGGAGCGGGCGAACTTCGGCGCCGCATTGAGGCCGGCGAGCGACGCCTGCACGGCGGTGCGACGCGTCTCCAACTGCTCGGCGGATTCGCCGCTGTGCTCGGCATAACCGTAGGCGCGGATGTGCGCCGCGGCGTCGTAGAGATCCGACCAGGCCTTCAAGACCGCGCGTGCGCGATCGTGTTGCAGCGCATCGTGACAACGCTCAATCATCCGATAGAACTGTTGCGACAAGTCCCGCGACTGCTGCCGCGGCAAATCGAGCGTTGCGAACTCCTGTTGCAGCCCCTCGAGTCCCTTCAGCGCCTCGCGCAACGGCTCCCCTTCGAGCGCGGCGATCGTCTCGAGTTCGGCAATGAGCGCCGTGGCGCGTTCGGCCGCCACCGAGAGCGCGGCTTGGAACGCGGCCGCCTCGTTGGCGCTGCGCTCGAAGACGGCGTTGCAGTGACCGCGAAACTCTTCCCAGAGCGCATTGTCCTGCTCGCGCGGCACGATACCGATGGTTTTCCACTCGCGTTGCAGGGCCTTGGCGCCGTCGATCGCCTGACGCACGTCCTCGAGTGTAAGGAGGCCTGCGGCGCGCTCGATCAGCGCCCGTTTTGCGGCGACATTGCGCGTCTGTTCGGCATCGAGTGTGCTCGAGATCTGCTCCAAGGCGGCTTTGAAGCGGGCCTGCAGCGCTTCGGCGATCTCTTGATCAACCGGGGCGTACTGGCGCCATTGGCGGCGTGCTTCGACGAGCGTGGGGATGCAGCGACGCCACTGCGGCGCCTCGCCGTCCAATGTGGCCGCGAATTCGGCGAGCACCGCAAGGATCGCCTCGCGCTTCTCGCGGTTCTCGGCACGCTGCGCGGCCTTGGCGGCGAAATGCACCTTGCACGGCTCGTAGGCTTGGTTGGCGACTTCTTTGAAGCGCGCCTCTTCGGCCGGGTCGTCTTCGCCCGCGCCGCGATGCAGCGTGCGCCATTCGTCTTGCAGTTTGCGGATGTGCAACGCCAACTGTTCCGGCGCAATTTCCGCACCGACCAACGATTGCATCCGATCGATCAGCTCCGCGCGCTTCGGGCCCACCGTGAAGGCGAGCCAGTCGCGCACTTTGGCCAACTGTTCGTCGGCCTGGGTCAACTGACGCTGGAACCACGCCGGCAGTACCAACTCCGGTGCCGCCGCCAGTTTGGCGGTCAGCGACTCGCGCAGGCGCGCAGCGCGGGCACTGCCGCCGCGATCCAGGGCGTTTTGCACTTGGCGAAGGAGGCTGACGACCTCGCGGACGGCCTCGGACTCGGATTGCGCGCGCGCATCTTGCTCGGCACGTTCGGCCGCATGCCGGGCGCGCTCCGCCGAGTGCGCTTCGGCCGATTCGGCCGCATACCGGTCGGCGTCGGTGCGCTGGGCCTCGGCCTGCGCCGCGGCTTCCGCCGCCGCGGCGGCCAGTGCGGCACGGCGTTCGGCTTCCGCCTGGAGTTGCGCGGCGTGGGCGTTCACGACGGCGCGTGCTGTGTCGAGATCGGCCGATACGGCCGCGACCTGCTCGGGCGCCGCTTGCGCCGACACGGCCTGCCAGCGCCGTTCGTGTTCACGCAGCGTCGCTTCGTAAATCGGGTCGTAGGGGAGGCGTGCGTGGCGGGCGATCGCTGCCGCCACCGCGTCTTGCTCGGCGCGCAGCGCCGCGGCGGCGCGTTCGATTTCCAAGAGTGCGTCGCGCTTGGCCGTCAGGATCTTGTAGACGGCGTTGTCTTTGCCGCGCATTACGCGGATCAGTTCGCGGATGCGCTCCGGATCGTGAATGGCTTCGGCGGCGCGTTGGCGGGTGCGCGTCGCGCTGCCGTCGGTGACCAGTGCGGACAAATCGGCTTCGGCGCCCGCGTTCAGGGCTGCTGTTAAACGAGCCTCCTCCGCTTGAAATTCGGCCGTCCGGTCGGGCTTCGGGGGCGGTGGCGGCGGTGTAGGCGCGACGACAGGCTGGGGTTTGCGACCAAAGAGCTTCTGAATCAATGACATGAGGGTTCCACGACGTCCGGTGAGCATCTTTATGTCAAGAGCCTAGACCGAAATCGTTGCGGAATACGTGACTGAGTCCGTTTTTTTGGAGATTGGCCGGTTGCCGCGATCGAGGGCGAATATCGCGGCACGCTAGGGTAGGGTCGGTTTGCACCGCCACGGGCGCCCCGCATCGTGGGCGCCCGTCGGCGGTGGCGGCATTCCGCTCAATAGCGCCAGGTGAGTTCCACCCCGTAGGTACGCGGCTCGCCGACCAACGCGTAGTCAAAGCCCAGTCCGCCGTCTTGAATATTGCGCTGAGCGAGCCCGTAGCTCAGGTACTGCGTATTCGTCACGTTCTTGGCCCACAGCGCAACCGACAGGTGATCGTTGCCGCGCGCCGTGTACGCGACGCGAACGTTGGCCAACGCGTATCCCGGCTGGGAAATCCGGTCGGTATTGAGCGCATCAAAATACTGCTTGGCGTAATAGTTGCCGTCAGCCGCGACGTGGACGTCGCCGTGTTCGAGGCGCGCCGCGCGCCAGTCGAACGATAGACCGGCGCTCACTTTCGGCGCCATGATCAACTGATTCCCGTTGCGCTGGGCGAAGTGCAGGTAGAGGTCCTGATATTCGCTGTTCAACAGACCGAGGTTAGCGCGTACATCCAGGGTGCTGCTGACCTTCCAGTGCACGTCACCCTCCGCGCCAAGGATCCGGGACTTGGGTGCATTGAGGCTGATGAAGCCTGTTCCGGCGCAACCGGTGGCCGTGGGGAACGCGCAGTACGTATCGAGGAACTGCTGATCCTTGTACTGGTAATAGAACGCGGCCGCGTTGTACTCAAACCTCTTGTCCATCGATCCTTTGATGCCGACCTCCAGCGAGTCGAGTTTCTCCGGGTTCGCAAAGGTGGTTTCCGCCGGGCCGTTGAAGGCTTGGCTATTGAATGCCGCGCCACGGTAGCCCTGACTGAAACTCAAGTAGGCCAAGGTGTCCGGGTTGAGGCGGTAATCGAGGCCGACTTTGATGCTGACGTTGCTGTCGGCGTGCGACAGATCCGGCATGACCCCGCCTTGCGGCGCCGTGGACGTCGAATACGTGACGTAAGAGATCGGGTCGTAATAGGGGATCGTTTGTGTCCACAGCGTCGGATAACTGTCGTAGCCCGGTGCCGTCGGATCGCCCGTCAAGCCGCCTTCGAGAGCGTAGAAATTGCGAATGGTGATCGTGTCGTGAGTTGAGCGAATGCCAGCGCGGAGGGTCAGCGCGTTCGTCAGGTTCCAGTTGGCGTTCAGGAAGAGTGCCTTGGACACGCGGATCTGGTCGAATTGATTGAACTCGTCATAGCCCCAGAGCGACAGGCTGGAGCCATCCGCCTGTGGCACCGTGAAGTAGCCTTGCACGGTCGAGTCGAAGAAATGAAACGCTTCGTTGTAGTGCGTGTTATCGCGCCCGTAGAACGCGCCGGCCATCCAGCCGAACCCGCCGGTGTCGTGCGAGGCGATGCGCAGTTCCTGCGAGAAGGAATTGATCGACGACGAGTACAGGTTGGGGTCGTCGATGTGCAGCACGGTACCGGCATCGGTTTTCCACAACGCGCCGTCGTCGCTGCGCTCCCACCAATAACCGTAGTCGAATCCGGTGACGCTGGTCAGCGTCAAATGGTCGGACAGGTTCCAGTCGATTTTCAGCGACGCGCTGTCGTTGTCGAGTTTCTTGTGAATCGCGTACTTGGCGCCGCCGCTCCACCAACCGTAATTGGCGGCCGTTCCGATGTAGGTCGGCGAATTGGGGTCGTTGTCGGCATTGATGGCCTTCGCGCCGTACGGCGTGCCACCCGATTTCGTGACCGCGACTTTGAACAGCACCGACAAGGTGTCCGTCGGCTTGTAGAGCACGGACAACCGCGCCGCCTTGGCATCGACGCCGTTGAGCGGTTCGACGCCGGGCACCACACTCTTGAACCAGCCGTCGCGCTCGTTCGAGTAGACCGCGAGGCGCCAGCCCAACGTGCCGTCAATAATCGGCGTGCCGAACGCGGCGGAGATGGACTTCTGGTTGAAATTGCCCAGACCCACGGTGACGTAGCCGTCCGTCTCGCTAAGGCTCGGGCTCTTGCTGTAAAAACTCATGGCCCCGCCGGTGGCGTTCTTGCCGTACAGCGTGCCCTGCGGGCCGCGCAGCACCTCGACTCGGTCGAGGTCGTACGTCTGTAAGGCCTGCACGGCGCCGACCGGCTTGTAGACCTCGTCCACGTACATGGCAATCGGACTGGACTGGTTCTGTCCCCAATCGTTGGTGGTCACGCCGCGCAGTGCGAAGGTGGGTTGCGCTTCCTCGCCGTAGGGCAAGCTCAGCGTCAGATTGGGGACGGCGGCGGCGATGTCGCCGGCCTGGCGAATGCCACGGTTTTCGAGTTCCGCGGACGAAATCGCCGAGATCGCGATCGGCACGTCTTGGACGCGCTCGCTTTTGCGCTGCGCGGTCACGATCACTTCGTCAATCGTCGCGTCGTCCGCGGCGTGCACGACCGGCGCGGGCAGGCTGCTCGCCAGTGCGGCGGTGAGAATGACGTTCAGGGTGTGGCGGAGGCGATGGGTCATGAGGGTCTCCTGCGGTGACCGGAACACGGTCGATGGACCGATGCACTAAAGCGTAATGACGAAATCGTAGCGACTGTGGTCGGCGTCTTGGGGATGGATCACCAAGGTGCCGTGTGCCCCGGCGTACCGGCCGGTGCCGCCGACCACGGCGACGGTCGAATCGCCCTCATCGTTGTAGCGCCCCGCGACCACGAGCGCGCCGGCCGGAAGACGCAGCGTGAACTGGCACTCCCAGGTCGCGCCGACGACGGTACGGACGCACTGGCCGCTGCTGGTGCCGCGTTCCACCCGGTCCTGCGCGTCGTACAGCGGGTTCGAAAAGACGATGAGATCACCGAGAGAGTCGCTGTCGCCGAGGCGATGGATAACCGTCTCGTTGAGCGGGCGCTCGACGAGCGTGAAGCGCGTCGCCGCGTGCGCGGCAGCGGCGAGCGGCAGGATCAGCGCGGCAATGGCGGCAGCAACTTTCAGCGTCATGGCGACCCCTTTTGCTTGAGGGTGCGCGGACGGCCCGCTCGGGTCTTTCGGGTTTTTGCTGCGCGTGTCGGAACCTTGCCGCTCCGAGAGGGTTAATCCCGACTGCGGTCGCGGAATCGCTTCGGTGTCAGACCGCAGCGTTGTCGGAACACGGAGGTAAAGTGGCTTTGGGTCGCAAAGCCGACCGCGTTAGCAATCTCCGATAAGTCGTCGTCGGTGGCGCGCAACAGTTCCTTGGCGCGCTCGATCCGCCGGTGAATCACGTATTGGCGCGGCGACTGCCCAGTGGCCTTCTTAAACGCACGCGCGAAGCGGAACGGGCTCATGCCGGGCGCGGTGGCGATCTCCTCGAGCGAGAGGTCCTCCCCGAGATGCGTCTCAATGTATTCTGTAGCCAGTCGCAATTGGCGTGCGGTCATTTCCAGTCGCGGCGCTGGGCTATGATCGCCTTTGGCCGTGGAATGATGCCGGAGCAGATGTAACGCGAGCGAGCGGGCGGTGGTCTCGGCGAAGAGCGCGGTCCCGATGCCGGGGTGCTCCAGTTCGGACAGCAGATGGCGGGCAAGATCGGAGAATGTGGGGTCCACTAGTGCGACGCCGTCGATCAGGCGGTAGTCCGCGAGGCCAATCTGGCGGGCGACCTCATCCACGATCGAGGGGTCGAGCAGGATGTGCAATTCGTCCATGGGTTCGGCGCACTGCCACACGCTCGCCTGGCCCGCCGTCATCAGCATCAGATTACCCGGCGTGGAGCGACCGCTATACGCTCGACCACCGAAGCGCCCGTCGACCCGGGTCGGTCGCAGCAAGTGCACGGAGATGAAGTGCCACGCGAGCGGCGGCAGTGTCAGGTCGCGGCACCACAGGCCGTCGTAGCGGTGGGCCTCAAGGTGTTTCCAACCGAGCCCGTGGCTGGTGCGGCACGGCGCCGGCAGCGCGTTGAACCACCGCTCAGGCGTCGCCTCGACTGTCGTGACCGTCGTCGCCATAACCCTCCCCGGAAACCACCGACTGACTATAGCGGGATGGGGAAGTCGATACTACGCGGGCGTGCGGCGGTGGCGGCGACTCAGCAGGCTGTGCACTACGCCCGCGACGAGCGCCGCGGGCAGCGACGCGGTGAGGTAGCGGTACGGACCACCCGGAGCGTAGGTCAACGGGTCCAATAGGGCAACGTAGGTGGCGCAGCCGGCGATCAGCGCCAGCACAGCCGCGGGATTAACGCCGCCGCGGAAGTAATAGAGGCCCTGCGGCGATGGATCGTAGATTGCCGCCAAATCGATGCGCCGGCGGCGAACCACGAAATAGTCGGCAATCTGAATGCCGCACAGCGGCGCAAACGCCACGCCGATGAGCGCGAGGAACGAGCCGAACTTCGCGAAGAACAGTTCCGGAATCACCGCACCGATGAACGCCACGGGGGTGAGATTCAGCGCCAACAAGGCGCCCCACGAGCGACCTTCCAGGCGGCGGAAGTTGCGCAGGCCGAGGGCGGCGGCGTAAATCCCCGCGACCGCGGTCCCGAGGTTGGCGGCGGTGACGAAACACAACGCCACGATCGCGTAGCTCGTCCCGCCGACCGTGCGCAGCCATTCGGCCGGGTCGGAGGTCTTGAGCACCAACACTCCCGCCAGTCCGATCAACGACAGCAACGGCACGGGCGCGCCCATGCCGAGCAAGACCGGTAGTACCGCGCTGCGCGCGTTCGGCGCCATGCGGATCATCGCCCCGAGGTACGGCCACCACGACAGCGTGGTAGCGATGCCAAGTTCGACCGCCGTGGTGTAGTTGTAAAGCCGATCCGAGCTGGCCGCGACCGGTGGCGCGGACACGAGTTCGGGCCAGCGTCGCGACACGATCAGGTAGAGCATCCACAGGCCGACCAACACGTGCGCGACGAGGATGTTCGACACGGTGGACACGCCACTCGCGCCGCGCGACAGCGCGAGGAAAATGAGGGCGCAGGCGCTCAAGGTCAGCGCCGGGACCAGCCAGGGGGGTAACGCTGCGGCGGGAAGCAGGCCGAGGGCGACGGCCAGTTGCGAGGCGGATTTTGCAAAGAAAATGAGCAGTAACGAGTTCCAGCCGATGATCGAGACCGACTGGAGGGCAGCCGGCACCACCCAACCTCGCGTCCCGAATTGCGGTTTGGTCGCTGCGATGGAATCGATGCCGAAGCGCAGCGACAGTGGGCCACCGGCCAGCAAGACGAGCAGCATGCCGATCAAGCAGCCGCCGGTCATGGCCAGAGCGCCGGGCAGGAAGCCGACGTAGACCCCGACGGATTCGCCGATGAGGTAACACCAGGTGGCCGCGGCCGCGGTGGCGAGCGCGATACCCAAGCGCCACGGACCCCAGGTCCGCTCCGCGGGCAGCAACGGCCAGACGCTCTCGTCCGCCGGCTGGGTCATGGCAGTAAGCGCCAACCGAGGACGATCAGCGCGAGCGGAATCAACACGCCCAACACAACCATACGTCGAAAACTGGCACCGTCAAAGTCGCGCGCGGCCGAATCCTGCTCGGCAGCAGCGATCCGGGCTTTCAGACCTTCGGGCTGTTGGTTAATCACCGCGGTTTCCTCGGAAGCTCTCCGCGTCAGCATACGGGAACCACCAGAAGTCGTGTGAGGCTGCCGTGGGGTCGATCATCGACAACTTGGTGTGTCGGAACGTGTCGAGTCCCTCCGAGCCCAGTTGCCGGCCAAGGCCGGACTGCTTACGGCCGCCGAACGGACCCGCATCGTTGTCCAGCAAGGGCGCGTTGACCCAGACCATGCCCGCCTCGATCTCGTTGACGGCACGCATCGCTTCGCTCAGATCCAGCGTGTAGATCGTCGAGCCCAAGCCGTACTGCGAGCGATTGGCGTAGTGCATCGCCTCGTCGAGGCTCGCGACCCGGCACACGGGGGCCACCGGACCGAACGACTCGGTGTTCATGATCTCAGCGTCGGGAGAGACGTTTCCGAGCACGGTGGCCTCGCAGAAGTAGCCGGTGGGCAGATGCGCCGGACGACCGCCGCCGGTCAGTACGGTGGCGCCGGCGGCGATGGCCCGTTGCAGCAGTCCGTTGTACCGATCGTATTCGCGCTTCGAGCCGAGGGGGCCCATGTCGACCTTGTCGAGGCCATTGCCGATGCGCACCGCGCGGGCGTAATGCACGAGTCGCTCGATAAACTGCTCGTACACGGCCTCGTGCACGTAAAAGCGCTCGGATGCGGCACAGACCTGGCCACAGTTGAGGAAGGCACCAAACGCTGCGCCGCGCGCCGCTACCTCGATCGGCGCTGAGGGCATCACGATGAACGGATCGTTACCCGAGGTTTCGATCAGTGCCCGCTTATAGAGTCGGCCGCAGGTCTCGCCGACGCTGCCGCCGGTCGCGATTCCGCCGGTGAACGCCACCATGTGCGTCTCTGGAGATTCCACCAATGCCTTGCCGACTTTGCCACCGCCGCCCAGCACTTGCACGACGCCGGGCGGAAAGCCGGCGAAGGCTTTAGTGAACTCCAGGGTCGTGAGGGTGGTCATCTCGGACGGTTTGATGATGACCGCATTACCAGCGACGAGTGCCGCGGTGGCCTGCCAGCACAGCAAACACAGCGGGTAGTTAAACGGCAGTACGATGACCACGACGCCCACCGGATCCTTCGTCGTGAAATGCATCTGGCCGTCGACCGTGTTACCGAGAACCTTGCCCGCCTCGTGGCGGCCGGCTTCGGCGTAATAGTCTGTGGCGCTCGCCGACCAGGTGGCCTCGTCGAACGACTCTTTGTACGTTTTCCCCATCTCCCGGGTCAGCATTTCGGCGACGAGCGGTCGATTGGCCATCATCTGTCGCGCCGCTTCGTGCAGTAGTTCGGCGCGGCGGTGGTAATTGACCTTGTTCCAGAGTTTCTGCGCGCGGTTGGCGATTCGGATCGCTTCGTCAATTTCCGCATCGGTGGCTTCCGTGACGGCGCCGATGACCCGTTCCGTGGCCGGATCGATCACGGGGATCGATACGGTGCCACGACCGGCCCGCAGAGAGCCTCCGATCAGATGATGCCCGGACAAAGACTGGAGATGGTTCAGAGTGCTCATGCTGGCGGCCTCGATGACGGTACCCAGACGGTGGGGGCGTGGACGGAGTCTCCGTCCGAGGGCGTGGCGGTGCTTCCCGGTTCATGCCGGATTTGTCGGGAACTTGCCGTTGACCGGTGGGTGAGCGACGGTGAGGCGACCGTCGGAGCGCGTCGGACCAAGGCCTGCACGGTATAGTGCGTCGGTACCGCGGTCACGAACCGCCCAGGGGGGCTATGTTTTTGAAAATACGTCCATCGACGCTGTGGGTTGTACTCGCCAGTTTGTCGCCACTGTGGGTCTCGGCCTCACCGTCCGCGCGCTTGTCCGGCGCGGATCTGCAACCGGCGCCGGAGTTTGATGCGG
>DAINQU010000025.1:0-43199 GCA_036742455.1 Steroidobacteraceae bacterium | reverse complement strand
TTGTGATGAATCTGATCCGCATCGGTCACGTAGCCGGTTTTGACGGCGTCGATACCGAGGGACTGGTAGAGATCGAACCCCGCGCCCATTTGCGCTTCGTAGTTCGACGTGTCACCGCCGGTTTCATGGTGTCCGATGATGTGCACGCCCTTCTGTCGCGCGTAAGCGGCCACGGCCGGCAGATCGAAGTCGGGATAGGCCTTCGTAAAGCTGAACGCGGACCCATCGCCTGCCCAGTTGCTGTCCCAGCCTTCGTTCCAGCCCTCGATCAAGACGCCGCGAAAATGGTGTTTGGCGGCGAAGTCGATGTAGCGCTTGGCGTGTTCTGTGGTGGCGCCGTGTTTTGCGCCCGAGGCCCACGTCCAGTCTTCGTGGAACATCTCCCACCAGATGCCGATGAACTTGCCCGGCTGTATCCAGGACACGTCGCCCAAGACGTTGGGGTCGTTGAGGTTCAGTTCCAAATTGGACTCGTATAACGCCCCGGCGCTGTCCGTGATGCCAATCATCCGCCACGGGGTGTGGAAAGGCGCCGCTCGGCGCGCCGCCCAGCCTTCGGAGGCGGGTACGAGGCGCGCACGCAGGTGTTGCTCGTCGATCCGCTGCACGTACATGCCGGCGAAATCGATCAGCGCCGCTTCGTGGATTTCAATGTGGAGGCTGTCGCGGGTGCGCAGCGTCAAGGGCGTGTGAGCCGTGCTCATTTCCGCCAGCGGTGTGCGCCGGTATAGCAGTTCGGTATCGTTCGGCTCGCCCCACGGCATCCACCACGCGGTGGCCGCGTCGGCAACATTGAACTCGGTCAGCTCGTCCGCGATCTTGACGTCGTGCAGTCCGGGTTGATCGGGAAAGTCGTAGCGGAAACCGACGCCGTCGTCGTAGACGCGGAAGGTCATCGAGAACGTCCGGTGCGGTTCTTTGGCTTCGACCAGGCGCAGCGTCTGTTCGGTGTAGTGATTGCGAACGTAGCGGCGCTCGCCCCACGGCTGCTCCCACGTGTCATCGACGCTCTTCGCCGGCACACTGTCGGCGGCGAGCCGCAATTCGCGGGTCATCTTACCGGCGTCTTTAAAGATGAAGCCCACGTGCGAGGGGGCGATCACGGCTGTGCCGAATCGACGCACTTCGTAGGTGGGGTACCCGTCGCGATCGTCCAGTTCCACCGACAGCACGTGATTGGGCGAGGCGATACTGACGTGGTGGTTCTGGGGCGGGGGTGGTGCGGCCGGCGTAGTTTCTGCCGATGCCGAAGCGAACACGCACACGGCAAGGGCGCCGTACAGCCACTGGTACATGAATCGTCTCCCCCTCGGCGATGGATGCCGCGGGAGTGATGTTGCCCGAAGCCGGCGGGAAGGGCGAGACGTTCAGGGTGTCGGTCGCAGCCTGCAAAATTTTGGGATTCTGTGTACTGGACGTTGTGGGGGTCTGTGTTTGTTGCGGCTTAGCGTCTGTAACTCCCTAAGAAATAATCCGAAATCCGAAATCTCTCCGCTCTTCCCGGCCAAGCTGCGATGAAAAAAAATGAAAAAAATAATGCAAGCGCGTCAGTGCTTGCCTAGAATTCCGTCCCTCATCGTGGGGGGCATCATGGCGGCACGACGCAATACGCGTTTGGAAGATCTGGCACGTCTCGCTGGCGTGTCGATCACGACCGTGTCGCGCGCCTTGAACGACAGTCCCGCCGTCAATCAGCAGACCAAGCAATTGCTGTGGAAGTTGGCCCGCGAGCACGATTACCCCTTCCGCGGCTACATGCCCTCCGGCCCGACGGTGGCGGCCGCCGCGGTCGCGATTGTCATCCCGCGTCCGCAAGGCCGTGATGCCCGTCTGTCCGATCCGTTTACCCTCGAACTCGTCGCAGGCTTGGGCGAGGCCGCGCGGCAGCGCGGCTGCGATTTCATCGTGTCCCATCTGGCGCCGTCCGGACCCTCGGACCTCGAGGAATTGATGGCGACCACGCGCACGAATGGGATCATTTTCTTGGGGCAGAGCTCGTTGCACGCGGCCTATAACCAGCTCTCGCAAACCTCCACGCGCTTTGCGGTGTGGGGAGCGCACATGCCCAATCAATTGTATTGCTCCATCGGCAGCGACAACCCGCTCGGCGGGCGGCGGGCGACGTTGCATCTGGCGCGCCTCGGTCGCAAGCGGATCGTCTTCTTAGGGGATACCGAAGCGCCGGAGTCGTTTCAGCGCCACCAGGGGTACTTGGTGGCGCACCAGGAAGCCGGCCTCCCGGTGGATCCGGCATTGACCGTGCGGGCGCCGTTCGATTTGGAGGGTGCGCAGGCGGCCATTGACGTCTTGATTGATCGCAAGGTGGCCTTCGATGCGATCTTCGCCGCCTCCGATCTCATTGCCATTGGCGCGATCCGTGCCCTTGAGCGGGCGGGACGGTCGGTGCCCCGCGACGTGTCGGTGGTCGGCTACGATGACGTGCCCGTGGCCCGATACTCCCGACCCGCCTTGACCACCATCCGTCAGGACACCGCGTTGGCCGGGCGCTTGTTGCTCTCGAAGCTCCTCAATGGCGAAGCCACGAACTTGCGCTCTGAGCGCCTGCCGACCGACCTCGTGGTTCGCGAGAGTTGCGGCGCTTGATGGAAATTTTGCATTAATTTTCATACGCGCTGCAGCATGCCGCCAAAAGCGCATGTTGCTCGGCGACAACAACAAATGAAAAAACAATATAATTCAGATAGTTATTGTATTTTTCGGGGCGCAGCGTAAACGACGGACGGGGATGCCCGCGAAACGTTTGCAAAATCACCGTATTTTTCGCATAATTTTTCAAACGCATCGGCACAAGTCGATGCGATGACAACAACGCTGGACGCAACACGATGTCCAACGACTTTCGGCTCGAGGGGTTTCTGCGGCATTGCTGTTGAACTAATCGGTCCAACCGGACAACGCGAAAGCGTGGTTCCGGCTTTTGTTTTGTGTGGATTTTTTTGTTTAGGCTCAGTCCTTTTCTTTTGGGAGGCTCAACGCTCATGTCGACGCTGAATCTGCGTTCCCGTATCGCACTCACTCTGCGCGCCGCTTCGCCGGTCGCTGCAGGCTCCGCGCTCTTGGCGCTTTCGTTCGCTGCGACGGCGCAGCAGGCGCCTGCTCAGTCGGGCGGGCTCGAAGAGGTTGTCGTCACCGGCATCCGTAAGTCGATCGAAGAATCGATCACCATCAAGCGCGACCAAGACGTCATTGTCGAAGCCATCACGGCTGAAGACATCGGCAAGTTGCCGGACACGACGATCGCCGAGTCGCTGGCTCGCCTCCCGGGCGTGACCACGCAGCGTGACCGCTTCGGTAACGCCACCAACGTGTCGATCCGCGGCTTCGGCCCGGACTTCAACGGCTACCTGCTGAACGGCCGCGAGCAGACCTCGACGGACAGCAGCCGCGCTGTGGACCTCAGCATCTACCCGGCCGAGTTGATCGCCGGCGCGACCGTGTACAAGTCGGGCGACGCCTCGTTGATGACCGCCGGTCTCGCCGGCACGATCGACAGCCGTCTGATCGAGCCGCTCGCGTACAAGGGCATGATCGTCGACGCGAAGGCCGAAGACACCAAGAATGGCGTTGGCCTGCCGGTGCAGGGCAAGGGCAAGCGCTACACCCTGTCGTTCATCGACCAGTTCGCGGACCACAAGATCGGTATCGCGCTCGGTTACGTCCATTCGTCGTCGAACAGCGCGCAGCTGTCGAACGGCAGCTGGGGCGGCAACCTGAATGCGGTGGACGCCAACGGCAACTCGCTGGGCTCCGTCTACTCGCCGTTCGGCGGCGGTATGACCTTCGAAACCGACTTCAACACCGACAAGCGTGACAGCGGCGTCGCGATTCTCGAGTTCAAGCCGAACGAGAACTTCACCAGCGAAATCGACGGCTACTACGCGCGTCGTAACATCGGCACCTTGAAGGTCGAGTTGGGCCGCGGCACGGGCTACGGCAGTGACTTGGTCACCAACGCCGTGGTCGCCAACAACGTCCTGCAGTCGGGCACGATTCAGGAAGGCGCGTGGGATCTGATCGATCGCAACGAGAATCTGTACGACAAGGACACGATTCAGTCGATCGGTTGGAAGAACACGCTGAACCTGGCGAACGACTGGACGGCGACCCTGGACTTGAACCACAACCAGGCGCAGCGCGTTGAGCGCGACATCGAAACGTACGCCGGCATTGCCTCGCCGACGACGTTGTCGTTCACCAACGGCGGCGCCGCGATCCCGAGCCTGACGCTGGGTTCGCCGAGCAGCTTCACCGATCCGTCGGTTATTGCCGTGCACGACGTGTCCGGCTGGTCGGGCGTGTCCTACCCGTCGGGTCCGTACGCGGGCCAGACCGTGCCGCAGGCCGGCTACAGCAAGGGTCCGACGATCACCGACAAGCTCACGTCGGTGCGCCTCGACTTCTCGCACAAGCTGTCGGGCAGCATGTTCCGCGCGATTGAGTTCGGCGCGAACTACACCGATCGTGAAAAGGACCGCATCACCGACGAAGGTCTCGTGATCTCCGCCAACAACGGCGGCTACGATCCGATTCCGTTCCCGGCGGGCAGCGGCGTCGTCTCGAACGTTGGCGGCACGGGCGTCAGCGTCCTGTCGTTCACGCCGACCGCCGGCCTGTGGCCGGGCGCCGTGATTCTGCGCAAGTACAACGATGACATTCTCTCGAAGACCTGGACGGTTGAAGAGAAGGTGAACACCGAGTACGTGAAGTTCGACATCGACACGCACTGGGGCGATGTCCCGGTCCGCGGCAACGTCGGCACGCAGTTGGTGCGCACCGAACAGTCCTCGGGCGGTTACCGCGCGGACGTCAGCTCCAACGTGACGCTGACCAACCCGGCCGGTACGCTGACGACCTCGGGCGCGACGTACAACAACGTGTTGCCGTCGTTGAACTTGGTCGCCGATTTCAGCGAAGGCAAGTACTTGCGCTTCGCGGCTGCGAAGGAAATGGCCCGTCCGAACATGACCGACATGCGTAACTCGCTGGCTGCTTCGTTGCAGACCACGGGCCCGCTCGCCGGCACCATCGTCGGTTCGGCCGGTAACCCGCAGATCAAGCCGTTCTTGGCTGATGCGTTCGACCTGTCGTTCGAAAAGTACTTCCAGTCGAAGGCGTACGTCAGCGCGGCGGGCTTCTACAAGAAGCTCGACAGCTACATCACCCAGGCGACGAACTACGGTGGCTATGACTTCACCACGATCGCGCCGCAGGTGGGTCTGACGATTCCGCCGGCCGGTCCGCTCGGCACGTTCACCCAGACGGTCAACGGTTCGGGTGGCAGCATCAAGGGTCTCGAGCTGTCGGCCTCGTTGCCGCTCAGCATGATCGGCTCTTGGCTGGAAGGCTTCGGCTTGATGGCGAACTTCGCGTCGACCACGAGCTCGGTCAACTTGCCGAACTTGATCGGTTTGAACCCGTCGCAGCAGGTGCCGACGAACTTGGGTTCGATCTCGCTGCCGGGCCTCTCGCACATCAACGAGAAGGTGGTGTTCTACTACGAGCGCGGTGGCTTCAGCGCGTTCGTGGCGGATAACAGCCGTTCGACCTATGTCGCGAGCGTCTCGAACACGACCGTCGGTGGATACCCGTCGCTGATCAACGTCGACGCCCAGAAGTGGGTCTCGGCGCAGATGGGCTACGAGTTCCAGGGCGGCGCGTTCAAGGGCCTCGGCTTCCGCTTCGAGGGTAACAACCTGAACAAGCCGTACTACACCGAGCGTAAGAGTGACGGTTCCGTCAACTTCTCGACGCAGACCGGTGCCACCTATGCGTTCAAGATCAGCTACCGGTTCGCCCAGTAATCTGAGCTAGCGCATGAAAAAGGCCCTTGCCGCGGCAACGCGGCAAGGGTTTTTTTTTGCCGCGTGCCGGTGCAAAGTAGCGTTTCTGCTGAGGAGAGAGCCATGCAAGAACCGGGCAAATTGGACGTCGTGATCGTCGGTGGAGGAACTTCCGGCTGGATGACGGCCGCAGCATTGTCGAAAGTGTTGCGCGGCCGGTATGCCATCACGCTCGTCGAGTCGGACGAGATCGGCACCATCGGTGTAGGCGAAGCCACCATCCCGATGATCCAACTGTTCAATCGGATGCTTGAAATCGACGAAGACGAGTTCATGCGTTCGACGCAGGCCTCGTTCAAGCTCGGCATCGAATTCGTGAATTGGGGGCGCCTCGGCGACCGGTATATCCACGGCTTCGGAACAATCGGCCAAGACACCTGGACGGTCGATTTTCACCATTACTGGTTGAAGCAGTACCTCGCCGGCAAAGCCAAAGAGCTCGAGTACTACTCCATCAACACGCTGGCGTGTATGCGTGATCGCTTTATGCGGCCGCGCCTCGATATGCCAAAGTCGCCGCTGTCGCAAATTGCGTATGCTTTTCACTTCGATGCGTCGCTGTATGCGAAATTCCTGCGCGGCTACTCGGAGAAACGCGGTACCAAGCGCGTCGAGGGCAAGATCACCGAGGTCGAAAAGACCGCCGACGGTTCAAAAGTGGCGGCGGTTCGGCTGCAGTCGGGCGAGCGGATTGCCGGCGACTTGTTCATCGATTGCTCCGGTATCCGGGCCTTGCTCATCGAAGGGGCCATGCAGTCCGGTTACGAAGATTGGTCGCACTGGTTGCCGTGCGATCGTGCCGTCGCAGTGCCGTGCACGGCAATTCCGGAGCTGCATCCGTACACCCGCTCGACGGCCCGCCAGGCGGGTTGGCAGTGGCGGATTCCGTTGCAGCATCGCACCGGCAATGGCCATGTGTTCTCGAGCCGTCACATCAGTGTCGATGAAGCGACGGCGCAGCTGCTCGGCAATCTCGACGGCCAGCCGTTGGCGGATCCGCGCGTCGTGACCTTCCGTCCGGGCCGACGACTCGAAGTTTGGAAGGGCAATGTGATTTCCATCGGGCTCGCGAGCGGCTTCCTCGAGCCCCTCGAGTCCACGAGCATTCATCTCGTGCAAATGGGCATTGCGCACTTGTTGACCTATTTCCCCGACAGCGGTTTTGAGCCGGCGGAAATTGCGGCTTACAACCGAGCGATGAAGCAGGAGTACGATTGGGTTCGCGATTTCATCATCTTGCACTACAAGGCGACGGAACGAACCGACTCGCCGTTCTGGAATTACTGCCGTACGATGGAAGTGCCGGAGTCGCTCGAGCATCGGATGGAGCTCTTCCGCAATCACGGCCGCGTGTTCCGCGAAGGCAATGAGTTGTTCACCAAAGTCAGCTGGCTGCAGGTGCTGCACGGCCAGCGTATTCGTGCCCAGTCCTATCACCCGCTCACCGACGTGTTGGACGATGAGGAGATCGCCAAGTATCTCGAAGATGTCGAAAACGTGATGTCTGCCTGCGCCGATGTGATGCCCTCACACGCGCGCTTTATCGCCGAGAACTGCGCGGCGTCCAAAGTGTCTTGATCAAGGTATCGCTATGAAAATTTCCGTTTTGTCCTTACTGCTGGGTGCGGCGCTGCTGGCGGGCTGTCAGACGACGCCGATGACCACGGCGACGTTGACCTATGAGACGACGCCGGGCGGCGCCGAACTGTTTGAAGGCGATACGTCGATCGGACTGGCGCCGGTCACGCGCACGTACACCGGCGATCCGAAGACCGGTCAAGTCACGACCCCGGACGTCAAGGCGGTTTGGCCGAGCGGCGCTACCGTCACGTACTTCACGATCATCCCCGTCGGCTCCGATCGCCAGGCGACGTTGGAACGTCCGGCCAAAGCGCCCGGTCTTGAGCAGGATCTCGCCAACGCCAAGAAAGTCGCGGCGGCTCAGGCCATGGAAGCGGCGCGCAACAAGGCGTTGCAACACAGCGATCTCGCGCGCGCCTCGGCGCGGTGCCAAGCCCAAATGCAGGGCGGTAATCGCGGGCTGACCGACGACTGCAACTAAGTCGTCAACGGTCGGGTGCAGGTGTAAAAACCGTTCAGCGTGAGTCGGCCCGAGCGGGGGTCTGCGCTGAGCGGTTGTGCGGTGTTGACGTCGGCGCTGTGGAAGATGCTGCCGTCGTAGCAAATCATGCGGTTCCACGCGGCCGGTACGCTGGCGATCCGCTCGAAATAGGCGTTGCTGCCGTTCATGTAGCCGGCGCTTAGGCCGTATTGGCGGGCGTAGTCTTCGGCGCTCAGCCGTTGGCTGTCGGCGACGAGGCGATCGGTCTCGACGGGCGACACGCGGGAGCGATAGAAACTGGTGCCGCCGAGCGTCGGATCCGCGAAGAGGTAGAGCACCGACGCCGCAAACAAGGTGCGCGTCGGATCGGCGGCGATGCGATCGCGATGGCACTGCCACTGGATCGGTCGCAGTTCCGACGGTGGGGTGCAGATCACGGAGAGCCGCATGTTCGCATCCACCGTGCGCCGCCCCCCTAAGCGCGCGCGGACGGTGTGATCAAAGTGGTCGCGCACGACGGCTTGCAGCGCGTCCGGCAACCCGGCGACGACGCCGGGGTAAGGGTAGTGCGGCGTCGTCTGGTAGTGCAGGCCACCGGCCCATGCCGCCACCGCCGCCGGATCGGTCAACACGTCATCCAGAACGAGACAGAACCGATCGTCTCCCAACGACACCTGACTGATCCGTGGGGAAGGGTTGAAAAACGGCGACTCGGCCGTGCGATCGGCGCACATAAAGGGTTTCCGCAGGGTACTCACGTGGGTGTCGTCCGCAGGGCAGGGCCTGCCCACAAAGCATAGCGCACACGGTGGCCAACGATGCGAAGGACGCGATCGGAAGGCGCTACAATCCCGGCCGACGTTTCAACGACTCGGGGTGCTGTTCGTATGTCCCATTCGTCCTGGTGGTCGCGGTGTGTGCTGGGTCTCGGGGTGCTGCTGAGCGCGTTCGCGAGCGCAGAACCTGCTGTCGTGTCGGCGGGTCACACCGCCGTCGAGCACGTGCCGTGGTCGCGCAATGCAGTCATCTACGAACTGAACGTGCGCCAATACACGCCGGAAGGGACGCTGCGCGCCGTGATCCCGGAGTTGCCGAAGATCCGTGCGCTCGGGGCCGACATCCTGTGGGTCATGCCGGTCCAACCGATCGGCGTGAAGGAACGCAAAGGCACGCTCGGCAGCTACTACTCGGTGCGCGATTACACCGCGGTCAATCCGGAGTTCGGCACGCTGGCGGATTTCAAAGCGTTGGTGGATGCCGCCCACGGCCTCGGCATGAAAGTCATTCTCGACTGGGTGGCCAATCACACTGCGTTGGACCATCCGTGGGTCACTGAGCATCCGGACTGGTACCAGAAGGACAAGCACGGTCAGATCACCGGTTATCACTACGTCGGCGACGACGGCAGCGAAGAAAACTGGTCGGACGTGGCCGGCCTCGACTACGGTTCGCCGGCCCTGCGCCAAGCGATGACCGATGCGCTGCGCTTTTGGGTGACCGAAACCGGTCTGGACGGCTTCCGCTGCGATGTGGCGATGCGCGTGCCGGAGGACTTTTGGTACGCCGCCCGGACGCAACTCGGTCAGATAAAGCCGCTGTTCTGGCTCGCGGAGGCGGAGACGCCGGCACTCATGCAGCGCGCGTTTGACATGGGCTACGACTGGGAACTCGGTAACGCGTTCACCGCCATCGGCCGCGGCCGTCGTTCGGCCGCTACGCTCGGTGCGTTGCTGACGCATCCGCCGCACGCCTTCCCGGCCGATGCGTACAAGATGCTCTTCGTCTCCAACCACGACTTCAACTCATGGCACGGCAGCGACGTCGAACTGTACGGCCCGTTGGTGGATGCGTTGACGGTGCTGACCTACACGCTGCCGGGCATGCCGCTGATCTACAGCGGCCAGGAAGCCGTGAACACGCGGCGCTTGGAGTTCTTTGAGCGCGATCCTATTCGCTTCAAGGATCGCTCGCGCGCTCCGCTGTACACGCGCCTCTCGGCCTTTAAACACGCGCACCCGGCATTGGCGGCGGGCGAGGCCGGTGGCGACCTGCGCATCCTCACCACCGGGAACGACGACCTGTTCGCCTTCCGACGCGTCAAAGGCAGCGACGTGATCACGGTGGTCGTGAACCTGTCGTACCACCCGGTCAGCGTCCCCTCGGCCCAGGGTCTTGGCGGCGGCCGACTCGCACCGGGCGGCTGGCGCGTCGTGAGTCGCGGTAAGCCGCTCTAAGGCGCGGTCGCGGATTCGAGGGCCGTGAGGTAACGCAGGGCGTCCTCACGGCCGGTGCCGCACATCGACGGATGCGGCTGCAGGGATGCGCAGACGGCAGGTCGGCGGGGATCGCCGAACAAACGGCACCGCTCGGCATCGTCCAGTTGCACACAGCGCACGCCGGCGGGTTTGCCGTTGGGCATGCCGGGAATCGGGCTCGTAATGGAAGGGGCTGTGCAGCAGGCCCCGCAGTGGCTGCGGCAGGTCATCATGGCCGCATTCGACGCTGCGCCGTGCGCCGCGTCAATCCCGCCCGCACGCGTCAGCCGATGGTGACGGCTTCGGCGCGTTGCACGAAGCGTCCTTGAATCGACTCCACGCCCAAGGCGAACAGCACGGCCATGGTGTTGGCGTCTTCGACGCGCTCGGCGATGGTCGCGGCCCCGGTGGCGCGGGCGTGACTGACGAGATCGCGCACGGCCGTCTGCAGCTCGGGATCGAGTGCCAGTCCTTGCATGAGTTTGCCGTCGATTTTGACGAATTCCGGCCGCAGCGAGCGGATCAGGCGTCCCGGATCCGCGCCAAAGCCGACGTGTTCCAAGGCAAAGCGCACGCCCTGGTCGCGCAGCGCCTGGCGCAGCGTCTGCGATGCTGCGAGGTGCCGTTCAGCGTCCGCTTCGGGGACTTGCACGACGATACGACTCGGATCTATCCCGGTGGCAGCGAACTGACCCTTGAGCCAGCTCGGCAAGGTCGCATCGGTCAGCGAGTCGGCCGAGATGCGCACAAAGAAGCCGCGCCCGCTGCGCTCGGCGGCCATGGACAAGCACGCCGCCAGCACCCAGCGATCGAGCGCGCGCAGCAGGTCGTGGCGCTGTGCGGCCGCCAGGAACTCGGACGGCAAGACGTCGAGACCGGCGTCGTCCTGTAAGCGCACGAGCAGGTCGTAGCACTGCGCGGGTCCCCCGCGCAGGTTTGCGATCGGTTGTTGGGTCAGACGGAACCGGTTTTCCATCAGCGCCGTTTTGATGCGTTGCGCCCAGAGGCGATCGGACTCGTCGCTGACCACGGTGGGCAGGGGATCCGCATTGCAGACACCGCAGGAACCGGTGGACGGCACGGCGGCGAGCGAGGCGCGCGCACGGCGGATCGCCGGTTCCGGATCGGCGCCGGTGACGCGCGCGAGTCCCACCGACACCGTCCACGGCGCGGCCGGGTCGGCGCCGAGGTCGACGTCCGTGCGCGCGGCGTCCAGAAATTGCTGGGCCCAGCGTTCCACATCGGCAACCGTGCCGCGCTCCAAGAGTACGGCGAGGCCCGTGTCCGAGAGTCGACCCACCGGGTCCTCGGGTAAGACCTGGCAGCGCAGCCGATCGGCGAGGCGCGCGACGTGCGCTTCGTAGGCGGCGAGGCCGCTGCGGGCCAGCCGACCGTCCGCGTCATCGACCTGCAGGACCGCGACGTATCGCACGCCACCGGCCACCGGTGTTGCGCACTGAGCGGCCAAGGCGGCGAGGAACGCCACGCGATGCGCGAAGCCGGTGCTGGGATCGGTGCGTCGCGCGGCGTCGAGTTGTCGCTCGAGCTCGCGCAGCTGCTGCTGCGCATCGGCGGAAGGCGCCGGGGTACTGCTCGGCGCGCGCAGCGTGATGACGGCCTCGCCGTCGCTGGCGGCGCCCAGCGTGAGCGCGATGTCGACCGGGTGGATCCCGTCGTCGCCGCGGCGGACTTGTAAGCGCAACGGCGCGGCGGGCCAGCGACCCTCGAGGCAGGCCAGCAGGGCGCCGCGCAGGGCCGCGTGTGAGGCCGGCTCGAAACAATCCATGATCGGCAGCCCGTCCAAGCTGCCCAGTTCGGTGTAGCCGGTGAGCGCCAGCCACGCCGGGTTGCAGCCGATCACGATGCCTTCCGCGACTTCGGCGATGGCATCGCTCGTGGTTTCGCGCAGGGTGTTCAGCGCGCGCTCCACCGCCGAGTGTTGGGCGAGCGCCGCGCTCAAGGCCCGGGCGTTGCGCTGCGCGTGCAGTTCGCGCCGGGTGACCAGGACGAGTCGGCGAGCGCCGTGGAGGCTGGCGATATCCTGCGCACCGGCCGCCAAGGCAGTTTCGGAAGCCGCTTCCGTGCACTCGCTCAGCAATAAGATCACGGACGGCGGCAGATCGACCCGGCTGCGCAGCGATGCGATCGCCGAGAGCGGGAGTAAGCGATCGTCGGTGGCGATGTACACCAACTCGGGACGGTGCGTGTGCAGCGCGGATTCGAGGTCATCGGCGCTGCGGACCCCGACACAGCGGGCGGTGAGCCCCGCCTGCCGCAACAGGCGATTGATCGCCTCCGGCGCTTCCGGCGAGCGCGACAGCACGACGGCGGTCAGGGCGTCGGGTCGGGCGGCGCGCGGCGTCGTGGGGTTGAGGATCGCGTTCATCGCATCGGATCGTAGGCGCTCTCTCGGACCGCCAACCGGACCCGGTTAACACTTTGAAGAGGTCGCCCGCGCCCGGGCTTTTGGGCTTGTCTGGCTGTCTGCCCGCCGGAGCGATACACTAGCCCGCTTTTGGTGGGCCGGATGGCCCCCCGCATTTGGCGGCTTTCCGGAGAGTTTCATGTCCTCGTACAGCACTAACGAATTTAAAACGGGCCTCAAGATTTTGATCGATGGAGACCCGTACTCGATCGTCGAGAACGAAATGGTCAAGCCCGGCAAGGGCCAGGCCTTCAACCGCGTGAAGGTTCGCAATCTGCGCACCGGCCGCGTGGTGGAAAAGACGTGGAAGAGCGGTGACTCGGTGGATGCGGCCGACGTGGTCGACGCCGACATGCAGTACCTCTACACCGATGGCGATTTCTGGACGTTCATGAACCCGGACACCTTCGACCAGTACACCGCGGGCAAGTCCGCGATGGGCGAGTCGGCGCAGTGGCTCAAGGACGGTGTGCAGTGCATCGTGACGTTGTGGAACGGCGAGCCGCTGACCGTCACGGCACCGTCGCACGTTGAACTCAAGATCGTCGAGACGGATCCGGGCGTGCGTGGCGATACCGCCACGGGCGGTCAGAAGCCGGCGAAGCTCGAGACCGGCGCTGTCGTTCGCGTTCCGCTGTTCATCAGCGAAGGCGAAGTGATCCGCGTCGACACCCGCACCGGCGAGTACATCTCGCGCGCGAAGTAAGGGTCAGACGTCGCAGCCCGCCACGAGGCGGGCTGCGAACACTTCCAGCGCGGCGGCGTCTGCCGCATCAAAGCGCGCGGGGAGCGGACTGTCCAAGTCCATGACGCCCAACAGTCGTCCGTCCGCGGCGATCAGGGGCAACACCACCTCCGAACGGCTGGCCGCGTCACAGGCAATGTGACCGGGAAAGGCATGCACGTCGGCCACGACGAGCGTCTGCCGAGCGGTGGCCGCCGCGCCGCACACGCCACGATCGAGCGCAATGCGCACGCAGGCGGGTTTGCCCTGAAAGGGGCCTACCACGAGTTCACCGTGCTTGTAGAGATAGAACCCGGCCCAGTTCAAATTCGGCAGCAGTCCCATCAGCAACGCCGACGCGTTCGCGAGGTTCGCGATCCAGTCGCGTTCGCCCACGAGCATCCCGTCCAAGGCCTGGAGCAGGGTGGCGTGCACCTCGGCCGGTGTGGCGTTCGGATCCACCCACGGGAGTGATTCGCTCATCGTTCAAGCCTCCGCAATCGTAAAGGCGAGCACCTCGTCGATCGAGGTGGCGCCGGTCGCAATCATGAGCACGCGGTCGAGCCCGACGGCCACGCCAGCGCAGTCCGGCAGGCCCACGGCGAGGGCCGCTAAAAACCGTTCGTCGATGGGTGGCAGCGGCCAGCCGCGTTCCAGCCGTGCGCGGTGATCCGCCTCGAAGCGCCGGCGCTGCTCCGCCGCATCGGCGAGTTCGTGGAACCCGTTGCACAGCTCCAGACCGCGCGCGTACGCCTCGAAGCGGGCCGCGCGCGGCGGCAAGCCCGGCAAGACGCGCGCCAAGGCCGCTTGTGTCGCGGGGTAGTCGTAGACGAACGTCAGGCGGTCGCGGCCCAGCGTCGGACCGATGACCACGCCCATCAGCACGTCCAGCAGCGTATCGCGGTCCGCGTCCGGCAGATCGGCCTGCGCACGCGTTAACGCCAAGGTGCGCAGCTCCGCCAGCGCCACCGTGTACGGATCGATGCCGAGGGCCTGTTCGAACACGGCCTGGTAGCTGAGGCGTTGCGCCGGTCGGGCATAGTCCGGGCCCAGCAGCGGCACGAGGAGCGATTCCACTTCGGTCATCAGGGCGTGATGATCAAAACCCAATCGATACCACTCGAGCATCGAAAACTCGGGGTTGTGATAACGCCCCGTTTCCCCGTCGCGAAACACTTTGCAGATTTGGTAACAGTCGCCCGCGCCGGCCGCCAACAGCCGTTTCATCGCGTACTCCGGCGATGTCTGCAGGTAATACCGCGGTGCAAGGCCCGCGATTTGCGTGTCGAGCGAGGCGAGGTGCACGTCCGTCACGGCGCCTTGCGACAGCAGCGGGGTTTCGACTTCCAGCACCCCGCGCGCCGCGAAAAAGGCGCGGCACTCGGCGAGCATCGCCGCACGCGCCACCAGTCGTGTTCGCATCACGAGGCAGACCGTCGTGCGAGGCGTTGACCCATCCGCACCACGGTGCCGTGCGCGATGCCCTCGACGAAGTCGACCGTGCCCGGCGGGAAGATCAAGACGACCGTCGATCCCATGTTGAACCAGCCGAGTTCGTCGCCGCGCCGATAGTCGCGTGCGTTCGGCAGCGGCAAGGGGCCCGGTCGGCGGTCGGCGCGCGGCAGCACTTCGCCGACACCCGTGAGACTCACGCTGCCGACGTTCAGGGCGCCGACGAACACCAACGCGTAGGGGCCGATCGGGCTGTCGAAGTGACACACCAGTCGCTCGTTCTTGACGTAGAGCGCGTCGACCCACGCGGCGGTGGTCATGTTGACGCTGTAGAGCAGTCCGGGCTCGTAATGCAGCGCCGTTAAGGTGCCATCGAGCGGCACGTGCACCCGATGGTAGTTGTACGGCGCCAAATAGATCGTCGCGAAGCGGCCACCGATAAAGGGCTTGGCGCGCTCGGCATCGCCGAGAAAGGCGCCCAAGGCGTAGGTGCGCCGCTTGGCGACGAGTTGCGCTTGCAGGATGCGATCCTGATCGAGATCGCCGCACTCGGCCACGGTGCCGTCGCTCGGGCTGATCACGGTGCTGGGATCCGTATCGAGCGGTCGCGCGTTCGGGCGCAGCGCGCGCGTGAAGAACGCGTTGAACGATCGGTACCCGCCCGGCGGTACGCTCGCTTCGTCGAGATTGACGCGATACGCGCGTGCGAACTGCTGGATCAGCAGGTTCTTAAAGCCCGGCGATTCGATGCGCGCGATGCGGTAGACGAGCGCGGTGATCAGCCGCTTGGGCAGCAGATGCTGCAGCAGAATAAACGCCCGATCGGCCAACGTCATGAGCGATCTCCGACCAGAATGAGGATGCGCCGCACGTCGGTCGCGATCGCCGCGGGGTCGTGTGGCGGAGAGAAGACGGCGATCAGTTGGCCTGCGGGGTTCAAGAGATACACCTGGCCGGAATGTAAGACGCCGTAGCCGCGCGCCGGGTCCGCATCCGAGGGCACGGCGAAGGTGGCGCCCACGGCCCGCGTCAGGCGCTGCAACGTCGCCACGTCGCCGGTACCGCCGAGGATCCCGTCACCGAAATGCGCGACATAGGCGGCGATCGCAGCGGGCGTATCGCGCAAGGGATCGACCGACACGAACAGGACCTGCGGTTGCGAGCCGCGCGGCAGGTCCTGCAAGCGCCGGGTCGCGGCGGACAGTGCGGCGAGCGTCGTTGGGCAGACGTCGGGGCAGCTCGTGAAGCCGAAGAACAACAGCGTCGGGCGGCCCTGCAAGCGGGTCAGTGGCAACGGTTGGCCATCGCCGCCGGTGAGCGTGAGCGCCGGCAGCGGTCGCGCCTCCGGCAGTAAGGTCGCGACCTCCGGCAGTGCTGCCGTGCGGTGGCAGGCGGACAGCAGGCCGAGGAGTGCCAGAACGAGGGCGGATCGCCAAAGGCGGAGGGGTGTCGTACGCATACCCCATTATCCCATGACTTGTGCCGTGTCCCGTTCCTTTAGACTGTCGGTCATGACAGCACACCGACTGCCCCCCGCCCGTGTGGGCGATGCCATTGCCTCGATCGCCCGTCGTTTCGCCCGCGCCGGCCTGACCTATGGGCACGGGACGGACAACCCGACCGACGACGCGGCGGCCCTCGTGTTCCAGGCCGGCGGCCTGAGCCATGCGGACGCTCCGGCGGCCTACGACGTGGAACTCGACCTCGCGGCGCGTCGCGTGCTGCGCGAGTGGGTCCGTCGCCGGATCGAGGAGCGCTTGCCGTCCGCCTACCTGACCGGCGTGACCTGGTTCGCCGGCCACGAGATGCGCGTCGACCCGCGGGTGCTGGTGCCGCGCTCACCGATCGCCGAGTTGATCGCCGCGCGGTTCGAGCCCTTTATCGATCCGACGCGGGTGCAGCGCATCCTCGATATCGGCACGGGCTCCGGTTGCATTGCGATCGCTTGCGCGCACGCGTTTCCAGCGGCGACGGTGGATGCCGCGGATATTTCCGCGGCTGCACTTCAGGTGGCGCGCGACAACATTGCCCACCACGGCCTCGCGGGGCGGGTGCAGCCCGTGCTCGCGGACGTTTACGACGGGTTGCCCGAGGGCCGGTACGATATCATCGTCTCCAATCCACCCTACGTGCCGACCGCGGTCGTGGCGGCGTTGCCGGCGGAATATCGCCACGAACCGGCGTTGGGTCTCGACTCGGGGCCCGAGGGCTTGGACCATGTCCGGCGGATCTTAGAGGGCATGTCGGCGCGTCTCGCGCCGGGTGGCATCTTGGTGGTCGAAGTGGGCGATACGGACGAGGCGGTCGCTGCGGCGTGGCCGCAGACGCCGTTCCTGTGGCTCGAATTCGAGCACGGTGGCGGTGGGGTGTTCTTGTTGAGGATGGACTAGGCATGTCGGGCAATACGATCGGACGACTTTTCACGGTCACGACTTTTGGGGAAAGCCACGGTCCGGCGCTCGGCGCGATCGTCGACGGCTGCCCGCCGGGGCTCGCGCTGACGGCGGCCGATCTGATGACCGATGTGGAGCGTCGGCGCTCCGGGACCTCCCACCACACGAGTCAACGCAAAGAGCCCGATCAGGTGCAGATCCTGTCGGGGGTGTTTGAGGGGCGCACCACGGGCACGCCGATCGGCTTATTGGTGGAGAACACCGACCAACGCTCGCGCGACTACGAAAAGATCAAAGATCGGTTTCGGCCGGGCCACGCCGATTACACCTATGAACAGAAGTACGGTTTTCGCGATTACCGCGGCGGCGGGCGCTCCTCGGCGCGCGAGACGGTCATGCGGGTGGCCGCCGGTGCGATCGCCCGGAAGTATTTGGCAGAGCGTCTCGGGATCCAGATCCACGGCTATTTGACCGAGATCGGCCCGTTCACGTTGGATCCGGTGGATCCGCTGTCGGCCTACGACAACCCGTTTTTCTGCCCCGATCCGTCGCGCGTCGCGGCGTTGGAAGAGTATCTCTGGAAGATCCGCAGCGAAGGCGAGTCGGTCGGCGCGCGGCTGACGGTCATCGCGCGCGGTGTCCCGGTGGGACTCGGCGAGCCGGTGTTTGATCGCCTCGACGCCGACATTGCGCATGCCATGATGAGCATCAACGCCGTGAAAGGCGTCGAAATTGGCGACGGTTTTGCCGTGGCGCGTCAGAAGGGCAGCGAAGGGCGGGATCTCATGACGCCGCAGGGCTTTGCCTCGAACCATGCCGGCGGCATCCTCGGGGGCATCTCCTCGGGCCAGGACGTGGTGGTCTCGATTGCGTTGAAACCGACGTCCAGCATTCAAGTGCCGGGCGAGACGATCAACGTCGCCGGCGAAACCGTGGACGTCGTGACCACGGGGCGGCACGACCCCTGCGTGGGACTGCGCGCGACGCCGATCGCCGAAGCCATGCTCGCCATCGTCCTCATGGATCATTATCTGCGCCAGCGCGGCCAGAACGCCGACGTGGTGTGCCCGACGCCGGTGATTCCAGGTCACGTGTGATCCGTCGGGCCGATCGTCCCTTTGCGGCGGCGTACCTCACCTACTACGCCGCCTTTGGTGTCTTCATGCCGTACTGGTCCGCGCACTTGGCGGGCCTCGGTCTTGCGGCCACGGCGATCGGCGGGGTGCTCGCGATCTTCAATACCGTCCGCATCGTCTCGCCGTTGATCGGGGGAGGGTGGGTCGACCGCGCCGCCGAGCGTAAGTGGGTGCTGGTCGCCGGCGCGGTACTGGCCGGCGTGACGGCCTTGTGCGCCGGCCTTGCGCGGTCGCCGTGGGCCATTGCCGTGTCGATCGCCCTGTACAGTTTGGCGTTTACGGCCACACTCCCGGCGCTCGACACGGTCGTGCTTGAGCGGCTCGGCGCCGACCGGTCGCAGTACGGGCGTTTGCGGCTGTGGGGGTCGATCGGCTTCGTCGTCATGGTCCTTTCGGTTGGGGCCCTGATCCCCCGGGTGGGGGACGGCGTCATCCCGGTGGCCTTGGTGCTCGGGCATGCGGTCGCGGTGCTGACGTTCCTGACGTTGCCCAAGGTCGGCGGGCACCGTGGGCCGTCGGTCCGGACCGGCGGTGGGTTCGCGGGCATTTTGGCGGACGGTCCGACCCGCGTTCTGCTCCTGATTGCGTTCCTGCAAATTGCCAGTTTTGGGGCCTTCAACGGCTTCTACACCATTTTCCTGCGCCATTACGGCTACCCGGAACGGTTGATCAGCCTGTACTGGGCGGCGGGGGTCGTGGCGGAGATCGGCTTGTTTTGGCTGTCGCCGCGCATCTTGGCGCGGGTGCCGCTCGACCGCTTGCTCGTGCTGTCCATCGGTATCACCGTCGTGCGTTGGGCGGTGGTGGCGGCGGTGCCCGAGTCGGTGGCCTGGAATGCCGTGGCCCAACTGAGCCATGCGGCCTGTTTTGGTCTGTTTCAGGCCTGCAGTGTCGTCTTGGCCGCGCGTTTTGCACCGCCGGGGGCTGCGGGGCGCTCGCAAGCGCTCCTGGCCGCCGCGGGTTCGGGTGTCGGTGGCATCGTGGGCAGCCTCGTTGCCGGCGCGCTGTACGAGCGCGTCTCGCCGGCGGCGGCCTTTCTCGGCGGGGTGGCGTTTGCCGCGGCGGCCCTGGCCGCCTGTTTTTGGCCGTCGTTCGTCCAACGCTGTGATGCAGATCGTCGTTCCGAGGCGGCGGATCGGCTACGGTCGCGCGCACGGATCCTGTGACCGAATCGTATTTTTGATGGTCTCGGCTGCGCTAGGCTATATTCCGTCAAATGGCCGGCCAAGCACGCGCCATGGGAATCCGTGGATGGTCGTTTTTGCTGTGAGGCGTCGCCGATCGCGCATCCGTACCCGACGAGGGGGATGTGCAGGGGTGGCGACGCGGGGTATCTGATGGTTGATAATAAGCGTCTGGCCTTGATCCTTGCTGCCCTGCTGCCCGCGGCGGCCGGCGCATTGGGTTTGGGTGAAGCCGAGGTCATTTCGCGCCTCAATCAGCCGCTCAACGCGCACATTCCCGTGTTGGCCGCGTCGGCCGACGACCTCAAAGACCTGACCGTGACGCTCGCGCCGCGCGACGCGTTTGAGCGCTTGCATCTCGACCGTCCGGCCTTCCTGTCCAATCTGAATTTTCGTGTCTCGCGCGATCCGTCCGGCCGACTGCAGGTCGACGTCCGCTCGACGCAACCGGTGACCGAACCCTTTGTGACGTTTTTGGTCGCGGTCGATTGGCCGCGCGGCCATTTGGTCCGCGAATACACGCTGCTGATCGATCCGCCCGTGTTTGAGGCACAGCCCACGGCGCCGACGCCGACCCTGGCGCCGGCGAGTGGCGTGAGTGGCGCCTCGGCCGGCGCGATTGAGCGTGCGCCGGCGGCGGTCACCGCCACCGCGGAGGTGCCAACGACCGCCTCGGAACACCGCGTCGTCGCGGGCGAAACCCTCTCCTCGGTGGTGCGTGCACAGGGGTATTCGGCTGCGGCCGACGTGAACCGTGCCTTGGTTGCCACCTTCCGTGCCAACCCGTCGGCCTTCGACGGCAATATCAATCGCCTCCACCGGGGTGCGCTGCTGCGGCTGTCGCCCAAATCCGAATGGTCGCAGCTCGGCGTTGACGAGGCGACGACGGAAGTGCACCGCCAGGTCGGCGCGTGGAAGGAAGGCCACAGCGAGGCGCGCTTGCGCTTGGTGGTGCCGAAGAACCCGCCGGCCGCCGCGACGACCGAACCGGGCAGCGCCCCATCGGCTGCCAGCACCGGGTCGAACACGGCCGAGATGGCCGAGGTGCGCCGACTGCTCGAACTGAAGAACGCCGAATTGGCGCGCTTGCAGGCCGAATTGGCCCAGAAGACCCCGAAATCCACGCCGGCGCCCGTCGCGACTCCCGCACCGGCACCGGCATCGGAACCGACGCCGACACCGGCGCCGGTCACCGCCGCCCCGGCCACCGCGGCCGCTCCGGTGCCGTCGCCGTCGAGTGTCCCGACCGCACCCGTGGCCCCGCGTAAGCTGACCAGTACGCCGGTGCCGCCGGTGAGCGAGCCGGGCCTGCTCGACGTGTTGATGGACAACGCGCTGACGTTGATTGGCGGCACGCTCGGCGTGCTGTTGCTCGCGCTCATTGGGTTGAAGTGGCGCGCCCGTCAGCGCGCGGGCAACGCGGAGCCTGAGACCGACGCTGCCGCCACCCCGGACTGGGGGACGCCGCACCCGATGGACGGCGATCCGCTGCAGACGCACCCGCGGCTGTCGGCCACCCCGCGCTCGGAGGCGGACGCCCGTCAGCGCATCGAAGTCACTGAGCACGACGACGAGTCGGGCGAGTACCAACCCCCGCCGTTCAACGCGCTGACGACCCAGGCGATACCGCACTCGGCGACGCCGGGCAGTCCGCCCCTCGACAGCCGACTCGGTGCCGAGTCGTCGATCACGCTGCATCACATGGACCCGTTGGCGGAGGCGGATTTCCACATCGCCTACGGCCTGTACACCCAAGCGGCGGACATCCTGAAGCTCGCCATCGAGCTCGATCCGACGCGCAGCGATCTGTCGCTGAAGTTGCTGGAAGTGTATTTCGTGGCCGGTGACACGGCGGCCTTCCTCGACGCCGCGCGCACGCTCGACCGCGGGGCCCTCGACGCGGCCGCGTGGGATCGCGTGGCCGTCATGGGTCGGCAGATTGCGCCCAACGATCCGCTCTTTGCGGGCCGCTTGGACTCGGCCGTGCCGATGGATTTGGACTTGGACGGGGGCCTCGCGCTCGGCGGCTTGGACCTCGAAATCGCCGGCGGCGATACGCTGGTTCCCGACGGTGCGACCGGGGCTATCGGCGCGACCGGCGCGTCCGACTTCCACCTGGAACTCGAGCGCGATCTCCTCGATTTGTCGGCCACGCTCGATCCGGGCGCGCACGGGTTCGGCACGGAGTCGGCGCCAACGCCCGCAGCGCCGGCCGCGGCGCAGCCGATGGAGACGACCTCGGAGATTGATCTTGAGGACCTCGGCATCCCCGACGATGTCCTACAGGCATTGCCGGCCGACGCGTCGACGCGCACCGACACGGTGCTCGCGCCGCGCCTCGCCGAGGAGCCGACGCGACTGATGCCGTCGTTGCACGACGAAGACTCGTTGACAGCGCGGATGCCCTCCATTGCGGAGACCGCGACGCCGGCGGACGACGATGAGTCGGCGGACGCGCTCCTTGCGGAAGCGTCACGATTGCTCGAGCAGCACTGGTCGAGTACCGCGTCGAGCGTCGAGCCGACGCCGGGTGCGACCGAGCCGCCGCCGTCCGTCGCCGCGACCCCCGATGCCGAGGACATCGTTCTGTCGGACGTGGATGACGACTCGATCCATCCGACCGCGGCCGTGCCGATCGTGCCCTCGAGCGCGCTGCCGGAGTCGGATCACCGCGCCTCGATCGCCGGGTTGCGCATGGACGAGTTGAATTTGGGCGACGAGCCCCTTGAGTTCGATCTCGACGATCTGGCGCGTGCACTCCAGGATGACACCCTGGCCCAGCCAGGCCTCGATCGCAGCCGGTTCGCCACGGACCTCGTTGCGACAGGCCTTCACGTCCAACCACCCGCGGTGCACGCGGATGCGGACGACTATCTGCCGGAAGATGACGTGAGCCGTTCCCGTATCCACGATCTCGATTTGCCCGATCTCGACCCGGTCACCCTCTCCGAGGTAGGCACCAAGCTCGACTTGGCGCGTGCGTACCTCGACATGGGCGATCCCGACGGCGCGCGCGCCATCCTCGATGAGGTGATGAGCGAGGGCAGCCCGTCTCAAAAGAGCGAGGCGCAGCGCATCCTTGAGACGCTGCCGGGCTGAGCCCGGCGTGCGTATTGCGGTTGGACTCGAATACCTAGGCACCGCCTACGCCGGCTGGCAGCGGCAACTCGTCCTGCCGTCCGTGCAAGCGGAGGTGGAGCGGGCGCTGTCGTTGGTGGCGGACCATCCGGTCGTGACCGCCTGCGCCGGACGTACCGACACGGGCGTGCACGCCACCGGGCAGGTGATTCACTTCGACACCCCGTCGGTGCGCTCCGAGCGCGGCTGGGTGTTGGGCGCGAATCGCTACCTGCCCCCCGATATTTCCATCAATTGGGCCCGTGCGGTCGCTGACGGGTTTCACGCGCGCTACGCGGCGATGAACCGCTCGTACCGGTACTTGATCCTGAACGCCCCGGTTCGTTCGGCCCTCTGGGCAGGGCGCGCCTGTCTGCGGCATGCGCCATTGGACGCCGAGCGGATGCACCAGAGCCTGCAGTGCCTCGTGGGTCGACACGATTTCTCGTCGTTTCGCGCCGCCGAGTGTCAGTCGGTCTCGACCGTCCGCCGCCTCGATGCCATCCGTGTGGTGCGGCAAGGGCCGCTGATTGTGCTCGACATCACCGCCAATGCGTTCTTGCACCACATGGTCCGCAACATCGTCGGGGCCGCTTTGGTGGTCGGCGAGGGCAGCGAACCGCCCAGTTGGATCGCCGCTTTGTTGGCGGCGCGGGACCGCACGCAGGCGGGCGTGACAGCGCCGGCCGCCGGACTCTACTTCCAGTCGGTTCGATATTCCTACGGCGCGGGTGTACCGGAGGGGGCGGGGGCCGGCCAATCGGCTATCATCAGCGCTTTACCGCCTCGTGAAGGTGAGCGATGACCTGGTTCGAGAAGATCATCCCGTCCCGCATTACGACCGAACGGCGTACGCGCTCGGTGCCGGAAGGTTTGTGGATCAAGTGCCCGGCCTGTGATGCGGTGCTGTACCGCGCCGAGCTGGAGCGCAATCTGTCGGTGTGCCCGAAATGCGCGCACCACATGCGTATCGATGCGCGCGAGCGTCTGAAGCGATTCTTGGATCCGGGCTCCGCGAGCGAGCTGGCGGCCACGATCCAGCCGGAAGATCCGCTCAAGTTCCGCGACAGCAAGCGCTACAAAGATCGTTTGATCGCCGCCCAGAAAGCCACCGGCGAGAAGGATGCCCTGATCGTCATGGCCGGCACCCTGACCGGTCTGGAAGTGGTCGCGGCCGCGTTCGAATTCCGTTTCATGGGCGGTTCGATGGGCAGCGTCGTCGGCGAGAAATTCGTGCGTGCCGTCGAGCACTGCCGGACGTTCCGCATGCCGTTTATCTGCTTTTCCTCGAGCGGTGGCGCGCGAATGCAGGAAGGCCTGTACTCGCTCATGCAGATGGGCAAGACCAGCGCTGCGCTGGCGCGCCTCGCCGAGGACGGTTTGCCGTTCGTGTCGGTGCTCACCGATCCCACCACCGGCGGTGTGTCGGCGAGCTTGGCCATGCTCGGCGACATCAACGTCGGCGAACCGCGCGCGCTGATCGGCTTCGCCGGTCCTCGCGTGATTCAGCAAACCGTTCGGGAAACGCTGCCCGAGGGATTCCAGCGGTCCGAGTTCCTGTTGGAGCACGGGTCGGTCGACTTGATCATTGATCGTCGCGACCAGCGCGATCGGATCTCCAATTTGCTGCGTCTGTTCCTGAAGGCGCCGGCCCGGGCCGCCGGCGCGTGACCCCACGGTCCTTGGAGGAATGGCTCGACTACCAGTCGAGCCTGCATCCCTCGGTCATGGACTTCGGTCTCGGTCGCATGACCGAGATGCTCGCGCGACTGGGTCTGTCGCGAGGCCGCGAGCAGGTCATCACGGTCGGGGGCACGAACGGCAAGGGCTCGGTCACTGCGACGATCGCAGCGCTCGGGCTCGCCGCGGGACGGCGCGTCGGTCTTTACCAATCGCCGCACCTCATCCGTTACACCGAGCGCATCCGCATCGACGGGCGCGAGATCGACGACGCCTTCCTGTGCGAGGTGTTTGAACGCATCGAAGCGGTGCGGGGCGACGTGCGACTGACGTACTTCGAGTACGGCACCCTCGCGGCGCTGCTGGCGTTCCGCCTGCAGGACCTTGATCTGTGGGTGCTGGAGGTGGGGTTGGGCGGTCGCTTGGATGCGATCAATGCGTGGGACCCTGATTGTGCGGTCGTGGTGTCCATCAGTTTGGATCACGTCGACTACCTCGGTTCCGACCTCGAAGGGATCGGCCGGGAAAAAGCCGGGATTTTCCGTGCGCACCGACCGGCGATCTTGGGCAGCGCCGACATGCCTGCGTCGCTGGCCGCACACGCCGCCGAGATCGGCGCGCGACTCTATCGCTACGGAACGGAATTTCGCTCGGTCCGCTATCCCGGTGGTTTTGATTACGTGGGGCTTGCGCAGACGCTGACCGGTCTGCCGACGCCGCGACTCGCCGGCAACGCGCAGTACGGCAACACCGCGACGGCCTTGGCGGCGCTCGAGTCGCTAGAGGCCTTGCCGTCGGCCGCCGAGGTGGCGGCGGGGCTCGGTCGCGTGGAACTGACCGGTCGCTACCAAGTGATCGAAGGGCCCGTCGAGTGGGTCTTCGACGTCGCGCACAACGAGGGCAGTGCGGCGGTCCTCGCCGAGACGCTCGTTGAGCGGCGCGGCGCGGGGCGGACCGTCTACATTGCCGGCATGCTCATCGATAAGGACGCGGCGCTCGTGGCGCGCATCCTCGCGCCGGCCGTGCGCGCCGAGGACACGGTATTGACCGTGCCCTTGGACGGCGAACGGGGCCGGACGGCGGCCGCGCTCGCGGCGCTGTGGTCGCCGCTGCTGGTCGCGCCCGTCGCGGCCACCGCGTCCATCGAAGCGGCCTGCGAACGCGCCGCAGCGCACGCCCAACCGGGCGATCGCGTGGTCGTGTTTGGCTCGTTCCACACCGTTGCACCGGCCTTGCAGTGGCGACGTGACCGCTCGTAAGCGGCCGCGCGTCTATACTCGACGGCAGTCTCTACAAGGATCGGCGTGATGGACGCACAGCTCAAAGAACGCTTACTCGGCGCCGTGGTGCTTGTCGCTCTCGTGGTGCTCGTTGTGCCGTCCCTGCTCACCGGTCCGCGGCAGCCGGCGACGACCGCCCCGGACGATGCCGCGGTGACGGTCGGTCACATCGACCTCACCCAGCCGCAAGGCGCCGCGGTCGCTCCGTCCGAGTCGCCACCCGCGGCAGGCCCGAACAACCCGGCGGAGTCGGCGTCGGACGCCGCCACCGCGGAGGAGGCCGCGCCGGGCGCGGTCCGCGTCGCGCCGACCGTCTTGCCGGCGCCGGCGTTGCCCAACCCCGCCACGCGATCGGCGAGCGCCAGTCCGTCGCCGGCCAGTGGGTTGCCGGCCGCCGCCGGCACACCGGCACCGGCGGCGCCCGGGGCCTCGCCCGCGGCCGCGGCCACGAACACCCCCGCACCGAGCACACCGGCCACCCCGGTCGCGGCAGCGACACCCAACCCCGCGAAGGCCGAGCACGCGGAGCCCGCGCCTGCGGCCGCCACGGGCCCCGGTGCCGGTGCGAAAGGCACGAAGCCGGCCGCCAAGGCCCCCGTGGAGTCCGTTGCCGCGAAGCCGGCACCGGGCAGCGCAAAACCGGCACCCGGCGCGGCAAAACCCGCTTCGACCGTCGCCGCCGATCCCAAGAAGATCCCGCCCAGCGTTGCCCAAGCGCCGGCACCGACGAAGGCCGCGCCGGTCGCAAAGCCGGTGCCGAAACCGGCGCCGCCGTCGACGCCCGTGGACGCCTCCGGCGGCTGGGTGGTCCAGTTGGGCAGTTTTGCGGCCAAAGAAAATGCGGAAAAGTTGGCGCACGATCTGACCGCCCACAAGTACAAAGCCTTCGTGTCGCAGTACCGCGGCGGTGGCAAGGTGCTCTGGCGCGTGCGCGTGGGACCCGAGCAAGATCACGACCGCGTCGAGCGCATCGCCGAGCGGTTGGCGGCCGATGGTCACAAAGGCACGGTCGCCCCGGCGCAATGACGAACGACGCTGTGGCCGACGCGGCTTTCGGCTAAAATCCGCGCATCGCCCTGAACGGGCCGGCTTGCGGATACCCCGATGCAAGGTGTCGACTACGTCCTCTTTGCCGTGCTGCTGCTCTCCATCGTCATCGGCACGATTCGTGGGTTGGTGCGCGAGGTCGTTGCCCTCGTGACGTGGTTGGTGGCGGTGTTCGTCGCCTGGCGCTTTTCCGGGTTTTTGCACCCCTATCTCGGCGGCATTTTGGAAACGCCGTTGGAGAAAGCGTGGGTGGCCCGCGCCATCGTTTTCGTCGTGGTGTTGCTGGTCGGCGCGCTCGCCGGGCATGTGCTGGCGTGGATCACCCACACCGCCGGCGGCCAGAGCGTGGTCGATCGCATCTTCGGTTTCCTGTTTGGCCTCGTCCGCGGCATCGTCATCTGCGGTTTCGGTGCATTGCTGGGTTTGCACTTGAGACTCGACGGCGAGCCGTGGTGGCGGCATTCCCATTACGTGGGGTATGCCGTCCATGTGGCCGGTTGGCTGGAAAGCATGGGCGGTGAGTCGCGCGAACTGGCGCGGCGTGCCCTGGCGGAACCGGGCAGCGATTCAGATTTCTAAGACGACGCGCCCCTGCGGCGCATCCAGCGGAGAGTTACACATCCATGTGCGGCATTGTCGGCATCGTCGGCCATTCCCCCGTTAATCAGCGCATTTACGATGCGCTCACGGTGCTCCAGCACCGCGGCCAGGACGCCGCCGGCATCATGACGTGTGACCAGGGGAACCTGGTTCTGCGCAAGGATTCCGGCCTCGTTCGTGACGTCTTCCAACAGCGCCACATGCTGCAGTTGGTGGGCAACGTCGGCATCGGTCACGTGCGCTATCCCACCGCCGGCAACGACGGCTCGGCCGAGGCCCAGCCGTTTTACGTGAACGCGCCGTACGGCATTGGTCTGGCGCACAACGGCAACCTCACCAACACGAACGAGTTGGTGGAGGCGCTGTGGCGCGGCGAAAAACGGCATCTCAACACGAGTTCGGACTCCGAGGCGCTGCTCAATATCCTCGCCAGCGAATTGCAGCGCGAAGAGGGGTCGCACCTGACGCCGGAGCAGATTTTTGCCGCCATGGGTCGCGTCTTCGCGCGCGTGCGCGGCGCCTATGCCGTGGTCACCCTGCTGATGGGTCACGGCATCTTTGGCTTTCGCGATCCGAACGGCATTCGACCGCTGGTGTTGGGGCGACGCATTACGTCGCTCGGGACCGAGTGGATGCTCGCCTCCGAGTCGGTGGCACTGGATCTGGCCGGTTTCCAACTGGTCCGCGACGTCGAACCCGGTGAAGTCGTTTACATCGAAGAGAGCGGTGGATTGCACAGTGCGCGCTGCGCACCGAGCTTGCCGCACACGCCGTGCGTGTTCGAGTACGTGTACTTCGCGCGTCCCGACTCGATTATCGACAACATCTCGGTCCACAAAGCGCGGATGCGCATGGGCGAAAAGCTGGCCGAGAAAATCCGCCGTCTGAAGCCCGATCACGACATCGATGTGGTGATTCCGATTCCGGACACGAGCCGAACCAGCGCCATGCAATTGGCGCTCGAGTTGGGGATTGAGTTCCGCGAAGGCTTCGTCAAGAACCGCTACATCGGTCGCACCTTCATCATGCCCGGCCAAGAGCAGCGCAAGAAGTCGGTCCGTTCGAAGCTGAATCCCATCCCGCTCGAATTCCGCGGTCGCAACGTGCTGCTCGTCGACGATTCGATCGTGCGCGGCACCACCTCCGCGCAGATTATTGAGCTCGCGCGTGAAGCGGGCGCGGCCAAAGTGTATTTCGCCTCGGCCGCGCCGCCGGTGCGCTACCCGAACGTGTACGGCATCGACATGGCGGCCGAGAGCGAACTCGTGGCGTCGGGTCGTACCGACGCCGAGGTGGCAGCGGCGATCGGTGCGGATTGGCTCGTGTATCAAGATCTCGACGATCTGGTCGCGGCCGTACGGCACGACAAAGCGCGAATCGGTCAGTTCGACACGTCGTGCTTCTCCGGTCAGTACGTCACCGGCGACGTGGGGCCGGCGTATTTTGCGCGCCTCGCGCGCGAGCGTTCCGACGATGCCAAGGCGCGTCGTCGCGAAGACGGGCGCACCGATTCCACGATGCACGCCGGTGTTACGGCCTGAGACATCGACGCCGGACGGGTCTGCGCCCGGCCGTGCCCTGCTGCTGGCGCTGTATCAGACGGCGTTGCGCGCCGTCGACGGCGAGGCTGCGATGGCGCGTGCGGCGCGCGACCGCGTGCGCGGCGACACCGCCGTGATTGCGATCGGTAAGGCGGCGTTGCCCATGCTCGCCGGTGCGAGAGCCGTGCTCGGTGCGCAGTGCGTGCGTGCCTTTGCGGTCACGAGCGACGCGGCCGCGGCGGTCGACGCCGATCCGCCCACGCAGATCTGCGTGGGCGACCACCCGGTGCCGGGACCGCGCAGCCTCGCGGCGGGCGAAGCGCTCGATCAGTTTCTTGCGGCGTTGCCGGCGGACTTGCCGGTCTGGGTGCTCGTCTCGGGCGGCGCGTCCAGCCTCGTCGAGCAGCCGCTGCCCGGCGTCACACTCGCCGATGTGCAGGCGCTCACCGAATGGGCCCTTGCCCGTGACGTCCCGATTGCGACGCTGAACGGGCTGCGCCGACGCCTATCGGCCCTCAAGGACGGACGCTTGGCGGCGCGCTTGGCGCATCGGCCGGCGCAGGCGTTTGTGTTGTCGGACGTGCCGGGCGATGACCCGTCGGTCGTGGGCTCCGGCTTGGTGGCGATGTCACCGGGGGCGGAGACGCCGCTGCCGGCGGATTTGCCGGACGCATTACGGCGCTGTTTTGAGCGCATCGACGCGCCGCGCGGCGCCACTTTACCCACCGTGCTGGTCGGGTCGCTCGCGCAGGCCTTGGCGGCCGTCGACACCGAGGCGCGAGCCGAGGGGTATACCGTCGAGCATTGGCCGACGCGCGTCGAAGGGCTCGCCGTGGCGGCGGGTCGGGACTTGGCCGCGTGGCTGGCACACGGCACCGCCGATCTGCTCGTGGCCGGCGGCGAGACCACCGTGCAGTTGCCGCCGCGGCCGGGTGTCGGTGGGCGGTGTCAGCAGTTGGCGCTGTCGGCGGCGTTGGCCGTGGCGGGTCGGCCGGGCGTGGCGCTGCTCGCGGCGGGCACCGACGGCATCGACGGCGCGAGCACCGACGCCGGTGCACTGATCGACGGTGGCACCGTTGCTCGGGCGGCGGCCGACGGCTTCGATGCCGCGGCGAGCCTCGCCGCGGCGAACGCCGGCCCGTGCCTCGCCGCCAGCGGCGATCTGGTGTACACGGGACCCACGGCGACGAACGTGGGCGACATCGTGCTCGCCTGGCGGGCGCGCACCGACGCACCCGTCCGGGGTGTGGCGTGAGAGTGCTGCTGATCGCGGACGACGCGCAGGAGCGGGCGCTGCTGACGCACCACCTGTCCATCGGCGACGATCAACTCGAGGTGGTCGCGCACGTCGCCGCCGAGCGCGGACCGCTGGCACGAGAATTTCATGCGGCAGGCTATGACGTCGTGTTGATGGACGATCGGCCGGGCGGTGCGGACGCCTTGGAATGGATCCGCGAGTACCGTCAGCGGGTGCTGTTCCCGCCGATTATTCACCTCATTGCGGCCACCGATCCTGTCCGCGCGCAGGCCGCGATCGAAGCCGGGGCCTACGGCTCGATCGTCAAGCGCAAGATCGGTAATCGCGCCTTCGTCAATCTGATCAAAGACGCCGCACGGCTGCAGCAACGCGTGCGCACCGCCTTTCGGGCGAGCCCCGAGGCGCAGTCGGCCTATCGGTTTGGGACCACGGTCATCAAAGGGCTGCGCTGCGTGCGACCCCTGGCGCAGAGCGCACTGTCGACGGTGTACCTCGCGGAAAGCGAGCGGGAAGGGCGCATCGTCGTGCTCAAGTTGCTGCGGCACATACCGGATCTGGGCGACAAGCCAGGGACCTTCGATCGGTTCTTGCAGGAATACGACATCATCCGACGCATTGATCACCCGAACGTCGTGAAGATCTATGCGCTTGGCGTGGCGGACGACCACGCCTATCTGCAGATGGAGTATTTCCCGGCCGGGGATATGCGCTCCAGCCTGCGCCGCGGCCGGATGGCCGCACGGGCGCCGCGCTTGCTGCGGCAGATGGCCGAGGCCCTCGGCGCTATCCATCGCGTCGGCGTGTTGCACCGGGATCTGAAGCCGGGCAACGTCATGCTGCGCGAGGACGGCTCGCTCGCCTTGATCGATTTTGGCTTGGCCAAACAACTCGCGCTCGAGTCGGAAATCACCGGATCCGGCGAAATCTTCGGAACACCGTACTACATGAGTCCGGAGCAGGGCCACGGCCGAGCCACCGATGCGCGCTCCGACTTGTACAGCATCGGGATCATGTTCTACGAATTGCTGACCGGCCGTAAGCCGTACTTGGCGGCGACGCCGATGGCGGTGATTTGGCAACATACGCACGCGCCGATCCCGGCGCTGCCGGTGGAGCACGCGCGCTGGAGCCCGTTGTGGGAGCGACTCGTGGCGAAAAAGCCCGACGATCGATATCCGAACGCGGAAGCTTTGCTCGAGGCGATGGACCGATTGGAAGGAGGGTTCTGATGTTGCTCGCGGCGACGCCGGCGGGATGGTTCGATGAGGCCGAGCGCTCGCTCGAGATGCTGCTCGTGGATCATGCGAACTGCGAAAAAAAGGCGGCATCGACGGCGTTAGGTCTGATGTTCGCCTATGCCGATGACACGGGTTTGGGTCTCGCGCTCGCGCGCCTTGCGCGGGAAGAGTTGCGTCATTACGAACAGGTCCTCGCCCTGATGAAACGCCGTGGCGTCGTGTACGCGCGGATGGCGCCCGGACGCTATGCCGGCGAGTTGCGCCGCGCGCTCAGTTCCAACGAGCCGGCGCGCAAGCTGGATCTGTTGATCTGTGGGCAGTTGATTGAGGGTCGTTCCTCGGAACGATTTGCGGGCTTGATCCCGCGCTTACCGGAGGACGTGGCGACGTTCTATCACGGTCTCGAAGCGGCTGAAGCGCGGCACACACACTTGTACGCGCAGATGGCGAGCGCGCACGCCGAGCAGCACGGGTTGGATCTGGCCGCCCACGTGCAGCGCCTCGCCGAGGTTGAAGCGGATCTGTGTACCCGTCCGGATCCGAATTTCCGCTTTCATTCGGGGCCACCGCCGTCGGCATTTTGATCGCCGTAGCGCTCGCGATCGTCGCGTAAGGCGCTAGTCGCGCGCGCGCGTCTCGAGTCGAAGTCCCGCGGCGTCCCAAATCACGACGCTCGCCGCGTGCGTCCAATCGCCGGTGACGATCCGTGTGCGCGGCCGTCCATCCAGCACGAACGAGTGGATGCCCGGGCGATGGGTGTGCCCGTGCAGCAGCGTGTCGACATCTGCTGCCCGAAACACCGAGGTGACGGCCTCGGGATTCACGTCCATGAGCATGTGCGATTGCTGCGCGGTGTGCTCTTTGCTGCCGGCCCGCGCGGCGCTCGCGAGCCACTCGCGGGTGGCTCGCGGCAGGCGCAAAAAGACCCGCTGCCACGCCAGGTCACGCACCATCGCGCGCAGGCGTTGGTAGGGTGCATCGTCCGTGCACAGCGCGTCGCCGTGGGTGAACAACACCGTGCGGCCGTAGCGTGTGACCAGCGTGGGGTCGGTCAACACCGTTGCGCCCGTGGCGCGTTCGAACACCTGACCGTAGAGAAAGTCGCGGTTGCCCGCCATCACGTACAGGCGTACGCCCGCGGCGGTCAGTCGCCGCAGCGCGGCGAGCACGTCCTGCCGATGCGGATCGCGGTCGTCGTCGCCGATCCACGTCTCAAACAGATCGCCGAGTATGTACAGCGCCTCGGCGGCGCGTGCTTCGCCCTCGAGAAACGCCACGAACTGCCGACCGATGGCCGGGTGCGTGGCGTCGATGTGTAAGTCCGAGACGACGAGGGCGTGCAAAGCCGGTTCAGGGCAGCGGGGTGACGGATTCGATCACGACCTGATCGAGTGGCACGTCCTTCGGGAACGGGCCGCTGGCGCCGGTGGGCACTTTGCCGATCTTATCGACCACGTCCATCCCGTCGATCACCTTGCCGAACACGGCGTAGCCCCAACGCAGCGGGGTCGGATCGAGTTCTTCGTTGTCGGTCAGGTTGACGTAGAACTGCGCGTTGCCCGAATGCGGCGCGTCCGTGCGGGCTAAGCCGACCGTGCCGCGCTTGTTCGACAGGCCGTTGCCCGATTCATTCGCCACCGTGCGGACGGCCGAGCGCAGCGTCATGGTCTTGTCGTAGCCACCGGCTTGCACGATGAAGTTCGAGACGACGCGATGGAAGATGATGCCATTGTACTGACCGTCGCGGACATAACCGATGAAGTTCGAGACCGTGAGCGGCGCGCGCGCCAGCTCAAGCTGGATCGTGAAGCTGCCGAGGTTCGTGTCGACGCGGACCTTCGTCGGCATCGGCTCCGCGGGCTTCTCCGCCGCGGTCGTGACGGCAGCTTTGTCGGTCGCCTTGTCGGCGGCCTTGGTGTCCGCAGGCTTGCCGGCGAAGGCCAAAGTAGCCGCGAGGGTAGCGGCCAGGGCGATACAGGTGCTGAAGACGCGACGTGACATGGGGTAACCGCATGGAAGGTGGGGTCGGCATTATATACTGGAGCCTATGATCAATCCGGTTGCTTCCCGCTTTGCCCCCAGCCCGACGGGCTCCCTCCACCTCGGTAACCTGCGTACCGCGCTGTACGCCTGGTTATACGCCCGCCGATTGGGGGGGCGTTTTGTGTTGCGTATCGAGGATACGGACCGCGAGCGCTCCGACGACGCAAAGATCGCCGAGCTCATCGACGACTTGCGGTGGCTGGGACTCGACTGGGACGGCGGTCCGGGTCGGGACGACGGCACGGGTCCGTACCGTCAGACCGAACGTGCCGACCGGCATGCGGCTGCGTTTGCGCGGCTCGAGGCGTCAGGGCATGCCTATCCGTGCTTTTGCAGCGAAGCGGAACTCGAGGCCGAGCGGCAGTTGGCGATCCGCCAAAAGCGCCCGCCGCGCTACTCGGGGCGCTGCGCGCATCTGGACGAGGCCGGTCGGGCAGCGCGCCGTGCGGAGGGGCGGTCCGCCTCGCTGCGCTTCCGGATGCCGGTTGGCGCACGCCTGCAGTGGACCGACCTCGTGCGCGGGCCGCAGAGTTTCCGATCGGACGACCTGGGTGACTTCGTCATGCGCCGGGCCGACGGCACCGCCTCGTTTTTGTCCTCGAACGCGATCGACGATGCCGAGATGGGCATCACGCTCGTGCTGCGCGGCGAAGACCACGTGGCCAACACCCCGCGCCAGCGGGCACTGATCGAGGCGCTGGGGTTGACGCCTCCCGAGTACGGGCATCTGCCGTTGCTGGTGGGCCCCAATAACGCGCCATTGTCCAAACGCGACGGCGCCATGAGCGTGCGCGGCTTGAAGGACCGTGGGTATATGCCCGGCGCGGTGGCGAATCTGCTGCTGCGTCTCGGCCACTCCGGCGCGGCCGACGGCTATCACGACGTGGCGGCCATGCCGGCGCAGTTCGATGTGGCGGCGCTTGGGCATGCGCCGGCGCACGTGGACGACCATCAACTGAACCATTGGCAGCACGAAGCCTTGGCGCGGGCCCCGGACAGTGCGCTCGAGCCGTGGGTCCGCGGTCACACGCCGCCCGGCTTGGAGGCGGCCACGGTGGCGGCCATTCGTAAGAACGTGCTGTTGATCGCGGATGCCGAACGCTGGTGTGAGCGCTTGTACAACACGTTACCGCCCTTGGCCGCAGCCGACGCGGCGATCGTCGCCGCGGCCGGCGTGCCGTTTTGGGACGCGCTGCTCGCGGTGGGCGAGGCGGGGTACGACGTCCTGATCGACGCGGGGAAAGGCGCGGGTGCGAAAGGGAAAGCACTCTTCCAACCGCTGCGCCTCGCGCTGACGGGGACGCTGGAGGGACCGGAATTGCGGCCGGTACTCGCGCTACTCCACCCAACGACACTGCGTTCACGGCTCGAGGCTGCCAAAGCCTTGGCCGCGAGCGCCTCTTGAGGACATGCCTGTGACGATCCAGATTCATAATTCGCTGACCGGCCGCAAGGAAGCGTTGGTCACACTCGAGCCGAACCACGTCCGCATGTACGTCTGCGGCATGACGGTGTACGACTATTGCCACGTGGGGCACGCGCGCTCGCTCGTCGTCTTTGATGCGGTACGTCGTTACCTGCGCTACGCCGGTTATCGCGTCACGCACGTGCGCAACATCACCGACATCGATGACAAGATCATCCAGCGGGCGAACGAGAACGGCGAGCCGATGCACGCGCTGACCGAGCGCTTCATTACGGCGATGCACGAGGATTGCCGCGCGCTCGGGGTCGAGTCGCCGGAGCACGAGCCGCGCGCGACCGAGTATGTCGGTGCCATCGTGGCGATGGTGGAGCGCCTGATCGAAAAAGGTTACGCGTACGTCGCCAGCGACGGCGATGTGCTTTACGCGGTCGCGAAGTTCGACGGCTACGGCCAGCTGTCCGGTAAGCGCCTCGCGGACTTGCGCGCGGGTGCGCGCGTCGAGATCAACGAGGCGAAACGCGACCCGTTGGACTTCGTGCTCTGGAAGAAAGCCAAGCCCGGTGAGCCGGCGTGGCCCTCACCGTGGGGCGATGGACGGCCGGGCTGGCACATCGAGTGCTCGGCCATGTCGGTGTCGCTGCTCGGTGAGCACTTTGACATCCACGGCGGCGGCATGGATCTCAAATTCCCGCACCACGAAAACGAAATTGCTCAGACCTGCGCGGCCTGTGGGTCGAAGTTCGTGAACGCGTGGATGCACAACGGCTTCGTCAACGTGAATGCCGAAAAGATGTCCAAATCGCTTGGCAACTTTTTCACGGTACGAGAGGTGCTGAAGACGTTGCGGCCGGAAGTGATGCGGATGTTCGTGTTGGGTTCGCACTACCGCGGTCCGATCAACTATTCGGACGAGAATTTACGCCAAGCCGACGGCGCCTTGGAGCGACTGTACACCGCGTTACGCGACGTGACGCCCGTCGCCGGGGCGCGCTCGGCCGCGACCACTGCGTTTACCGAGGCGATGAACGACGACTTCAACACGCCGGAGGCGCTGGCCGTGTTGCTGGCGTTGGCGCGCGATTTGAACGTGGCGAAGTCGGCCGGCGACGCGGCGCTGGCCGGGGCATTGGCCGGCGAGCTCATCGATCTCGGCGGGGTTCTGGGCATTTTGACGGTGCCGGCCGACGTGTGGCTGAAGGCCTTGCCGGGGCAATCGCTGGACGCGCCGATCGTCGATCCGGCCGCCGCCGAGATCGACGCGTTGGTCGAGGCGCGCACGGCGGCGCGTAAATCCCGAAACTTCGCGGAGTCCGACCGCATTCGCGATGCGCTGCTCGCGCGTAACGTGGTGCTCGACGACGGTCCGAACGGGACCACCTGGCGCTATCGTTGAGAAACCGGCGGGGGCGGACGGCGCCCCCGCCCGTTACGGTGCGGGCTCTGCCGCGCCGGTGGGTTCGGCCTTCAACCCGGAAACGCTCTCCGAGATGGCATAGATCTCGTCGCGGTGTTTGTCGAGGTCGTCCGCATTGATGGCCACCTCCACCCAGACGAGTTCCTTGTCGCCTTTGATGTAGGTGTCGACCCAGGCCTTCTTCTTGGCGAACATCCCTTTGGCGGGACCGCCCATCAGGACCCAGCGTCGCGCTTCAATGCCATCGAAGTCGAGCTCTTCGACCGTCGACGAGGTGCGGTCGTTACCGTCGATCTGGTTCTGTCGCACCTGGCGGATCCACGTGTTGAAGTTCACCGCACCCGCGCGGTTCCAACTGGAGACGTAGACCGTGATGTCGCGGTGACGGTTGTTCGCGACGAACCGTTTGCCGTCGAAGCGATCCTTGTCGGTCAACGGTAGCTCGACGAAGTCCTTCGGCAAGCCGATCTTCAGCGTCGAGGTGAAATCCGCCGACGGGGTCAATTGCACCTTCGCCAAGATCGGCTTGTCTTTGGCACGACACATGGCGGACTTGCCGAGTAATTCGGTCACCTCCATGACATCGCCGTTGATGTTTTTTGATTTGGCGCCGACGGTGAGTTCGGGCGTCACGCACACGTTATCGAGCCCCGGGCGTTTGCCGGGGATGGTGTAGTAGGTGAAGACCATACCACCGCCACCGCGGCCCCACGCCGCCGCGCCGTAGAGCGCGAGCGACGCGAGGGTAAGGGCGCAGACCCCGCGGAGTCGGCTCATCGCACTGCGCGTCCCTGCCGCAACAAGGCGCTCTCGAGCGTATTGCGCATGAGGGTCGCGATGGTCATGGGCCCGACGCCGCCCGGGACGGGCGTGATCGCGGAGGCGCGCGCCGCGGCACCGTCAAATTCGACGTCGCCGACGATCTTGCCGGACGGCAAGCGATTGATGCCGACGTCGATGACCACAGCGCCTTCACGCACCCATTCGCCCGGGATCATCTCGGGCTTGCCGGTCCCGACGACGAGGATTTCGGCGCGACCGACCTCACCGCGCAGATCGCGGGTCTTCGAATGACACACCGTGATGGTCGCGCCGGCCATCAAGAGCTCGAGCGCCATCGGCCGGCCCACGATGTTCGACTGACCCACGACCACGGCGTCCTTACCGGCGACGTCGATGCCGGCTTTCTGCAGCATGATCATCACGCCGTAGGGCGTGCAGGGGCGCAGGAGCGGTTGGCGGGTGGCAAGGCGACCGACGTTGTACGGGTGAAAGCCATCCACGTCCTTCGACGGATCGATGCGCTCAATCACCTTGTTTGGGTCGATGTGCTTCGGTTGCGGCGACTGAACGAGGATGCCGTCAATCAGCGGATCCGCGTTTAACTGATCGATCAGGGCGAGCAAATCCGCCTCGGAGGTCGAGGCGGGCAGATCGTGAGACACCGAGTAGACGCCGGTCTCTTCACAGCCCAGACGCTTGTTCTTCACGTAAATGTGCGACGCCGGATCATCGCCGACGATGACCACCGCGAGGCCGGGGCGACGCCCACCGGAGGCCACGAGCGCTTCGACGTCGGCGCGGACCTCCGCTTTCAATTGCTTGGAAATGGCCTTACCGTCGATCAGTCTCGCAGTCATGGGGATCCCCTCGTAAGTCGCGATACGCGCGTCAAACGCGCAGTATCGCACGCGACGCGGCCGCGTTGCGACGGCACATCCCGGTGCGGTGCGGGGAGCGACACGGCACCGGGCGTCGACGCTTCAATGGATGCGGATGGTCTGCGAGGTACTGCCAACGCCGCGCCGCAGCGGCGGTCGCACCTTGCGTTGCGTCATGAGCGCCGCCACGGTGGTTTCGAGCGCTGTGTGATCGCACTGACCCAAATCCTTCGCCAACGTCGCAACGAGTCGCTGTTCCGAGGCCACCGACAAATGCTTGCGGATGAGCCCGAGCAGGCGCACGCCCGCGATGACGACGAGGAAGGTATCGGGTGCTAGGGTGCCGAGCGCGCCGACGCGCCGTGCGATCCGTCGGGCGAATCGATCCAGCGCAATGTCTCGGGCGGAGTGCTTGGGCGAAAACGCAACGGAGTGCCCGAGCCCGCGATTGATGACACGCCCTTGCCGGGCGCTCACCAGCGCTTGTTCGTGGCTACGCGCGGCGGGACTGGCCAGTGTCTCCATCAGTTCCAAGGAATCGGGTTGTGCGCCCGAGCGATAAAATCGGGCATTGGATGCTTCGGCAACGACAACGTGCAGGGTGTACATGATGAGCCTCCTGGGCTGTAGGACATCGACAACTCGTGGTAACGACGCATTGACCGTGAACAAAAGCCGTACGGATCGTGGTGTAAGCGCTTACATGGATTTCGACACTCCCTCGAATCCTTGAGGAATAACTGCCGTCCCTGGAAATCGTGATCCCGGCGTGGACGGCCGACTACGCGCGAGTGCCGGTGGCGCCGAGCGCGTGGCTCGTCGCATCCGCCACCACAACGTCCGGTGGGGGATCCCCGGCACCGTTCGCCTGGGCCTGCTCGCGATATTGGGTCGGCGTCATGCCGGTCAAATCGCGAAAAACACGCGAAAAGTACGAGGGATCGGTGAAGCCGACGACCGAGGCGACATCGGCAATGGAAACGCTCGGAATGGACAGTAATTCCTGGGCGCGCTCAATGCGGTAGCGCATCTTGTACCGCGCAAAGTGCTCGCCGAATTCCGCGGCAAACTGCCGGGAAAAATAGCTTTCGGAGCAGCGCAGCAGTTGGGCGCCTTCAACGCCTGAGATACCGTCCTGATACTGCTTTTCGAAGCGCATTTTCACCGCGTGCAACTTTTGAGTGCTGAGCTGGCGCGCCTGTAAGCGGCTTTCGAGTGGCATTTCTGCGCGTTTCGCATCGGCAGGTGCATGCGTGGCCCCTTCAAGCTCCGTTCCCTGGGCCATCGCCTGGGCGAGCTGGCGCGCGTCCGTGCGGCCCATCGACTTCAAGCCCATTTGGCGAATGCCGTTCTGCATCGCCCAAATGGACAGATCGGTGGAAGGACGTGCGGTAATCAACGCAACGCGTGGGCAGCGATGACGCGTCTGTACATGGGAAATCAGCCGCAAATCATCGATCGACAGATAGTCGATCGCGATGAAAATGGCGTACCAATCGGTCGATCCGATCAGCACGTCGAGTTGATCGTCGAACTTATGCGCCACCCGAAGCGTGCAAAACTCCGACATGAACAGCCGAGCCTTCGGCGTGGCATCCGATGCATTGTCCGTGATCCACAGTGCGACTGGAGTGTCGTCCACGTTGACTGCCTCCAAAAAGTTATTGTTGTCCCTCCGTGAAAACAATGCCTGAATTCGTCCGTCGGCGCGCGATCAAATAACCGAATGCATATAGGCGCTTGCCACAGCCACGCCGTAGGTTATCGCGTACCGACTCCACCCTTTGTGCCTATGGTGATCAGAAAATCCTACCGGACCGCAATAAATTCCTAACCGATTGGACGATCCAGGCCTACTGTTGGATCACAGATCGTTGCGATGGAAAGGCCCCGACAGGGATGTCCGGGTAGGTTCCCGGCAGCACGACGCTGAATTCGGTCCGGCAACGGAGTCCGTCGCAACGATCTGTTCGGCGCTTGGAGTCGTGGTGTGCGCAGGATGCGCGCGCCAGGACGGTACTCGGTGCAGGTCATTGCGCGACGCAAGGCAGGGCCGCACGAGAGTGCTCAAGGCGAAATCGAGGATCCTGCGCGCACGGACGCGTGCGGGGCCTCAGAGGGTGGACGGTATAGGCAGCTCAACGGAAGGAGAGCTGTGCCGCGGATTCAGGGAGGAACCGTTCGTGTCAGCGCGTGAGCGGCGGTGGCTCAGGCCCCGATGATACGGTGACGGCTCGCAGGACTGTCTACAGGGGATTTACGATGAGAGCACTCTTCATCTGGACGATCATCTATCCGGTCGAGCCGATCGCACTCGCCGACGGTGCCCCACCGCCGAGCGCTTCACCGACCACCCGTCGCCTCGGCATTAGTCGTGAGTTGGTGGAGGTCTACTGGTCCGGACTCTGCGGCGGTACTGCGGTTCGATTTCTACAGCCGCACTCCGCGGAGCGGCTCCGTCTCTGTGGCGTGGATGCGCAGCCCGAGTCCTGTTACACGGCATCGATCAAACGCCTGGCCGATCTCACCCTCGGGGTCACGTTGTTGTCGGTGACGGGCTGCGGGCCCGATCGCTGCTGCGCGGAGGACGCGCCGTGCGTGTCGTCGCGTCGTGACGGCGGTAGCGGCTACTCGTTTCTCGTGTGCAGCACGCCCGACGAGTGCGCCCTTTCGGACGAACGCGTCGTCGCGGTGCAAGGTCGTCCGTCGGACGATGGCGCTCAGCGTGAGGAGACGCCGGAGTTCATCCATCGGTTGCTCGCGTTAAGCCTCTCCGCGGTCCCTACCGCCAGCCAATGTCGGCATTGTCACGACGGTCGGTGGCATCGCCTTGCGCATGCGCGATCGATGCCGCTGCACGGCATGACGGTGGACCCAGCGTATCGAGTACCGCACTGACCGATCGTTTGCCGATGCGCGCACGGGCATCGGTGAGGCGTCGGTCAGACAATCGGATGCTTCTGTGGGAGCCAAGGAGGGTTCTCATGTCGGTTCAAGCGATGAATCTGTGGCGTTGGCGGCCATCCGATGTGATCCAGCATTGGTTGGAGGAAGCGGATATCCGGATCGGGGGTACCCGGCCTTGGGATCTGCAAGTGCATCGGCCGCGGGTTTTCCCGCGCGTGCTCACCGGTGGCTCCTTGGCCGTTGGCGAAAGCTACATGGATGGCGATTGGGATGCGCAGCGGCTTGATCAGTTGCTAGCGAAGGCGCTGCGAGCGCGCATCGACCGGCAGATGGCGACGTTGCCGGAGCGGTGGCTCTCGTTGAAATCGTGGGTCGTGAACCGCCAGTCGATCCGCCGAGCGTTTGACGTGGGCGCACGTCATTACGATGTCGGTGACGACGTTTACCAAGCCATGCTGGATCCGCGGATGATCTACACCTGCGGTTACTGGGCGGAGGCGCAAACGCTGGCGGAGGCGCAGGACGCCAAATTGGATTTGGTGGCTCGCAAACTGCGCTTGGCACCCGGGATGCGGGTATTGGACATCGGGTGCGGGTGGGGCGGGGCAGCGGCGTACTTCGCGGAACGCCATGGCGTAGAGGTCGTGGGCGTCACCGTCTCAAAGAACCAAGCGATCGCGGGCCGGCAGCGCAGCCAGGGGCTTGCGGTGGATATCCAATACCAAGACTACCGATCCCTGACGGGATCGTTCGATCGAATCTACTCGCTCGGCATGTTTGAGCACGTCGGCGTCAAAAATTACGCGGAGTACTTTCAGATCGTTCGACGACTCTTAGCGCGGGATGGCCTGTTTCTGCTGCACACGATCGGCAATCGAATGGTCCGCGCGTGCAACGATCCTTGGATCGAGCGGTACATCTTTCCGAATTCCTATATCCCTGCGCGCAGTGAGATCGCGGTCGCCTTGGAGCCGCACTTCGTCGTGGAGGACTGGCATGACTTCGGCCCCGATTACGATCGAACCTTGATGGCTTGGCTCGACCGTTTCGATGGCCACTGGCCGGAGTTGGCTGCTCGCTATGACGAGCGGTTTCGGCGGATGTGGCGCTATTGGTTGGCGGTGTCGGCCGCCTCGTTTCGGGTGCGGGACCTGCATTTGTGGCAGGTGCTGCTCTCCCGTGACGGTGTTCCGGGTGGGCTTGCGGAAATCCGTTAGGTTGATGGTGGGTCAGGTTGGCATCGGTTCGCCGGCCGTGTCCTTCGGCGGTGTGAGCGTCTGGGTTGCGGCGACGGCTTGTTGGGCCATTTGCGCGGCCTGTGCGGCGGCGAGGCTGGCGCGCAAGGTGGCCTTGGCCGCTTCCGCGGACGCTTGTAGCGAGGTTTCCTCCGCCTGAATCGCTGCGGCTTCGGCGGCCGCTGCCGATGCCGCGGCCGCTGCGGCGGCGGCTTCGGACGCTGCGATCGCGCTGAGGCCCGCGGAGGTGGCGGCGGCCATGGAGGCGGCTACCAAGGGTGCGCTCGCGGCGGACACGGCCGCTGCCAAGGCGTTCTTGCAGGCCTCGGCCGATTGTTCAGCCGACGTTGTCGCGCGCAACGCGGCCTCCAACGTCGCGCTGGTGAGACGTTTCAGCACGCCGAGGGTCTTTGTATACCGCTCGTTCACGAGCAGGTACCCACCTCTCAAATCGTGAATCTCGCTCTCCATCTCTTGGAGCCGGGCGTAGATTCGCTGCTCACTCTCTGCGTCCACAGGCGTCTCCTCGGGAACAACGAAAACGTTATTCCTGCTCTGTATTCAATGTACTCCGGCCCGCTGCGATGCGGGCGGTCATTTGCCGCAAAAGTGCTTCGCATCCGTCGTCATGCGTGTTCTTTTTTTCCCGAAAATGACGCGGACATTGCACATGGCGTTTGACTGGGGCGGGTTGCGCTCGTAATATGCCGGTCCCGTGATCCGGACAGGCGGGGCATAGCGCAGTCTGGTAGCGCATCTGCTTTGGGAGCAGAGGGTCGGGGGTTCAAATCCCTCTGCCCCGACCAACGATCAGGGGATTTCCCGTGATCCGGTCAGCCGGTCGATTCGGGAGTCGGGAGCGTGAGCGCCCGTAGCTCAGCCGGATAGAGCACCGGCCTTCTAAGCCGGTGGTCGCAGGTTCGAATCCTGCCGGGCGCGCCATCCGACCCTGAGGGTCGGTGGTGTTGGGTAAGAGTTGATGGTTTGTGGTGGACGTAGCTCAGCTGGTAGAGCCCCGGATTGTGATTCCGGCCGTCGTGGGTTCGAGCCCCATCGTCCACCCCATCTCATCGGCTCGTGTTTGAAATATATTCGTCACGGCGCTTGCGTCCGGGGTGGATAGACTGAATAATGCGCGCCCTGCCGGAATGGACGTCCGACAGTACCGCAGTAATGAATACGGGCCGTTAGCTCAGCTGGTAGAGCAGTTGACTCTTAATCAATTGGTCGTAGGTTCGATCCCTACACGGCCCACCAATT